>NZ_JBIAXU010000024.1:0-124172 GCF_042896985.1 Streptomyces sp. NPDC001194 | reverse complement strand
TCGCGAAGCGACGCGAACGAAGTGAGCGCCCTTGACGGCCCGGACCGACACGGAAGGACAGTGGACTGCCGGGAAACCCCCGGACTTCCCCTGACGCCGGCCGGCCGCAGCTCAGGCCCCGGTGACGCCGCCAAGGAACGCGGACCGGGCCGTGGGCGGCCGCGGGCTGCGGATCGTCGATGCCGTCGCCGCCGACTGGGGCGTCACCGACCGCATGATGGGGAAAACGGTCTGGGCGGAGCTCGGCCGACGGCGATGGCGCGGACGGCGCGGACGAGCCGGGAAGGCGATCGGCTGCGTGAGCGAGAGCTTCCTCATCGACACCAGCGCGCTCATCCGCTTCTACCGTCGGCAGGCGGCCCCCGCATGGGACGAGGTGGTCACCTCGGGAGTCGTGGGGCTGTGCGCACCGGTTCGTCAGGAGGTCGCCGTCAGGCTCGGGAAGTGGAAGGGGACTCCCAGGTGGTCGGCCAGGGCCGTGCCGGCGCGGGTGGCCACCGCGGCGGCCGTGCCCCGGTGGACGGTGGCCAGGTGGTGCCGGCCGGCCGGGGCGTCTGTGACGGCCAGCAGCTCCACGAACCAGCCGTGGACCGTGTCCCCGTCCCAGACGGCCTCGACGGCCACCACGCGTCCGGGGAACCCGGCGGCGCGGGCCGCCAGGGAGTCGAGGTCGACCGGGGAGTCGGGGGTGCGGGCCACCCGGTCGCCGAAGTGCGCGTAGCGGGCGCCGACCAGGTCCTGGGCCTCCCTGAGGCCGAGCCCCGAGACGCGCCCGGCCTCCCAGACCGCGCGGACCGCGTACATGTGGCGGTCCTGGAGGACGTATCCGTCGGCCTGTTCGCGGACGCCGGCCGGGATGCTCTCCCACCGGAAGCTCATGCGGAACCCTCCGGGACGAAGACGCTCACCCGGTAGGACGTCGGGTGGGTGAGGCGGCCGCAGAACTGGTCGATCCGCACGCACTCGGGGTCGACGCTGCGCTCGGCGTAGAGGCGGTGGATGTACTCCTTCAGCTCCGCCTGCACCTGCGTCGAGAACAGCGGTTCCCAGTGGCCGCGTACGGCCGCCGCCCGGCGGTGGGCACGTTCCCTGCTTCGCTTGCGCTTCTGCTGGCCCGGCATGTGGATCAGCCCCCTTTCGGGGGCCATCGTCGGGCCGGCCGCGCGCCCGCGTCGAACGAATTACAGGTACTGCGCGAAGTCGTCCAGGACGCGCAGGATTTCGGGCTCCTGCGCCGAGGGGAGCTGGAGGACGACCTCCTCGATGCCGAGGTCCGCGTAGTGGGAGAGCTTGCCCGGGCTCGGGTGGACCGCGTACGGGACCACCTGGAGGTTCTTCGGGTCGCGGCCCGCGGTCTCCCAGACCTGGCGCAGCACCGGCAGCGACTCGGTGAGGCCGCCCCCGCCGATGGGGAGCCAGCCGTCGGCGTGGTCGGCGATGGCCGCGAAGAGCTTCGGGCCGGCCGCGCCGCCGATCAGGGTGCGGGGGCCGTGCAGGAGGTCGCCGGGGCCGAGCTCGCGCGGCGCCAGGACCGGCTTGGGGTGGGCCTCGCTGGCCTGGACGGAGGAGAACTGGCCCACGTACGCGGTGGGTTCCGGGGCCCACAGGGCGCGCATCAGGGCCATCCGGTCCCGGACCAGCTCGCGGCGGGTGCGCCACTCGACGCCGTGGTCGGCGGCCTCCTCCACGTTCCAGCCGTAGCCGATCCCGAGGGTGAAGCGGCCGCCGGAGAGGTGGTCGAGCGTGGCGACCTGCTTCGCGAGGGCGATCGGGTCGTGCTGGGTGACGAGGGTGATGCCGGTGCCGAGGGTGAGCCGTCCGGTCACGGCGGCGGCCTGGCCGAGGGCGACGAAGGGGTCGAGGGTGCGCCCGTACATCTCGGGGAGGTCGCCGCCCATGGGCGCGGCGGTGTCGCGGCTGACGGGGATGTGCGTGTGCTCGGGGAGGTAGAGCCCGGCGAACCCGCGCTCCTCCAGAGCGCGGGCGAGGCGGACGGGGGAGAGGGTGTGGTCCGTCAGGAAGATGGTCGTGGCGATCCGCATGGCTGGGGCACCTCCGTGGCTCTTCGATGGAGGGCCACGCTAAGGCCTGCGCGTCGGATTGTTGAGGGGGCGTCAGCCCATGTCGGTGGGATAGCGGGCCTGCCAGCCGGAGGGGGAGACCTTCGGTCCGTGCAGGGAGGGGCCCTGGGTCATTTCGAGGGCGAAGTCGTCGGCGATTTCCAGGAGGGTGGCCCGGCCTTCGAGGTCGGCGAGCCAGGCGCCCGGGAGGGCGGTCTCGCCGTGCAGGGCGCCGAGCAGGGCTCCGCAGAGGGCGCCGGCCGAGGCGGAGTCCCCGCCGTGGTTGACGGCGAGGCGCAGGCCGTGCGGGATGTCCTCGGCGACGAGCGCGCAGTAGACGGCCACGGCGAGCGCGTTCTCGGCATCGTGGCTGCCGGTGCTGCCGGTGCTGCCGGTGCTGCCCGTACCACCGGTGCCGTCCGTGCCGTGTGTGGCGCCGAGGCCGCCGAGGCCGTCGCCCGAGGCGAGTGCGGCGACGGCTTTCGCCGACGGCGGGCCCTGCGTGACGGCCGCGAGCGCGCGCTGGAGGGCGTCGGTGACGGCTTGGTGGCCGGGGCGGGCGCCGAGCAGGCCGAGGGCGCGCTGGACCGCCGCGTCGAGGGAGTCGCCGCGGGTCAGGCCGTGGACGATGACGGCGAGGGCGCCGGCGGTGAGGTACGCGGCGGGGTGGCCGTGGCTCTGCGCCGCGCACTCGGTGGAGAGCTGGAGGACGAGCCCGGGCTCCCAGCCGACCAGCAGGCCGAAGGGTGCGGAGCGGGCGGCCGCGGCCGCGTTGCGGGCGGTCGGGTTCTTCGGCTGGTCGAGGGTGCCGAGGACGTCGTCGGCGAAGCCGGTGAGGCAGGCGCGGTCGGGGGCGCGGCGGGCGTAGAGCCACTCCTGCCGCGCGAGCCAGCCGATGTCCTTGCGGCGCTCGTCGGGGCCCCAGTCGTGCTGGGTGGCGGCCCAGCGCAGGTACGCGCGGTGGATGTCGGTGGGCGGGTGCCAGGCGCCGGTGTCGCGGCGTACGTGGGCGCGGATCAGCCCGTCGACGGTGAACAGGGTGAGCTGGGTGGCGGCGGTGACCGTGCCGCGGGGGCCGTGCGGGCCGGGGGCGGGCTCGGTCAGGCCCTGCGGGCCGTGGGCCTCGCGGCTGGAGTCGGGGGAGAGCCCGGCCGCGGGGGCGCCGAGGGCGTCGCCGACGGCGGAGCCGAGGAGCGTGCCGCGGACGCGGCTGCGGAAGTCCTGCTGTTCGGCCCGGCCCCAGAGCCCGGTGGTGACCCGGGTCCGCCCGCCCAGGGTTCCGCCGAGCGTTGCGCCGGGGGCGCGGCCGCCCGCGGTCTCGGGGCCGCGCCCGACCCGGGCCGCGATCCCGGCCGCGGCGGCGGCCCCGCCCGCGATGCGGACCGTACCGCCGGCATCGGCGCCGCTCCCTGCCGCGGGCCCGGCGCCGCCTCCGTGGCCGGGCCCGATTCCGCTCCCGGTCCCGCCCGCGGGCTCGTCCCGGCCCGCCGGCCGCGGGCCGGTGCCGGGACCCGCCGGTATGGAGTGCTTTTCGGTCGTCGTGTCGTCCATCGCGATCCCCCTGCCCCGCCCGGCATGCTCTGGCGCGCACTGTAATGGACACGTCTGATCGAATCCGGAACGAGGGCGTCCAGCAAGCCGTATGCGCGTGCAGAACGGCCGGAATTCGTATCACGATCCCTCGACGTCTCGTCCACATCCGGCCCGAAACGACCGGCAGATACCCAGGTGGCGCGCCTTGATCGACGGGTGGCACGTTTTGCCACTCGCCTTGGAGCCGGTCGGTTCAGGCCATGTCTCGTTCATGCAGAGTTCTCCGACGGCCAACAGCCTCGAGTACATGAAGAAGGCACTCCTCGCCGCGACCGCCGTCGCCTCCGCGCTCACCGCTTCCCTGGTCGCGGCCCCCGCCGCCACCGCCGCCTCGGCCTCCACGGGGTGGGACCTCCCCTGGACCGGGCACCACCACAGCCGCACCTCCATCCCCTTCACCGAAGCCACCGTCACCGCCGGCGCCGACGGCCGGTTCACGCTGGAGTGGAAGGCCCAGGGCGCCAAGCGGGTCGAGATCAAGGCGAACGGCAAGGTCGTCGCCAAGGGCGGCGCCCAGGGCACCGCCGTGGTGTCGGGGCTGCCCGCCGCCGACCGCCAGTGGTTCGACTTCGAGCCCGACCGCGGCGCGGGCCTGCACCTCGCCGACCGCCTCGTCAAGCTCGAAGGAGCGGTCAACTTCCGCGACGCGGGCGGCTACCGCACCACCACCGGCCAGTGGGTCAAGATGGGCGAGATCTACCGCTCCGACGCCCTCGACAAGCTGACCGCCGCCGACCTGGCCAAGCTCCAGCGGCTGCGCGTCAAGAACGTCTTCGACCTCCGCATGGAGAGCGAGCGCACCGCCGGCCCCGACAAGGTCCCGGCCGGCGCCGAGTACACCGTCGCCGACGTCTTCGCGGGCTCCGGCTCCTTCCAGGCCCTGCCCAAGTCCCCGGACGAGGCCGTCAAGGCCATGGTCGACGCCGAGAAGGCGATGGTCGGCGGCGAGGGCGGCAAGAAGGCGTACGGCCAGGTCTTCGAGGGCATGGAGCGCGACCGCGACCGCGCCGTCCTCTTCCACTGCACCGCCGGCAAGGACCGCACCGGCTGGGCGAACGCCTCCCTGCTGACCGCCCTCGGTGTGCCGGGCGACACCGTCATGGCCGACTACCTGGCCAGCAACGGCTACCGCAAGGCCGCCAACGAAGCGGTCCTCTCGCACCTGCCGGCCCCGCAGGCCGCCGTCTACAAGCCGATGCTCGACGTGCGCGCCGAATACCTCAACTCCGGCTACGACGAGGTGAAGGCGCGGTACGGCACCTTCGACCGCTACCTGAAGGACGGGCTCGGCATCGACGCCCGCGAGCTGAAGCAGCTCAAGAAGGACCTCCTCGTCGGCTGATCCCCGGCCGTCACCGCGAAGGGCCCGGCCGGGAGCGTTCCCCGGCCGGGCCCCTCGCGCGCGCTCTCAGTCCAGCACGGGCAGCAGTTCCGGCAGGTGCCCGTCCGAGGCGCGGGCCGCGTCCTGGCGCTCCTGCGGAACCTCCCCGTACAGCGTCGTACGGGCCTTCGCGGGCCGGCCCGCGGCCTCCGCGACCGCGACGAGGTCCCGTACGGACTTGTACGAGCCGTAACCCGACCCGGCCATGCGGGAGATGGTCTCCTCCATCAGCGTCCCGCCGAGGTCGTTGGCCCCCGAGCGCAGCATCTCGGCCGCGCCCTCCGCGCCCAGCTTCACCCAGCTCGTCTGGATGTTGGTGATGTGCGGGTGCAGCAGGATCCTGGCCATCGCCGTCACCGCGCGGTTGTCGCGGACCGTCGGACCGGGCCGGGCGATGCCCGCCAGGTACACCGGAGCGTTCGTGTGGATGAACGGCAGCGTCACGAACTCCGTGAAGCCGCCCGTCCGCTCCTGGATGCGGGCCAGCGTGCGGAAGTGCCCCAGCCAGTGCCGCGGCTGGTCCACGTGCCCGTACATCATGGTCGACGAGGAGCGGATCCCCAGCTCGTGCGCCGTCGTGATGACGTCGATCCAGTCCGCCGTCGGCAGCTTGCCCTTGGTCAGCACCCAGCGGACCTCGTCGTCCAGGATCTCCGCCGCCGTTCCCGGGATGGAGTCCAGCCCGGCCTCCTTGGCGGCCGTCAGCCACTCCCGTACGGACATGCCCGTCCGCGTGGCCCCGTTGACGACCTCCATCGGCGAGAACGCGTGCACGTGCATGCCCGGCACCCGCTTCTTCACCGCGCGCGCGATGTCGAAGTACGCGGTCCCCGGCAGGTCCGGGTGGATGCCGCCCTGCATGCACACCTCGACCGCGCCCACGTCCCAGGCCTGGGCCGCCCGGTCGGCGACCTGGTCCAGCGACAGCGTGTACGCGTCGGCGTCCGTGCGGCGCTGCGCGAAGGCGCAGAAGCGGCAGCCGGTGTAGCAGACGTTCGTGAAGTTGATGTTCCGCGTGACGATGTACGTGACCTCGTCGCCCACCACCGACTTGCGCAGGTCGTCCGCGATCCGGCACAGGGCGTCCAGCGCCGGCCCGTCCGCGTGCAGCAGGGCGAGGGCCTGCCCGTCCGTGAGCTTCGTCGGATCGTCGGCGGCCTGCGCGAGCGCCGCCCGTACGTCGGTGTCGATGCGCTCGGGGACCATGCCGGGGGCGGCCGCCTCGCGCAGCGCCTCCCAGTCCCCGTAGACGTGGTCGAAGTCCTCGCGCCGGTCTCCGGTGCGGCCCTCGGTGTCGATGGTGGCGTGCAGGTCGGTGCGCCCGTACGAGCCGAAACCCTCCTCCGGCTCCTGCCAGGGACGGCCGACGACCTCGGCGTCCGGGTTCGCCAGGCCCGTCCGCGGATCGGCCAGGGCCCGTACGTGCGGCAGCAGCCGCGGGTCCAGCCACGGCTCGCCGCGCTGCACGAACTCCGGGTACACGCAGAGCCGCTCGCGCAGCTCGAAGCCGGCCGCCGCGGACTGCTCGGCCAGTACGTCGATCTGCGGCCACGGCCGCTCGGGGTTCACGTGGTCGGGGGTCAGCGGCGAGACGCCGCCCCAGTCGTCGATGCCGGCGCCGATCAGGCGCGCGTACTCGCCGTCGACCAGGTTGGGCGGCGCCTGCAGGCAGCCGGAGGGGCCCATGATGTGCCGGGCGACGGCCACCGTGGCGACGAGGTCGTCCAGCTCGGCGTCGGGCATGCCGCGCATCGCCGTGTCCGGCTTGGCGCGGAAGTTCTGGATGATCAGCTCCTGCACGCCGTGGTACGAGCGCGCGACCCGGCGCAGCGCGAACAGCGACTCCGCGCGCTCCTCGTACGTCTCGCCGATGCCGATCAGCAGCCCGGAGGTGAAGGGCACGGAGGACCGTCCGGCGTCCTCCAGCACCCGCAGGCGTACGGCCGGCTCCTTGTCGGGGGAGCCGAAGTGCGGGCCGCCGGGCTCGGACCACAGGCGCGTGGCCGTGGTCTCCAGCATCATCCCCATCGAGGGGGCGACGGGCTTGAGACGCTGGAAGTCGGCCCACGACATCACACCGGGGTTCAGGTGGGGGAGGAGCCCGGTCTCCTCCAGGATCAGGATCGAGACGGCCCGCACGTAGGAGATCGTGTCGCTGTAGCCCGCCGCCTCCAGCCACTCGCGGGCCTCGGGCCAGCGCTCCTCGGGTTTGTCCCCGAGGGTGATGAGCGCTTCCTTGCAGCCGAGCGCGGCGCCCCGGCGGGCGATGTCGAGCACCTCGTCGGGGGACATGAACATCCCGTGGCCGGCCCGGCGGAGCTTGCCCGGGACGGTCGCGAAGGTGCAGTAGTGGCATTTGTCGCGGCACAGGCGGGTCAGCGGGATGAAGACGCTCTTCGAGTACGTGATGACGCCGGGCCGCCCGGCGGCCGCGAGCCCGGCGTCGCGGACCCGGGCGGCGGAGGCGGCGAGGTCTTCGAGGTCCGCGCCGCGTGCCTGGAGGAGTACGGCCGCCTCGGTCGCGTCGAGCGCGACGCCGTCGCGGGCCCGCCGGAGCGCCCTGCGCATCGCGTTGTCGGTCGGAGTCATGCGGTGAGCATACGATCCGACGCCGGGCCGCCGAGGAGGCTCGGATCCGTCATCTCATCAGCTCACCGGCGTTGACCAGCAGGGACTGGCCGGTTATCGCCCGTGCCCGGTCGGAGGCGAGGAACACCGCGGCGTCGGCGACGTCCCCGTCGGTGGCCAGGTCGGGCAGCGCCATCCGGTCGGTCAGCCGCTGGTGCACCTCGGCCTCGGGTACCCCTTCGGTGTGCGCCGTGAAGGTGACGAACGCCTGCACGGGCGGTCCCCACATCCATCCGGGCAGCACCGTGTTGACCCGGATCCGGTGCGGGCCGAGCTCGCGGGCCATCGAGTACATGGCCGAGGTCAGGGCCCCCTTGGAGGCGGCGTAGGCGGCCTGCTGCACCTCGTTGGGCGCGGCGACGGCGGACTGCGTGCCGATGATGACGACGGATCCGCCGCGCTCCTTGAGCCCGGGCAGGCAGGCCCGGGTCATCCGCAGCGTGCCCAGCAGGTTCACGTCGAGGATCTGCTGCCAGGTGCCGAAGTCGGCGTCTTCGAGCCCCCCGAAGTACGAATCCCAGGCGGCGACGTGCACGACGGCGTCGATCCCGCCGAACCGCTCCCGCGCGAGGGCGGCGAGGGACGCGCACCGGCCCTCGTCGCCGATGTCGGTGGGCAGGTACGCGGTGTGCCGGCCGTCGGGGTCGATCTCGGCGGCGGACTTGGCGAGATTGGCCTCGGTCCGCGCCCCGAGCACGGCGTTCCCGCCGTCCCGTACGACGGCGGCGGCGACCTGGTGACCCAGCCCGGCCCCGACGCCGGAGACGATGACGGTCTTCCCTTGCAGCAGCATGCGCGTGCCTCCCGGCGCCGAGCCCTGTACTTGACGGTGCGTCAGATTACGGGCGGGGCGCCGAGGAGGGAAGGGGGCGGATCCCCGCCGGATCTCGAAGCGTGCCGGCGGCATCCACCCGTCGCGGAGCGGAACGTGACGCGAGGACTCGTCATCTGACGCCACATCAGCTAGACCCTTGGGCATGACGACACACGAGCACCGCGAGGACACCCGGGCAGGGGAGTACGCCGACCTGGCGGCCGTGGGCCCGTACGGGGTCCGCCCCGGCCACGCCCTGATCACCATGGTGGAGCCGCACCCGGGCCACGAGTACGCGTACAACCGCTGGTACGAGGACGACCACTACTACGCCGGCGCCATGGCCATGCCCTGGATGTACGCGGGCCGACGCTGGGTCGCGACCCGTGAGCTCCAGCAGCTGCGCTACCCGGAGAAGTCGGCCGTGGCCCAGCCCGTCACCGCCGGGTGCTACATCTCCACCTACTGGGTCACCGAGGGCCGCTACGACGAGCACATGAAGTGGACCGTCGGCATCAACAAGCGGCTGAACCGGGACGGCCGCGTCTACCAGGACCGCACCCACGTCTTCACGGCCTTCCAGGACCACGAGGCCACGGTCTACCGCGACGGGGCCGCGGGCCCCCGGGACTTCCACGCCCTCGACCACCCGTACGCCGGCCTGGTCCTCCAGGTCGTCGACGCCGACGGCCCCGAGCAGCGGGCGGAGCTGCTGGAGTGGCTGCGCTCGCGCGCCCTGCCCGAGCGGCTGCACGGCTCGCCCGCGGCGATGGTCACGGTCTTCCGGCCGACCCCGCTGCCCGGTGACCGGATGACGTACGTCAAGCAGGTGGAGGGGGTCGACACACGGCTGACGCTGCTGTGGTTCCTGGAGGCCGATCCGCGCACCTGCTGGGACCGGTTCCAGGGCCTGGACGCCGAGGTGGCGGAGGCGGGGCTGGGGCGGGTGGAGCTGGTGGCGCCCTTCATCCCGACGGTGCCGGGGACGGACCGGTACGTGGGGGAGCTCCGGTAGGCGGGTCCGGATCCGGACATGGCCGAGCCCCCTCGGCCGGGACGGCGGGCCAGTCGAGAGGGCTTCAGGCAGTGGTGCGGGTAATGCGGTCGTTGCGCGTGGTGCAGAGGAGGGATCGGCGGGGCCGTACGCCGTGACGTTCAGACGAGGCGTCCCAGCCGGCCCTCGGTGACGTCGGCGACGAACGAGGTCCAGGAACCCGGCGCGAAGGTGAGGGACGGACCGTCCTGAACCTTCGAGTCGCGGACCGCGATGGCCTCCACGACGGGGGACTTGACCTCGACGCAAGCACCGTTTCCGCCGGAGTAGGAGGACTTGATCCAGTTGTCCGTGGCGCCCTGACGAATAGCCATGTTTCTCTCCGGTTCAGCGAGTCGTGCCAGTGGGGTGTCGGCCATTTCGCTTCCCTGACCGACGTGATCGACGCTACCGGCACCTCTCGACAGGTGAAGGGGTCATTCACCCGACCGAGTGGCATATTCCATTCAGGACTTCTGTGGCCGGGGAGTGACGGTGTACCGTGCCGACCCCCCTCGCCACCTGCCCGGTTTTCTCCCTTTTTACCTGCTTCCCGGTACGGGTTCCGGCTTCCCCGCTCCTACTTCGCGCCGCCCGCGTACTGGCCGATGATCTCGGCGATGAACTGACGCGTCTGCTCCACGTTGAGGGCCTGCGCGCGCAGGTGCTCGTACATCACGCTGTACTTCTGGACGTCGTTGGCCTTCTCCAGGTACAGATCGCTCGTCACGCCCTCGATGTAGACCACGGTCGAGTCCGATGCGTCCGGGAACTCGAGGATCGCGTACTGGCCGTTCACGCCCGGATGGGCGCCCATCGAGAACGGCATCACCTGCACGGTGATGTACGGCTGCTCGGACTGCTCTATCAAGTACTCGAGCTGTTTGATCATCAGTTGCGGGTCGCCGACGTGGCGGCGGAGTGCGGCTTCGTCGATGACCGCCCACAGCCGCAACGGCCCGACGTCAGGATTGTTGTTGTCCGTTTCGGAGAGCCGTTTCTGCCGGTGCATGCGCACTTGTACGCGCTTCTCGACATCGGCCGGAGCGGTCTCGGGCAGCGCGCCGCGGATGAGGGCCTGGGCGTACTCCGGGGTCTGGAGCAGGCCGGGCACCATCTGGGGTTCGTAGGTGCGCAGGCTGGCCGCATCGGTCTCGAGGCCGATGTACACGCTGTACGGGATGTCGCCGAAGGCGTGCCACCAGCCCTGCTGGCGGGAGTCCTTGGCCATCTGCATGAGGGAGTCGACGAGCCGGCGGTCCTCGACCTCGTACACGTCGCACAGGTCACGGACGTCGCGCTGGCTGATGGAACGGCGGCCGTTCTCCAGCCTGCTGATCTTCGACTGGGAGACGAGCAGGCGTTCGGCGACCTGCTCGGCCGTCATGCCCTTGTCCTCGCGGAGCTTGCGCAACTCCATGCCCAGTCGGCGGCGTCGGACGGTGGGATTGACATTGGACGCCACGTGGACGGCACCTCCGCCTTCTTCTGTTCTGTCTCTCTGCGTGTCTGATGGTGAGCAGACTGCCACCGAAGGGCGGGGCGGCGCCGGAGAACGGCCCGGAAATGCGGACGCGCGGGACGGCGGGGCCGGCGGACCGGCCCCGCCGTCCCGCGCGCTGGCGGCTCCCGAACCGGGTCATCGGGGACGCCGGTTGCGGCGATGGCGGTTCGGTGGAGCGGTGAATCGGTAAAGCCGTGGATCCGAAATTCCTTCGGTCCGGTGGTTCTTGCGGATCCGATCAGTGCGCGGCCACACCGGCGCGAGCCATCGCGCCCGTCCGGCGAGCCTGCAGCGGAACACCGTTCGCCGTGGCCCGGGCGGGCGGCGGGGCCGCCGGTGCGCGGTCGCGGCGCGGCTGCGCAGCCACACCGTTCTGGACGTCCATGACGGCGTGCGCCACGAGACCGCCCATCGGGTCGTGCCGGATCAGATCCCGCAGCCGGGACCTGGACGACCGCCCCTCGTTGCCGGGGTACAGGTGCTTGCCGAGTCCGACCGCGTGGGCCAGTGCGGCGAGCGCCGCGGTCCGCGGGTCCGGCGGTACACCGGTGCGGATCGCACTGTCGAGCCGGGCACGGATCTCCCGGCTGATCGCCGTGTCGGTCGCCTGGTAGCGAGTCGTCGGCAGCACTCCGCACATCTGGCCCGCGACGGCATGCACCATGCCGCAACGCTCCAGATGAGCGAGGTAAATCTGGCGGAGCCCCAGCCGGGGTCCACCGATCCAGTGGACGGCCCGTACCGGGCTGCCGCGCCTGCGCAGCAGTTCCAGTGCGGAGTCCAGAGTCGGATCTCCTGTCGGCCGTGGCATCACCACGGCGATACGATCCCCGTCAGGGGCTATCCGTCCTGCCAGAGCCAGCTCTACTAGCTGTGCCCCGGCCAGGCCGAGGTCGAGCGACTGCGGCTGCGCCGTGGTACCCGTGGTCGGGTCCAAAGCGAGCAGCAGAAGCTCCTCCGGAATTGTTCTGCGGCTCCTGCCCATCCATGCCTCCCCGCGTGGATGAGTGACAGGGTGACGCCTCTCACATTCATCTGTCGAGAGCGCGTGGTCGCTTTGTGGGGGAACTGGCAAGTATGTCGTTCTCGTCTAGCACGGGGGCGATGCCCCCTAGACGGGACACTGTTAGACATTCGGACAGCCGAACGTGGTGGCGATCGAGGAGGAACTGGTGGCGGGCGAGTCCCCCGACAAGTCGGTTGATGAAGGAGCGCCGGGGGCGGCGATGTCCTCCGCGGAGCGTGACCCGAGGCTGTCGGTGTTCCGGCCGCGGGAACCCGAGTCCGGGACCTCCGCCGCCGCTTCCGGCGAGGACCGGGATCCGCTGCGCGACGCGGTGGCGGCGTGGGTGGCCACGACCGAAGACGAGACCGAAGCCGAAGCCGAAGCCGAGTCCGGGACCGAAGCCGAGACCGAGCCCGAGGCGGCGGCAGAGGCCGAGCCCGAGGGCGAAGCCGGTGCCGGGTCCTCCGGACGGGTGGATGCGGCCGCGGATTCGGCCAAGGCGGGTACGGGCGCTCCGGCTCCGGATTCGGCCAAGGCGGGTACGGACGCCCCGGCCGAGGCCCCGGTCGCGGCTCCGGCCAAGGACCCGGCCAAGGACCCGGCCAAGGCGCCGGCCAAGGCCCCCGCCGTCGCCCCGGAGCCGGAGCCGGCTCCGGCAGTCGCCGAGGGCGACGCGGACGCCGCCGCCGAGGCTGCGCCCGAACCGTCGGCGCACGACAGCGAGCGCACCGCGGTCTTCCGGGCCGTGCGCCCGGAGAGCCGTAAGGATGCCCCGGCGCCCGCCACCGCGAAGTCAGCCGACGCCGAGCGGACCCGCGCGGCGGATTCCGATTCCGCCCCCTCCGACACCTCGACCGCGGGTTCCGACACCGCTCAGGCTGCCGCCGACGCCCCGTCCGGCAAGCCGGCTCCGGCTTCCGGCGGCAAGCCGTCCGGAGCCGCTCGACCTGATTCCGGTTCGGCATCCGCCACGGACAGGCCGACCGCTGCCGAGACCGCGGCCAAGCCGTCTGCGGAGAACGGTGAGCGCACCGCCGTCTTCCGCACCGTGAAGCCGGGTACGACCCCCGCGGCCAAGTCTGCGGATTCCGGTTCGGCTTCCGCTCCGGAGCGGCCGGCTGCCGCGAAGCCGTCTGCGGACGACAGCGAGCGCACCGCCGTGTTCCGCACGGTGAAGCCGGGTTCGGTCCCCGCGGGCAAGCCTGCGGATCCCGCGGCCAAGTCTGCGGATTCCGGTTCGGCTTCCGCTCCGGAAAAGCCGGCTCCCGCGAAGCCGTCGTCGGAGGACAGCGAGCGCACCGCCGTGTTCCGTGCGCCGAAGGTGGATTCCGCGGCCGGTGGCGCGGGCAAGGGCTCCGACGAGGCCGCGGACAGCGAGCGCACCGCGGTGTTCCGGGCCGTGAAGCCGGATGCCAAGGCCTCAGCCCCGGCCGCGGAGAAGCCCGCGGCCTCCCGGCCCGTGCCGCCGAAGGCGGTCGGCGGGGAGCGGGCCAGCACGTTCGTACCGCTGCGCAAGGACGACGCCCCGGCCCCGGCCCCGGCGAAGCCCGCGCCCGCGCCCGCGGGATCCGCCCCGGCTCCGGCGAAGCCCGCGGCAGCGACGCCGGCCCCCGTACCCGTACCCGAGCGGAGCGAGCGGACCACTCAGCAGCCGCTGCCGCCCAAGCCGCCGCTCGACATGCTCGCGGACCTCACCAACAACCCGCCTCCGCCGCCGAGCCCGATCCGCACGGCCGTCCGGCGGTTCAAGATCTACGCCCCGCTCGTCGCGCTCCTCGCGATCATCCTGGCCGTCGTCCAGCTCGTGCGCCCGATGCCCGAGCCGAAGCTCACGATGACCGCGAAGTCCTCGTACACCTTCGACGGCGGCAACCCGGTCCTGCCCTGGCCGAAGGAGGGCCAGGGCTACATGGCCGCCGCGGGCCTCGGCACCGTCGGCAGTTTCGGCGAGCAGAAGCCGGTCGCCATCGGCAGTGTCGCGAAGACCATGACGGCGTACGTGATCCTGAAGAACCACCCCCTCAAGAAGGGGGAGAAGGGGCCGCTGATCGACATCGACAAGACGGCGGTCGACGACGGCGCCAAGAGCTCCGAGGGCGAGTCCACGGTCGGCACGCTCAAGGCGGGCGACAAGATCAACGAGTACGACGCCCTCGCCGCGATCATGATCCCTTCGGCCAACAACGTCGCGCGGCTGCTCGCGCGCTGGGACTCCGGCGGCGACCAGGAGGCGTTCGTCAAGAAGATGAACGACGCCGCCAAGGAACTCGGCATGACCAACACGACGTACACCGACCCCTCGGGTCTGGACGCGACGACGGTCAGCACCGCCGAGGACCAGGTCAAGCTCGGTCTCAAGGTCGTGGAGATGCCGGAGCTGGTCGCGATCACCAAGCTGCCGGAATGGACCGACCAGTACGGCAAGAAGTGGCGCAACTACAACACCCTCATCCCGGGCAACGGCGCGCTCGGCATCAAGACCGGCTCCACCACCAAGGCCGGAGGCAACCTGCTCTTCGCCGCCGAGAAGCAGGTCGGCAACACCAAGCAGCTGATCGTCGGCGCGGTGCTCGGCCAGTACGGCGTCCCGATCCTCGACACGGCGATCGCGGCGAGCAAGCAGGTCATGCTGGCCACGCAGAAGATGCTGGTGAACGCGCCCGTCGTGAAGAAGGGCGATGTCGTCGGGTACGTGGACGACGGTCTCGGCGGCCACACCCCGGTCGTCGCCACCGCCGACGTGGAGGCGGTCGGCTGGCCGTCGCTCACGGTCAACCTCAAGCTCGCCGCCGGGGACGGCAAGCTGCCCCAGACCGCGAAGGCCGGCACCGAGATCGGCGTCCTGACCGTCGGTGAAGGGGCCAGCCAGGTGAAGGTGCCGGTGGCGCTGCAGAGCGACCTCGCCGCGCCGGGCATCGGCAGCAAACTGACCCGTGTCGGCTGATCGCCCCCGCGATACCGCGTGATTCCGGCGCCCCGGGCAACCCCGGGGCGCCGCCGCGCGTCTAGCGACCGGGGAACGGTACGCAGAAGTTCGATCGATGCTCCGGTGAACCCGGGGAGTCCGGGCCATCCGGGGAGTAGTGCAGTGACCACCGCTGAGCAGCAGAGCCAGGGCGACCGGAGTGCACCGGCGGCCGCCGGCGGATCCGGTGCGTCCGGCGTCGGTGACCTGCCGGAAGCCGCGCCCGGCGGCATAGGGGCCACCTCGGCCGCCACGGCCACCCCGGCCCATCCGGCCGCTACGGCAACCCCGGGTCCTCCGGCCACTCCGGCCACCTCGGCCGCTGCGGCCACCCCGGGCCTCCGGGCCGCCACCGCCGCCCCCGGTGCCCTCTCCCCGGTCTCCCGCTCCCTCGGCTTCCTCCGCCGCCACCCCGTGCTCGTCGCCACCGCGGTGGCCGCCCTCCTGCACGTCATCTGGTTCTTCAGCTTCGCCAACAGCGGCGGCGACCTCGCCGCCCAGGACGCCTGGGCCGAGTTCGTCGGCCGCCATCCCGACTCGGCGTACAACCTCGCCTGGTACGGCGGCATGCACCCGGTGTCGTACAGCGTGGTGTCCCCGTATGTGATGTACATGATCGGCGTGCGGACCACGATGATGGTCGCCGGTACGGTCTCGGCCGGGCTGCTCGCGCTGATCCTGACCCGCTGCCGGGGCCGCGTCCGCGAGCCGCTGTGGCCGGCCCTGGCCGGGGTGTACGGGCTGCTCTGCAACGCCCTGTCCGGCCGGGTCACCTTCGGGCTCGGCGCGATGTTCGCGCTCGCCGCCGTCGCCGCCGTCTTCTGCTGGCCCCGCAAGTGGGCGGAGCGGCGCTGGGCCAAGGCGGCCGTGGCGGCCCCGCTGGCCGGGCTCGCCACCGCCTCCAGCCCGGTCGCCGGGCTCTTCCTCGGGGTGATCGCGGCCGCGCTGTTCCTGAGCCGGCGGCGCCCGGGGGCGTACGCCCTGGGCCTGGCCCCGGTGGCGGTCGTCGGGCTGTCGGCCTGGCTGTTCCCGTTCTCCGGGACGCAGCCGATGAAGCTGGGCTCGGCCGCGCCGCCGTTCCTCTTCGGGCTGGCGATCCTGTTCCTCGTGCCGAAGCGCTGGAAGACGGTCCGGATCGCTTCCGCCGTCTACGCCTTCGGGGTGCTGCTGACCTGGGCGATCGACTCGCAGGTCGGCTCGAACGTCACCCGGCTGGTCATGCTGTTCGGCGGGGCCGTGCTGCTCGCGGCCCTCCCGTACGCGGTTCCGCGCAGCCGGCACTGGTACGCGGTGCTGCTCGCCTTCGTCGGCGTCAACGTCTGGATCACCGCCAACAGCATCACGGACATCGTCCGGACCACCCCGGTGGCCGCCTGGAACCGGGAGCTGGCCCCGCTGGTCGACCAGCTGAAGAAGGCGGGTGCCGAGCGCGGCCGGGTCGAGGTGGTCCCGGCCAGCAGCCATCGGGAGTCCTCCGCCTTCCCCGCGTACGTGAACCTCGCGCGCGGCTGGAACCGGCAGGCGGACCTGGAGCGGAACCCGCTCTTCTACGACGACACCCTTACGGCGGCGAGCTACCGGGAGTGGCTGGACCGCTGGGCCGTGCACTACGTGGTGCTGCCGGCCGACAAACCCGATTCGGGCGGTGAGGACGAGGCGAAGCTGGTGAGCGAGGGGCTCCCGTACCTCCGGCAGGTGTGGGGCGACCGGAACTGGCGGCTGTTCGAGGTCGACCGGCCGACGGACCTGGTGTCCGGACCGGCGACGGTGGTGCGGGCGGGCGCGGACCAGCTGGTCGTGGACGTGAAGGCGGCCGGGCGGGTGCTCGTACGGATTCCGCACTCGCCGTGGCTGGGGCTGGTGGACGGGGCCGGCAAGCCGGTGCCGCCGCCGCAGGAGACGTTCGCGTCGAAGGCGCGCGGCGGGGGCGGCTCGGGCACGCTGGCGAAGGAGTACGCGAACACGGCGGGGTGCCTGTTCAAGGCGGCCCCGGACACGGCGGGCGACGTGTGGACGGAGCTGCTGGCGCCGGGGCCCGGGGTGTACCGGGTGGCGGCGAAGTACCAGCTTCCGCGGGGGACGCCGTGCCCGGAGGAACTGACCCGGTGGCTGGCGGGACCGCTGGAGCGGCCGGCTCCGCCGCGCCCTTGATCGGGAGTTTTTACGGTCGGTCCGGGTGCGTTGCGCCGCATATCTGCATACCATCCCAATAGTCCGATTGGGTGCTTCCCGAGGGAGTTGACGACGGGATGAGCAAAGAGCAGCAGAGGCAGGATTTCCGTGAGGCCTTCCGGGCCCAGGAGCCGGATCGGCCGCCGCGCCCGGCAGGCCACGGCTTCGACGGTCTCGTGCGGAGCAAGGTCAAAGGCGGAGCGCACACGAAGGCGGCCCTGAAGCGGGCCGGCACCCCTCAGGGTGACCGCATCGGCGAGCGCAGCAGAGGCCTGAGCTGATCCCGAGATCCAAGCGCACGCGTCTCGCCGAAGGCCCTCCCGGCACCGGCCGGGAGGGCCTTCGTCTGCCGTCGTACGCGCTCACCAGGGGCTTCGGTCCTTCACGGGGTCGCGCGCCAGCATCCGGGCAATCGTTACATTGTCGATGTATCACCAGGACATGGCCCTCGTAGTGTCGCTTCCGTCGCCAGGCCGCACGCCCCACCGCACGGGGTGGACGGCCGGACCGAGACCCGCGGGCGACTCCCATCCGAGGGGAACACCATGCCCGGCAGCCTCATGCCCCGCACGCGCCGCGTGATCGTGACGACGGCCCTGACGCTGTCCGTCACGGGCGCCCTGTCCGCCTGCGGTGCCGGCGGGGGCGGCTGGTCCGGCGGCGCCGAGCTCCCGCCGGACCCCAAGGTCGGCAACGCGTCGGCGGCGGCCCCCGCGGCCGACACGACGACGGCCCTCCCCCCGTCGAAGCCGACCGGCATGAAGATCGACGCGGCGGGCGTGGACGCGAAGAGGATGGTCGACCTCACGGTGGACGCCGCCACCGGCGAGCTCGGCGTCCCCGACGTCGACACGGCCGCGGACGACCCCGGCTGGTGGACCGGGGGAGCGACCCCGGGCGAGCGGGGCGTCTCCGTCCTCGTCGCCCACTTCGACACCAGGCACGGCCCGGCGCTGATGAAGGACGTCAAGAGGATCGGGCTCGGCGACCTGATCGAGGTCCCGCGCGAGGACGGCAGGACCGCCAGGTTCAGGATCCGCGAGATCGAGGACGTCGACAAGAAGGACTTCCCGACCGAGAAGGTCTACGGCGAGACCCCGCGCCCCGAACTCCGCCTGCTCACCTGCGGCGGCGGGATCAAGGACGGCCACCGCACCAACAACGTCATCTTCTACGCCGACCTGGTCGCCTGACCCGCCCCACACGAAAGGGCACCCACCGGTTTCGGTGGGTGCCCTTTCCGCTGTGCCCTCGGCAGGATTCGAACCTGCGACACCGGCTTTAGGAGAGCCGTGCTCTATCCCCTGAGCTACGAAGGCGTGACCGCTGACAGCCTAGCGGATCGTGCTGGGCGTGGTCGCATGGATTGCCGCAGGCGCGGGTCCGAGGCGAGGTCATGGTCGCGACCGGGACGGGCTCGAAGGTGCGGGTCCCGTCGTCGAGGCGGATGCTTTGGGCGATGCGGCCTTGGCCGCACCCGAGTTCGTGACCGCTTCGGCACGACGTCTGGAACTGCTGTACGGGGATGGCTGCTTCGTCCTCGCACGCGCCTCCGGGTACGTGGGCGAAGCCGAGGATGGCGCGTGCCCCGGTGGCCGTTCCATCCCGACGGGTCGTCACGGCGGCCGTCGGCGTCCGCGTAGTTGATCTTTGCTTGCTCTTTGAGCTCTCCGCAGTTGTGAACGATCAGGCGCGGTCAGGGTCAAATGGCCGCGAGGAGCCGGGTGAGCGCCGTCTGCCTCTGGATCTGCTACGGAGTCATCCCGCTGGGCTCACTGTTCGGCGGCACCCTCGCGACGGCAGCCGGGCTCGAGCCGACGCTGTGGGTGTGCGTGACCGGCATGTGGAGCGCCGCGCTGTTCGTGGTGTTCTCGTCCGCCACTGCCCACACTCCGTGACGTGCCCGGCTCCCCGATGACCGGGGGAATTCGGCCTGATTCGGTTTGAGGCCGGACGCCCCGGTCCATGGGACACCCATGGAATTCCTTCGCCCCGCCGGCTGGGAGGAGGCGCTCGCCGCCAAGGCCGAGCACCCCACCGCCGTGCCCATCGCCGGCGGCACCGACGTGATGGTCGAGATCAACTTCGACCACCGTCGGCCGGATTACCTCCTGGACCTGAACCGCATCGGCCTGCTGCGGGAATGGGAGATCGGCGAGGACGTCGTACGGCTGGGCGCGTCCGTCCCGTACACGCAGATCATGGAGCACCTGCGGGCGCGGCTCCCGGGCCTGGCCCTCGCCTCGCACACCGTCGCCTCCCCGCAGATCCGCAACCGCGGCAGCGTCGGCGGCAACCTCGGCACGGCGTCCCCGGCCGGTGACGCGCACCCGGCGCTGCTCGCCGCCGGCGCGCAGGTCGAGGTGGAGTCCGTACGGGGCTCGCGGCTGATCCCGATCGACGCGTTCTACACCGGGGTCAAGCGCAACGCCCTCGCCCCCGACGAGCTGATCAAGACCGTGCACGTCCGCGTGGCCGACGGACCCCAGCAGTTCTCCAAGGTCGGCACCCGCAACGCCATGGTCATCGCCGTCTGCGCCTTCGGCCTGGCCCTGCACCCGCGGACCCGCAGCGTACGTACGGGCATCGGCTCGGCGGCGCCCACGCCGGTCCGGGCGAAGACGGCCGAGGAGTTCCTGGCCGCCGCCCTCGACGAGGGCGGTTTCTGGGAATCCCGCAAGGTCGTCACCCCGTCGATCGCCAAGCAGTTCGGGGACCTCGCGGCCGCCGCCTGCAATCCCATCGACGACGTCCGCGGCACCGCCGCGTACCGCCGCCACGCCGTCGGCATCCTGGCCCGCCGCCAGCTCCTGTGGACCTGGGAGGAATACCGCTCCGGCGCGGCCGCGTCACCGCGGTCCCCGGCCCGGTGACCCTCAGACGCCCATCGGGGTGTGCAGCTCCACGACGACCTCCACCTCGACCGGCGCGTCCAGCGGCAGCACCGCCACGCCCACCGCGCTGCGCACGTGGATGCCCGCGTCGCCGAAGGCGGTGCCGAACAGCTCGCTGGCCCCGTTGACCACGCCCGGCTGGCCGGTGAACCGCGGATCGCTCGCGACGAAGCCGACCACCTTGACCACCCGTTTGACGGCCGACAGGTCGCCGGCCACCGAGGCGATCGCGGCGAGCGCGTTCAGCGCGCACTGCCGGGCCAGCCCCTTGGCCTCCTCCTCCGAGACCTCGGCCCCGACCTTCCCGGTCAGGGGCAGCGCGCCGTCGATCATCGGGAGCTGGCCGGAGGTGTACACGTGGTGCCCGTTGACCAGGGCCGGCACGTACGCGCCCAGCGGGGCGAGGGTCTTCGGGAGCGTGAACCCGGCCGCGGCGAGCCGCTCCTCGGGGGTACCGGTCGTCATCCTGTCTCTCTCCTCGGTCTCGTGATCTCGTTGGCCGGCGTCTCGGTGGCTCGGCGTCTCGGTCGCCCGGCGTCTCGGCGTCTCGGCGTCTCCGTCGCCCGGCGGCTCTCGGCGGCGCTTTCCGTCTTCCGGCCCCTCCCGGCCGCGCGGTCTCAGGGGCGGGTGATCCGGACCTGGAAGCTCCCGTCGCGCAGCTCGCCCACCACCGAGATGCTGATGCCGGCCTGGTCGTCGGTGAAGGTCTCGCCCGGCCGGAACGGCGCGTCCGACAGCTCCCCGTGCACGTTGGGCCGCCGGGTGCAGCCGCCGCTGCCGATCGCGCTGTCGGAGACGGTGACGGGCCCGCGCCCGGTGTCCACCTGGGAGTCCACCTTGTAGATCAGTACTCCGGGCTTGCAGACGGCCTCGTCGTTCCCGGCCCGGGTGCGCACCTCCACCGCGTACCCGGCGGTCTCCGACAGCGGTACGAAGGCCAGCTTCGTGCCGCCCTCGACGGCCAGCGGGGTCAGGGTGTGGTCGCTGACGCCGGATTTCGCGGCGCAGCTGATCTGCGAGCTGTCCAGCCAGCCCAGCTTCCACTTGTGCCAGCCCAGCAGGTCGTTGTTGGCTCCCCAGTCCTCGCTCATGATGTCCCAGTGCCCGACGGTGCCCCCGCCGTCGGCGGTGTAGAGGTCGGGCAGCCCGAAGACGTGCCCGTTCTCGTGCGGGAGCACCCGGTAGCCGGTCTCCCGGTACGTGCCCGAGCCGTCGTCCTGGCGGCTGTAGACGAAGGACGTGTTCGCGAGCGGTACGCCGTCGGCCATCGGGGCCTCGGCGTTGCCGGAGAAGGTCACCGAGAGCACGGTGTCCAGGGCGGACGGTCCGGCGTTCGGCGTGACGAGGACGTTGACCAGGTCGTAGCGGCTGAAGTCCACCTCGGCGTCGGCGGCCTTCGCGATGTGCTCGACGAGCTGGCGGTAGCCGGGCTCGTACGCGGATCCGCGCTCGATCCCGTACGCGGCGAACGGCATCGGCATCCGCAGCCATGTCCTTATCGGCGCCTCGGCCCGGTACGTGAGCCGGCCGTAGGAGCTGGTGCGGAACCAGTCGGAGGTCTGGGGGAAGAACTCCGCCATGCGGTCCAGCGCGGTGCCCTCGCCCTTGGCGTCCGGGAAGTCGATCATCAGGTTCAGCGCGCGGATCTCGCCGGTCGAGCGGGAGTACCCGGGCGGGGTCGGCAGTCCCTCGGACATCTGGACGCCCATCGCGCCGGTGATCCGGCAGGGTGCCAGCGCCGACTCGGCGCTCGTGGCCACGGGCCCGGCCGCGGAGTGGCTGCGGCCGGATATCCCGGTGCTGGCGGTGGCGGTGATCCCGAGGGCCAGCACGGTGAGGCCGATGTACGCGCCGGCGCGGCGTGGTCTGCGTATCCGGTGGCGGGTCTGCGGCATGGAGATCGCCTTCGGGTCCGCGGCAGCCGGCCGGGCCCGGACTGCGCTCTGTGCGATCACCCTCCGTCGGCTGCGGCGCGCCCGCGCGCCGGGTGCGTCCGAACGGGAATCGGGATGTGAGCCAGGTCACACAAGAGAGTGAAATAACCGGGGACCCAATCCCCGTTTGTACGTGAGTCCCGCAAAGCGGGGACCGACTCCCCGTTTGGGGGGCGGGTACGAGACCCAGGCCCAGGGAGGCCTCGCATGAACCGCCTCACCACCCCGGCGGCGGCCCCGTCCGCCCCGGCGGAGGCCGTGGACCTGTCGGCGGATCCGTCCGCGGACCCGGCGCAGCCGTCGGCCGCGGCTGCCGCCCCGGTCCCGCGGCCGCGCGCGGACGCCGTGCGCAACCGCGAGCGGATCCTGGTGGCGGCGCGCGAGGTGCTGGTGGAGCAGGGCTCGGGGGCGCCCTTCGACGAGATCGCCCGCCGGGCGGGCGTCGGCAACGCGACCCTCTACCGGCACTTCCCCGACCGGGCGGCCCTCGTCCACCACGTCGTGCTCTTCGTGATGGACCGGGTGACCGTCCGGGCCGAGGACTCCCTCGCCGACGAGCCCGACGCCTTCGCCGCGCTGTGCCGCTTCACGCACGCCGCGGCGGACGAGCGGATCGGTGCCCTGTGCCCCATGCTCGCCGGGGACTTCGACGGCGAGCACCCCGAACTCATCGCGGCCCGCGAGGCCTTGGCGGCAGCCGTCGAGACCCTCGTGGCCGCGGGCCAGGAAGCCGGGCTGGTCCGCACGGACATCGGCGTCGGCGACCTGATGGTCGCCCTCTCCCAGCTCAGCCGGCCGCTGCCGGGCATCTCGTGCATGGCGGTCGACGGATTCGTCCACCGTCATCTCCAGCTGTTCCTGGACGGTTTGCGGGCGCCGGCCCGCTCCGAACTGCCGGGCGAGGCGGCCACGCTCGAGGACCTCAGGCAGAAAACCATGTGACGCCCCGGGTCGCGCCCGCTAGCGTCGTAAACCCGTCTCAAACAGCTTTAAAGATCATATTTCAGTCATTCCGCACAGTAAGTGGGTACTCCCATGTCGAAAACAGCCGCGCCCGCGCCGCTGGCTGCCGATCCCAGTCGCTGGAAGGCACTCGTCTTCATAGCCCTGGCCCAGCTGATGGTCGTCCTCGACGCGACGATCGTGAACATCGCCCTCCCGTCCGCCCAGACCGACCTCGGCATCTCCGACGGCAACCGCCAGTGGGTCATCACCGCGTACGCCCTGGCCTTCGGCGGACTTCTGCTCTTCGGCGGCCGCATCGCCGACAAGTGGGGCCGCAAGAACGCCTTCATCGTCGGCCTCATCGGCTTCGCCCTGGCCTCCGCGCTCGGCGGCGCCGCCAACGGCGAGGCGATGATGCTGGGCGCCCGCGCCCTCCAGGGCGCCTTCGGCGCACTGCTGGCCCCGGCCGCACTCTCCCTGCTGGCCGTCATGTTCACCGACGCCAAGGAGCGCGCCAAGGCCTTCGGCATCTACGGTGCGATCGCCGGCGGCGGCGGCGCCGTCGGCCTGATCCTCGGCGGCTTCCTCACCGAGTACCTGAACTGGCGCTGGACCTTCTTCGTCAACATCCCGTTCGCGATCATCGCGGCCGTGGGTGCGTGGATGATCATTCGTGAGCCCGCCGGCGGCCGCAACCGCGCGCCGCTCGACATCCCCGGCGTGATCCTGTCGACCACCGGCCTCGTCGCGCTGGTCTACGGCTTCACCCGCGCCGAGTCGGCCGGCTGGTCGGACACCGTCACCGTGGCGATGTTCGTCGCCTCGGCGGTGCTGCTCGCCGCCTTCGTGTTCGTCGAGTCCCGCGTGAAGTCCCCGCTGCTGCCGCTGCGCGTCCTGCTGGAGCGCAACCGCGGCGGTGTCTACCTCTCGCTCGGCCTGGCCGTCATCGCGATGTTCGGCCTGTTCCTCTTCCTCACCTACTACCTGCAGGTCGTGAAGGGCTTCTCGCCCGTCAAGACCGGCTTCGCCTTCCTGCCGATGATCGCGGGCATGATCACGGGCTCCACCCAGATCGGCGCCCGCCTGATGACCCGGGTCCCGCCCCGGCTGCTGATGGGCCCGGGCTTCCTGCTCGCCGCCACCGGCATGCTGCTGCTGACCCAGCTCGAGGTCGGGTCCTCGTACCCGGCGCTGATCCTGCCGGCGCAGCTGCTCCTGGGCCTGGGCATGGGCACGGCCTTCATGCCGGCCATGTCGCTGGCCACGCACGGGGTGAACCCGGCCGACGCCGGTGTCGCCTCCGCCATGGTCAACACCTCGCAGCAGGTGGGCGGGGCCATCGGCACCGCGCTGCTGAACACGATCGCCGCCTCGGCGACGACCGCGTACCTGACCGACCACGCGGCGGCGGTCGCCGCGGGCGGCCCGGCGGCGAAGCTGGTGCAGGCGCAGGCGATGGTGGAGGGCTACTCCTCCGCCATCTGGTGGGCGGTCGGCATCCTCGTCGCCAGCTCGGCCATCGCCCTGACGCTGATCAACACGGGCCGGCCGGGTGCCGGCGGTCCGGTCGCCTCCGGTGACGGGGCGGGTGCGGACGCCGAGGTGAAGATCCCGGTGATCGCCCACTGACGCGCCTGGGGGGACCCCCGGAATGACTGATGACCCCCGTGTCGTTCGAAATTGAACGACACGGGGGTCAGTCGTGTGCGGGTTCGGATGGGAATGGGTTGGTTGTCCGGGCAACCGGAAACGGGCGGGGGTCGTCTTCAAGGGTGGAGTGTGCAGCTGCGGCGCATGGTCGCGAAGTGTGACGGCGGTCACGTGAGCACGGCGGCGGGGCAGGATACTGCAAGATCTCCAAAAAGAGGGACCGGCGTGGGAATTCTGTCCCGATTCCAGTCGTTGTTTCCTTCGGAAGCGGGCACTCGGGAGAGTGTCCAGGGACGCGGAGCCGCGTCCCAGCAGCCGCACCGCGACCTAACTCATTGCAAGGGAGCACGCATGGCAACCCGCGCCGTCGCCCGTCGTCAGTCCAGGAGCAGCGCGCGCGCTGTGGGCGGGGAGATCGCCGACCGCGACCTGGTGGGCATGTACCTGGACGAGATCGCGCGTACCCCGCTGCTCGACGCGGCCAAGGAAGTGGAGCTCTCGCAGATCATCGAGGCGGGCGTGTACGCCCGGCAGATCCTCGACGGCGAGACGGAGCGCGAGGGCGAGACCCCGGCCCGCGAGGAGCTCGAAGCGCTGGCCGCCGAGGGGGAGCGGGCCAAGGAGATCTTCATCCGCTCCAACCTGCGCCTCGTCGTCGCCGTGGCCCGCCGCTACCCGCGCAGCGGCCTGCCCCTGCTCGACCTGATCCAGGAGGGCAACGCCGGCCTGGTGCGCGCCGTCGAGAAGTTCGACTACGCCAAGGGCTTCAAGTTCTCCACGTACGCCACGTGGTGGATCCGCCAGGCCATCACCCGCTCCATCGCCGACCAGTCCCGCACCATCCGCCTCCCCGTCCACCTGGTCGAGGAGCTCGGCCGGATCCGCCGCGTCCAGCGCGAGTTCAACCGCGAGAACGGCCGGGACCCGGAGCACGCCGAGATCGCCGCCGAGCTCGACTCGACGGAGAAGCGCGTGGGTGACGTACTGGACTGGGCGCGCGACCCGGTCAGCCTGAACATGTCCGTGGACGACGAGGGCGAGACGCAGTTCGGCGACCTCCTGGAGGACACCTCCGCGATCTCCCCGGAGCAGTCCGTCCTGTCCCTCCTGCGCAGCGAGGAGCTGGAGGACCTGCTGGGCAAGCTGGACCAGCGCACGGCCTCGATCATCAAGATGCGGTACGGCATCGACGACGGCCGCGAGCGGACCCTGACCGAGGTCGGCAAGCAGCACGGCCTGACCCGCGAGCGGATCCGCCAGATCGAGAAGCACGCCCTGCTGGAGCTGAAGCGGATGGCCCGCGACACGGGCTTCGACGCGGTGGCCTGACCCGCCCCGACCGCCCCCCGAACGAGCCCCCGGTGCCTACCCCCCAGGCGCCGGGGGCTCCCCCTCGCCCGCGCTCACCCCTGCGGGGGCACGGCCGCGGTGAGCCGGGCCGCCAGCGCGCGGGCCGCCTCGGCCAGGAAGTCCGGGGTGTGCACCGTGAAGGGCGCCGCGGTCAGCGCCAGCCGGGCCGCGACCCACTCCGGGGAGTCCCCGCTGGAGAACCGGACCCGGCACCCGGCGCCCACCGGCTCGGCATGCTGGCGCAGCCACCCCGGCAGCACCTCGGCCGGGGCCGCGAACGACACGTCCACCGCGTACGTCTCCCCGCCCCGCAGCCCGCGCCGGACGAACTCCGCCGCGTCCATCGGCAGCTCCCGCGGCGCGAAGCGGGCACCCGTCGCGAACGGCTCCGCCACCCGGTCCACCCGGAAGGTCCGCCAGTCCTCCCGGTCCACGTCGTACGCCACCAGGTACCAGCGGTTCCCCGTGCTCACCAGCCGGTACGGCTCCACCAGCCGCCGGGAGTCCGCCCCGTCCCGCGCCCGGTACGCGAACCGCAGCCGCTCGGGCCCCGCCACCGCCGCCGCGATCGTCGTCAGCGTGCGCGGGTCGATGCTGGGCCCGTCCCCGCGGGTCACCGCGATCGTGGCCGACTGCAGGGCGCCCACCCTTCGCCGCAGCCGCCCCGGCAGGACCTGTTCCAGCTTCGCGAGGGCCCGTACGGACGCCTCCTCGACCCCCTCGATCGCGTGCCCGGCGCCCGCCCGCAGCCCCACCGCGATCGCCACCGCCTCCTCGTCGTCCAGCAGCAGGGGAGGCATCGCGGCCCCGGCGACCAGCCGGTACCCGCCCTCCGCACCCAGCGAGGCCTCCACCGGGTACCCCAGCTCCCGCAGCCGCTCGATGTCGCGGCGGATCGTGCGCGGGCTCACCCGCAGCCGCTCCGCGAGCTCGCTCCCGGGCCATTCGCGGGGTGTCTGGAGCAGGGAGAGCAGCGTCAGCAGCCGTGCCGGGGTGTCGGTCATACGATCCACATTGCCACGGGAAATAGGACACCATCTGACCTAGATCCCGTCTAAGTTCTCTCCCATGACCTCCGAGACCACCTTGCCCGCCGATCGCCGCCGCTGGCTGGCGCTAGCCATCGTGATGACCGCGTCCTTCATGGACCTGGTCGACGTCACGATCGTCAACATCGCGATACCCAGCATGCGCCAGGACTTCGGCGCCTCCACCAGCGCGATCCAGTGGATCACCGCCGGCTACGCGCTCGCCTTCGCCGCCGGTCTGATCACGGGCGGCCGTCTCGGGGACATCTACGGGCGCAAGCGCCTCTTCCTCGTCGGCGTCGCCGGCTTCACCGCCGCCTCGCTCCTGTGCGGCATCGCGGCCGACCCCGCCATGCTCGTCGCCTCCCGCCTCCTCCAGGGCGGCATGGCGGCCATGATGGTGCCGCAGGTCCTGGCGATCATCCACGTCACCTTCCCGCCGCAGGAGCGCGGCAAGGTCTTCGGCATGTTCGGCGCGATCGTCGGCCTCGGCGCGGTCTCGGGGCCGATGCTCGGCGCGCTGCTCACCGAGTGGAACCTCTTCGGCCTCGAATGGCGCACGATCTTCCTGATCAACCTGCCCGTCGGCATCGCGGCCGTGATCCTGGGCCGCAAGTTCATCTCGGAGTCCAAGGCCCCCAAGGCCCTGCGCCTCGACCTGGTCGGCGTGGTCCTCGCCACCCTCGCCCTGGTCATGCTGATCTTCCCGCTCACCCAGGGCCGGGAGAACGACTGGCCGCTGTGGGGCTTCGTCAGCATGATCGCCTCGCCGCTGGTCTTCGCCGCATTCATCGTCTACGAGAAGTACAAGATCAAGAAGGACGGCTCCCCGCTCGTCGAGCTCTCCCTCTTCAAGGTCAAGAGCTTCGCCGGGGGCATCGCGGTCCAGCTGGCCTTCGGCCTGGCGACCGGCATCTTCTTCCTCGTCTGGACGCTCTACATGCAGATGGGCCTCGGCTGGAGCCCGCTGCGCGCCGGCACCACCGGCATCCCCTTCTCCATCGCCGTCTCCGTCGCCGCCGGCCTCTCGGTCGAGAAGCTCGTCCCGCGGTTCGGCCGCAAGGTGCTCCAGGCCGGCGCGCTGACCATGGCCGCGGGCCTGCTCCTCTACATCTGGGAGTCGCAGCACTACGGCATGGGGATCGCCTCCTGGCAGATGGCCGCCCCGCTCGTCGTCATGGGCGCCGGCATGGGCCTGATCGTCGCCCCGCTGAACGACACCATCCTGTCCCAGGTGCCGAGCGAGCACGCGGGCTCGGCCTCCGGCCTGATCAACACCACCGGCCAGATGGGCAACGCGCTCGGCCTCGCCCTGACCTCCGTCGTCTTCTTCGGGTCGATCGAGGACGACCGGATCTTCGGCGCACCGTACGTCGAAGCCTTCCGCGGCGCGCTGTGGTGGGTCGTGGCCGTACTCGTCGCGATCTTCGCGGTGATGTTCGTGCTGCCGCGCAAGCAGATCCCGATGGAGGAGCGCGAGGGCGGTACGCCGGCCCCCGCTTCCGACGCCGTCCCCGTCGGGTAGTCCCTCCCCACCGCTCACGGGCATGTCCGCTTCTGTTGGCGGACATGCCCGTTTGCTTTGGATTGGTCCGATATCGGCGTACAGTGGGGCGCAATCCGGAGAAACGGACGCGAATCCACATGTACGCACCGGAACGCCAACAGGAGATCCTCCGCCTCGCCCGCGAGGCGGGCCGCATCGACGTCCCCTCCCTCGCCGACCGCTTCCAGGTCACCGCCGAGACCGTACGCCGCGACCTGAACGCCCTGGACCGGGCCGGCCTGGTCCGCCGCGTGCACGGCGGGGCCATCCCGGCCGGCCGCCTCGACTTCGAACCGGACCTCACCGAACGCGAGGCGACCCGGGCCGACGAGAAGGACCGCATCGCCGCCGCCGCCCTCGCCGAACTCCCCGAGGGCGGGAGCATCGTCCTCGACGCGGGCAGCACCGTCGCCCGCCTCGCAGCCGCCGTCCCCGTCGACTGCGCGCTCACCGTGGTCACCCACTCCCTGCCCGTCGCCGCCCGGCTCGCCGACCACGCCGGCATCGACCTCCACCTCGTCGGCGGCCGCGTCCGCCACCGCACCCGGGCCGCCGTCGACGCCTGGGCCCTGCGCGCCTACGCCGAGATCCGCGCCGACGTCGCCTTCCTCGCCGCCAACGGCTTCTCGGCGCAGGGCCTCTTCACCCCCGACCTCGCGGAAGCCGCCGTCAAGCGGGCCGCGATGGCAGCCGCCCGCCGGGTGGTGCTGCTCGCCGACTCCTCGAAGGCGGGCCGGGAGCACTTCGCGTGCTTCGGCTCCTTCGAGGACGTGGACCTCCTGATCACCGACCAGGGGCTCGCCCCTGCCCAGCAGGCGGCCATCGAGGCCGCCGGTACGGAAGTCGTGCTCGTATGATCCTGACCGTCACCCCGAACCCCTCCCTCGACCGGACGTACGAGGTCCCCTCGCTGGAGCGCGGCGCGGTGCTGCGCGCGACCGGCGACCGCGTCGATCCCGGGGGCAAGGGGGTCAACGTCTCCCGGGCGGTGGCCGCCGCCGGGGTTTTCACGACGGCGGTCCTCCCGCTCGGCGGCGCCCCGGGTGCGCTGATCGCCGAACTGCTGGGCATGCAGGGCGTGGACGTCACGGCCGTGACGGTCTCCGGGCAGACCCGCTCCAACATCACGCTCGTCGAACGGGACGGCACCCTCACCAAGATCAACGCGCTCGGTCCCGAACTCACCGCGGAGGAATCCGCCCTCCTGTTGGAGACCGTCCGCACCGCCATGGGCCACCCCGACTGGATCGCGGCCTGCGGCAGCCTCCCGCGCGGACTGCCGCCCGAGTGGTACGCCGACCTCGTCACCCGCGCCCGCGAGACCGGAGCCCGCGTCGCCCTCGACACCTCGGGCGCGGCGCTGACGGCCGCCCTGCCGGCCCGCCCCGACCTCGTCAAGCCGAACGCCACGGAGCTGGCCCAGGCGGTGGGCCGCCCGCTCGCCACCCTCGGCGAGGTCACCCGCGCGGCCCAGGAGCTCCGTTCGCGGGGCGCGGGCGCGGTGCTGGCCTCCCTCGGCGCCGACGGGCAGCTCCTGGTGAGCGCCGAGGGCATCTTCCACGGCACGGCCCCCGTGACCGCCGTCCGCAGCGACGTCGGGGCCGGCGACGCCTCCCTGGCCGGATTCCTCATCGCGGGCGGGACGGGCCCCAAGGCGCTCGCCTCGGCCCTGGCCCACGGCGCGGCCGCGGTCCAGCTCCCGGGCACTGCCGTGCCGGCCCCCGCGGACCTGCGCCCAGAGGCCGTACACATCACCGAGAACCCGCCCGAGGCCCTCCGCCTCTCCTCCCCAGCCCTCCCCTAGGGAGCGTCGTCAAAATCCCGTCATCGCACCCGCGCGCGCAGCTCCATCGCTCCGCGGGCGGCCGTCTCGCTCTCGTACACCTCGCACATGTGCCGCCCGTCCGGCGTCGCCGTGTGCTCGACCTCCCACAGGCTGAGCTCGGTCCCGTCCAGCAGCACGAACGAGTGCTCGTACAGGTTGAATCCGGAGGCCCGCCCCTCCGCCGTGAACGGCCGGGCCCCGAACGCCTGCGTGATCTGGTGCGCGTACGCCGACCGCAGCAGCAGCGCCGTCCCCTCGCCCGGCCGGTCCGGGTTCTCCGCCCGGCGCAGCACCCGGCGGGCGTGGTCGGCGGATTCCTCCACCGCGTACTCCCGGTGCCGCCGCGCCGGCGAGCTCGCCGCGAACAGCGCGCTCAGGTCCGCCACACCCGTGTCCGGCTCCTCCTCGGCGGCGGCGAGCGCCGGATCCAGCGCCGGGTCGAAGGCCGCCTCCGCCGGGGCCTCGCCGAACAGCCGGGCCACCGCCAGGCAGGCTTCCGCCTTGCTCACGAAGACCTCGTGCCGGATCGTCCGGTCGCCCACCAACCGGTACACCAGCTCCCACAGGGACGCCGAACCGCCGTCGGACAGCAGGTACGTGTGCCGGTGGACCTCCCGCCACAGGCCCGCCGCCGGACTGTGGTGCGTCGTGTGCAGGGAGGAGCTGTGGGCGAGCGCCGCTTCCAGGCGCTCGACCAACCGGTCCGGCAGGTCGAAGGAGTTGAGGGCGCGGCCCAGGAGTCGCTCGAGGTGCGCCTCGGTTGTCTCGTACGGATCGCTCAAGGTGGGTCTCCAGGCCGTCGCAGCTAGTGACTTCGCGGAAGCTCAACGTAGCCCCTGGGTCTGACATCACGTCCGGGGTTCGGTAAAACGTCCGGGAAGCATCAGGGGTTCCCGCCACCCCTTCAGGTCAACTTGCCCCGGGATGAGCATGGTTCGCCCAGGTCTGTGCCGGAGAGGGGGAACATGGCCCGTATGGCAACGAAAACAGTGGGCCTTCCCCGCCAGCAGGGGCTGCCCCGGAGCAGACACGAGGACGAACCGGAGGGCGCCCCGCGGGCGTTGGCCTGGCTGCTGGCGCTCACCGGAGCCGCCGGGGTGCTGGCCTCCTGGGTGATCACCCTCGACAAGTTCCTCCTGCTGGAGGACCCGGACTTCAAGCCCGCCTGCAGTCTGAACCCGGTGGTCTCCTGCGGCAGCGTCATGAAGAGCGAGCAGGCGGCGGCCTTCGGCTTCCCCAACCCCCTGCTGGGGCTCGTCGCGTTCGGGGCCGTCGTGTGCGTCGGCGCGGGCCTGCTGGCCGGCGCCCGCTACCGCGGCTGGTTCTGGCTGGGACTCAACGCCGGGACGGCCTTCGGAGTCGGCTTCTGCAGCTGGCTGATGGTCCAGTCCCTGTACGAGATCAACGCGCTCTGCCTGTGGTGCTGCCTCACCTGGGCGGCCACCCTGCTGATGTTCTGGGCGGTCACCGCCCGCAACGTCCGTACGGACGCCCTGCCCGCGCCCGGCCCCGTACGGACCTTCTTCACGGAGTTCGCCTGGGCCCCGCCCGCCCTGCACCTCGGCGTGATCGGGATGCTGATCCTCACCCGGTGGTGGGAGTTCTGGACCGGCTGAAGCCCCGGCACGCCCGAGGGCCCCGGCAGCTGGAGGCTGCCGGGGCCCTCGTCACATCGCTCCACGGGCGCAGGGGGCCCGGACCGCGGAAAGCAGGGGAGCCGGAATCAGCTGCCGATGGAGCCGTTGCCCGACAGGACCGGGATGTTGTCCAGGATGTGGGAGAGCGGCTCGTCGCCCTTGGCCTGGGTGGAGTTCTCGGTGCACTGCTGGTTCATCGGGTTGGAGAGGACGTTGATGTCCTGGACGCCGACGTTGAGGGCCGCGAGGATCGACTGGGCGTTGACCTTGACCGGCAGGCCGATGCAGGGCTTGTTCAGGGTGCCCTGGACCAGGCCGAGCTGCGGGCTCATGTCGCCGGCGGTCTTCTGGTTGCCGTAGATCTGCGAGGCGCCGTTGCCGTTGACGGTGTTGATCCCGTTGTCGTTGCCGATGGCCATGGCCGGGGCCGCAACAGCAGCGCCCGCGCCGACGGCGGCGGCGGTGACCGCGGCAGCAGTCATGATCTTCTTGAGCATCATTGGTCCTTTTGTCGCACGAGTGCCCGCTAGTGGAGCGCCCTGGTCAACTGGCCTTCCCGGGGGTTGGTTCCGCTGCTTCACTCAAACGGCCCGTTGCGGCCGGGGATTTCCCCACCCCGGGTGAGCCTTCTGCGGACGCGTGCGCGAAGCCCGTACGCAGCGCCCAGGGCGGGCCGGACCGTTCAAGATCCGGTTGCGCTCCGTAGAAGGTGTTCGCACGGTGGGTGAGGAAGCGGATCGCTCGGGTCCGCCTCTGTGCGACCACCGAAGGAAATGCCATGCACCGCACGAAGCCGTCCCGCATCCGCGTCCTCGTCCCGTCGGCCCTCGCCGTCGTCATACTCTCCGGCGCGGCCGCCCCCGCGGGCGCCGCGGACGGTGACACGGCCGCCGCCGTCCGCAACCGGGTGGCGGCCGCCCGGCAACAGATCGAGCACCGCGCGGAGGCAGCCGCCGCGGCCGGTCCGCTCGACGACCTCCTGGCGGGGATCTCCGCCACCCTGGACGGACTCCTCAAGTCCCTCCAGAACCTGCTGCCCGGGGTGACGCTCCCGCCGATCAAGCTGCCGACCCTGCCGAGTCTGCCGGCGATCCCGGACATCCCGGCGCTGCCGATCCCCGCACTCCCCGAGATCCCGTCGATCCCCGCCCCGGAGATCCCCGACATCCCCGTCTCCAAGCCCGCGGCCCCGGTCTCCAAGCCGGCCGCACCCGTCTCCAAGCCGGCGCTTCCGGCGGTGCCGGCGGCACCCGTGGTCCCGGCCAAGCCGGCGGTCCCGGTCAAGCCGGCGGTCCCGGTCAAGCCGGCGCTCCCGGCGGTGCCCGCGGTCCCGGCCAAGCCCGCCGCGCCCGCGGTTCCGGCACCGGTCGAGCCGGCCGGCCCGGTCCTGACGCCGGTGGAGATCGTGCCGGAGGTCCCCGACCTCCCGTAGTGGGGGAGGAAGGATCGCACACGGCGGCCCGAAAACCGCGCGTGGTTACGACTATTGAGCTGAACAGGTCTGATTGCGTGCCGGGCCGTGTCGTCTTGGGAGCCAGAACCGTTTCGCTCGGTGTGAGCCCCGCGTCGGGGCAGAACATCGAACAGAAGGTGCACTTCCCATGAACTCTGCCAAGAAGGCCGCCCTGGTCCTGGCCTCCGCCGGTCTCGCTGCGGCCGGTGCCGCCGGCTCCGCCATGGCCGACTCGTCGGCCGAGGGCGCGGCCGTGGGTTCGCCCGGTGTCCTCTCGGGCAACCTGGTCCAGGTCCCGGTCCACGTGCCGGTCAACGTCTGCGGTAACACCATCGACGTGATCGGCCTGCTGAACCCCGCGTTCGGCAACGTCTGCGTCAACGACTGACGTCAGTCGGCACATGTGACTGTGGGCGTCACCGGCCTCGCCGGTGGCGCCCACAGTCTTGTCCGCTCCCGCGGTTCCCGCCGGGGCGGGGGGCCCGACCGGCTCAGTGGGCCCCGCCGTTGAGCTTCACGCCGCCGAGGAGCGGGGACGCCTGCGTGGCCCCGTCGGCGACCTTGAGCACCTCGCCCGGCGCATTGTTGCGGACCTTGTTGACGCGCTGCGCGGTGTCCACGACCTTGTTGACGGTCTCGCCCTGTTCGGCCACGCCGTTGCTCAGGGTCTGCGGGAGCTGCTCGGTGACCGGGGCGAGCGAGTCGAAGGCCTCCGTCGCCCCGCTCGTCAGGCTCATGGGGGGCATCGCGACCGGCGCTGCGGCGGCGAAGGCGGGGGCGGAGGCGCCGAGTGCGGCGACGGACCCGGCGATGACCGCGGCGACCTTCGTGAGCTTCATTATCGAAATCCTCTTCTTTCGTGGACAGAGGTGTCAGCGGCGACCGTCGCGCCGCTTTCGCCCTGCGTAACGATTCCCGTCCGGTCCGGAAACGCGTACGGCAACGGCCGGAGAATCCGACGGGGGATTCTCCGGCCGATATTTCTTCCGATTACCGGCATTGCCGGTCAGGCGGTTCGGGACCTCCGGTACAGAATGGCGCCGCCCAGGACCAGTGCCGAGGCGAGGGCCGCCGCGGCGCCGGGCTGACCCGCGCCGGTGGCGGCGAGTTCCGGTGCGGACACCTGCGCGGGGGCGGGCGCCGGAGCGGGAGCCGGCGCGGCGGGCGTCACCGGGATGGGCACCGGTGCGGGCGCCGGCGTCAGGTGGATCGGGGTGTCACCGGCGGGGGCGGCCGGCGGCTGGTCGGCCGGACGGACGACCTCGGGCGCCGGAGCGGGAACCGGCGCGGGGGCCGGGTGCTCCACGAACTGGCTGCCGTGCGGCGGCGCCGGTGCGGGCGCCTCCTCGGCGACCGGCGCGGGGGCCGGGAGCGGACGGGGCGCCTCCACGACCGGTGCGGGGAGCGGAACCGGTGCGGGGAGCGTTACGGGCGCCTCGTGGACCGGCGGCTTCGGAGCCGGGTGGGGGAGCGGCTTCGGCGCCGGGTGGGGCTGGGGCGCGGGCCTCGGAGCCGGGTGCTCCGCCGCCGGCTTCGGCTGCGGCTTGGGCTGCGGCTTCGGGTGGGGCCGCGGCTGAGGCCGCTCGGGCGCCGGGGGAGCGTGGTGGGCCACCGGGGCCGGGGCCGGGAGGGCGTGCGGGTGGTCGTCGCACTCCTCCTCGTCCGGGCCGCCGTAGCCGCCCTGCCCGGGGTGCGCTCCGTGGCCGACCGGTCCGCCGTGGCTCCGGTCGTCCTCCTGGCCCGATCCGCCGTAGCCGCCCTGGTCGCGCGGCTCTTCCTGCCGGGGGGCCGCGTGCCGGGGCGCGTGGCGGCGGGCCTCCTCGTGGCGGGGTTCCTCGTGGCGCTGCTCGGGCAGCGCGTGCCGGCCGCCCTGGTGCTCTTCGAGGTAGCGCTCGAACGCCTGGGCGTGCTCGGGGCTCAGGTAGCGCTCGTAGTCGCGGTCGGCGCGGTGGGCGTCGGAACCGGTCGTGGTGGCGCAGTTGTTCCCGAACGAGGGGTTCAGCGCCGCACCGCCGTCCACGCTGTTGCCGCACACGTTCGGCGAGACGGTGATCGGTACCGAGACGCTGTTGCCGGACAGCACGCCCGGCGAATGCGAGGCCTCGGCCGTCGCCCCCGGGTGCGCGTAGGCCGCGCCGGTCGCGATCGACAGCAGGCTCGAGGCGGCCGCCGCCGTGAGCATTCCCTTGCCCAGTACCTGTCGGCTCAGTACCTGTCGCATGGGTCCTTCCCTGTCTACCGGCTCCCGCCGGTGCTGAATCGAAGGTGGCCTCGGAGTGCACCGCCGTGCACTCCGAGGCCACCCCGAGGAGGTTTGCCCTTGCGGGCAGCCGCTTCGTCAGGCGTTGACGCAGGTGTTGCCGAACGCGGGGTTCAGCAGGCCGATCACGTTGACGCTGTTGCCGCAGACGTTCACCGGGATGTGCACCGGAACCTGGGCGAGGTTGCCGGAGAGCACGCCCGGGGAGCCGACGGCCTTGCCGTCGGCGACCGAGTCGGCCATGGCGGGCGAGGCGGCACCGGCGGCCACGAGAACGCCGGCGGCCAGCACCACTGCCTTCTTGTACGTCATTTGTTTTCGATCCTTCCCGCAGAGGCTTGTCCACTGCAGAAATAACAACGAGTGGGTCCGGGAAAAGAAACCGGAGATTTTCCCGGGCGGCTCCGCGAATTCATCCGGGCCGGCGCCGGCCGGAATTCATGCCGGTTTTACGCGCTATTTGCGGCGGGTGCGCGCGGCGCGACCGGGCCGGGTGGACAAGCGGCGAGGCCGCCGCGACCCGGAGGGTGCGGCGGCCTCGCTTGCACGGGCTGCGGTCAGCTGCCGGCCGACGCGTTGCCGGACAGGACCGGGATGTTGTCCAGGATGTGGGAGAGCGGCTCGTCGCCCTTGGCCTGGGTGGAGTTCTCGGTGCACTGCTGGTTCATCGGGTTGGACAGGATCGGGATGTCCTGGACGCCGACGTTGACGAGGGCGAGGATCGACTGGGCGTTGACCTTGGCCGGCAGCGCGATGCAGGGCTTGTTGAACGAGCCCTGGATGAGCGCCATCTGGGGGCTCATGGTGCCGTAGGTGGCCTGGTTGCCGTAGATCTGCGAGGCGCCGTTGCCGTTGACGGTGTTGATGCCGTTGTCGTTGCCGATCGCCATCGCCTGCGGGGCCATGGCCGCACCGATGCCCACGACCGAGGCTGCGGCAGCCGCAGTTGCCATCATCTTCTTGATCATTGTCGTCCCTTTTTTGCTGGATTGCCCGGTAGTGGAGCACCCGGATCAACGGCCGCGCCCCGGTTCGGGTTGCGTGGCTTCACTCGGATGCCTTGGTTTCGAGCGGCCTGATTGACGGTTCGGCTGACAGTCGGACCGTCGGTCAGGCGTTGACGCAGGTGTTGCCGAAGGCCGGGTTCAGCACGCCGACCAGGTTGGCCGTGAGGCCGCAGACGTTCACGGGGACGTTGACCGGGACCTGGACCAGGTTGCCGCTCCCCACGCCGGGGGACTCCGCCGCGAAGCCCTCGGCCGCCGAGTCCGCGGAGGCGAGGCCCGCGCCGCCCATCAGCACCGCGGTGCCGGCGACCGCCAGGGTGGTGGCGCGCATCAGCCTCTTCGTCATCTCCGTTTTTCCTTTCGGTTCGAACAATGGTGCTCCGCATAACGACCCGCCGCCTGCGAGGGTGCGTGTTATCGCCCAAAAGGCCGTACGAGCGAGTCCGGCGTGATTTCCAGCCTGATTTCTGACAAAGTTCACTCCTGTTTTGTCCCCTTGATCGAAATTGGAGACGGGGTCATGGGTTCGTCCCGCGGAATCCTCGGCACGCTCGGTCTGCTGTCCTGCCTCGCGCTTTCGGCGAACGTCCCCGCCGTGGCCGCCCCGCCGGGCCCCGCGGCTCCCGCCGTGCGGGAAATGGCCAAGATCCCATTCACCCAGCGTTACCAGGCCGTCCAGCGGGGCGGACTGGTCCGCGCCTCCAACTCCTCCATCGCCTGCCGCCGTGAGGAGGCGCCGGACGCCGAGCCGTGCGCCGAGGTCAACCGGGGCGCGGCGGGGGTCAACGGCGATTTCGACATGTTCTACAGCGAGGTCGACAAGGATCCGGACACCTACAACTCCACCCGGGCCGAGCTCAAGGTCCCGCAGGGCGCGAAGGTCTCGTACGCCCGCCTGTACTGGGGCGGGAACCTGCGGGTGGGCGAGCAGAAGCCGCCCGAGGACAACGGCCGGGTGCTGGTCGCCGAGCCGGGCGGGGCCTACAAGGAGGTCCTCGCCGACACGGTGATCGGCCACCGGACGGACGCGGGCAGCGATGCCTACCAGGCCTCGGCCGACGTGACCCCGATGGTCCGCAGGGGCGGCGCCGGCATGTGGACGGTGGCCCAGCTGAACATCGCGATGGGTCATTCCGAGGTGGGTGCCTGGGGCGGCTGGACGCTGGTCGTGGCGTACGAGCACCCGCAGGAGCCGGTTCGCCGGATCTCGGTGTGGGACGGCTTCGAGTCGATCGCCGCGGGCCCCGGCGGCGGGGCCGGCGAGACGGTCGAGATCGCCGGCCTGGACGCGGCCGCAGGGTCGGCCGGGAAGGCCGGGGTGGTCGCCTACGACGGGGACCGGGGGACCCTCGGCGACTCACTCACGGTGACCTCCGACAGTGGTCGCCGGGTCAACATCAGTGATGCCGAAAATCCTTTTAATGATGTTATGAATTCCACGATCACGGAATTCGGAGATCCCTCGTTCGTGCGACAGCCCGAACACATGAACAATCTCGGATATGACGCGGACGTGTTCGACCTGAGTCCCGCCTTGTCCGGTGGCGCCCGCAGCCTGAGCTTCAGGTTCACGGGCGAAAGCCAGGGTCAATTCCTCGGCGTGCTCTTCGTTCAGACAGACGCGCGCCGCTGAACGTAGGAGACCACTCCGCGTGCCGACACAGCCTTCCCCCGCGCAGCCCTCTCGTGCGCAGGATCCGATTCCCCGTCCCCTCTCCGTCCTGCACCTCGTCCAACCCGTCGACGGCGGTGTCGCCCGCGTCGTCGTCGACCTCGTCCGCGCCCAGACGGCCGCCGGCCTGCGGACCGCCGTCGGCTGCCCGCGCGGCGGACAGCTCGCCGACGCCGCCCGCGAGGCCGGGGCGGAGGTGCTCACCTGGCGCGCCGCCCGGGCCCCCGGACCCGACCTGCCCGCCGAAGTGCTCGGCGCCCGGCGGGTGATCCGCCAGGTCGGGCCCGACGTCCTGCACGCCCACAGCGCCAAGGCGGGCCTCGCCGGGCGGCTCGCCGCGCGCGGGGCCGTGCCCACCGTCTTCCAGCCGCACGCCTGGTCCTTCGACGCCGTCGGCGGGGCCACCGCCGCGCTCGCCCTGCGCTGGGAGCGGTTCGGCGCCCGTTGGGCCGACCGGGTGCTCTGCGTCAGCGAGGCCGAACGCCGGGCCGGAGAGGCCGAGGGCATCGCCGCCCACTGGTCGGTGATCCGCAACGGCGTGGACCTGGACCACTTCCGCCCCGGCGGCCCCGACCGCGAGGCCGACCGGGCCCGGGCGCGAACCGAACTCCCCTTGCCCGCCGCCTTCCTGGGCGACGGGCCGCTCGCCGTCTGCGTGGGCCGGCTCTGCCAGCAGAAGGGTCAGGACATCCTGCTCCGGGCCTGGCGGGAAGTGCTCGGCAACATCCCCGAAGCCCGTCTCGCCCTCGTCGGAGACGGCCCCGACACCGAGCGGCTGCGCCGCACCGCCCCGCCCGGGGTGCTCTTCGCGGGAGCCGCTCCCGACATCCGACCGTGGCTTCGGGCCGCCGATCTCGTTGTACTGCCGTCGCGGTGGGAGGGCATGGCGCTCGCCCCGCTCGAAGCCATGGCCTGCGGCCGACCGGTCCTGGTCTCCGACGTCAGCGGTGCCCGGGAGAGCCTGCCGCCCGGACAGGGGCGGCTCTGCCTGGTACCGCCGGAGGATCCGACGGCCCTGGCCAAAGCCCTGGGTCGGCTGCTCGCCGAACCGAGGCTGCTCGCCGAACTCGGGGAGCAGGCCGGGCAGCACGCCCGGACCGACTTCGACGTGCGGCGGACCACGGACGCGGTCACCGGCCTGTACCACGAACTGCTGGGCAGGCCCCGGCCCTTGAACCAGGAGCGCATCAGCCGATGACGATGGACAGCGCACCCGCCCGGCACACCGGGCAGGGCGGCACGGGGCCCGCCGGCGGCACCGCCGGCACCGCAGCCGTCCGACGGTCCGTGACCGCCATCCACCCCCCACGCCGGCCCCGGGCCGACCCGGCCCGGCCGCTCGCGCGGCCGCAGCGGGCACGGCGCAGCGACGGGGTCCTCCCGCTGCTGACCGCCGATGCGCTGGCCGCCGTACTCGCCACCACGGTCCTGTCCGCGCCCGGCACGGCGGTACCCCCGGCGGCGGCCGTCCCGATGGCCGTGCTGGCCGCCGCGCTGCACGCGCAGGCCGGGCTGTACCGGCCGCGGCTCGCGCCCTCCGCACTGCTGGAGCTGCCCGCGGTGGCCGGGCGGGCCGCCATCCTGTGGTGCGCCTTCGCCACCGTCGTGGCCGCCACGGCGCCGGGCGGGGCCCTGGGCTGGCCGGCCCTGCTGGAGGCCGTCCTTCTGCAGACCGTACTGACGTGCGCCGGGCGCGGGTTCGTCAACCAGCTCCGCCGCCGCGCGGCCCGCCGCCGGCCCGCCTCCGCACTCGTCGTCGGCCCCGGCGCCGGGGCGAGCGCGGTCGCCGCCGCCCTGCACGGGCGTCCCGAGTACGGGCTGCGGCCCGTCGGGCTCGCCGACACCGCCTCCCCCGAGGAGGGCGGCGGTGGCGTGCCGGTGCTCGCCACGCACGAGGACATCCGGCGCGCCGTCATCCAGAACTCGGTCCGGCACGCGGTGTTCACCCGCCCGCCCGAGGCCGACGAGCGCACCGCCTCCCTGGTCCGGCTCTTCCACGACCACGGTTGCCGGCTCTGGCTCGCCGACCCGGCCGGCACCGCCAAGGTGACCGGCATGCGGGTGGCCCAGCCCGCGGACCAGCTGTGGGGGTACGCCGTACAGCCGCTGCTGCCGCGCCCGTCACGGCCGGTGGAGCGGTGGGTGAAGCGGGCCATCGACGGACTGCTGGCCGCGCTCGCGCTGATCGCCGCCGCCCCCGTGATGGGCGCGTGCGCGCTGGCCGTACGGGTCTCCGACGGGCCCGGGGTGATCTTCCGGCAGGAGCGGGTCGGCCTGTACGGGCGCTCCTTCACGCTGCTGAAGTTCCGCACCCTGCGCGCCGACGAGCACGAGTCCGCCACCCGGTGGACGGTCGCCGGCGACAACCGGATGAGCCCGATCGGCTCCTTCCTGCGCAAGTCCTCGCTGGACGAGCTGCCGCAGCTGTGGAACGTCGTACGGGGTGACATGAGCCTGGTCGGACCACGGCCGGAACGGCCCTTCTTCGTCGCGAAGTTCAGCACCGTCCACCCCGGCTACGAGGCCCGGCACCGGATGCCCGTCGGCATCACCGGGCTCGCCCAGATCAACGGCCTGCGCGGGGACACCTCCATCGAGGACCGGGCCCGCTTCGACAACCACTACATCGACACCTGGTCGCTCTGGCAGGACCTGTGGATCCTCGCCCGCACCGCGGCCTCCTTCTTCCGCTTCCGGCTGGGGGGCAGCTGATGAGCCTCGCCGTATCCCCGTTCGGCGCGGCCGCCCGGCCCGGCACGGCGGGGCTGCTGCGGCGGCACTGGCCGCTGCTGCCGCTCGCCGCGACGGTCCTGCTGCTGCTCGCCCCGATCGCGGCGGGCGACGCGAGCACCTCCGGCAAGGTCGGCCCGGCCGACGCCGCCTCGCTGGTGCTGGTGCTGGTCTGCGCGGTGCAGGCGCTGCGCGGCCGGGTGCGGGAGCTGAGCCCGCTGGGCGCGGCGGTGCTCGGCGTACCCGCCGTGGGGCTGGCGGTGGCGACCGCCACCGCCGGGGACCCGTACGCGGCGCTGCCCGGGTTCGTGCGCTACCTCCAGGTGTTCGTCCTGGTCCCGGCGGCGATCGTGCTGCTGGTGCGCGACGCCGGGGAGTTCCGCCTGGCCGCCGGGTGCTTCGTGGTGCTGGCGCTGGTGCAGGGCGCGGTGGGGGTCGTGCAGTTCGCGACCCACACGGGGGCCTCGTACCAGGGCGAGGACATCCGGGCCGTCGGCACGTTCGGGCCCGGCGACGTGATGGGCATGGCCACGGTGGTGGCGTACGGGCTGGTCGTGGCGACCGCTGCGGCCCTGGCTCCGGGACTGCCGGGCCGGGTGCGGCGGATGGCCGGCGGCGCCGCCCTGGTGCTGGTGGTGCCGCTGGTGCTGTCGTTCAGCCGGGGCGCGTGGATCGCCACGGTCGGCGCGGCGCTGCTGGTGATCCTGCTCGCCGGGATCCGGCGGGCGCTGAAGGTGCTGCTCGCCCTGGCAGCGGCCGGGGTGGTCCTGGTGGGCGGGCTCGGGGTCGGCTCCGAGATGGTCGCGGAGCGGCTGACCTCGATCACGCAGGTCTCCAGCGCCCCCGACCAGTCGGTGACCGACCGCTACACCATGTGGGCCGCCGCCGAGTCGATGTGGCGCGAGCGGCCGGCCGTCGGGGTGGGGCTCAAGGGCTTCCCGGCCAACCGGGACGGGCACTCCTCGCTGGGCCTCTCCTCCGGCAGCGACACCGCCGGCGCGGGGCAGGCGTTCATCCGCCAGCCGCTGCTCTCCCCGCACAACATGTACCTGCTGGTGCTGAGCGAGCAGGGGCTGATCGGCCTGACCGCGCTGGTGGGCGGCTGGGCGGCGCTGCTGGTCGCGGGCCTGCGGCGGTACGCGGGCGGTGCCGGGCTCCGTGACTGCGGGCTGATCGCGATCGGGCTCTTCGTCTGGCAGCTGACCGACTTCCTCTACGCGGACATCGGCGGACCGTCCACGGTCCTCACCGGGGTGATCATCGGCCTGGCGGCCTGGTGGGCCCTGCCGTCCCCCTCCGAAGGGGACGCGGTCCCCGATGGTCCCGGCCGGTGACCGATACGACGCCTTGGCGGCCCGCCGCCGGCCCCCCGGCCGGGGCGGGCCCCGCCCGCGTCCCGGGCACACCGGCCCCGTCTTCCGCCGCGGCCCCGCACGGCTCCGCCGGAACCCGGCCCCCGTCCGCGGGCGGAACCGGAGCCGTGGCCGGAGCCCGCGCCGAGCGCGGTGTCAGGGTGGCGGCCCGGGCCGCGCGCCACGCGCTCCCCGAGAGCCCGGGGCCCGTACGGGACGACGCGGCCGCCGGCCCCCCGGGCACGAACGCGGCTCCGGCCCCGCTGGGGCGGTTCCTGGCCAAGGCCGCCGCCGTCACCGCCGGACTGACCGCCGCCGGGGCGGTGTTCGGGCTGTTCCGGGACCAGACCATTGCGCACCTCTTCGGGGCCGGGCACGACAGCGACGCCTTCCTGATCGCCTGGACCGTGCCCGAGATGGCCTCGACGCTGCTCATCGAGGACGCCATGGCCCTGCTGATGGTGCCCGCGTTCAGCCAGGCGCTGGCCCGGCGGGCGGCCTTCCGCGCGGGGCTCACCCGCAAGGAGGCCCGCTCGCAGGACCCCGTACGGCTGCTCGTGGGGGCGACCCTGCCGCGGCTGACGCTGTTCCTGGCCGCCGTCGCCTCCCTGCTCGTCGTCGCCGCGCCGCTCGTCGTCGCGGTGCTCGCGCCCGGACTGCCCGATCCGGCGCTGGCCGTGGAGTGCACCCGGCTGACCGCGCTGACCGTGCTGTCCTTCGGGATCGCGGGGTACTTCAGCGCCGCGCTGCGGGCACACCGCTCGTTCGTGCCCCCGGCCGCGATCTACGTCTCGTACAACGTCGGGATCATCGGGACGATGATCGCGCTGCACGCGGTCTGGGGGGTGCGCGCGGCCGCCGCCGGGGTCGCCGCGGGCGGGCTGCTGATGGCGCTCGTCCAACTGCCCGCGTTCGTGCGGAACGTGGGCTTCGGGCCGCCCCGCGCCAAGGGCGCGCCGCGCAGCCAGCGCGACCGGGACCGGCCCACCCTCATCGCGTTCGGCGTGATCGCCCCGGTGATCTTCTTCGCGGTGTTCCGGCAGTCGCAGGTCCTCGTCGAGCGGTTCCTTGCGGCCTCGCTGCCGTCGGGGGCCATCTCGCACCTGAACTACGCGCAGAAGGTCGCGCAGATGCCGATGGTGCTGTCCCTGATGATCTGCACCGTCACCTTCCCCGTCGTCGCCCAGGCCATGGCCGGCGGGGAGCGCGAGAAGGCCAGGCGGCGCGTCGAGCAGGACCTCGCGCTGGCCTCGCTCGCCGTCCTCGTGGGCAGCGCCCTCGTCATCGGGTACGCGCCCCAGATCATCCAGGTCCTCTTCGAACGCGGCGCGTTCACCCACCGCGACACCCTGGCCACCGCCTCCGTCATGCGGGTCTACGCCCTCGGACTGCTCGGCCACTGCCTCGTCGGGGCGCTGTCCCGGCCCTTCTTCTCGACCGCCCGGCCCACCTGGTTCCCGGCGCTCGCGATGGGCGCCGGACTCCTCGTCAACGTCGTGGCCGGCGCCTTCGCCGTCGGCTGGTGGGGCACCTACGGCATCGCCGCCGCCAACGCGGCCGGCATCTCCACCACCGCCGCCCTGCTGCTCACCGGGCTCGGCTCGCGGATCGTCGCCATCCAGGTCCGCCGGGTCGCGCTCAGCATCGGGCGGCTCTCCGTCGCCGCCGTCGGCGCCTGCGGCACCGGCTGGATCGCCGGTCCGATGATCCCCGACCCGCTGCTCAGCGCCGCGCTCGGCTGCCTGCTCGTCCCCGCCATGTTCGGCGCCTGCGGCATGGCCATACGGGCGCTCGAAATCACCGCCCTGCCCGCCCAGATCGCCCAGATGACCCAGAGGTTCCGCAATGCCCGCTGACACCCGCACGGCGCCGACCGCCCAGGTGGTCCACGCCCGCCGGACCGCCTCGCCGTGGGTCCTGATGTACCACTCGGTCGCCGAGTTCACCGACCCGGCCGAGGACCCGTACGGCATCACCGTCACCCCGGGCACGCTGGAGGCGCAGCTGCTGTGGCTGCGCTCGCGGGGCCTGCGCGGGGTGTCCGTCGGCGAGCTGCTGCGGGCCTGCGCGGCCGGGCGGGGCGCCGGGCTCGTCGGGCTGACCTTCGACGACGGCTACACCGACTACCTGACCCGGGCGCTGCCGCTGCTGCGCCGGCACGACTGCACCTCCACCCTGTTCGTGCTGCCGGGGCGGCTCGGGGTGGACAACGTGTGGGACCCGCTGGGCCCGCGCAAGTCCCTGCTGACCGCCGAGGGCATCCGCGAAGTCGCCGCCGCCGGGCAGGAGATCGGCTCGCACGGGCTGCTCCACCAGGACCTCACCGCGGCCGCCGACGACATCCTCCAGCAGGAGCTGAGGGGCAGCCGGGAGCTGATCAGGGAGCTGACCGGGACCCTGCCCGAGGGGTTCTGCTACCCCTACGGGCACCTCGACGAGCGGGTCGTCGAGGCGACGCGGGCCGCCGGGTACGGGTACGCCTGCGCCATCGACCCCGGCCGGCTGGCCGGCCCGCACGCCCTGCCGCGCACCCACGTCAGCCAGGCGGACGGGCCCGGAAGGCTGCGGATCAAGCAGCTGCGGCACCGGACGCAGGAGCTGCGGCGGGCGGTGCTCCGGTGAAGTCGCTGCGGGCGCTGCACATCATCACCGGGCTCGGGGTCGGCGGCGCCGAGCAGCAGCTGCGGCTGCTGCTGCGGCACATGCCGATGCGCTGCGACGTGCTGACGCTGACCAACCCCGGGCCGGTGGCCGAGGGCCTGCGGGCCGACGGGGTCCGGGTGGTGCACCTGGGGATGCGGGGCAACCGGGACCTGGGGGCGCTGCCGAGGCTGGTGCGGTTCATCCGGCGCGAGCAGTACGACCTCGTGCACACGCACCTGTACCGGGCCTGCGTGTACGGGCGCCTCGCGGCCCGGCTCGCGGGGGTCGGGGCGACCGTGGCCACCGAGCACTCGCTCGGCGAGGACGAGATCGAGGGCCGGAAGCTGACGGGCGGGGTGCGGGCGCTGTACCTGGCCAGCGAGCGGCTGGGTGCGGCGACCGTGGCGGTGTCCGACACCGTCGCGGCGCGGCTGGAGGGCTGGGGGGTGCCGGCCGCGCGCGTGCACGTCGTACCGAACGGGATCGAGGCCGTCCGCTTCCGCTTCGACGAGGGGGTGCGCCGGGCCACCCGGGCCCGGACCGGGCTGCCGGAGCGGGCGTTCGTGGTCGGCGGGGTCGGCCGGCTGGTGCCGGGCAAGCGGTTCGACTCGCTGGTGCGGGCGGTGGCGGCGCTGCCCGGGGCGCACCTGCTGCTGGCCGGGGACGGGCCGGAGCGGGCGGCGCTGCGGCGGCTGGCCGCCGAGCTGGGCGCGCAGAGCCGGATCCACCTGCTGGGGGAGCGGGATCCGCTGGGCGACAGCGCGGACGGGCGCACGCCCGGGATCCCGGCGCTCCTGGCCGCCATGGACGTGTTCGTGTCGCCGTCGCGGGAGGAGGCCTTCGGGCTGGCGGTGGTGGAGGCGCTGGCCGCGGGGCTGCCGGTGCTGCACGTCACCTGCCCGGCGATCGACGACCTGCCGGCCGCGGAGGCTCCGGGGGCGCGCCGGATCGGGACCGGGACCGAGGAGCTGGTCGCCGCCCTGCGCGGGCACATGGAGGCCGGGGCGCGGCGCCTGCCCCAGCCCCCGGTGGCCCGCCGCTACGACATCTCCCGCAGCGCGGAGCAACTCCTCGCGGTCTACGCCCTGGCGCTGCCGGGGGCCCGCCCCGCCCCGGTGCCCGGCGACGCCCTGATCGACGCACCACCGACGGGGTCCCCCGCGCGGGGGACCGAAACCACTCCCATCCCTCCAGGAAGGCACGTACATGGCTGACACCGCCGATCCGAAGAAGGCCGACCCGAAGAAGGCCGATCAGAAGGCCGATCAGAGGAAGGCCGAGAGGAAGTCCGAGCAGAGGAGGACCGACCGCCGCCGCCGCAAGGTGCGGCTGCTGCCGCCGCCCGCGTGGTGGCCGCTGCCCGCCGCCGCCCTGCTGGGCCTGGCCGCGGGCGGGGCGTACGGCGTGCTGAAGGCACCCGAGTACGCCGCCACCAGCTACGTCGTCGCCGTCCCGGACGAAACCACCGAGCCGGCCACCGCCCTCGGCTTCGCCCAGGCGTACGCCCGCATCGCCACCAGCAGCTCCACCCTCGGGTACGCCCAGCCGCGCGCCGGCATCAGCGCCCGCAAGCTCCGTACGCAGGTGCGCGCCGAGACCTCCCCCGAGTCCCCGATGATCGCCATCACCGGGACGTCGAAGAGCCCGGCCGAGGCCGCCGACATCGCCAACGCCGTCGCCGACGCGCTCTCGCTGAGCAGCAATCAGGCCGCCAAGAACACCGGCGTCCAGCTGCTGCTGTTCAACCAGGCCGTGGCGCCGAGCGAGCCCGCCTCGCCCTCCGCCGCCATCAGCGGGGCCGTCGGGCTGTGCGCCGGCGGACTGCTCGGCGGGCTGTGGCTGCTCGCCCGGCCCACCGCCCGCACGCGGCGGCCCGAGGAGCGCCCCGTCGCGGAGCCGGTCGTCGAGGAGTACGCCTCCCTGCCCGCCCAGGGCGAGCACACCGAGACCAAGGAGAAGGAGTCCGTGCGATGACCACGGGCTCCACCGGGGCCCTGTCGGTGACGCTGTGCCGCGACCCCCGGCAGTTCGCCGCGCTGGAAGAGCCGTGGAACCGGCTCTTCCGGGCCTGCCCCACCGCCACCCCGTTCCAGAGCCACGCCTGGCTGCACTCCTGGTGGCTCTCGTACGGCCGCGACGGGCGGCTGCGGATCGTGCTCGTACGGCGCGGCGGGGAACTGGTCGGCGCCTGCGCGCTGATGCTCGTCCACCGGCCGCTGCCGCTGCTGGTGCCGCTCGGCGGCGGCATCACCGACTACTTCGACGTCCTGGTGGACGCCGCGTACGCCGAACAGGTCGTCCCGGCCCTGGTCCAGGGCCTGCACCGGGCCGCCCGCGGCGCGGTCGTCGACCTGCGCGAGGTACGCCCCGGGGCCGCCGCGGAGGCGCTGTACGGCCAGTGGCCGGGGATCCGGAGCAAGCTCACCGACTCCACCTGCATGGAGCTGCCCGCGCTGCCGTTCGACGAGCTGGTCAAGCGGATGCCGGCCTCCGGGGCCCAGCGGGTCCGGGCCAAACTGCGCAAGACCGACGCGGCCGGGATCGAGGAGCGCGAGGTCACCGAGCAGGAAGTGCCGCGTGCCGTACGGACGCTGCTGCGGCTCCACGAGAAGCAGTGGCGCGGACGCGGGGTGACCCCGGAGCACCTGAGGCCCCGCTTCGCCGAGCACCTGACCCGGGCCACCCGGCGGATGGTGCGGGTCGGCGAGGGCCGGCTGACCGAGTTCCGGCTGGACGGGAAGGTGGTGGCCGCCAACGTCACCCTGCTGTCGGGGGCGCTCAGCGGCGGCTACCTGTACGGGGCCGACCCGGACCTGCGGACCCGGAAGGTGGACGTGGCCACGCTGCTGCTGCGCTACGAGGCGGGCCGCGCACTGGCGGAGGGCCGCCCGGTGGTGAGCTTCCTGCGCGGCAACGAGCCGTACAAGAACCACTGGCGGCCCGAGACCGTCGTCAACCAGCGTCTGCTGCTGGCCAGGACGACGCTCGCGCCCCTGCTGCGCCTGCACGAATCGCAGGTGACGGGGCGCGAGCGGGCGGTGGACGCGCTGCGCGAGGCGCTGCCGGCCGCCAGGGACTGGCGGGCGCGGCTCAACGAACTGCGGGTCCGATGACGGCTCTACCAGGGCCAGAAGCCGGAGTCCCTGCCCCAGTCGATCTTGACGCAGACCGACTGCTTGCCGACCAGCTTGGAGAGCCACTCGCCGAAGTTGACCGGCACGCACCACTCCGTGCTGTTGACGGGCGGCTCGGTCGGCTGGGGCTTCGGCACGGCCGGGGGCAGCACCGGCGACGGCTCCGGGACCGGGACCGGTACGGGGTCCGGGCTGGGGCTGCCCGGACCCACCGGGGTCTGCGGGGACGGGACAGCGGGCGAGGGCACGGGCTCGGGGGAGGGGCTCTCGGGCGCCGGGACCTGCGGGCTCGGCCGGACCGGGTCCGGGGACACGGGGACGGTGACCGGGACCTCGGGCGACGGAACGGCCGGCGAGGGTACGGGCACCGGCTCGGGGACGGGTACCGGGGCGGGCTCGGGCACGGGGCTCGTACCGGGGCCGGGACCCGTGTCCGGGGTCTCGGGCGACGGGACCGGCAGCGGGATGCCGGGGGTCGGGACCACCGGGGAGGGCACGGGGACCTCGGGCGTCGGGATCGACGGGGTCGGGATCGACGGGGTCGGCACGACCGGGGTCGGGATCACCGGCGTCGGGACGACCGGCGTCGGGATCACCGGGGTCGGGACGACCGGCGTCGGGACCGGGCCCGGACGCTCGGGCGCGAGCGCGGCCCGGAAGGCCTTCGCGGACCGCGGGTTCTGCTTGCACTGCCACACGCCGTGCGGGCAGTAGTCGGTGATGGTGTGGTAGAGCGGCTTGTGCTGCTCGATCCACTTCAGCATGCGCTGCACGTACACCGGGTTGTCCCCGTGCCGGAACAGGCCCCACTCCGGGTACGAGATCTCTTTGCCGTGCGCTTTCGCGAAATCGACATGCTGCTGGAGCCCGTACGGCTGGCTGACCATCTCGTCGAAGGTCTTGCCGGGAGCCTGGTCGTACGAATCCATGCCGACGACGTCGACCACGTCGTCACCCGGGTAGCACTTGGTCCATCCGACCGCGTCCGAACCGCGGTTGGGTGCGAAATCGAACTTGAACTGCTGACCGGGGACGGAGCGCATCGTGTTGACGATGCGGTTCCAGTACTCCTTCCAGCCCTCCGGGTCGGGAGCGCAGCGGTGCGTGTACGTGGCGCCGTTCATCTCCCAGCCGAGCACGATCACCGTGTCCGGAACGCCCAGATCCACCAGCTTGTGGGCGAGCTGTTCGAAGTGGTGGTCGAACTCGCCCTCCGCGCCGGCCCGGATGAGCCGGGCCACCTCGCGGTCGGGGACGTGGTCCTCGTTGTGCTCCTGCATGGGCACGTTGAGGACGAAGAGCCGGTCGGGCCTGGCCCGGCGCCACTGGGCCCAGGCCTCCAGGAAGTCGGGGTTCTCGATGCGGGCCCACCGGTCCCCGGGCAGATAGGTGTGCCCGACCCGGATCTCCTTGCCGCCCAGCCAGCGCGACAGCTGCGGGATCCGGGCGACTCCGCTCTGGCCGGAGTCGAGAAAGGCGCCCATGGCGATGTCGGAACCCTTGGGCTGCTCCTTCTCGGGGGCCGCGAGCGCGGCTCCGGTGGCGAGCAGTCCGGCCGTCACCGTACCGATGCAGGTGCTCGCCAGTCGGCGGTGTGGTCTGGGCATGGCGTCTCCCGAACTTTCCTGAATCGGTGTGCTTGTCAAAGACGTTAGGCATCACATCTGACGAATGGCCTGTCCGGTGACCGCCGCCTAGGCCATTCGCAGCTGCGTATCCTCCCCGCTTGGTCCGACTAGGTGAAAGACACCGTTCCCATGCACGCGTTCGACGGCCATGTGCCCGCAGTAGTGCTCAGACTCGATCGGAATCCGTTCCACCACGGAACCCTCGGCGCCGTCAGATCGCTCGGGCGCAGGGGCGTGGAGGTCCATGCCGTCGTCGAGGCCGGGGGAGGTCCCATGGCGCGTTCGCGCTACCTGCGCGCCGTACACCCCGGGCCGGCCGGGGGGTTGGACCCCGAGGCCCCTGAGACGCTGCTGGAATGCCTCGTCGGGGTGTCGGAGCGGATCGGCCGGCCCGCGGTGCTCGTGGCGATGGACGACCTGAGCGCCATCGCCGTCGCGCGGATCGCCCCGATGCTCGACGGGCGCTTCCGGATCCCCCATCAGCCCGACGGGCTGCCGGCCCGGGTGGCGGACAAGGCCGAGCTGTCGCGGCTGTGCGCACGCTGGGACGTCCCGCACCCGGAGACGGTGATCCCGGCGAGCGGGGCCGAGGCGGCGGATGCCGCGTGGCGGCTCGGACTGCCGGTGGTGGCCAAGTGGAGCCGGCCGTGGCTGCTGCCCGCGGGCACGGGGCTGCGCAGCACGACGCTGGTGCACACCGCGGCCGAGGCGCGCCGGCTGTACGAGCGCACGGAGGCGGCCGGGAGCCGGCTGCTGCTCCAGCGGTTCCTTCCGGCCGGGACGGACACCGACTGGTTCTTCCACGGAGCGTTCGGCCGGGGCGGGCATCCGCTGCTCGCCGGGTCGGGCCGCAAGGAGCTGTCCTGGCCGGTGCGGACGGGGCTGACGGCGGTGGGGCGCTGGCTGCCGGACCCGGCGGTGGAGGAGGCGGGGCTGCGGCTCGCCCGGCGCCTCGGCTACCAGGGGATCCTGGACCTGGACTTCCGCCGGGACGAGAAGGGCTGCTTCCGGCTGGTGGACTTCAACCCCCGGCCGGGCGCGCAGTTCCGGCTCTTCACGGACGCGGGCGGCCTGGACGTGGTCCAGGCGATGTACCTGGACCTGACGGGGCAACGGGTCCCGGAGCCCGCGGGCGGACCCGGCCGGGTGTTCGTCGCCGAGAACTACGCCCTGCTGGCGGCGGTCCGCGGCCGCCGACTCCCCCGGCGCTCCCCGGCCGAGGGGCGGGCGTCGGTTCCCGCTCCCGCACGGGCCGGGGAGGCCGGGGCCGGGCACGGCCGTACCGGGGGCGAGCGGCCCGGACCGGTGCGGGTGGCGCCGCGGGCGGAGCGGGGGCGGGTGGAGGCGGCCTGGTTCGCCGCCGACGACCCGATGCCGTTCCTCGCGATGCTCGCCGCTTTCCTCGGCAGGGGTGCGGGGAAGGGCGTGCGCGCGCTGCGCGGTGTCCCGGCGCACGGCCGGCGTACGGCGCGCGCCGTGGTGCGCGCCCCGCGCCAGCGCGCCCGGGGCCTGACCCCGTCGCAGACCCCGGCCACCCCGGCCGCCTCCGCGGAACCGGACGAGCTGGTGACCAGGTGACGCCCCGCCACCCGCCCCCGACCGCCTTCGGGGGCGAGGGCACTGACGCGGGGCCCATGAGACTGGAGGGACAGCGGTGACGCGGATGGACGACCTCGTCGTGGTCGGCGCCGGACCGTACGGGCTGTCGATCGCCGCGCACGCGGCATCGGCCGGGCTCGGCGTACGGGTGCTCGGACGGCCCATGGCCTCGTGGCGGGACCACATGCCCGAGGGCATGTACCTGAAGTCGGAGCCCTGGTCCTCCAACCTGTCCGCCCCCGGCGGCCGGCACACCCTCGCCGCGTACTGCGCCGGCCGCGGCATGGCGGCCGATCACGGCAGCCCGCTCCCGATCGACGTGTTCAGCTCGTACGGCATGTGGTTCGCCCGGAACGCCGTGCCCGAGGTGGAGGAGGTGACGGTCACCGAGGTCTCCCCGCAGGGCGAGGGCTTCCTGGTCCGCACCGCCGAGGGGCCGCCGCTGCTCGCCCGTACGGTCGCACTGGCCGTCGGGGTGATGCCGTTCGTGCACCTCCCCGAGCCGCTGCGGGGACTGCCTCCCGGGCACTGCTCGCACAGCAGCGGGCACCGGGACCTGGCCCGGTTCGCCGGCCGTGAGGTCGCCGTGATCGGGGCCGGGCAGGCGGCCCTGGAGACCGCCGCCCTGCTGGCGGAGAACGGGGCCCGGCCCTGTCTCGTCGCCCGCCGCTCCCGGCTCAACTGGAACACCGTGCCCCAGCCGCTGGAGCGTCCGGTGCTGCGCGCCCTGCGCGAGCCGCACAGCGGCCTCGGCACCGGCTGGCGCAGCTGGGTGTGGTCCGAGCTGCCCTGGGCGGTGCGCCGGCTGCCCGCGCCGACCCGGGAGCGGATCGCGGCGACCGCGCTCGGGCCCGCCGGGGCCTGGTGGCTGCGGGACCGCTTCGAGCGCAGCGTCCCGGTGCTGCTGGGGCACCGGCTGCACCGGGCGGCGGCGGTGGGCGAGCGGACCCGGTTGGGGCTGACCACCGCGTCCGGCGAGTCCGTCGTACTGGACGTCGCGCACGTGGTCGCGGCCACCGGTTTCACCCCGCACATGGGGCGTCTGGAGCTGCTGGACGCCCGGCTGCGGGCCGCCCTCACCACCGTCGGGGGCGGCGGCACGCCGGAGCTGAGCGCCGGTTTCGAGTCCTCGTGGCCGGGACTGTTCTTCGCGGGACTGCTGACGGCTCCCTCATTCGGCCCTTCCATGCGATTCGTGCACGGTGCGGGGTTCACGGCGGGGAGACTGGTCAATGGAGTCCGAAAGCGCCTGGGAGGTGCTGTGAGGATCAGGCCGGATCAGAGAACGGCCTCCGGTGCCGGGCATCCCAAGACGTCTCTCCGGTGAGGTCGAGAGGGGACCGCGATGAGTGCGGAGCAGCGAGCACAGGGTGGCCGTGGCTGGGTGCGCATTCCCGCGAGCCGGGCGGAGCAGCCCGGCCCCGGGCCCGCGGCGCGGCCTGCCGCGAGGCCCGCGGTCAAGGCCGCCGCCTCGCCGTACTCCCCTCCCGCCTACGGCCCTCCCGGGCACGCGGCACCGGACCAGCCGACGATCTACCTTTCCCTCGTCAAGCGCTGGCAGGAGGCCGGGCGCACCCTTCCGGGGCATCCTGACGAGGAGTGGGAGCGGTTGATCTCCCAGCCGTGCTGGCCCGGCCGTTAGGTGGTGTGTCTCGTGGCAGCGGCGGAGCGCGACAGATCCGGGCAGGGCAGCCGGGACCCCGTGACCGGGCCCGGCGAGCGGCTCGCGCTGAACGGCATGGGCAGCTTCGAGTGGGACCTGGACGCCGGGACGCTGAGGCTGGACGAGTCCGGGCTCGTGGTCTTCGACCTGGAGCGCGAGGAGTTCGACGACACCCCCGAGGCGCTGGGGCTGCGGATCCCGCCCGACGACGGAGCCCGGCTGGCGGAGTCCACGCAGGCGGCCCTGGACGGCGGCATGGAGACGTACGGCTCGTACTTCACCGTGCAGCGGCGCGACGGCGTCGACCAGTGGACGCACACGCAGGGCCGGATCCTGCGCGACGCGGCGGGCCGGCCCCTGCGGATCGTCGGGATCGTCCGGGACGCCACGGCCGAGCTCGCGCACGCCACCGTGCTGCGCAAGCTGGAGTCGGCCCGGGCTCAGCAGGCCGCGATCGTGCAGCGGACCACGGAGGCCCTGTCGCGGGCGGTGACCGTGGACGACGTCACGGCCACGCTGACCGGGGCGGGGGCGCTGGAGCGGCTCGGCGCGGACGGACTGGCCCTGGGACTGGTCGAGAACGGCGCCATCAAGATCATCGCGCTCAGCGGGGAGTCTCTGGAGATCCTCAGCGAGCGGCGCTTCACCCGGCTGGACGGCTCGCTGCCGCTGTCCCAGGCGGTGCTCACCCGCAAGGCGCGCTTCGTCACCTCCCTCGCCGATCTGGCGGGCGAGTTCCCGCTGCTCGCGGACTACCTGCGGCGGATCCGCTTCGACGCCGCCGCCTATCTGCCGCTGATCGCGCAGGCCAAGGCCATCGGCGGGCTGGTGCTGTTCTACCGGCGGCGCAGCGATTTCAGCCCGGAGGAGCGCAACCTCTGCCTCGGGCTGGCCGGCATCGTCGCGCAGTCCCTCCAGCGGGCGCTCCTGTTCGACCAGGAACGGGAGTTCGCGACGGGCCTGCAGGCCTCGATGCTGCCGCGCCGGATCCCCGAGATCAGCGGCGGGGAGATCGCGGTGCGCTACCACTCCGCGTGGAGCGGGCGGGAGGTCGGCGGGGACTGGTACGACGTGATCGCGCTGCCCCGCGACCGGGTCGGCATCGTCGTGGGCGACGTACAGGGCCACGACACGCACGCGGCGGCGATCATGGGCCAGCTGCGGATCGCGCTGCGGGCGTACGCGGGCGAGGGCCATCCGCCGTCCACCGTCCTGGCCCGGGCCTCCCGCTTCCTTGCCGAGCTGGACACCGAGCGCTTCGCGACCTGCATGTACGCACAGGTGGACCTGGAGACCGGAGGCGTACGGGCGGTCCGCGCGGGCCATCTCGGCCCGCTGATCCGGCACACGGACGGGCGCACGGGCTGGCCCAACGTACGCGGCGGGCTGCCGCTCGGGCTTGCCTCGGTGTTCGAACAGGAGGACTTCCCCGAGACCCGGCTCGACCTGGTGCCCGGGGAGACCCTGGTGCTGTGCACCGACGGCCTGGTCGAGGAGCCCGGCACCGCCATCACCCAGGGCATGGAGGCCCTCGCCCACGCCGTGCGCAGCGGCCCGCAGGAGGCGGGGGCGCTCGCCGACCACCTCTCGGACCGGCTCTGGGAGCGCTGGGGCTCCGGGGACGACGTGGCCCTGCTGGTGCTGCGCCGGGCCCCCGACCCGGGCACCCACCGTGCACCGCGGATCCACCAGTACATCCACCAGGCCGACCCGGAAGGGCTCTCGGAGGCCCGCTACGCCCTGCGCCAGGCCCTGCGCGACTGGGGCATGCCGGAGCTCGCCGACGACGTGGAACTGGCCGCGGGGGAGCTGCTGGTCAACGCCCTGCTGCACACGGACGGCGGGGCGGTGCTGACCATGGAGGTGCTGCCGGAGCCGGTCCGGCGGATCCGGCTGTGGGTCAAGGACCGCTCCAGCGTCTGGCCGCGCAGGCGCACCCCGGGGGAGGCCGCGACCACCGGGCGCGGGCTGCTGCTGGTGGACGCGCTGGCCACGCACTGGGGCGTGGAGTCCCGGGGCGACGGCAAGGCGGTGTGGTGCGAGTTCGCCGTCGCGGGCACCGTGCGCGGCATGGGGTGACCGTACGGTCACTCCGAGTTGTGGGATGCCGGGGCCGGAGTGATGATGCGGTCCATGGAAGGGACGACCACTCGGGCCGGGACGCCGCCGTGCACCGGCTGAACAAGCGGCCGGGCAGGGGGGCCGCGACCGCTCTCCTCGCGCTGCTCGTGCTGGCCGTCGGCGTACCGACGGCCGTGCACCGTACGGCCGGGCACCCGCACGCGGATCCCGGCTGCCGCACCGTCGCGTTCATGTCGATGACCGGCGTGGCCCCCGCCTGCCGGTAGCGGCGGCCACCGGCCGCGGGCGGGTCGCCGGGCCGGCGCCGGCTCAGCGGTGCTTCTCCTCCAGGACGACGTCCTGCTCGGCCTGCGCCAGGTAGGACACGCTCAGCTTGAAACCGGAGTGCAGGCTGGCCGTCTGGAGCCGGGCCTGCGCACCGGCCGCGCCCGGGTGCAGGTTCACCAGGGACGGGTTCACGTCGGCGGAGGCGGACCAGTCGTGCGGCTGCCCGTCGCACTCGGCCTCCTGGCCGCCGAAGCCCAGGCGGGTGGTGCCCCGGTCGCCGGCGTCCTGGGTGAGCGTGACCTGGATTTGCACTCCACGGGGTGACGAGGGCGCGCACGCGTAGGTCCCGTAAAGAGTGACGTGGCCGCCTTCGGAAATGTGACCGACTTCCTGTACGGAAATCGCATTCTGGTGGGAGCGGGCATCGGCCGGGGCGGTGAGCGCGGTGGCGGCGGCCAGTGCGGAAAGCACCGTCACGGCCAGGCGGCGGGTGGAAACGCGCATGAATCCTCCATGGGGGTGGGGCGGCACAAAAGCGCCGAAACGCATTGTGCTGGCAGATGGCGGGCAACTCCCTCCGCACACCCGTGTCGGTGTGTGCAATTGCCCGCTCGGGCGCGTGAGACTGGCCGGAATACCTCCCGAAGGTCCCCGAAGGGATCACGCATGCGCCAGTCCGCTTCCGTCCTCGCCGCCGCTCTCCTGCCCTTCCTGCTGTTCGGTGCCACGGCCTGCTCCGGTGCCCCCGAGGGGGCCGCGCTCGCCCCCGCGGCGGCGCCCGCCGTCCCGGTGGACGACGGCGCCCCGGGGGCCGCCCCGAAGGACGCCCACGTCGGAGACCCCGTACGGGTGCGGGGCCGCCAGATGGGCCGCCACCTGCAGGCCGTGCTCAACGCGTACGTCGACCCGGCGGTCAGCGTGGAGAAGAACTACGCCCCGCCCGCGGGCAAGCGCTGGGTGGCCGCCTCGATGTCGTTCGTCAACGTCGGCGGGGACTCGTACGGGGAGCTCGGGCGCATGTGGGCGTACGACAGCGCGGGCGGGCGCCACGGGGTGGTGCCGACCGGTGAACTGACCACCGGGAAGCCGCTCGTCTTCGATTCCCTCGCGGTGGGCCGGCGGGCCGAGGGGTGGGTGGTGTTCGAAATCCCGGAAAAGGCGCGCATCGTGCGCCTCCAGTATCAGGACGCGAACATGCGGGCGAATTCCGGAGAGGGATTCTGGGCCGTATAGCCCGCGCGGGTGAAAGGCCGAAAAGGCGCGGCGGAGAGAGCACTAGGGTGCGGCGCATGACTTCAACTCAAGCCGAAACCGACCGGTCCCACCTCGGCACCCTTTCCGTGCTCGCCTGGATCGGCGACCCCTCCGAGGGCCACGACATCCCGTACCTGCTCGCCTACACCCTCGGCGACGGGCCGCTGGGTGCGGAGGCCGGGGAGAAGGCCGCCCGCGGGCTCCTGGAGGAGATCGGCCTGCCCATCGGTGACGTGGTCATGGACGGCACCCGCAACCCGGCCGGCTTCCCCGTGCAGATCGTGCTCGCGGACAACCAGGTCGCGCTGACCCTGCCGGGGCTCAACGCGACCTGCACCGCCCCGGACGAGTGGGTCGCCGCGGCCAACGAGAGCGGCCAGGCCTACTTCCTGTTCGCCACGCGCGCCTGGCCCGAGGCGGTTCCGGGCCGGCCGGTCGACCCGAAGACCCTCCAGGAGTTCGCGGGCGACGAGTCCGTGCTCACGGGCAGCGCCCACTGCGTGCTCGCGGTCCGGCGCCTCCAGTAGGGACGCCCCCCGCTCCGGCCGCCGGGCCCCCAGCCCGCCCGGCGGCCGGTACCGCCGTCCTCAGGGGCGTTCGAAGGCGAACCTGAGCGAGCGGACCCGGTTGTCGAAGTTCGAACCCGCCAGGTCCGGCAGCCCCACCGCCCGCAGCCCCACCGGCCGGGTCAGCAGCTCGCGGAACAGGGCCTTCATCTCCACGCGGGCCAGGTGCGCGCCCAGGCAGAAGTGCGGGCCGCCGCCGCCGAAGCCCAGGTGCGGATTGGGCGAGCGGGTGATGTCGAAGGCGTCGGGATCGGGGAAGACCGCCTCGTCGCGGTTGGCGGAGGCGTAGTACAGCACCACCTTGTCGCCGGGGCGGAACAGGTGCCCGCCCAGGGTGTGTTCGGCGGCGACGGTCCGGCGGAACTGGATGATCGGCGTCGAGTGGCGGATCATCTCGTCCACCGCTCCGTCCGCGTACGTCTCGAAGTCCCCCAGCAGCAGGTCCCGCTGGCCGGGGTGGTCGGTCAGCAGGGTCAGCCCGTGGGTGATCGCGTTGCGGGTGGTCTCCACCCCGGCCACCATCAGCAGCGAGAAGAACGCGCCGAGCTGGCGGGCGTTCAGCGCCTGCCCGTCCACATCGGCGCGGACCAGCGCCGAAATCAGGTCGTCGGTGGGGTTCTTGCGCCGCTCCCGGCCGATGCCCGCGACCATCCGCTGCATCTTGGCCAGGGCCCGCAGTCCGCGCCCGGGCATCCGCAGCCGCGAAGCCAGCCCCCGCTCCACACCGATGTTCTCCGAGGCGTGGTTGACGCGGTCGGCGATCTCGGCGCGGTAGCGCTCCGGGATGCCCATCATGTTGCAGATGACCTCCAGCGGCAGCCGGGAGGCCACGGCCGTGACGAACTCGTCGGGCTCCTCGGCCAGAACGTCGTCCACGATCCGGGCGGCCACCGCGTGGATGTCCTCCTCGGCCGCCGCCAGCAGCCGCGGTGTGAACGCACGCTGCACGATCTTGCGCAGCTGCGCGTGGTCCGCGCCGTCCAGGTTGACCATCGAGTCCCCGAACAGCGCCCGCACCCAGCGGGCCGGCTCGGGCGTGGTCACCCCGGGCGCGCTGGCGAACACCTTGGGCAGCCGGCTCGCCTCCTGTACGTCCGCGTGGCGTACGAGGGCCCAGTGCCCGCGGCCCTTGCCCTCGGGCACGTAGACCGGGGAGTCCAGGGCCCGCAGCCGGGCGAACGCCGCGAGCCGGGCCGCCGGGGGCTGCTGCCAGAACGCCGGGTCGGCGAGCTCCCCGTACTCCGCCACCGCCGCGCCCGTGTCCGCGTACCGCTGTACCGGGACCTTCATCGTTTCTTCTCCCTGTCGCCGGCGCGCTCGCCCTGGCCGCCGCGGCCGTGCCGCCCGCCGTCCTCACGCACCAGAACGCTCCTGGTGGGCCAAGGTCACGCCCACCGCGACGGAGGCCGAGGCGACCAGCCCGGCCCACAGCACCGCCTGCGCGCCGGTCCACGCGCAGGCGAGGATCGCCAGGGCGGTGAGCGGCAGCACCGACTGCTGGGCCGTGCCCCGCTTGAAGTGGCGGGAGTGCAGGAGCCAGACGAAGGCGAGGAAGAGCGCCGCCGGAACGCACACCGTGAGATTGGCGGACAGGGCCGAGACGTGGGCCTTGCCGACCGCGTGCTCGATCGCCACCTCGAGGCCGGCGCCGATGGCGGCGGCCGAGGCGAAGATCACGTAGTGCCCGTACCCCCACGGGATGGCCTCGCGGTTGCCCCGCAGCCGGTCGTGCGCGGGGACGGCGAAGTAGATCCACCAGGCCGCGAAGACCAGCAGCAGCCCGCCGGCGGCGATCGGCAGCAGCTCGCCCAGCGCCTCGTGCTCGTCGATCGCCGACTGGACCGCGACCGTGCTGGCGGCGATGGTCTCGCCGAGGACGATGATGGTGAACAGGCCGTACCGCTCGGCGATGTGGTGCGGATGCCAGTGGGTCTGGTAGCTGCGCTCGGCGACGGCCGGAATCAGCAGCTCGACCATCACCAGGACCAGGAACAGCCACCTGCGGGAGTGCTCGGGGGCCGAGAGCAGTGCCACCCAGCCGGCCTGGCAGACCAGCAGGCCGATCGCGTACGTGAGCGCCGTGCGCCGGGCCGCCCCCTCCTCCCCGGCGGCGGCGCGCAGCCACTGCACGGTGAGCGCGAGCCGCATCACCACGTAGCCGAGGACGCAGACGGTCCAGTCGTTGTCGTTGAAGGCGCGCGGGATCCCCGCCGAGTAGATGAGCACACCGGCGATCTGCACGAGGGTCGCGATCCGGTACGGCACGTCGTCGACGTCGTAGGCGGAGGCGAACCACGTGAAGTTCATCCAGGCCCACCACACCCCGAAGAACACGAAGAGGTAGCCGGTGATCCCGGCTCCGACATGGCCCTCGGCGAGCGCGTGGACGAGTTGGCGGCCCGCCTGCGCCACGGCGACGACGAAGCAGAGGTCGAAGAACAGCTCCAGCGGGGTCGAGGCCCGGTGGCTCTCGTGCCGGCTGCGGGAGGTCATTCGTACATACGTCATACCGCACAGGACAGCAGCCGTACGCCGGTCCGCAGGCGAGGCGCGCGGCCGCGGCCCCAGACCTACGCACTGTGGGCGACGGGACCTTGTCCTTGTCGGCCGCGCGACGTTCTCCTCTGATGCCGGGGGCCCGCCGGAGCGGAGCCTGGAGGGGCAAGGACCCCCAGGAGTCTTCTCAAACCCCCAGGACATGCCATGAGTTCCGCCACGCAGGAGCTGCGCACGCAGGCCGGCCGCCGCGCGCAGGCGCCCGATCCGGCGCAGTACCGCCCCGGCCGCACGATCACGGACTGGACGCCGGAGGATCCGTCCTTCTGGCGGACCACGGGCAAGCGGGTCGCCACCCGCAACCTGTGGATCGCGGTTCCGGCCCTGCTCGTGGCCTTCGTGGTCTGGCAGGTCTGGAGCATCACGGCGACGAACCTCAAGGACGTGGGCTTCGGCTTCAGCCAGTCGCAGCTGTTCTGGCTGACGGCCGTGCCGGGCATCACCGGAGGGACGGCGCGGATCCTCTACACCTTCCTCGGGCCGATGATCGGCCAGCGCCGCTTCACGGCGATCTCGACGGTGGTGCTGATCGGCCCGCTGCTGTGGCTGGGCTTCGCCGTGCAGAACCCGGACACCCCGTACGGCACGATGATCGCGATCGCCGCGCTGTGCGGCATCGGCGGCGCCAACTTCTCCTCCTCGCTGGCCAACATCGGCTTCTTCTACCCCAAGCGGGAGAAGGGCAGCGCGACCGGCATCAACGGCGGCCTGGGGAACCTGGGCGTGTCGGTGGTGCAGCTGCTCACCCCGATCCTGATCACCTCGTCCGTGCTGGCCATCGGGGCGGGCCGGAAGAAGGCCGACGGCTCGGAGATCTACCTGCAGAACGCGGCGTTCGTCTGGGTCCCGGTCCTGATCGTGCTCGCCGCCGTCGCCTGGTTCGGCCAGAACGACCTGAAGGTGGCCTCCACCCCCTTCAGCCGGCAGAAGGTCATCTTCAAGCGCAAGCACAACTGGCTGATGACCTGGCTGTACGTCGGCACGTTCGGCTCCTTCATCGGTTTCGCGGCGGCCCTGCCGCTCCTCATCAAGACGACCTTCCCGGCGTACCCGGTCGCGACGTACGCCTGGATGGGCCCGGCGCTGGGCGCCCTCGCCCGCTGGGCGGGCGGCTGGATCGCCGACAAGCTGGGTGGCGCGCGGGTGACGATCCTGTCGTTCGCGGGCATGGCGGGCTCGATCATCGGGGTGATCACCTTCCTCCCCTCCGGCTCCGACCAGGGCTCCTTCTACGGCTTCTTCTTCTGCTTCCTGTCGGCGTTCTTCTTCTCGGGGATCGGCAACGGATCGACGTTCCGCCAGATCCCGGTCATCTTCCGGAACCAGCACCTGAAGGGCCTGACGGAGGGGACCCCGCAGTACGCGGCCGCGCTGAAGCAGGCGGAGATCGAATCGGGCGCGGTCACCGGTTTCACGGCGGCGATCGCGGCGTACGGGTTCTTCTTCATCCCGGCGATGTTCGCCAACTTCGCCGTGACGAGCGCGATGTGGGGCTTCGTGGGCTTCTACGCCAGCTGCGTGGCGGTGGCCTGGTGGTTCTACGCCCGCAAGGGAGCGGAGGCCCCGAGCTAGGGGGTGCCTTGCCGATCAGGCCGGGCTCGCGGACGCCGGCGGGGCAGCCCCGCCGGCGTCCGCGCATCTTTGTGAATCCATTCACAAGCACACAAAGGTCTTTCGGTCCGGGGAAACCGGCAGGTCGGCGGGGGTGTGGTGATCGAGCCTTCGCGCGGGGCGGGACCTTCGGGCCGCAGGTCGGGACCAACGCGGCGACAAATGATCGATCAAACGGCGTCCAATGGAACCAAGCAACGAGGCGACGGATCGAGAGGTGCCGGCCATGACTGCCATCCCCGCGGAGACCACCGGGAACGCCGAGGCCTGGGAGGGCTTCAAGGGCGGCCTGTGGCGCGACGCCATCGACGTCCGCGACTTCATCCAGCAGAACTACACGCCGTACGAAGGCGGCGACGAGTTCCTCGCCGGCCCCACCCCCCGCACCACGGCCGTCTGGCAGGCCATCACCGACACGTTCCCGCAGGAGCGCGAGAAGGGCGTCCTCGACGTCGCGTACGACATCCCGTCGACCATCACCTCGCACGCGCCCGGGTACATCGACCGCGAGAGGGAACTGATCGTCGGCCTCCAGACGGACGCCCCGCTCAAGCGCGCGATCATGCCGTACGGCGGCTGGCGCATGGTCGCCGGCGCCCTGGAGACGTACGGCTACCCGGTCTCCGAGGAGCTGGAGAAGGTCTTCACGCAGTACCGCAAGACCCACAACGCCGGTGTCTTCGACGCCTACACCCCCGAGATCCGCGCCGCCCGCAAGGCCGGCGTCATCACCGGGCTGCCGGACGCGTACGGCCGCGGCCGCATCATCGGCGACTACCGCCGCGTCTGCCTCTACGGCGTCGACCGCCTCATCGCGGTCAAGAAGGAGGAGAAGGAGGAGCTGAACTCCCTCTCCGCGAGCCCCCGCCCGCTGGAGGAGACGATCCGTCTGCGCGAGGAGCTCTCCGAGCAGATCCGCGCGCTCGCCGAGCTCAAGGCGATGGCCGCCTCGTACGGCCACGACGTCTCCGCCCCCGCGCGCACCGGCCGCGAGGCCGTCCAGTGGCTGTACTTCGCCTATCTGGCCGCCGTGAAGGAGCAGAACGGCGCCGCCATGTCGCTGGGCCGCACCTCCACCTTCATCGACGTCTACCTCCAGCGCGACATCGAGGCAGGGGTCCTGACGGAGGAGCAGGCGCAGGAGCTCGTCGACGACTTCATCATCAAGCTCCGGATCGTGCGCTTCCTGCGCACGCCCGAGTACGACGAGCTGTTCTCCGGCGATCCGACCTGGGTCACCGAGTCCATCGCCGGCATGGGCGAGGACGGCCGCCCGCTGGTCACCCGCACCTCCTTCCGCTACCTCCAGACCCTCTACAACCTGGGCCCGGCCCCCGAGCCGAACATGACCGTCTTCTGGTCGCCGAGGCTGCCCCGGGGCTTCAAGGAGTTCTGCGCGCGCGTCTCGATCGACACCTCCTCGGTGCAGTACGAGTCCGACGAGCTGATGCGCCCGCGCTTCGGCGACGACACCGCGATCGCGTGCTGCGTCTCGGCGATGCCGGTCGGCAAGCAGATGCAGTACTTCGGTGCCCGCGTGAACCTCGCCAAGACCCTGCTGTACGCGATCAACGGCGGCCGGGACGAGAAGTCCGGGGAGCAGGTCGGCCCGGCGGGCGGCGCCATCACGGCGGACGTGCTCGACTACGACGAGGTCATGGCCAAGTTCGACACGCAGATGGAGTGGCTCGCCGACACGTACGTCCACGCGCTGAACGTCATCCACTACATGCACGACAAGTACGCGTACGAGCGGCTCGAGATGGCGCTCCACGACCGCGACGTGCGGCGCACGATGGCCTGCGGCATCGCCGGTCTGTCGGTGGCCGCCGACTCCCTGGCCGCCATCAAGTACGCCAGGGTCGGCGTGGTCCGCGACGAGAGCGGGCTGGCCGTCGACTACACCGTCGAGGGCGAGTACCCGGCGTACGGGAACAACGACGACCGGGTCGACGGCATCGCGGTCCGGCTGGTCGAGGAGTTCATGCGCAAGGTGCGCCGCCACCCGACGTACCGCGGCGCCGAGCACACGCAGTCCGTGCTGACGATCACCTCGAACGTGGTCTACGGCATGAAGACCGGCAACACCCCGGACGGGCGCCGCGCCGGCGAGCCGTTCTCCCCGGGCGCCAACCCGATGAACGGCCGCGACACCCACGGCTACGTCGCCGCGGCGCTGTCGGTCGCGAAGCTGCCGTACGAGGACGCCGAGGACGGCATCTCGCTGACCAACACCGTGACCCCCGACGGCCTGGGCCGCACCCCCGAGGAGCGGATCAAGAACCTGGCCGGCGTCCTCGACGGGTACGTGGACGGCGACGGCTTCCACATGAACGTCAACGTCCTGAACCGCGAGGTGCTGCGGGACGCCATGGAGCACCCGGAGAACCACCCGCAGCTGACCATCCGCGTCAGCGGCTACGCGGTGAACTTCGTCCGGCTGACGCGGGACCAGCAGCTCGACGTGCTGAACCGCACCTTCCACGGCTCGCTGTAGCCCGCGCGAGCGCGCAGTCCGGGGCCGGCCCTCATCCGGCTCCGGACCGCTCGCCAAGGATCTCCGACCGAGATCGAGAAACGACGGACCACCGCTCGAGGGGTGCCTGCCATGACCGTCCTGCTTCCCCTTCCCACGACCCTGGCCGCTGCCGCGACCCACCGGCCCAGCGAGGGCTCGGTGCACTCCTGGGACCTGTCGACGGGTGTCGACGGGCCCGGGACCCGCTTCGTCACCTTCCTCTCCGGATGCCCGCTGACCTGCCTGTACTGCCACAACCCCGACACCTGGCGGATGCGGGCCGGCAAGCGCACCTCCGCCGACGACGTCATCGCCGAGGCCCGCAAGTACACGCGGTTCATTTCCGCCGCGGGCGGCGGCGCCACCGTCTCGGGCGGCGAACCGCTGCTCCAGCCCGTCTTCGCGGGCGAACTGCTGCACCGGATGAAGCACGAGCTCGGGCTGCACACCGCCCTGGACACCTCCGGCTTCCTCGGCGCGCGGGCCACCGACGCGCTGCTGCGCGATGTGGACCTGGTGCTCCTGGACATCAAGTCCTGGGACCGCGAGACCTACCGGAGGGTGACCGGACGGCCGCTGCGGCCGACGCTGGACTTCGCCCGGCGCCTCGCCGGCCTCGGCAAGGAGGTGCACCTGCGCTTCGTGCTGGTGCCGGGGCTGACCGACGCCCGGGAGAACGTCGAGGGCGTCGCCGACTTCGCCGCCGGCCTCGGCAACGTCTCGCGGGTCGACGTCCTGCCCTTCCACAAGCTGGGGGAGGGGAAGTGGCAGGCGCTCGGCAAGGAGTTCACGCTGCACGACACCCCGTCGCCCACGGCGGAGCAGACCGCGCGGGCCAGGGCGTTCTTCGAAGAGCGCGGGCTGACGGCCGTCTGAGCCGCGGGGCGGTGCGGGCCCGCTGGACCTTCACTCGTCCGGCCCACCTTCCACTACGTCATAACGGGCCTAATCGGTACAAACCACCTAGCGTGGTGCTGTGCCCGAGCCCTCAGAAGCCCTCGCCGCGGAGCCGCCGACGCCACCGCCCCCGTCCGTTCCTCCCCACCCGGCCTCGCCGCCGCTGACGGGGACCCTCCCGCCGGCCGGGCCGTCCGTCACGGCACGGGCCGCGCTCGCCGGCACGGTCGTCTCGGTCCTGCTCATCGCCGCGATCGTGCTCGGCAGCCGGCTCCTGCGCGACTTCGACTCCGCGCTGCTCCCGTACGCCGTCGCCACCGTCTTCCTCGCCTTCGGCGTGGCCTACCGGTACACGGTCTGGGTCTCCGCGCCGGGCGCCCGGCGCCTGTTCAAGAAGGGCTTCGGCAGCTTCTTCTCCGCCGCCAACTTCCGCAAGGCCCCCACCGCCGTCCCGCGGATGATCGCCACCTACCTCGGCTTCCAGAAGTTCCTCGGCGCCCGCTCCCGCTCCCGCTGGGCCGCCCACCAGCTGATCTTCTGGGGCTGCCTGCTGGCCGCGGCGATCACCTTCCCGCTCACCTGGGGCTGGTTCACCTTCACCTCGTCCACCGGCTCGGGACCCGGCTACGAGATGCGGATCTGGGGCTTCAAGATCCTCGGCTTCAACGCTCTGAACACCGTCGGCTGGCTGATGTTCCACGGCCTGGACATCGCCGCCGTGCTCGTCATCCCGGGGGCCTCGTACTTCCTGTGGCGGCGGATGAAGGACCGCGGGGCCATCACCGGCCAGCGCTTCGCCTACGACCTGCTGCCGCTGATCTGCCTCATCGTGATCTCGGTGACCGGGCTCCTGCTGACCTTCTCCTCGATCTTCCTGCACGGCGGCGGGTACGAGTTCCTGGCGCTGATGCACATGGTGTCCGTGGTGTTCACCCTCATCTACATCCCGTTCGGGAAGTTCTTCCACATCGTCCAGCGGCCCGCCGCCGTCGGCATGCAGCTGTTCAAGTACACCGCCCGCCAGGACGAGCAGGTCTTCGCCTGCAAGCGATGCGGCGAACCCGTCGACACCGCCCCGTACGTCGAGAACCTGCGCGGCACGATGCAGGACCTGAAGCTCGACTTCAACGCCTTCGTCGAGTACTGCCCGCGCTGCAAGCGGGTGCTGCGCGGCAACGCCTACCTCGCGCACGTCAAGAAGGGCTTCAAGTGACCGCGACGGACCCCGCCAAGGCGGCCGCCCTGCCCCTCGACCCGTCGATCGCCCCGCCCGGCACGCGCAACTTCCGCGACGCGGGCGGCATCCCGGCCGACCGGTGGCACGCCGACCAGAACGGCGAGACCCTCGTCCCCACCCACTGCTGCTTCTGCGGGGTGCAGTGCGGGATGTACCTGCGGGTGGACCGCGGCGGCAAGGTCTTCGGCGTGGAGCCCCGCAACCACGACATCAACCGGATGCGGCTGTGCCCCAAGGGCATCAACGCCTACCAGCAGGTCAACCACCCCGACCGGCTCACGAGTCCGCTGCTGCGCCGCTCCCGGGACGAGGAGTTCCGGGAGTGCTCCTGGGAGGAGGCCCTGGACTTCACCGTCTCCGAGATCCGCCGCATCCAGGGCGCGTACGGGAACGACGCCTTCGGCCTGCTCGGCGGCGCCAGCCTGTTCTCCGAGAAGACGTACCTGGTCGGCAAGTTCGCCCGGGTGGCACTGAAGACCAAGCACGTCGACTACAACGGCCGCCTGTGCATGGTCAGCGCCGCGGGCGCCAACAAGCTCGCCTTCGGCATCGACCGGGCCGGCAACCCCTTCTCCGACATCCTCCTCACGGACTGCCTGCTCATCGCCGGGTCGAACGTGGGGGAGTGCTTCCCCGTGATGACCCAGTACCTGTGGGGCGCGCGGGACCGCGGCGCCACGCTGATCGTGGTCGACCCGCGGGAGACGGCCATCGCCCGTACCGCCGACATCCACGTCGCGATCAAGCCCGGCACCGACTCGGCCTTCTTCAACGCCGTCCTGCACGTGGTCGTCGCCGAGGGCCTGACCGACGAGGCCTACCTCGCCGCCCACACCACCGGCTGGGACGAGGTCAAGGCGACCGTCGCGCAGTACCCGCCGGCCCGCTCGGCCGAGATCTGCGGGGTCCCCGCCGAGCAGATCGTCCAGGTCGCGCGCGTCTTCGCCGGCGCGGGCAAGGCCATGGCCTGGCACGCCCGCGGCATCGAACACCACTCCCAGGGCGTCGAGAACTGCCTCTCCGTCATCAACCTGTGCGTCGCCACCGGCCACATCGGCAAGCCCGGCGCCGGCTACGGGACCATCACCGGCCAGGGCAACGGCCAGGGCGGCCGGGAGCACGGCCAGAAGTCCGACCTCCTTCCCGGCGGCCGCTCCATCACCAACCCGGAGCACCGGGCGCAGATCTGCCGGATCTGGGGCATCGAGGAATCCGAACTCCCCGGCGCCGGCACCTCTATGATGGAGATGGTCTGGCAGATGCAGCGGAAGGAGATCCGCGGCCTCATCGGGATCTGCAACAACCCGTTCGTCTCCCTCCCCAACTACGCGGTGGTCAAGGACGGCTACGACACCGCCGAGTTCCACGCCCAGTTCGACTTCTTCCTGTCCGAGACCGCGGCCAACGCCCACGTGGTCTTCCCCGTCACCACCTGGGCCGAGGACGAGGGCGTGATGGCCAACGCCGAGGCCCGCGTGGTCAAGCACAACAAGGCCCAGGAGCCCCCCGCCGGGGTGCGCACCGACACCTGGGTCATGTGCGAGCTGGCCCGAAGGCTCGGCGCCGGGCAGCACTTCGATTTCCCCGGCTCCCGCGAGGTGTTCGAGGAGCTGCGGATCGCCTCCGCGGGCACGGTCAACGACTACTACGGCATCACCTACGACCGGCTGGAGGAGACCGGCGGGATCGCCTGGCCCTGCCCGTCCACCGAGCATCCGGGCACACCCCGGCTGTTCGAGGACGGCCGGACCTACCACCCCGACGGAAAGGTCCACCTCCAGGTCGTGGAGTGGCATCCGCCCATGGACCCCTACACCGACGAGTTCCCCCTCTCGCTCACCACCGGCCGCACCGTCGCGCACTTCCTCTCCGGCAACCAGACCCGCCGCCTGGGCGCCCTCGTCGAGCAGACCCCGCGCCCCTGGGTCGAGGTCCACCCCTCCCACGGCTTCCGCAACGGCGACCCGGTGCGGGTGATCACCCGCCGCGGCAGCGAGGTCTTCCCGGCCCTGGTCACCGAGGCCATCCGCCCCGACACCGTCTTCATCCCGTACCACTGGCCCGTCCCGACGGCCGCGAACGCCCTGACCATCGACGCCCTCGACCCCCGCTCGAAGATCCCCGAGTACAAGGTCTGCGCCGCCCGGATCGAGGCCGCCGAGCGGGTCGACGAGGTGCCCGCACCGCCCACGGCCCCGGGCCACGAGGCGTACCCGCAGGCCCAGGCCTCCCGGACCGACCGCCTGCCTCCCACGTCCCCGCAGGGCCGTGGCACGGCGGAGAGGAGCTGACCCGCCATGATGGGCCGCACGATCTTCATCGACCCGGGCCGCTGCATCGGCTGCCAAGCCTGCGTCTCCGCCTGCCGCGAATGCGATTCCCACCGCGGCAAGTCGATGATCCACCTGGACTACACCGAACCCGGCATGTCCGTCGCCTCCCTTCCGACCGTCTGCATGCACTGCGAGGACCCGGTCGCGCCCTGCGCCGAGGTCTGCCCCGCCGACGCGATCCTGGTGACCGCCGACGGCGTGGTCCAACAGGCCGACACCGCCCGCTGCATCGGCTGCGCCAACTGCGTCAACGCCTGCCCCTTCGGAGTCCCGAAGATCGACCTCCAGGCCAAGCTCCAGATGAAGTGCAACCTCTGCTACGACCGCACCGCCTACGGGCTGGCACCGATGTGCGCCACCGTCTGCCCGACCGGCGCCCTCTTCTACGGAACCCTCGAAGAGCTCCAGGCCGAGCGCCCCGGCGTCCAGGTCGCCGATTCCTTCGCCTTCGGCGACGTCATGGTCAGCACCGGCGTCGCGATGGTCGTCCCCGCCGACAAGGTCCAGTGGCCGGTCCCCGGCGGCCTGCCCGTCGTCGAGATCAACGGAGTGGATGTGCGATGAGCCTCACCGAACCGCCCCCGCCCGCCACGGGACCGGAACTCGCGGGAGAGGACGCCGCCGAACGGCTGCGCGACCGGATCAGCGCCGACTCCCTCACCACCCGCCGCGACTACCTGCGGATCGTGGCCACCGTCTCCGGCGGCCTCGCCATCGGCGGCGTGGGCGTCGCCTCCGGCATCCTGCACCGGCACGGAGACAGCGACGGCCTGCCCCCGGCCAAGAAGGTCGCCGACCGGCTGGCGCCGGGCGAGTCGGTGGCCTTCCGCTTCCCCGGGGACGAGGACCGGGCCCTGGCCGTACGGCTGTCGGACGGCTCCCTCGTCGGCTACTCCGCCGTCTGCACCCACCTGGCCTGCGCCGTGCTGTGGCGCGAGGACCGGGGCGCCGACGGGGAGCTGTACTGCCCCTGCCACGAGGGCGTCTTCGACGCCCGCACCGGCGAGGTCACCGCCGGCCCGCCGCCGCGTCCCCTCCCCAGGATCTTCCTGACCGAGGAGGTCGACGGCAGCGTCTGGGCCGTCGCGACCGCCCGGTCGGGAGAGCCGGCGAAGGAAGCCCTGTGCCGGCAGTTCGGCGGGTCCCGCCCCGAGATGGCCCGCAGGCTCGGCTGCGCCGGGGCGGACCGCGCCACCGAGAGCAGGCGGACATGAGCGACGGCGCGCTGCCTCCGCGCCCGGACTACCGACCGGGCAGCGCCCAGCCCCGGCTGAACCGGCCCGTGCGGGAGCGGTATCCGCAGATCCGCCCCACCAGCGGTTACGGCGACCCGCGGATCCGGCACACGGGCCCCGGCCCCGGAGCCGGCTCCGAACAGGAGCCGGAGCGCTCCTCGAAGCTCAACGCCCGTCTGGCCCTGGCCCTCACGGTCGTGATCGGCCAGCTCTGGGGGCTGACGGTGACCGTCAACGAGTGGATGGAGGGAAATACCGGCACGGCCTGGTGGGGTGCGGGATTCCTGATCCTGTCCTTCCTCGTCGTGCTGGCACTGTGGCTCCTCGACCCGAAGGACCGATGACCATGTCCATACCCACCCCCACCCCGTCCGCGGTGCGCTCGCACCGCCGGGAGACCTACAAGCCCGGTGCCACCATCGGTGACTGGCGGCCCGAGGACGAGGGCTTCTGGCAGTCCACCGGCCGCACCGTCGCCCAGCGCAACCTCTGGGTCTCGATCCCCGCACTGATGCTCGGCTTCGTGGTCTGGCAGGTCTGGTCGGTCACCGTGGTCAAGCTGAACGACGTGGGCTTCGGCTTCTCGAAGTCGCAGCTGTTCTGGCTGACCGCCATCCCCGGCCTCACCGGCGGCACCTTCCGGATCCTGTACACCTTCATCGGGCCGATCTTCGGCGAGCGGAAGTTCACCGCGTTCAGCACGTTCATCCTGATCGCGCCCATGCTGTGGCTGGGCTTCGCGCTCCAGGACACCGGCACCCCGTACTGGGAGCTGGCGCTGATCGCGGCCGTCTGCGGGATCGGCGGCGCGAACTTCGCCTCCTCGATGGCGAACATCGGCTTCTTCTTCCCCAAGCGGGAGAAGGGCAGCGCCAACGGCCTCAACGGCGGCCTCGGCAACCTCGGCGTCAGCGTGGTGCAGCTGGTCGCCCCGCTGGTCGTCACCGCCGCCGTACTCGGCGCGCCCGCGGGCGGTCCGCAGCACGACGCGAAGGAGAACACCGACATCTGGCTCCAGAACGGCGCGTTCCTCTGGGTGCCGCTCCTGGTGATCATGGCGCTGCTCGCCTGGTTCCTGATGAACGACCTCCGGGTGGCCGCGGCCCCCTTCAGCCAGCAGAAGGTCATCTTCAAGCGCAAGCACAACTGGCTGATGACCTGGCTCTACGTCGGCACCTTCGGGTCCTTCATCGGCTTCGCCGCCGGCCTGCCCCTGCTGATCAAGAACAATTTCGAGGCGCAGGGCTACCAGGCGACCACCTATGCCTGGATCGGCCCGTTCGTCGGCGCGCTCATGCGCTGGGCCGGCGGCTGGCTCTCCGACAAGATGGGCGGGGCCAGGGTCACCATGCTCTCGTTCGTCGGCATGGCGGCTTCCCTGGTCGTGGTGGTCTTCGCGCTGCCGTCGGGCGGCGACCAGGGCAGCTTCTGGGCCTTCTTCATCGGCTTCCTCGCCGCCTTCGCCTTCTCCGGCCTCGGCAACGGATCGACCTTCCGGCAGATCCCGGTGATCTTCCGGGACCAGCACATGCGGGAGGCCGAGGGCAAGGGTGCCGAGGCGCAGGCCGCGGCCCTGAAGCAGTCGGAGATGGAGGCGGGCGCCGTCACCGGCTTCTCCTCCGCCATCGCCGCCTACGGCTTCTTCTTCATCCCCGCGATGTTCGCGGCCATGGCCGTCACGAACGCGCTGTGGCTCTTCATCGGCTTCTACGCCACCTGCCTGGCCGTCTGCTGGTGGTTCTACGCCCGTCCGGGCGCCGAGGCCCCCAGCTGAACCCGCGCCCGGGCCGGGGAGGGAGCGGGGCCGCGGGCCGGGGCGGGGGCGGGGGCGGCCGTACCCTGGAGGCATGAGCAGCGCCCCCGCCTCCGACCCGCAGCCCCCGCAGCCCGAGCCCCGGCCCGAGGCCGCTCCCGCGCCGCGCCCCCGGCCCCGGCTCGTCTTCGACGACCCGCTGGACCAGCAGTCCTCGGACGACACCGACCGCGGGTGGGGCGAGCGGCCGGCCTCCGCCGGGAGCGCGGCCGACCTGGCCCGCTTCCTCGACGAGAAGCCGCCGCACCACGTCTGATCCGCTAGTACCCCGAGCCGGGGTGGCCGTACTGGCCGCCCGGGCCGCCCTGGCCGCCGTACCCGCCCTGGCCACCCTGCCCGTTCTGGCCGTTCTGGCCGCGCTGGGCGATGAGCTCGTCCCGGATCTCCTTGAGGACCACCAGCTCGGTGATCTCCATCGTCTCCTGCACGCCTTCCTTGGCCCGGCGGCGCTGCTCCATCCTCGCCAGGTACTTCGACATCGGCAGCACCATCAGGAAGTAGACGACCGCGGCGGTGATCAGGAAGGTCAGCGCGGCATTCAGCACCGAGCCCCAAAGGATGTTCACGCCGATGGCATCCCCCTTCGCGTCGATGCCGCAGGGGCCCTTCAGACAGGACGTGTAGCCGTCCAGGCTCTTCGTGCCGATCGCGCCGACCAGCGGGCTGATGATCCCCTTCACCACCGAGTTCACGATGTTCGTGAACGCGGCGCCGATGACGACCGCCACCGCCAGGTCGACCACGTTGCCGCGCATCAGGAAGGCTTTGAAGCCTGCCAGCACGCCTTCCTTCTTCTTCTCGCTCACGACTGAGCCTCTCTTCGAATCCGCCGAACATGGAGCCAACGGTTCCGAAAGCTACGGCAGTCCGGGCCCGGCGTGTCCAATCGGGGCAGGACTTGTGGTGACGTGACTGCACGTCAGTCCGATTCGGTACGGGCCGCCTCAGCACAGTGTCACCGCCAGTCGCGCCACCGCGCCCGCCCCGACCAGGGCCCGCGCCGTGTCCCGGGGCACCGACAGGACGACCAGCGCCCCGGCGTCCCCGACACCCTCCTCCGGACGGGGCACTTCGGCCACGCGGGCGCCCGCGGCCACCACCCGTGGCGGACCCGCGCGCTCCGCCGCGACCACGTCCACCCGGTCCCCGGGCCGCAGCAGCCGCACCGTCGCCGCGTCCGCGATGCGCACCGGCGCCGACACCCACCGCACCGCGGCCGGCGGGGACTTCACCTCCGGGGGCGCGGCGCCCCGCGAAGCCTGGGCCGCCTCCGTGCCGCCCACCACCGCAAGCGCGGCCGCCAGGACGGCCAGGCCACCCGACGCGGCACGCCGCCGACGCCGCACGGCCCGGCGCAACCGGTCCCCGCCCCGGCCCACGCGGAGCGGGGGAAAGGACGGCACCGGCCGCGCGGGGGGACACGTGGAAGGAGAGGGCGAACACGAGGACTGGGACATGACGGCCACCACCTGCGGATCGGGTTCCGATGCCCGGACCCGTCGCCCGGACACCCCTCACGATCCGCCGCCCCGCGAAATCCCGCTCACGCCTGTGGACGATCCCCACCCTGTGGACAACCCCGTCACCCGCACGAGTGGGCGGCCACCGACTCCGGCGGGGTGCGGGGAGAGCGAGGCGGCGCGTACCGCGCCCGCCGCGGGATTCGGGAACGGGGAGCGCCTCGGCTTCCCCGCGGCCCGTCGGCGTCAGAGCGCCGTCGGAGTCCTCGTGGCGGCGAACTCCGCCACCGCGTTCGCAAGTCGTTCGAGGAAGCCGCGCAGGTCGTCCGCGACCAGGTCGAACTCGCTGTCCGTGGACGCGGTCCGCGAGCGGTACACGCCGCCGTCGGGGCCGGTGGCGTACAGGATTCCGCCCCCGTCGCTCGCGAAGACGAAGCCGTCGCCGAGGCCCTCACCGGAGCCGTCACCGACAACGTCACCCTCGGCGCCGAGCTCCACGCGGTCGCCCAGGACCCCGCCCGCCGGGTGGATGAAGAAGGCGTTGCCGATGTCCGACAGCACCACCTCGTCGATCACGCCGTAGAACGTCGGCAGATCGCCGGGCAGCGCGGCGTGGGCCGGTGAGCCGTCGCGGCCGGGGCCGGCCGGGACGACCTCGTTCCGACCGGGCGGGAACGGGTAGTAGGTGTCGAAGGCCGCGAGGACGGCGTCCACCCGCGCCGTGAGGTCCGCGGCCCAGGTCCGGACCCAGGCCGCGTCGAGGGCTTCCGTGCTCACGGCAGTTCGATGCCCAGGTCCCAGCCGTCGTGGGCGTGGGTGCACAGGCAGTCGCGGGACTCGGTCGCGGGAAGGGCCGAGACCGCGTCGAAGAGGACCTCGCGCAGGCGGCCGACGTTCTCGCCGAACACCTTCAGGACCTCGGTGTGGGACACGCCCTCACCCGTCTCCGCGCCCGCGTCCAGGTCGGTGACCAGCGCCATCGAGGTGTAGCAGAGCCCCAGCTCGCGGGCGAGGACCGCCTCGGGGTGGCCGGTCATGCCGACGACCGACCAGCCCATCGCCGCGTGCCACTTCGACTCGGCGCGGGTCGAGAAGCGGGGTCCCTCGACGACGACCATCGTGCCGCCGTCCACGGGCTCCCACTCCCGGCCCCGCGCCGCCGCCAGCGCGACCGAGCGGCCCACCGGGCAGTACGGGTCGGCGAAGGTGGTGTGCACGACGTTCGGAACGCTCCCGTCGGGGAGAGCCTCCCCGTCGAAGAAGGTCTGGGCGCGGGACTTCGTACGGTCCACCAGCTGGTCGGGGACGAGCAGCGTGCCCGGGCCGTACTCGGCGCGCAGGCCGCCGACCGCGCACGGGCCGAGCACCTGGCGCACGCCCACCGAGCGCAGCGCCCACAGGTTGGCCCGGTAGTTGATCTTGTGGGGCGGGACCTTGTGGCTGCGGCCGTGCCGGGGGAGGAAGGCGACCTGGCGCCCGGCCAGCTCACCGAGGAAGAGGGAGTCGCTCGGGGGCCCGTACGGGGTGTCCACCTCGACCTCGGAGACGTCGTCCAGGAAGGAGTAGAAGCCCGAGCCGCCGATGACACCGATCTCTGCGTTAGCCATGCCGCCACCCTAACCGGGCATGCGTGAGGCCCCGCCGCCCGGAAGGGCTACGGGGCCTTACGTATCAGAGACGGGAGCTCAGGCGGCCGACGTGGAGCTGCTGCTCGTGCTCGACGACGAGGTCGTCGAAGCGGCCGGGGCGGCGGCAGGCGTCGACGGCTTCGAGGAGGCAGGGGTGCTGCTCGACGAAGCGCCACGGCTGTCGTTCCGGTAGAAACCGGAACCCTTGAAGACGATGCCGACCGCGGAGAACACCTTCTTCAGGCGTCCGTGGCAGTTCGGGCACTCGGTCAGTGCGTCATCGGTGAACTTCTGCACGGCCTCAAGGCCCTCACCGCACTCGGTGCACTGGTACTGGTAGGTCGGCACGAATTTCCTCCTGGCACTCTGACTCGATGAGTGCTAACGACGTTCCATGGTGACGTATTCCGGCCGATCAGTCCACCGTCACCGGCACGCGGTGACCGACACCACGCTCGTTCACCCGCGCAGCAGGGGCCTCGGGGGCCACGGCGGCGGACGATACCGGGGACGAGTTGATGATCCGGCTCGGAGCCTTCGGAGCCAGGCTCGAGCGCAGCGCGAGCAGGGTCGCCAGCGCCAGCAAGGTGCCCGCCATCGGCACCAGGAAGCCGTACGAGGACCCGTGTGCGTCCGTCAGGCGGCCGGCCAGGGTCACGGCGGTGGCCTGACCGAAGGCGACGGCGCCGGTCAGCCAGGTGAAGGCCTCGGTCCGGGCGTTCGCCGGGATCAGGGACTCGATCATCGTGTAGCCGGTGATCAGGGCCGGGGCGATGCACAGGCCGACGGCCAGGCCGAGCGCGCCCAGCAGGATCATCGAGTGCGCGGTCCACAGGACCGAGGCGGCCACGGTGAGGCCGGCGTAGCCGAGCAGCAGCCGGCGGCGCGGGCCGATCTTCCAGGCGATGGCGCCGCAGGCGATGCCCGCGGTCATGTTGCCGGCCGCGAAGACGCCGTACAGCAGGCCGTTGGCGCCCGGGTTGCCGATCTCGTTGGAGAAGGCGGCCAGCGACACCTGCATGCCGCCGAAGACGGCGCCGATGCCGAGGAAGGCGACGATCAGGACGCGCAGACCCGGGAAGGACAGCGCGGAGGCGTGCTTCTCGCCGCCGGCCACGACGGCGTGCGGCTTGGGCTGGGTGGCGCGCTGGGCGGCGAAGACCAGACCGCCGGCCAGCGTCAGCGCGGCCTCGGTGATCAGGCCGGCGGCCGGGTGGACGCCGGTGCACAGCGCGGTGGCCAGCACCGGGCCGACGACGAAGGTGAACTCGTCGGTGACGGACTCGAACGCGGCGGCCGTCGGCAGCAGCGGGGAGCCCTCCAGCTTGGCGGCCCAGCGGGCCCGGACCATCGGTCCGACCTGCGGGACGGAGGCGCCGGCGGGGACGGCCGCCAGGGCCAGCGCCCACACGGGAGCGCCCAGCAGCGCGAGCGCCACGAGGGTGCTGACGGCGGCGGAGTGCATGAGGACGACGGGGACCAGGACGGCGCTCTGGCCGCGGCGGTCGGTGAGCTTGCCCATCACCGGGGCGGACAGCGCCATCGAGACGCCGGTGACGGCGGCGACGATGCCGGCGCTGCCGTAGGAACCGCTGGTGTGCTGGACGAGCAGCAGGATGCTGATGGTCAGCATTCCGAAGGGGAGCCGGGCGGCGAACCCCGGGAGAACGAAGCCGATGGCGCCGGGCGTGCGCAGAAGCTGCCCGTAACCGGGGCGTGCGGACTTGTCGGTCGTGACCGCGGATGTCACGGCCTGGCCTTTCCGCTGCCTGGTAGAGCGTCCCCGTCTGCGGACGGTGTGCCGCCTTGTGAGCGACCGCACCCGTACATGTGGGAGCCCCGAGAGCTGTCCTCTTGCGCAGAACCGAGTGATACCTGGGCGCCCACTGCGGGAGGGAGCCACGGCCGCTTTGCGGTCGCGCCAGCTCTGCGTCAGGCAGAGTTGGTTCGATGTGGTGTGCCTTAATCGTACAGGCAGACCCGGTGTGTGTCCTGTGATTCCGGCGACATGCGGTGTCTTCACCTGCGATTAACTGGAAGTTCGCATTCCGTGGCCCATGAAAGCGGGGTGAAACGGCCCGGAAACCCCGAAAACATAGAATTAGAACGACGCTCTAACGCTCTGTTGAAGTCAGATCCGGGCCGTGTCGGCCCCCGCCGGCCCCGGTCAGCCCCGGTCAGCCCCGGTCAGCCCCCGTTCGAGCCCGTCCCCAGCCATCCGGCCAGCTTGCCGCCCCGTGCCACCGCCCGCAGCCGGGCCTCCGCCGCGTCCCGTACCGGATCCGTGGCCACCACCAGCAGCTCGTCCCCGCGCCGCAGCACCGTGGACGGCAGCGGTACGAAGCTCTTCGAGTCCCGGACCACCAGCGTGACCGAAGCCCCCGGCGGCAGCCGCAGCTCGCTCACCTCGACGCCGTGCATCCGCGAGGCCTCCGGAATGGCGAAGGACAGCAGGTGTCCGCGCAGCTTCTCCAGCGGCGCCGACTCGATCCCCAGGTCGGCGGCGCCGGCGTCGGAGTCGCCGAGCTCCAGCTTGCGCGCGAGCCAGGGCAGGGTCGGGCCCTGGACCAGGGTGTAGACGACGACCAGCACGAAGACGATGTTGAAGACGCGGTCGCTGCCCTCGATCCCGGTCACCATCGGGATGGTCGCCAGGATGATGGGCACGGCGCCGCGCAGCCCCGCCCACGACATGAGGGCCTGCTCCTGCCAGGGCAGCCGGAACGGCAGCAGGCTGACGAAGACCTCCAGCGGCCGCGCGACCATGGTCAGCACCAGCCCGATGACCACGGCCGGCCAGAAGTCCTGGGCCAGCTCGTGCGGGGTGACCAGGAGCCCGAGCAGGACGAACATGCCGATCTGGGCGATCCAGCCGAGCCCGTCCGCGAACCCCCGGGTCGCCGGCCAGTGCGGGAGCTTCGCGTTGCCGAGGACCATGGCGGCCAGGTAGACGGCGAGGAAGCCGGAGCCGTGCGCGATCGCGCCGGCCGCGTACGCCGACACCGCGATCGCCATCACGGCGATCGGGTAGAGGCCGGAGGCGGGCAGGGCCACGTGCCGCAGGCCGTACGCCCCCAGGAAGCCGACGGACAGGCCGATGGCGACGCCGATCAGCAGCTCGAGGGCGATCTTGCCGATCAGGACGTACCACTGGTCCACGGGGCCGACGGTCGCGAAGGCGACGACCAGGATGACCACGGGGGCGTCGTTGAAGCCCGACTCGGCCTCCAGCACACCCGTGATCCGGGAGGGCAGCGGGACCTTGCGCAGGACGGAGAAGACGGCCGCGGCGTCGGTCGAGGAGACGACGGCGCCGATCAGCAGGGCCTGCCGCCAGTCCAGCCCGACCAGGTAGTGCGCGCCCGCGGCCGTGACGCCGACGCTGATGGCGACGCCGACCAGTGACAGTACGATCGCGGCCGGCAGGGCCGGTTTGATCTGTTTCCACTTGGTGCCCAGACCACCCTCGGCGAGGATCACGACGAGCGCGGCGTAGCCGATGACCTGTGTCAGCTCGGCATTGTCGAATACGACGTTGCCTATGCCGTCCTGGCCTATCGCTATGCCTATGCCGAGGTAGATGAGCAGGCTGGGAAGGCCGCTGCGTGAAGAGATGCGCACCGCCGCGACGGCGACGAGCAGCACGAGCGAGCAGACCAGCAGGAGCTCATTGAGCGTGTGGACGGTCAGCGGGCGGCCCTTTCCTCAAGTTGCCCGGCGGAACGTTCCTCCAGGCGACAAGTCCGGCAAGATCGGCAGGTACTTCGTTACCTTACCTAATATTTGACGCGCCCTTTACGCGATACCCACATTGTGAAACGCCTGTCAGGCCCTGTCCTCGTCACCTCGACCCCTGGCGGATCAACGCACCCGGTCCTGCGCCTATGGTTGCTCCCAGCACTCCCAGGACCACCCTGCCCCTCTAAGGACAGCGATGCCCGCCAACGAAACCGCTCCTCCCGCCAAGAAGAGGGGACGACGCGCCCGTCTGATCGTGCTCGTGCTGGTCCTGGCGCTCCTGTCGGGCTTCGGGTACGGGACGTACTGGAGCATGGACAACGTCCGTGCCTCGTTCCCCCAGGCCACCGGCACCCTCAAGGTCCCCGGCCTGACCGGGACCGTCGAGGTCAAGCGCGACTCCCACGGCATTCCCCAGCTCTACGCCGACAACGACGACGACCTCTTCCGCGCGCAGGGCTTCGTCCACGCCCAGGACCGCTTCTGGGAGATGGACGTCCGCCGCCACATGACCTCCGGCCGGCTCTCCGAGATGTTCGGGCCCGACCAGGTCGAGACCGACGCCTTCCTGCGCACGCTCGGCTGGCGCCAGGTCGCGCAGGCCGAGTACGACACGAAGCTGTCGGCCGAGACGAAGAAGTACCTGCAGGCCTACGCCGACGGGGTCAACGCGTACCTGAAGGGGAAGTCCGGCAAGGACCTCTCCGTCGAGCACGCCACCCTCAAGCTCAGCGACGACTACCAGCCCGAGCAGTGGACGCCCGTGGACTCGGTGGCCTGGCTCAAGGCGATGGCCTGGGACCTGCGCGGCAACATGCAGGACGAGATCGACCGCGCGCTGATGTCCAACAAGCTCACGCAGGCGCAGATCGACGAGCTCTACCCGCCGTACCCCTTCGACCGCAACAAGCCGATCGTCGACGCCGGCAAGATCGAGAGCGGGAAGTACGCCCCCCAGGGCGCGGCCGCGGGCTCCCCCGGCACGGGCTCCAACAAGGGCTCCGGCGGCAGCACCAGCGGCTCCCAGGCCTCGGTCAACGGTTCGCAGGTCTCGACCGGCGGTTCGCCGTCCACGCCCACCGGCCTCGCGGACGACACCACCGCCCAGGGCGCCACCGTGGGCCTGCGCAACTCGCTGACCTCCCTCGCCAAGACCCTGGACAAGGTCCCGGCGATCCTCGGCCCCAACGGCAGCGGCATCGGCTCGAACTCCTGGGTCGTCTCCGGCCAGTACACGACCACCGGCAAGCCGCTGCTCGCGAACGACCCGCACCTGTCCCCGCAGCTGCCCTCGGTCTGGTACCAGATGGGCCTGCACTGCCGCACGGTCTCCAACCAGTGCAAGTACGACGTCGCCGGCTACACCTTCTCCGGCATGCCCGGCGTGGTCATCGGCCACAACGCCGACATCGCCTGGGGCATGACCAACCTCGGCGCCGACGTGACCGACCTCTACCTGGAGCAGGTCAAGCCCGAGGGCTACGTCTACGACAACAAGGTGGTCCCCTTCACGACCCGTGAAGAGGTCATCAAGATCGCGGGCGGCAAGAGCAAGAAGATCACCGTCCGCACGACCAACAACGGCCCGCTGATCTCCGACCGCAGCGACGAGCTCGGCACGGTCGGCAGCCGCGCCCCCGTCTCCAGCTCGGCCCCCGACCGCGGCAACGGCTACGCCGTCGCCCTGCGCTGGACCGCCCTGGACCCCGGCAAGTCGATGGACGCGGTCTTCAGCCTCGACCGGGCCAAGGACTTCGCGGGCTTCCGCGCCGCCGCCCGCGACTTCGAGGTCCCCTCGCAGAACCTGATCTACGCCGACAACAAGGGCCCCTCCGGCAACATCGGCTACCAGGCCCCGGGCCGCATCCCGATCCGCGGCGCCGGCGACGGCCGCATGCCGGCCCCGGGCTGGGACTCCAAGTACGCCTGGAAGGGCGGCAAGGACGGCAACGCGGGCTACATCCCGCAGGACGAGATGCCGTACGACTACAACCCGGCGCGCGGCTACATCGTCACCGCCAACCAGGCGGTCGTGGAGAGCGGTACCGGCGCGGGCAAGTACCCGTACGTCCTGACCACCGACTGGGGCTACGGCGCCCGCAGCCAGCGGATCAACGACCTCATCGAGGCGAAGGTCAAGGACAACGGCAAGATCTCCACCGACGACATGCGCACCATGCAGATGGACAACAGCAGCGAGATCGCCGCGCTGCTGACCCCGATGCTGGCCAAGATCGAGGTCTCGGACCCGGACGTGCGCTCCGCGCAGAAGCTGCTGGAGGGCTGGAACTACACGCAGGAGCCCGACTCGGCGGCGGCCGCGTACTTCAACGCGGTCTGGCGCAACATCCTCAAGCTGTCCTTCGGCGACAAGATGCCGAAGGAGCTGCGGATCGAGGGCAGCTGCATGAACGTCCAGGAGGAGAGCAGCGGTCCGGTCGACGACCTCGCCAAGACGGTGCGCGAGTGCGGTGCGCGCGACGCCGACTCGGCGCAGCCGGACGGCGGCGACCGCTGGTTCGAGGTGGTGCGCCGCCTGGTCAAGGACGAGAAGTCGGCCTGGTGGCAGACGCCCGCCGCCCGCAACCAGCCGGCGACCACCACCCGCGACCAGCTGTTCGCGCGGGCCATGAAGGACGCCCGCTGGGAGCTGACCGCCAAGCTCGGCAAGGACCAGTCCACCTGGAGCTGGGGCCGCCTGCACCAGCTGACCTTGAAGAACCAGACCATCGGCACCGGCGGCCCCGGCTTCATGCAGTGGCTCCTCAACCGCGGCCCGTGGAACCTGGGCGGCGGCGAGGCCACCGTGAACGCGACCGGCTGGAACGCCTCCAGCGGGTACGGGGTCACCTGGGTCCCGTCGATGCGCATGGTCGTGAACCTCAACGACCTGGACAAGTCGCGCTGGATCAACCTGACCGGCGCCTCGGGCCACGCGTACCACGACAACTACACGGACCAGACGACGATGTGGGCCAAGGGCGAGCTGCTGGACTGGCCCTTCGGCAAGGAGGCCGTGGACAAGGCGACCACGGAGACCCTCACGCTCAAGCCGTGACGGCCCTCAGGCCGTGAACCTGACCACCCCCGACGGGGTGGCCACCGCCTGGACGGGGTGGTCGTGCGGTTCCTCCGGGACCCGCGCGACCACCTCTTCGTCGTAGAGGAGCACGACCAGCGCGGGGTGCGCCCCGGCATGCGCCAGGCGCGCCAGCACCCGGTCGTACGAGCCCCCGCCGCGCCCCAGGCGCATGCCGCGCCCGTCCACGGCCAGCCCGGGCAGCAGGACGGCGTCGGCGGCGGTGACCGCGTCCGGCCCGAGCCGCGGCCCGGCCGGCTCCAGCAGGCGCATCTTCCCGGGGTGCGCGGCCTCGGCGAGGCTGCCGGGGCCTTCGTACGCGGCCCAGTCGAGGTCGTTGTCGGGCAGCAGGACGGGGAGCAGCACCCGCTTCCCGGCCGCGCGCAGGGCGTCCAGCAGATCGCGGGTGCCGGGTTCGGAGCCGACGGAGACGTACGCCGCCACCGTCCGGGCATCGGCCAGCTCGGGCAGTTCACAGGCGGAGCGGGAGAGCGCGCGGGCCGACGTGGGAAGGAATTCGGGGGGCAGGGCCCGGCGGGCGGCGAGGATCTCCCGGCGCAGCGCGGCCTTTTCGGACGGGTTCGGCGGTTTCTCTACCACAGCTGACTCTGAATTCCTTTCAAATCGGGGCAATGTCGGATCTATTTACCGGAATCAAGCCCGGAGCGGTCCGCGTGACCCACTATCGTTCTGCCCATGACTCAGTTGCACCCTGTGATCAAGAAGGCCGTGATCCCGGCCGCAGGTCTCGGTACCCGCTTCCTTCCGGCGACGAAGGCGACGCCCAAGGAAATGCTCCCGGTCGTGGACAAGCCGGCCATCCAGTACGTGGTCGAGGAGGCCGTGTCGGCCGGCCTCGACGACGTCCTCATGATCACAGGACGTAACAAGCGTGCGCTCGAAGACCACTTCGACCGCAACTACGAGCTGGAATCGGCCCTCATCGCCAAGGGCGACGACGACCGCCTGAAGAAGGTCCAGGAGTCCAGCGACCTGGCCACCATGCACTACGTCCGCCAGGGCGACCCGCGGGGCCTCGGCCACGCCGTCCTGTGCGCCGAGCCGCACGTCGGCGACGAGCCCTTCGCCGTCCTCCTCGGCGACGACCTGATCGACCCGCGCGACCCGCTGCTGCGCCAGATGACCGACGTCCACGCCCGCACCGGCGGCACGGTCATCGCGCTCATGGAGGTCGACCCCGCCAACGTCCACCTCTACGGCTGCGCCGCCGTCGAGGCCACCGACGAGGAGGACGTCGTCCGCATCACCGGGCTCGTCGAGAAGCCCGACCCGGCGGACGCGCCCAGCAATTACGCGGTCATCGGAAGGTACGTCCTCCACCCCGCGATCTTCGACATACTGCGGGAGACCGAGCCGGGCCGCGGCGGGGAGATCCAGCTCACCGACGGCCTGCAGAAGCTGGCCGCCGACGAGAGCGTGGGCGGCCCGGTGCACGGCGTGGTCTTCCGGGGCCGCCGCTACGACACCGGGGACCGCGGGGACTACCTGCGGGCCATCGTCCGCCTCGCGTGCGAGCGTGAGGACCTGGGCCCGGAGTTCCGCACCTGGCTTCACCGTTACGTCACGGAGGAGATGTAGCACCTTGAGCAGCCGCGCACCGCAGGACACCGGCCACGCCGCCCAGCGTCTGTGGTCGGTCGACGAGCACCTCGCGGACGTCCTCGCCGCGATCCGGCCGCTGGAGCCCATCGAGCTCCAGCTGCTCGACGCCCAGGGCTGTGTCCTGGTCGAGGACGTCACCGTGCCCGTCGCGCTCCCGCCCTTCGACAACAGCTCCATGGACGGCTACGCCGTCCGGACGGCCGATGTCCAGGGTGCGAGCGAGGAGTTCCCCGCGGTGCTGACGGTGATCGGGGACGTGGCGGCGGGCAGCGGAGAGCTGCCCACCGTCGGCCCCGGGCAGGCCGCCCGCATCATGACCGGCGCCCCGCTGCCGCCGGGCGCGGAAGCCGTCGTGCCGGTCGAGTGGACCGACGGCGGCAGCGGCGGCGGCGCGGCCGCCGGCATGACCCCGGCCAGCGCGGCCCCCGAGGGCGCCGGCGGCGAAGTGCGGGTGCACCGGGCCGCCGAGGCGCGGGCCCACGTCCGCGCGCGCGGCAGCGACGTCCAGGCCGGGGACCTCGCGCTGGCCGCGGGCACCGTGCTCGGGCCGCCGCAGATCGCGCTGCTCGCCGCCATCGGGCGGGGCACCGTACGGGTGCGGCCGCGCCCGCGCGTGGTCGTACTCTCCACCGGCAGCGAGCTGGTCCAGCCGGGCGAATCGCTGGCCGCGGGGACGATCTACGACTCGAACAGCTTCGCGCTGGCCGCGGCCGCGCGCGACGCCGGGGCGATCGCCTACCGGGTCGGGGCCGTGGCCGACGACGCCGACACCCTGCGCTCCACCATCGAGGACCAGCTGATCCGGGCGGACCTGCTGGTCACGACGGGCGGGGTGAGCGTCGGCGCGTACGACGTGGTCAAGGAGGCGCTGACCTCGGTGGGCACGGCGGACGAAGAGGCCGACGGCGGGCGGATGGACTTCCGCAAGCTCGCCATGCAGCCCGGCAAACCGCAGGGCTTCGGCACGATCGGCCCCGACCACACCCCCCTGCTGGCCCTGCCCGGCAACCCGGTGTCCTCGTACGTCTCCTTCGAACTGTTCGTGCGTCCCGCGATCCGCGCGCTCATGGGCCTGGCGGACGTCAGCCGGCCCAGCGTGCGGGCCGTCCTGGAAGCCGACAAGGCGCTGGGCTCCCCGGCCGGCCGCCGCCAGTTCCTGCGCGGCAAGTACGACGCGCAGAGCGGCACGGTCAGCCCGGTCGGCGGATCGGGCTCCCACCTGATCGCGGCACTGGCCCACGCCGACTCCCTGATGGTCGTACCGGAGGACGTCACCTCGGTGGAGCCGGGGGCCGAGCTCGAAGTGGTCCTGCTCGGCTGAAGTACGGCCGGTGCGGGTAGCGTGTTGCACCACACAGGCCCTTGCGGGGCCCGGAGCGGGAGCGGCACGAACCTATGGCAGCGTTTTCCCGGGGGGCGACCCCCGGACCCCCTGAGCACAGCAGGCTGACGCACATCGACGAGGCCGGCGCGGCCCGGATGGTGGACGTCTCGGAGAAGGACGTCACGACGCGGACGGCACGGGCCAGCGGGCGCGTGCTCGTCTCCGCGCGGGTGATCGAGCTGCTGCGCGGCGAGGGCGTGCCCAAGGGCGACGCCCTCGCCACCGCGCGGATCGCCGGGATCATGGGCGCGAAGAAGACCCCCGACCTGATCCCGCTCTGCCACCCGCTCGCGGTGTCCGGGGTGAAGGTGGACCTGTCGGTCGCCGACGACGCCGTCGAGATCCTCGCCACCGTCAAGACGACCGACCGTACGGGAGTCGAGATGGAGGCGCTGACGGCCGTGGCCGTCGCCGGCCTCACCGTGATCGACATGGTGAAGGCCGTCGACAAGGGCGCCGTCATCACGGACGTCCGGGTGGAGGAGAAGACCGGCGGCAAGTCCGGCGACTGGAGCCGCGCGTGAACGCCCCGCGCGGCGGCGACGCCTTCAGCCGCGTGAGCGCGGCCGCCGGTTCGTCCGCGGCCGCCCGGGCGGCCGGGCCGGACGCGGCGGGGGCGCCCCCGGAATCCGGGCGCGCCCTGCGCGGGCTCGTGGTCACCGCCTCGAACCGCGCCTCGGCGGGCGTGTACGCCGACCGGGGCGGGCCGCTGCTGGCCGAGGGGCTGGAGAAGCTCGGCTTCGCGGTGGACGGCCCGCGGGTCGTGCCCGACGGGGACCCGGTCGAGCAGGCGCTGCGCGAGGGGGTGGCCGCCGGGTACGACGTCATCCTGACCACCGGCGGCACGGGCATCTCGCCGACCGACCGCACCCCGGACGCCACGGCGCGGGTGCTGGACTACGAGGTCCCCGGCATCCCGCAGGCCATCCGCGCCGAGGGCCTGGCGAAGGTGGCGACCGCGGCCCTCTCCCGGGGGCTGGCGGGAGTGGCCGGGCACACCCTGATCGTGAACCTGCCGGGTTCGACGGGCGGGGTGCGCGACGGACTGGCCGTCCTGGCCCGGATCCTGCCGCACGCCGTGGACCAGATCCGGGGCGGCGACCACCCCAGACCGGCGGAGCCCTCCGGGAGCGCGAGCTGAACGGACCCACCTGGCCGGTGGTGCTCGGCGACGGCGACGTCACGCTCCGGCCGATAAAACTGCGGGACCAGAACGCGTGGCGCGAGGTCAACCGGCGCAACCGCGACTGGCTCCGGCCGTGGGAGGCGACGATTCCGCCGCCCGCGCCCTGGGGGCCGGTGATCCACCGGCCGACGTACCGCCAGATGGTCCGCCATCTGCGGGCCGAGGCGAACGCGGGGCGGATGCTGCCGTTCGTCATCGAGTACCGGGGTCGCCTCGTCGGCCAGCTGACGGTCGCCGGGATCACCTGGGGCTCGATGTGCGCGGGCCACGTCGGCTACTGGGTGGACCGCGAGGTGGCGGGCCGGGGCGTGATGCCGACGGCCGTCGCGCTCGCCGTGGACCACTGCTTCACGAAGGTCGGGCTGCACCGGATCGAGGTCTGCATCCGCCCGGAGAACGGGCCGAGCCGGCGGGTCGTGGAGAAGCTGGGCTTCCGCGAGGAGGGTCTGCGGCCGCGCTACCTCCACATCGACGGCGCGTGGCGCGACCACCTCGTGTACGCGCTGACGGCGGAGGAGGTCCCGGAGGGACTGCTGCGCCGCTGGCACCGCGCTCGCGCATAAACGAATAACTGTTCGAATTAATGGGGGTCGCGGCCGATTCGCCCATAACCTGATCCGAAGAATCACAAAAAAAGTCCGTGATATCAGCCGGTTCGCGCGACACACCGGCCCAATTGGCGGATCCGCCCGGCCGCGCCCCTCTACGGTGTGAGGTGTGAGCAGCAGCGGCCTCATCTACGCAGTCATTGTCGGGGCCTGGGCCGCCTACTTGGTGCCCATGTGGCTCCGGAGGCAGGACGAGCTGAACGAAGCCCGTCCGACGGAACGCTTCTCCACTGCCATTCGGCTGCTTTCCGGCCGGGCGGGAATGGAGCGCCGTTACGCCAAGGGGCTGCGTGAACGCGGCGACCAGGAGGCCGGTCCCGAGCACCGCGCGGACCCGGACGCCGCGACGGAAACGGTGAATTCCGTGGACGCCGACGCCCGGGCCGTCGCCGTACCCCCGACCAGGGCGGAGCCGAGGTCGGCCGTGGCGGAGCGGCACCGGCGCGAGCAGCGCCTCCAGGTGCTCGCGCGTCGCCGGCGTACCACCGCGCTCCTCTTCCTGGTCTTCACGCTCGGCGCGATCGTCGCCGCGGTCGGCGGCCTGGGCTACCTCTGGGCGCCCGCCGTGCCGGCCCTGCTGCTGAGCGCGTACATCGTGCACCTGCGGGTCCAGGAGCGGCGCCGCTACGAGTTCACGATGGACCGGCGGCGCGCGGAAGCCGCCGCCCGGCAGCTGCGCGAGAACCGCCCGCGCCGCCGCGAGCCCGAGGCGGCCGCCGGATCCGAACCGGACCCCGCGCCACCGGTCTCCCCGCAGGAGGCCGGACGGCGCGCGCTGGTCGAGCAGACCGACCACGCGGAGTGGGTGGACCAGCAGCGCGAGCGCGAACGCGGCCCCGCCCGCGGTGACAGCTGGGAGCCGGTCCCGGTCCCGCTGCCGACGTACGTGACGGCCCCGGTCGCCCCGCGCGCCACCGGCCCGGTGACCCCGGACGCCTGGAGCGCGACCCGCTCCAGCACGGCCGAGCCGACCGACCCCCGACTGCGCGCCCAGCCCTCGCCGGCCGCGAAGCCCGAGGCGAAGACGGACCAGAAAGCGGACCAGATGCCGGAGCAGAAGGGCCACCCGAACGCCCGCCCGCGCGGACAGGGCCGCGGCCGCACGCCGCTGTTCGATCAGTACGAGAGCGACGACCGCCCCCGCGCCGCGAACGAGTGACCGGACCTGCGCGGACGCTCCCCGGTATCGGTTTTGGAGCACCAGCGCGGGGATGCTAATGTTTCACACGTCGCAAGGGCCTGTGGCGCAGTCTGGTAGCGCACCTCGTTCGCATCGAGGGGGTCTGGGGTTCAAATCCCCACAGGTCCACAAACGACAGTTCGCGGGTAGCTCCCGAGAACGTCATGAAATCCCGTCCGGTCGGAAGACCGGGCGGGATTTCGGCGTTTGGTCACGTCGACGGCCGCCCGTGGCAACCGGCACGTGCCGGCCGGACCGTGATGCCCCAACGGGTGGACCACCACCAGCGCCTGCTTCCCGGGTCCGTTAATCCCCTTGGGTTCCTCGTGTGGGCGGTGGTTAGATTCCGGCTGCCCGCAACCCGTGTGATGGTCATCCGGGTCGGGCCGTTTGACCTGGGGGATTCATGACTTTGCTGCCGATCGGCAGAAGAGTGCGGGAAAGACGGGGGAGAGGCCGCGGAGCGATTGCCTCCGGCGCCCTGCTGCTCGCCGCACTGACCGCGTTCACCGGCCAGACCGGATCCGCGTTCGCGGCCGCCGCGCCGCCCGTGGCCGCCGCCTCACCGCAGTCCGAGCCGGCCGCGCCGGCCCCGGCCGGGCCCAAGGCGCCGCCGAAGGCGGACCCGAAGGCCGACCACGAGGCCGCCGTGCGGGCGCTGCGCCAGAGCGGTGTCGCCGGGGACTGCCCGGCGGCGCTCGCGCCGCACACGACCGTCAACTGCACGGTGGAGCCGAACAAGACCGCGTCGTTCGCGCTCACCCTCCCGCAGCAGAAGGACCTGGTGCTGCTCCAAGCCGTCTCTGCCCAGGGGTCCGTCTACTCCAAGCTCGTGGGGCCGGACGGCGCCGCGGTGACCTGTGAGCCCGCCTTCGGCAGCAGCTTCGGGTACGGGGCCCAGCGCTGCGCCACCGCCAAGGCGGGCGCGTACACCCTGCAGGTCTGGAGCAACAGCGGTTCGCAGAACGACATCTCGGTGTCGTACGTCCCGCTGCTCTCCTCCACCTCCTGCAAGGCGGTGGGCGCCGCCGACCGCAAGCTCGGTGCGCCGACCGTGTTCCACGGTGCACCGCCCGCCGGCTCGGCGGGCGAATGCTACACGCTGGACCTGGCCGCGAACGACGTACTGCGCGGCTACGCCTCCACCTACCGGGTCACCCAGAGCGTCTACGACGCCACCGGCGCGCAGATCTGCTCCTCCCGGGACCACGAGGGCGAGGCGCTCGACTGCAAGCTCACGGGCACCGCGCCGTACCGGATGTCGGTGCTGCAGTTCTCCGGGGCGGCCGAGACCTACGACCTCACGGTGGCCCGGCTCTCCAGGCCCGAGGGCTGCACCGTGGTGGAGCCGCAGGCGTTCGGGGTCTCCCCGGACCTGAGCTCCACGGCGCGCTGCCGCACCCTGCGGGTGTCGCAGGCAGGCGCGTACTCCTTCGAGCCGGTCTCCGCCGGTTCCGCCCCCTACGGCGGGCTGTTCGCGGCCGACGGTGCACCGGTGGCCGGCTGCGCGCAGGGCGCCTGCGACCTGCCCCCCGGTGACCACAGCTGGGTGGCCGACCCCCGCAGCGCCGACGCCGGCGCCTTCGGGATGGCCTTCCTCTCCACCAAGGAGGCCCGGGGCTGCACCGCGACCCACGACAACGGGCTGGTCGCCGGCCCGGCCACGGGCACGTTCGGCGGAGCCGGGCAGAGGCTGTGCCTGACGCTGCCGACCGCCACCGGCAAGGGCGTCTACCTGCTCAACCGGCCGCCCGCCGAGGGCACCGACGCCACCGTCGTGGTCTACGACGCCTCCGGCGCCAAGCAGTGCGAGGACGACGCCCGCGCCTACGCCGTCTGCAAGCTGACCGGTACCGCGCCGTTCCGCGCGGTGCTCAGCGGCACGCCGTCCCAGGCGTACGGGCTGGTCATCCACCGGACCGGGGAGACCGCGGGCTGCACCACCTGGCAGCAGACGGGCTTCGACGGCACCTGGGGCGCCGAGGTCTCGCAGACCCCGGCCGACCCGATGCGCTGCCTGGCCATCGCGGCGGACCGGCACTCCACCGCGGAGATGCTCGACTACGCCAACCTGAACAACAAGGTGAACGCGTCGGTCCAGGTGGTCGACCCCGCCGGTACCACGGTCTGTTCCACGGCCGGTTCGTCCACGACCGTGTGCGCTCTCGCGGCCGGCGTCCCGCACACGGCGATGCTGATCCTGTCCGGCTGGCAGCCGGACACGTACAAGCTGGTGCGCCGGGACGTCTCGGCGACCGCGAAGTGCCTCACGCCGTCCTCGACCGCCGTCGGCGGCAAGTCGACCCCGCTCGACCTGACCTCCGCGCTCGACGCCCGCTGCGTCCGGGTCACCGCAGCGGCCACGGACAAGATCTGGCTGAGTTCCCGGTCGCTCGGGGACCCGCGCTACGAGCCCTCCACCCTGATGATGGCGGTCGACGCCGACGGCAAGTACGTCTGCCGCCAGTGGGGCGTCTCCTGCCGGGTCACCGGTTCGACCTCGTACCTCGCGGTCGTGCTGGCCTCCGGCTACACGGACAAGCCGATCCACGCCGACGTGGACACCTGGAGGGTGGGCACGGCGGCCGGCTGGGCGCCCGAGTGCACCGCCCACCCCGTCTCGGTCAACGGCTTCCCGGCGCGGAGCGGGGTGCTCTCCGAGTCCTCGGCGGGCTACTGCGCCGTGGTCGACGTGAAGCCCGATCAGGCGTTCAAGGTCGCCGGCACCACCAGCACGGCCACCAGCGAGAACCCGTCGCTGAGCCTGCACGGCGCCGCTCAGTGGACGAGTACGGGCTCCGAGTTCCAGTGCAACCAGTCGTGGGGCGTGTTCGGTGCCCGGTGCCTGACCCTCGGGAACGCCGAGGCCGGCCGGGCCGTTCTCCTGCTGAGTGCCGCTCGCAGTGCCACGCCCGTGGAGTTCAGCATGCAGGGACTGTGCGACTCCGAGTGCGTCCGCCCGCAGCCGGGGGCCCTGCCCGCGTCGATCAGCCCCGCGACCGGCGCCGCCGGGACGCAGACCCACGCCGTCGTCCGCGGGACGGGGCTCACCCTGGACAGCAAGATCCATCTGGTGCGCAGTGACGTCGGGGGCGATCCGAGGCCGGTCATGAAGGTGCTCTCCGTGAACGCCGACGGCACCGCCCTCGATGTGCTGGTCGACACCAACGGGCTGGAGCCGGGCACCTACGACGTGGTGCGCGACGGCTACGTGTCCACTCCCGGAGTGCCCTCTCCGGGCTACCTGCCGAAGGCGTACACGGTGACGGCGGCCGCGACCGCGGCGAAGAGCCGGTTCGTGCCGATCACGCCCTCTCGGTTCCTGGACACGCGCGACGGCACCGGGGCGACGAAGGCCCGGGTCGGTCCGGGTGGTGTGGTCACCCTCCAGGTGGCCGGTGTGAAGGGCGTCCCGGCGAGCGGGGTGACCGCGGTGGTCATGAACGTGACCGCCGTCAACCCGACCGAGGCCGGGCACGTGATGGTCTACCCGAGCGGGCAGCCGAAGCCCGCGGTGTCGAACCTCAACTTCTCGGCCGGGCAGATCGTTCCCAACCTGGTGACGGTGCCGGTCGTGAACGGCAAGGTGGACCTGCGCAACAACGCCGGTTCGGTGGACCTGATCGCGGACGTGACCGGGTACTTCACCGACAAGGCCGCGACGGGCTCGGCATTCACGCCGATCACGCCGTCACGGTTCCTGGACACGCGTGACGGCACCGGGGCCAACAAGGCCCGGGTCGGTTCCGGTGGGGTCGTGACCCTCCAGGTGGCCGGTGTGAAGGGCGTCCCGGCGAGCGGGGTGACCGCGGTGGTCATGAACGTGACCGCCGTCGACCCGACCGAGGCCGGGCACGTGACCGTCTACCCGAACGGGCAGGCGGCCCCGGGGGTGTCGAACCTCAACTTCACCGCCGGGCAGGTCGTCCCCAACCTGGTGACCGTTCCGGTCGTCAACGGCAAGGTCGACCTGCGCAACAACTCGGGCTCGGTGGACCTGATCGCCGACGTCACGGGCTACTACTCGGCGAACGGGTCGACGTTCTCGGCCGGTTCCCCGGTGCGGCTGCTCGACACCCGTACCGGCACCGGCGCCCGCGCCGGGGCGGTCGGCCAGGGCGGCGTCGTCAGCCTCAAGGCCGCCGGGGTCGAGGGCGTGCCGCTGACCGGGGTGACCGCGGTCGTGCTGAACGTGACCGTCACCAACCCGACCCAGGACGGTCACCTCATCGTCCAGCCGCACGGGGTCGCGCGTCCCAACGTGTCGAACCTCAACTTCACGGCCGGACAGACCGTTTCCAACCTGGTCGTGGTCCCGGTCGTGGACGGTCGGGTGACCTTCTACAACAACACCGGTTCCGCCGACGTGATCGCCGACCTGAACGGGTTCTTCACTTCCTGACCCGGATCGGCACCGCCTGACGGGAGATCCCGTCCGATCGCACCGGTCGGGCGGGATCTTCCGTTTGCGCGGACTGCTCGCAGAATGGACCCATGGCGATCTTCGACGGTGGGACGCGGCAGGCCTGGGGCGCACTGGGCGGGGCGGACGAGCTGGTGGGGCGGGTCGGCTACCGGGGTGTGAGCGGGCTGGGGGAAGGGCCGCTGCCGGTACGGGAACTGGCGCGGGCCACCGTCGGCGTGTGCGCGCTGGCCGCCGCGGAGCTGGCCGCCGTACGGGCCGGGGGCTCGGCGGACGACGTGGAGCCGCTGGTGGTGGACGAGGGGGCCGTGGCCACCGCGTTCGTCAGCGAGCGGCACCTGCGGGTCGGGGGACGCGAGCCGGTGACCTTCGCGCCGCTGTCCGGGTTCTGGCGGGCGGCGGACGGATGGGTGCGGACGCACGCCAACTACCCGCATCACCGGGCCGCCCTGGTGCGGGCGTTGGGACTGCCGTCCGCGACGCCCGAGGCGCTGCGGGACGCGGTGGCGGGGCGCGGAGCCGTCGAGGTGCAGGAGCTGGTGTACGGGGAGGGCGGTCTGGCGGTCGCCGTCGCGGGCGGGTACGGGGATCCGCAGCCGCTGGTGGAGGTGGGGGAGTTCGGGGGCGCGGGGAGCGCGGGCCGGGCGCTCGGGCCGGGGGCGCTCCCCTCGCTGCCCGCGGCCGGGGTGCGGGTGCTGGACCTGACCCGGGTCATCGCGGGGCCGGTGGCGACGCGGACGCTCGGGCTGCTGGGGGCGGACGTGCTGCGGATCGACCCGCCGCGGCTGCCGGAGTCGGACGACGCGTACGCGGACACCGGGTTCGGGAAGCGGTCGGCGCTGCTGGACCTCGCGGACGCGGGGGAGCGGGCCGTCTTCGAGGGGCTGCTGGCCGGGGCCGACGTGGTGGTGACCGGGTACCGGCCGGGGGCGCTGGAGCGGTACGGGCTCGGCGCGGACGAGCTGCTGGAGCGGCGGCCGGGGCTGGTGGTGGCGCAGCTGTGCGCGTGGGGGTGGCAGGGGCCGTGGGCGGGGCGGCGGGGGTTCGACTCGCTGGTGCAGGCGGGGTACGGGGTGGCCGCGGCGTACGGGGACGGGGCCTCGGGGGCGCCGGGGGTGCTGCCGGCGCAGGCGCTGGATCACGGGACCGGGTACCTGGCGGCGGCGGGCGTGCTGAGGGCGCTGGCCGCGGGGGGCGGGCGGTCTTTGCGGTTCTCGCTGGCGGGGACGGCGTCGTGGCTCGTACGGGAGGTTCCGGCGGAGGCCCCCGCCGCTCCCCCGGGGCGGGCGTACGCGGCGGAGCCGTGGCTGCGGGAGGCGGACTCGGGGTACGGGGTGCTGCGGTACGCGGGGTCGCCGCTGCCCTTCGGGCAGTGGGGGCGGGGTCCGTCCCGGTGGGGGACGGACCGGGCGCAGTGGCTCCCGCGGTAGCCCCGCCGGGCCGCAGCGGCGGCCCGGAGCCCGCGCAGCGGTGCGGGGGGCGCGTCAGGGGAGGAGCGGTTTGGCCATGCAGCGGCTCGATTCGTAGTCGCGGTAGTGGCCGAACTTCGCGGAGAGGGCGTAGCCCGAGGAGAAGTAGAGGGATATCGCCTCCGGTTGCCGGTCTCCCGTCTCCAGGACCATGCGGGTGCGGCCCGCGGCGCGGGCGTCGGCCTCCAGTTCGGCCAGGATGCGCCGGGCCAGGCCCAGGCCCCGGGCCTCGGGGATCACGTACATGCGCTTGAGCTCGGCGTCGCCGTCCGAGTAGCCCTCGTCGTTCTCGTCCTGGCTGCGCCAGCCGCCGCTGGCCACGGGTGCGCCCGCGGCGTCGTACGCCAGCAGGTACAGGCCCTTCGGCGGGGCGAACATCGCCGGGTCGAGGGGTGTGACATCGCCCTCACCGCCGTAGAGCACCTGGTACCGGAGCTGGACCTGGTCGTTGAGTTTGAGCGCGTCCGGGTGGTCGTACGGCACGATCCGGAGCTCTATCCCGTGAGACATCGGAACATCGTACGGAACGCTCCCGTTATCGTGCGGGGATGCTCACTGTGACCTCCGTGAATGTGAATGGGATCCGCGCAGCCGCCAAGAAGGGCTTCTCCCCGTGGCTGGCCGGGTCGGACGCCGACGTGGTCTGCCTGCAGGAGGTGCGGGCCGAGGAGGGGCAGATCCCGGAGGAGGTCCGCAGGCCCGACGGCTGGCACACCGTGTTCGCGCCGGCCGCCGCCAAGGGTCGTGCCGGGGTCGCGCTCTACACGCGCCGCGAGCCCGACCGGGTGCAGGTGGGTTTCGGGAGCGCGGAGTTCGACACGAGCGGGCGCTACCTGGAGGTGGATCTTCCGGGCGTCACCGTCGCCAGCCTCTACCTGCCCTCCGGCGAGGCCGGGACCGAGAAGCAGGACGAGAAGTACCGGTTCATGGCGGAGTTCCTGCCCTACCTGGAGGCGCTGAAGGCGCGCGCCGCCGCCGACGGGCGCGAGGTCGTCGTCTGCGGTGACTGGAACATCTGCCACAACGAGGTCGACCTCAAGAACTGGAAGACCAACCGCAAGAACGCCGGCTTCCTGCCCGAGGAGCGGGAGTGGCTCGGGGAGGTCTACGGCACCGCCGGGTACGTGGACGTCGTACGGAGCCTGCACCCCGACGCCGAGGGACCGTACTCCTGGTGGTCCTACCGCGGGCGGGCCTTCGACAACGACGCCGGGTGGCGCATCGACCTCCAGGTCGCGACCCCGGGGCTGGCCGCCAAGGCCGTGAAGGCGTTCGTCGAGCGGGCCGAGACGCACCCGGAGCGCTGGTCCGACCACGCGCCCGTGACGGTGGTCTACGAACTGGGGTCCTGAGCCCCCGAGGCCAGGAGGCGGTCCATCGCCATGGTGAGCTCCGCCTCCACCACGCTCTTCGCGAGGGGGCGCAGCCGCGGCAGCGCCTCCTCCGTCAGATGGGCGGAGATCAGCTCCGTGAACAGGGCCGCCATCGCGTCCGCGTGCTCGCGCACCCGGCGGCCGGTCTCCAGCACCGCCGCGAGCGGGACGCCTTCGCGGACCAGTGCCGAGGAGACGTCCAGCAGGCGGCGGCTGACGTGCACGATCGCGTCGCCGTCGGTGGCGAGGTAGCCGAGGTCGAGGGAGGCCGCCAGGTTCTCCGGGGTGACCTCGCCCTCGAAGTAGTCGGCGAGGGCCTCGGGCGTCAGCCGTACCGGGGTCTCCTCGGACCAGCCGATGCCGAGCAGTTCGCCGAGCTGGCCGACGTCGCGCCCGTTCTCGAAGGCGGCGGTCAGCTCGGCGATGCCGCCGAGGGTGTGGCCGCGCTCCAGCAGGGCGGCGATGGTGCGCAGCCGGGCCAGGTGGTGCTCGTCGTACCAGGCGATCCGGCCTTCGCGGCGGGGCGGCGGGAGGAGCTTGCGCTCGCGGTAGAAGCGCAGGGTGCGGACGGGGATGCCGGCCGCCTCGGCCAGTTCCTCCGTACGGTATTCACGCACTGTCGTCCCCGCTTCCGTGTCTTCCACAGGCGCAGCCTATGGCGTACCGACAGTAACTTTCCGGGCGTGACCTCTACCCATGAGTACGGAGCTGCTCTAGTCTCCGATTGTGCCAGTGATTGCTGGCAGTGTTGCGCTGTGGGGCTGCGGAAGGCGGCGGGCATGAGCGGTGGCATGGGCGGGCGCGAGCACGTACGAGTGGCGGTGATCGGGTCCGGGTTCGGCGGACTGGGCGCGGCCGTACGGCTGCGGCGCGAGGGGATCACGGACTTCGTCATCCTGGAACGGGCCGATTCCGTGGGCGGGACCTGGCGGGACAACAGCTATCCCGGGTGCGCCTGCGACGTACCCTCCCATCTCTATTCCTTCTCCTTCGCGCCCAATCCCGACTGGCCGCGGACCTTCTCGGGGCAGCCGGCCATCCGCGCGTACCTGGAGCACGTCGCCGACACCTTCGGGCTCCGGCCGCACCTGCGGCTGAACTCCGAGGTCCGGATGGCGCGCTGGGACGCCGACCGGCTGCGCTGGGAGATCGAGACCTCGGCCGGCGAGCTCACCGCCGACGTCGTCGTGTCCGCGACCGGGCCGCTGTCCGACCCGAAGATGCCGCAGATCCCGGGGCTCGCCGAGTTCCCCGGCAAGGTCTTCCACTCCGCGCGCTGGGACCACGACTACGACCTGCGCGGCAAGCGCGTCGCCATGATCGGCACCGGCGCCTCGGCCATCCAGATCGTGCCGGCCATCGCCCCCGACGTGCAGCGGCTCACGCTGTTCCAGCGGACCCCGCCGTGGGTGATGCCGCGCACCGACCGCGCCATCACCGGCGCGGAGCGCTGGCTGCACCGCCAGCTGCCGTTCACCCGGGCGGCCCGCCGGGGGCTGCTCTGGGGGATCCGGGAGCTCCAGGTCAGCGCCTTCACCAAGCGGCCGAACCAGCTCGGACTCATCGAATCGCTGGCCAAGGCCAACATGGCGCGTTCGATCAAGGACCCGGCGCTGCTGGCCAAGCTGACGCCCTCGTACCGGATCGGCTGCAAGCGGATCCTGCTCTCCAGCGAGTACTACCCGGCGCTGGCCCGCCCCAATGTCGACCTGGTCGCCTCCGGGCTCAAGGAGATCCGGGGCTCGGTGCTGGTCGCCGCCGACGGGACGGAGACCGAGGTCGACGCGATCGTCTTCGGCACCGGCTTCCACGTCACGGACATGCCGATCGCGGACCGGGTGGTGGGCGCGGAGGGCCGGACCCTCGCGGACCACTGGAAGGACGGGATGCAGTCGCTGCGCGGGGCGACGGCGGCCGGGTTCCCGAACTGGATGACGGTCATCGGGCCGAACACGGGGCTCGGCAACAGCTCGATGATCCTCATGATCGAGTCGCAGCTGAACTACATGGCGGACTACCTGCGCCAGCTGAACGTACTGGGCGGGCGGGTCGCGCTCGCGGCCCGGCCATCGGCCGTGAACCAGTGGAACCGGCAGGTCCAGACCCGCATGGAGCGGACCGTGTGGAACACGGGCGGCTGCACCAGCTGGTACCTGGACGCGCAGGGCCGCAACACGACGGTCTGGCCGGGCACGACCGGCGAGTTCCGGAAGGAGACGCGGAGCGTGGACCTGTCCGAGTACGAGGTCGTCCGGCTCCGCGAGGCCGGGGCCGAACGGGTCCCCGCCGGCGCCGAAAGCACGGAGGGAGCCGCGTGAGCCGGCCCGCGTACGTCACCTCGGGGCGGTACGCCCCGCCCGCGGCCCGGCGGGAGCTCGTCGCGGTCTCCGCCGACGGGGCCCGGCTGCACGTGGAGGAGCACGGGGACGAGGGAGCGCCGGCCGTGGTGCTGGCGCACGGCTGGACCTGCTCCACCGCCTTCTGGGCCGCGCAGATCCGCGAGCTCGCCCGGGACCACCGGGTCATCGCGTACGACCAGCGCGGGCACGGGCGCAGCCCCGCCGCCTCCCGCTACGGCACCGACGCCCTCGCCGACGACCTCGTGGCGGTCCTCGGGGCCGCCCTGGCCCCCGGGGAGCGGGCGGTCGTCGCCGGGCACTCCATGGGCGGCATGACGATCATGGCGGCCGCGGGGCGGCCGGAGTTCGCCGAGCACACCGCCGCCGCGCTGCTGTGCAGCACCGGCAGCGCCCGGCTGGTCGCGGAGGCGCTGGTCGTGCCCCTGCGCCCGGGGCGCGTACGGACCCGTATCACCGGCGCGGTCCTCGGGGCGCGCGCCCCCCTCGGGCCCGTCACGCCGGTTGCCAAACGGGTGCTGAAGTACGCCACCATGGGCCCCGGGTCCGCGCCCGACAAGGTCGAGGCCTGCGCCCGTATCGTCCACGCCTGCCCCACCGGCGTCCGGCACGCCTGGTCCGAGGTGCTGGCCGGGCTGGACCTGGAGGCGAACCTCGCGGAACTCACCGTGCCCACCGCCGTGATCGGCGGCAAGAACGACCGGCTCACCCCGATCGTGCACGCCCGCGGACTGGCCGCGGCGCTGCCGCACTGCGTGGGGCTGACCGAGCTGACCGGCATGGGGCACATGACCCCGATCGAGGCTCCCGAGGCCGTCACCGACGCCGTACGCGAGCTGACCGTCCACGTGAAGCACCCGAAGGACCCGAAGCAACCGAAGCACCCGAAGCAGTCGAAGAACCTGAAGGAGAAGACGCCGTGAGCGCGAGCAGGAGTCTGGAAGGCCAGGTCGCCGTCGTCACCGGCGCGGCACGCGGGGTCGGCGAGCTCCTCGCCCGCAAGCTGTCCGCGCGCGGCGCGAAGGTGGCACTGGTGGGCCTGGAGCCGGAGGCCCTCAAGGAGGTCTCCGAGCGGCTGCACACCGACAGCGGGCACTGGCACGCCGACGTCACCGACCACGAGGCCATGGCCCGCGTCGCGCAGGAGGTCAAGCAGCGCTTCGGCAAGGTCGACATCGTCGTCGCCAACGCGGGTGTGGCCGCCGGCGGGCCGTTCGCCGAATCCGATCCCGAGGCCTGGCGCCGGGTGATCGAGGTGAACCTGATCGGCGGCGCCGTCACCGCCCGCGCCTTCCTCCCCGTACTGGCCGAGAGCCGCGGCTACTTCCTCCAGATCGCCTCGCTCGCCGCGATCACGCCGGCGCCGATGATGAGCGCGTACTGCGCCTCCAAGTCCGGCGTCGAGGCCTTCGCGCACTGCCTGCGCGCCGAGGTCGGCCACAAGGGGGTCAAGGTCGGGGTCGGCTACCTCTCCTGGACCGACACGGACATGGTGCGCGGCGCCGACCAGGACGAGGTCATGCGGGAGCTGCGGCAGCGGCTGCCGTGGCCGTCGAACCGCACGTACCCGCTGGGCCCGGCCGTGGACCGGATCGTCGCGGGCATCGAGCGGCGCTCGCCGCACGTGTACGCCCAGTGGTGGCTGCGCGGGATGCAGGGCGTGCGCGGCTACCTGCCCGGGATTATCGCGACGGTCGGGCAGCGGGAGATGAAGCGCTTCGAGCCCAGGCTGACGAGCGTCTCCCGGGGGCTGGTGGGCGCCGGAGGCGCCGCCGACGAGAAGGAGCGGGCGCTGGGCACGGAGCGTCATTGATCGAAATGCGAGCTTTGTCCCCTCGTGCAAATCTGGTCGCAGCCCGGTCCCCTACACCCCTCCAGGAGTGAACAGCATGGGCATCAAGGACCAGTTCCAGGACAAGGCGCAAGAGCTCGAGGACAAGGCCAGGGCGGCCCGGCAGGGCGCGAAGGACGAAACGTCCGAGCGCGCCGCGCACGCCTCCGACCCGGCCAAGAAGAAGAAGGAAAAGGTCCACGACGAGCTCGACGACAACTGGGACTTCTGACGCCCGGAGTTCGTGGCGGAAGGGGCGCGGCCCGTGCGGGTGCACAGGCCGCGCCCCTTCTCCGTGCGTTCCCGCCCCACGGCCGCGGTGCGTCCCCGCCCTACGGCCGCGGCGGCAGCTTCGGACGCTTCAGGTCCGGTACGTCCGCGTACCCGGGCGGCACCGCGGCCGGCTCCTGCTCCAGCAGCTCCACCGCCAGGAACACGGCGTCGTCCAGCTGCGCGTGCCGTCCCTCGGCCCAGTCGAGCGGGGTCCGCAGGATCGCCAGGTCCGGTTCCACGCCGTGGTTCTCCACCGACCAGCCGTACTCCGGGAACCAGGCGGCGTTCATCGGCACGGTGATCACCGTGCCGTCGCCCAGGGTGTGCCGGCCGGTCATCCCGACCACCCCGCCCCAGGTGCGCTGGCCCACCACCGGGCCGAGCCCGAGCAGCTTGAAGGCCGCCGTGATCATGTCCCCGTCCGACGAGGTCGCCTCGTCGGCCAGGGCGACGATCGGACCGCGGGGCGCGTTGGAGGCGTAACTGACCGGCTGGGCATTGCGCGTCAGGTCCCAGCCGAGGATCGAGCGGGTCAGCTTCTCCACCACCAGCTCGCTGATGTGCCCGCCCGCGTTGCCGCGCACGTCCACGATCAGCGCCGGCCGGGACATCTCCATCCGCAGGTCCCGGTTGAACTGCGCCCAGCCCGAGCCGCCCATGTCGGGGATGTGCAGGTAGCCGCACTTGCCGCCGCTGAGCTCCCGCACCACCGCGCGCCGCTTGGACACCCAGTCCTGGTAGCGCAGCGGACGCTCGTCGATCAGCGGCACGACCGCCACCCGCCGGGCCCGCCCCTCGCCTTCGGGGGGTACGAAGGTGAGCTCGACCGTGGTGCCGCCGGCCGCCGCGAGCAGGGGATAGGGCCCGGCCACCGGGTCGACCGGCCGCCCGTCGATGTGGGTGAGCACGGCCCCCTCCCGGATGCCGGTGCCGGCGAGCGGGGAGCGGGCCTTGGAGTCGGAGGACTCGCCGGGCAGGATCCGGGCGAGCATCCAGCCCTCCTCGCGGGGCACGAAGTTGGCGCCGAGAAGACCGATGGGGCGGTGGTAGTGCGGCGGGCCCTCGTTGCGGCGGGAGGGGGAGACGTACGCGTGCGAGGTGCCGAGCTCGCCGAGCACCTCGCGCAGCAGGTCCGCGAACTCGTCGGGCGAGGCGACCCGTTCGACCAGGGGGCGGTACTGGCGCAGCACCCCGTCCCAGTCGATGTTGCACATGTCCGGCTCCCAGAAGTACGCGCGGATCAGCCGCCCGGCCTCCTCGAACGCCTGGCGCCACTCGGCCGCCGGGTCCACCTCGTGCAGGATGCGGCGCAGGTCCAGGTAGACGGTGGAGTCGCCGTCCCCGGACTCGGTCGAGGGGACCGCGCGCAGGTCGCCGTCGTCGTAGACGACGAGCCGGGTGCCGTCGCCGCTGACCGCGAACCAGTCCAGCCCGGAGGCCAGTTCGCTCTTGCGCGCCTTGGTGATCTCGAAGTGCTCCAGGGTGGGCTTGCCGCTGGTGTCGGTCGGGTTGGCGAAGGTCTCGCCGAGTGCGCCCGAGATCGGCCAGCGCAGCCACACCAGCCCGCCGCCGCTGACCGGGTAGAGCGCCGAGTACTTGGACGCCGTCACCGGGAACGGGGTGACGCGGCTCTCCAGCCCCTCCACCTCCACCATGACGGCGCCCTCGCCCTCGGTGGACTCGCCGTCGCCCGGGTCGAGGCCGCCCGCCGCCGGGCGTCCGTCGGGGGTGAAGGCGAAGGGCGAGGGGGTCGCCGAGGACAGCGGCACCAGGTACGGGCGGCAGCCCAGCGGGAAGGACAGGTCGCCGGTGTGCACGTCGTACACCGGGTCGAAACCGCGCCAGGACAGGAAGGCCAGGTAGCGGCCGTCGCGGGTGAAGACCGGGTTCTCGTCCTCGAAGCGGCCGTTGGTGACGTCCACGACGGAGCGCGGCCCGGGGCCGGAGATCCGGGCCATCTTGATCTGGCGCAGCGAGCGCCCGATGCCCGGGTGCGACCAGGTCAGCCAGGCCCCGTCGGGTGAGAACGCCAGGTCGGTGACGGGTCCGTTGATGGACCGGATCAGCTCGGTGACCTCGCCGTTGGACTCCTCGCCCGCGTCGATGAGCAGCAGCCGCCCGTCGTTGGAGGCGATCGCGAGCCGTTCCCCGTCCGGATCGGAGAGCAGCTCCAGTACGCGGCCCAGCTCGCCGGAGGCCAGCCGGCGCGGCTCCCGGTCCCCGGAGGCCCGCGGGAGGTAGGCGATCTCGATCGCGTCCTCGCCCTCCGCGTCCGTCACGTACGCGACCTGCCCGCTGCTGCCGAGCATCTCGGGCAGCCGCACCCGTACGCCCGGGGTGTCGGCGATGGTCCGCGCGGGCCCGTCGCGGTGGGTGAGCCAGTACAGGCTGCCGCGGACGACGACGGCGCTGGCCCGGCCGGTGGCGTCGACGGAGAGCGAGTCGACGTGGCTGGAGGCCGGGACCTGGTACGTACGGCGGCCGGCGCGGGGACCGCCGAGGCGGACGTCGAGCCGGCGCGGGGCGGCCTCGGGGGCGAGGGAGTCGACGAGCCAGAGGTCCCCGCCGCACTGGTAGACGACGCGCGAGCCGTCGCTGGAGGCGTGCCGGGCGTAGAACTCCTCGTGGTCGGTGTGGCGGCGCAGGTCGGTGCCGTCGGGCAGGCAGGAGTACAGGTTGCCGATGCCCTCGTGGTCGGAGAGGAAGGCGATCCGGCCGCCGACGAACATCGGGGCGTCGAGGTGGCCCTCGATGTGCTCCATCAGCCGCTCGCCGTGCAGCCACAGCCGACCGGTGGCGCCGCCGCGGTAGCGCTTCCAGGCGGCGGGCTCGTGCGGGGGCTTGCCGGTCAGCAGCAGGGTGCGCCGCTCGCCCCCCGGCTCCTCGTGGACGGCGATGTCGGAGACCGGCCCCCAGGGGAGCTTGCCGCCGGGCGAGCCGTCGGTCGGCACGCTGTAGGCCCAGGCGTAGTAGGAGAAGGGCTGCCCGTGCGAGGAGACGGCGAGGATGTCGCTGCGGCCGTCCTTGTCGGGCGGGGTCCAGCCGCAGACCCGGGTGTCGGTGGCACCCCAGTAGGTGAGCTGGCGGGCCGGGCCGCCGGCCACCGGGGCGAGGTGGATCTCGGGGTCGAGGCTGCGCCAGTTCGTGAAGGCGATGTTCCGGCCGTCGGGGGAGAACCGGGGGTGGCCGACCCTGGTCCGGTCGACGGTGATCCGCCAGGCCCGGCCGGGGGCCTCGCCCGGGGGGACCAGCGGGGCGACCCAGAGGTCGTCCTCGGTCGCGAAGCACAGCAGATCGTCGTGGAGGTGCGGGAAGCGGAGGTACGCGCCGTCGTGACTCACCCCACAATGCTTTCCGCGCCAGGGGGGCCTGGCAACTCGTACACCTGATCCATGCCCGCGACGGGTGACCCACGCCACGCGACGAAACGAAACGGAACGGTTTCGTTTCGTTGGTGGCGGGGGTATTCTCATCGGTGTACGAAACAGTTTCGTTCGGATGGGAGGTACGGAGATGCCCGAAGAAGTCTCGCCAGAGGTCTCGTCGCGGCGCAGCCGGATCACCCCCGAGCGGGAAGCCGAGCTCCACGAGGCGGTCCTCGACCTCCTCCGCGAGGTCGGCTACGAGGCGCTGACCATGGACGCGGTCGCCGCCCGTACCAAGTCCAGCAAGGCCACCCTCTACCGCCAGTGGGGGAGCAAGCCCGAGCTGGTCGCCAAGGCCCTGCGGTGCACCCAGCCGACCTCCCTCCGGGAGATCGACACGGGCACGCTGCGCGGCGACTTCCACCGCATGGTCGAGCTCTCCGACAACGCGCAGATGGCGAAGGACACCGCACTGCTGCGGGGCCTCGCCCACGCCGTCCACGCGAGCCCCGAACTGCACCAGGCACTGCGCAGGCTGCTCATGGAGCCGGAGATCTCCGGACTCGACGAGATCCTGCGACGCGGAGTGGAGCGGGGCGAGATCGCCCCGGACTGTCCCGCGATCCGTTTCGTGCCGCACATGCTGATCGGCGCCTTCATCGCCTTGCCGCTGATGGAGGACCGGTCCGTGGACCAGGCGTTCCTTGCCGACTTCATCGACTCCGTGGTCTTCCCCGCCCTCGGCGTCTGAGTCCCCGCGACTCGTTCCTGCTGCTCCTGACACGCCGCTCTCGTCGTCGGGCCGGCTCTCCACGCCCTGATCCGTCCCGGATCCACCACGACCTGAACGGGAGAACCGCCTCCGTGGCTACCTTCCTCTACCGACTCGGCAGAGGCGCCTTCCGGCGCCGAGGCCTCGTCGCCCTGCTCTGGGTGGCACTGCTGTTCGCCGCCGGCTTCGGCGCGGCGACGGCGTCCGCACCCACCTCCGGCTCGTTCTCGATACCCGGCACGGAGGCCCAGAAGGCCTTCGACGTGCTGGACAAGAAGTTCCCGGGCATGGCCGCCGACGGCGCCACCGCCCGCATCGTCGTCAAGGCGCCCGCGGGCTCCTCGGTCAACGACGAGAAGAACAAGGCCCAGGTCGAGAAGATCGTCTCCGACCTGAAGGGCGGACCGGGCAAGGCCCAGGTCGCCTCGGTCGCCGACCCGTACCAGGCGCAGGCGGTGAGCCAGGACGGCTCCACCGCGTACGTGAGCGTCAAGTACACCGTCAGCGGCATGGAGCTGAAGGACGAGACGCGCGACGCGCTCAAGGACTCCGGTGCCGGGGCCAAGGCCGCCGGGCTCACCGTCGAGATCGGCGGCGACGCCCTGATGACGGCCCCCGAGACGGGCTCCGGCGAGATCGTCGGCATCCTGATCGCGGCGATCGTGCTCGTCATCACCTTCGGCTCGCTGGTCGCGGCCGGGCTGCCGCTGCTGACCGCGATCATCGGCGTGGGCATCGGCGTCTCCTCCATCACCGCCCTCGCCAACGTGCTGGACCTCGGCTCCACCACCTCCACCCTCGCGATGATGATCGGCCTCGCGGTCGGCATCGACTACGCCCTCTTCATCGTCTCCCGCTACCGCGTGGAGCTCGCCGAGGGCCGGGCGCGGGACGAGGCCGCGGGCCGGGCCGTCGGAACCGCCGGCTCCGCCGTCGTCTTCGCCGGTCTCACGGTGGTCATCGCCCTCGTGGGCCTGGCCGTGGTCAACATCCCGATGCTGACCAAGATGGGCTTCGCGGCCGCGGGCACCGTGGTCATCGCCGTCCTCGTCGCGCTGACGCTGGTCCCGGCCATCCTGGGCTTCGCGGGCAAGAAGGTCCTGCCGGCGGGCAAGAAGAGCAAGCTGTTCGGCAAGGGCAAGCCGGCCGGCGCCGAGCCCAAGGCCAACGGCGGCACCCGTTGGGCCCGTTTCGTCCTGCGCCGCCCGATCATGGTGCTGCTCGTCGGCGTCATCGGCCTCGGCGCCATCGCCATCCCGGCGAGCAAGCTGGAGATGGGCCTGCCGGACGACGGCGCCCAGCCGGTCTCCACCACCCAGCGCAAGGCGTACGACCTGCTGTCGGAGGGCTTCGGCCCGGGCTTCAACGGCCCGCTGATGGTGGTCGTCGACGGCGACAAGAAGCTCGCCGACGAGACGGTCGACCGGATCAAGGGCCTGGAGGGCGTCGCCGCGGTCACCCCGCCGACCCCGAACAAGGACGGCGACGCCGCGGTGATCACGGTCATCCCGAAGGACCGCCCGTCCTCGGTGGAGACCGAGAACCTGGTCCACACGATCCGCGACGGCAGCGGCGAGGACGTCCTCGTCACCGGCGCGACCGCGATGAACATCGACTTCTCGCAGAAGATGAACGACGCGCTGCTGCCCTACCTGGCGCTCGTGGTCGGCCTCGCCTTCCTCCTGCTGATGGTGGTCTTCCGCTCCATCCTGGTTCCGCTCAAGGCGGCCCTCGGCTTCCTGCTCTCGGTGGTCGCCGCCCTCGGCGCCGTCGTCGCGGTCTTCCAGTGGGGCTGGCTCGGCTCGCTCTTCGGGGTGGAGCAGACCGGTCCGATCATGAGCATGATGCCGATCTTCATGGTGGGCGTCGTCTTCGGCCTGGCCATGGACTACGAGGTCTTCCTCGTCACCCGGATGCGTGAGGCGTACGTCCACGGCGAGCGCCCGGGCCAGGCCGTCGTGACCGGCTTCCAGTACAGCGCGCGGGTGGTCGTGGCGGCCGCCGTCATCATGATCGCGGTGTTCTCGGGCTTCATCGGCGCCAGCGAGCAGATGATCAAGATGATCGGCTTCGGCCTCGCGATTGCCGTCCTCTTCGACGCCTTCGTCGTCCGCATGGCGATCGTCCCGGCGGTGCTCGCGCTGCTCGGCCACAAGGCCTGGTGGCTGCCGCGCTGGCTGGACCGGCTGCTTCCCAACGTGGACGTGGAGGGCGAGAGCCTGCGCAAGCACCTCGAAGGCTCCGCCGGTTCCCCGGACGGACCGGACAAGGACCGCGAGCTGGTCAACGCCTGACCCGCGGTCCCCGTACGACGGCCGGCCCCGCACCTGATCACCAGGTGCGGGGCCGGTCCCGTTTCGCGCGCTCCCGATGCGCACGGTCCCGTTTCGTCCGGTGCCGTTCCGTCCGGTCCCGTTCGGGCCCGTTACGCCTGCCGGGTGACGACGGCGTTCGTACGGCGCAGGAAGCGGCGCAGCGCGGCGATGTCGAACTGGATCACCGCGACGCCCTCGGGGGAGTGGAACTCCACGACCGCCTGGACGCGGCCGCACGGCCAGACGCGTACGTCGCCGGTGCCGGTCGGGGCCTGCAGGCCCGCCTCGAGGAGCGCCCGGGGGAAGACCCACTCGTTCTCTGTGCCCTCGGGGGAGAGCCCGGCGGGGAAGACGATCCGTACGGCGAGCGGCTCCGCGGGGGCGAAGCGCAGGGCGACCGGGATCTTCCGGAAGAGCGGGTCGTCGCTGATCACGCGGGCGGTGACGCGGTCCTCGACGGAGGCGACGACGGCGGTGGCGACGGCGGTGGCGACGGCGGCCGCGGGGGGATTCTCGGCGGTGGCTGGCACGACAAGACTCCTCAAATCGGAACACATGAGTCCGTATTGCCCCCAGCCTCGCACATTCCCACGAATCCGCGCGGAGGTATTTGTGGCGCAGACGCTCTTGCCAACAGTTTGCAAGTGGGCACTATTCTTAAACGGTTAAAGATTTTGTCAGCTCAAAGACCGCAGGAAGCGGAGCAGCCCCATGCATGTGCCCGACGGCTTCATCGACGCCCCCGTCTCCATCGCCGCAGGTGTCGCCGCCGCGGGCGCGGTGGCCGTCAGCCTCCGCGGCGCCCGCCGGGAACTCGACGAACGGGCCGCGCCACTGGCCGGGCTCGTCGCCGCGTTCATCTTCGCCGTCCAGATGCTGAACTTCCCGGTCGCCGCCGGGACCAGCGGGCACCTGCTGGGCGGGGCGCTCGCCGCGATCCTCGTGGGCCCCTACACGGGTGTGCTGTGCGTGTCCGTGGTGCTGCTCATGCAGGGCGTCCTGTTCGCCGACGGCGGGCTGACCGCCCTCGGGGTCAACGTCGTGAACATGGCCGTGGTGACCGTGGTCGTCGCGTACGCCGTCTTCCGCGGGCTGCTCAAGCTCCTGCCCGGCACCCGCCGCTCGGTCACCGTCGCCGCCTTCGCCGGAGCGCTGCTCTCGGTGCCCGGCGCGGCCGTCATGTTCACCCTCCTGTACGCCCTCGGCGGGACCACCGACGTCCCGCTCGGCAAGGTGTTCACCGCCATGGTCGGCGTGCACGTGCTCATCGGCATCGGGGAGGCCGCGATCACCGCCGCGACCGTGGGCGCCGTACTGGCCGTACGGCCCGACCTGGTGCACGGGGCGCGCGGGCTGGCCGCGCCGCTGAAGCTGCGCGTCGGCGGAGAGCTGGTCGACGCCCCCGCCGCCGCGCCGGCCGCAGTCCCCGCCCCCGCGCGGTCCACGAAGCCCGTCTGGGTCACCGGCCTGATCACCGCCCTCGTCCTGGCCGGGTTCGTCTCCTTCTACGCCTCCACCAGCCCCGACGGCCTGGAGAAGGTCGCCGCCGACAAGGGCATCGACCAGAACGTGAAGGAGCACGCCAGCGCCGACTCCCCGCTCGCCGACTACAGCGTCAAGGACGTCGACGACGCCCGTCTCTCCGGCGGCCTCGCCGGTGTCATCGGCGTGGGCGCGACCGTCGCCGTCGGCACCGGGATCTTCTGGACCGTGCGCCGCCGGCGCGCGGAGGACCTGACGGCCGCCTCGACCGCGTCCACGGCGGTCTGAGATGGGCGCGGGCCACGCCCACAAGCTCTACCGGCACGGCCACTCGCCGATCCACGCCCTGCCGCCGCACTGCAAGCTGGCCGCGGCCTTCGCCTTCGTCCTGGTCGTCGTCTCCACACCGCGCGAGGCGGTGTGGGCCTTCGGGCTGTACGCCCTCCTCATCGCGGTGGTCGCGGCCGCGGCCCGGATCCCGGCCGGGTTCCTGCTGCGGCGGCTGCTGATCGAGGTCCCGTTCGTGGCCTTCGCCGTGCTCATGCCGTTCGTGGCACAGGGTGAGCGGGTGGAGGTCCTCGGCATGTCCCTCAGCGTGTCGGGCCTTTGGGGCGCCTGGAACGTACTGGCCAAGGGCACGCTCGGGGTCGCCGCGTCCGTCCTGCTCGCCTCGACCACCGAGCTGCGCGCGCTGCTGCTCGGGCTCCAGCGGCTGAAGCTGCCGCCCCTGCTGGTGCAGATCGCCTCCTTCATGATCCGGTACGGCGACGTGATCACCGACGAGCTGCGCCGGATGTCGATCGCCCGGCGCTCGCGCGGGTTCGAGGCCAGCGGGATCCGGCACTGGGGGGTGCTGGCCAAGACCGCCGGGGCGCTGTTCATCCGCTCCTACGAACGCGGTGAGCGGGTCCACCTCGCGATGGTCAGCCGCGGCTACGCCGGCTCGATGCCGGTGATCGACGAAGTCGTCGCCACGCGCGCCCAGTGGGCGTACGCGGCCGTACTCCCGGCGGCGGCCCTCGCCGTCTGTCTGATGGGATGGACCCTGTGACCCCCTCTCCCGCCACTCCCGCCACTCCCGCCTCCCTCGAGGTCTCCGGCCTCGCCTACGCCTATCCGGACGGGCACCAGGCCCTCTTCGGAGTGGACCTGACCGTCGGACAGGGCGAGCGGGTGGCCCTGCTCGGCCCGAACGGCGCCGGCAAGACCACGCTGGTGCTGCACCTCAACGGCATCCTCGGCGGCGGGGTCGGCACCGTGACGGTGGCCGGGCTGCCGGTGGACAAGCGGAACTTCGCCGAGATCCGGCGCCGGGTCGGCATCGTCTTCCAGGACCCCGACGACCAGCTGTTCATGCCGACCGTGCGCGAGGACGTGGCCTTCGGCCCGGCGGCCGCCGGGATGCGGGGCGCGGAGCTGGAGGCGCGGGTCCGCGAGGCGCTGGAGCAGGTCGGCATGGAGGCCTTCGCGGACCGGCCGCCGCACCACCTGTCGTTCGGGCAGCGCCGCCGGGTCGCGGTGGCGACCGTACTGGCCATGCGGCCGGAGATCCTGGTCCTGGACGAACCCTCCTCCAACCTGGACCCGGCCTCGCGGCGCGAGCTCGCCGACATCCTGCGCTCGCTGGACGTGACGGTGCTGATGGTGACCCACGACCTGCCGTACGCCCTGGAGCTGTGCCCGCGGTCGGTGATCCTCAGCGAGGGGGTCATCGCCGCCGACGGGCGCACGCAGGACCTGATGTGCGACGAGGAACTGATGCGGGCGCACCGGCTGGAGCTGCCGTTCGGGTTCGACCCGCGCACGCCCTCCCTGGCGCGGCCCCCGCACTGACCGGCGCCGTTTCCCGCGGGCCCCGGGGAAGGAGACGGAGCCGGTCCGTGTTGGACTCTTCGGGCGGACCGACCAGGCGGCACCCGCGGTGAACGAGGAGCAGGGACGTGGACGTCAACGGGACCGTGGCCGAGGGCTTCGAGGCCGTCCGGGACGCTTTCGTACGCAACTTCGAGGTGCTCGGGGACCGGGGCGCGGCGGTGGCCGTGTACCGGGACGGCCGGAAGGTCGTCGACCTGTGGGCGGGCCCCAAGGACGTCGACGGCGGCGCCGGGGTTCCCGGCGCGGAGCCCTGGGAGGCCGGTACGGCCCAGGTGGTGCGCTCGGCCACCAAGGGCGTGGCCGCGGTCGTGCCGCTACTGCTGCACCAGCGGGGGCTGCTGGACCTGGACGCGCCGGTGGGGGCGTACTGGCCGGAGTTCAAGGCGGGCGGCAAGGAGCGGACGCTGGTGCGGGACCTGCTCGCACACCGGGCGGGAGTGCCGGCGCTCGACGTCCCGCTGACGCCCGCACAGGCGGTGGACGGGGTCTCGGGGGCCCGAGCGGTCGCCGGACAGCGGGCCTTCTGGGAGCCGGGTTCCGCCCACGGCTACCACGCGCAGACGTACAGCTGGCTGCTGTCGGAGCTGGTGCTGCAGGTGACCGGCGCCTCGCTGGGACAGTGGCTGGCGCAGGAGGTCACGGGGCCGCGGGGGCTGGAGTTCTGGATAGGCCTGCCGACCGGGGCGACGGGGCGGGTAGGCCGCGTGGGGCCGGTGGAGCCGCCTGCCGGTATGGCGGGCGGACTCAGGACGCGGCCGCGCAGGAACGTTTCGCAGGCGTGGGAGGACCCCTCCTCGCTGACCCGGCGCGCCTTCGCGGCGATCACGCCGCTGCCGGACGAGAACGCCCCGGAGTTCCGGGCGGCCGAGCTCCCGGCCTCGGCGGGCATCGGCACCGCGCGGGGCCTGGCGGGCGTGTACGCGGCGCTGCTGGGGGACACGGAGGACGGCGTGGGTCTGTTCACCCCCGACACGCGCGCGCTGGCGGGTACGGAGCTGTCGGCCGGCCCGGACCGGGTGCTGGTGGTCAACACGCGCTTCGGGCCGGGGTACATGCTGCACAGCCCGGCGTCGCCGCTGCTGTCGGCGGGCTCGTTCGGGCACCCGGGGCGGGGCGGATCGCTGGGCTTCGCGGATCCGGAGGCCGGGGTGGCGTTCGGGTACGTGACGAACGCGCACGCGAAGTCGGTGACCGCCGATCCCCGGGCGCAGGCCCTGATCCGGGCGGTGCGCGGCTCCCTGTGACCCGGTGACGCCGCCACGCGGCGTCCCGGCGGTCCGACGGCCCGGCGCCCGGCCGGGAGCGGCCGGACGGTCAGCGCTCGCGTACGTCGGCCAGGGCGGCACCGGCGTGGGCGATCAGCTCCCGCGGGGGCATCGGGAACACCGAGTGCGGGGTTCCGGCCGCGGCCCAGACCACCTCGTGGGCCAGCAGCGAGTGGTCCGCCAGGACCCGGGTCCGGGTGCGGTGCCCGAACGGAGGCACGCCGCCGATCGCGTAGCCGGTGGTCTCCCGGACCAGCGCGGCGTCCGCCCGGGTGACCTCGCGCGCCCCGAGCTCCCGGCGGACCGCCTCCACGTCGACCCGTGAGGCCCCGTCCATCAGGACCACCACCGCAACCCCGTCCGCCGCGAAGACCAGCGACTTCGCGATCTGGCCGAGCTCGCAGCCGATCGCCGCGGCCGCGTCGGCGGCGGTCCTGGTGCCGTCGGGGAACGTGCGTACGCCCACGTCGAGCCCCAGCTCGGCGAGGGCCTGTGCGAAGCGGGGGTGGGTACCGGTCGTCATGCGGGCACGCTAGCGCCCCGCCTCCCGCTCGCGCCACGCCGTTCTGCCAGGCCGCTCACGCCACGCCGTTCCGCCAGGCCGCTCACGGCAGGCCGCTCACGCCACGCCGTTCCGCCGTGCCGTTGCCCGCCGGGACCCGGCGTCAGGACCCGGACAGCACCGAGGCAACGATGGGGCCGGCCGCGTCGGCGCCGTGGCCGCCCGCCTCGACCATCGCCGCCGCGGCCACGTCGCCGCTGTAGCCCGTGAACCAGCTGTCCGGGCTGCCCGCGCCGTCGACCTCCGCCGAGCCGGTCTTCGCGCCCTTGTCGGAGCCGCCGACCGCCGCCATCGTCTTCGCCGCCGTGCCGCTGCTCGCCGTCTGCTTCATCATCCGCACCAGCTGCTGCTGGACCGACGGCTTCATCTGCCGTCCGGCCTGTGCGATCGGCCGCCCGTCCAGCTCCGCCGAGACGAGCAGCGGCTGGTGGAAGACCCCGCTGCGCGCGGTGGCCGTGAACGAGGCGACGTTCAGCGGGTTCATGGTGATCCGGCCCTGCCCGATGTACTCGGCGGCCGCCTCCGCGCCCTTCGCCTCCGGCACCTGGCCGTCGGTCGACCGGATGCCCGTCTTCCAGTTGTCCAGCCCGAGGCCGAAGACCTCCCGGGCCTCCTTCGCCAGCGCCGAATCGTCGTCGACGTCGTCGATCTGCTTGATGAAGGCGGTGTTGCAGGACTTGGCGAAGCTGGTCGCGAAGTTCGCGCCCGGCAGCTCGAAGTTGTCCAGGTTGTGGAACGTACGGCCGCCCCAGGAGGCGTCCTTGGTGCATTCCGCCGGCCGGTCGGCCGCCGCCTTGCCCCGGTCGATCAGCATCGCCGCCGTCACGATCTTCATCGTCGAGCCGGGGGCCCGCCGCCCCTCCATCGCCGCGTTGAAGCCGTCCTTGCGGTTGTTGGCGACGGCCAGGATGTGCCCGTTGGTCGGCTGAACCGCGACCACCGAGGACTCCGGGTACTTGGCGACGGCCTTCTCGGCCGCCGCCTGGACCTTGGCGTCCAGGTACGTCTTCAGCGTGCTCGGCTCCCCTTCCACCAGCGTGAGCAGGGTCCGCTTCGGCGCGTCCTGGGCGGCCGGCTCGATCCACAGCTCGGCCCCGGTCCTGCCGCCGGTCTTGCCGCCGTACGCCTGGCGCAGCTGGTCGAGGACCGGCCGCAGCGAGGGGTACTTCTCGGCGGTGAGCTCCTCGCCGCCCCGGTCCACGGCCTTGACCGGCGGGGCCGCGGGCGCGCCCGCGCGCAGCTTCTCGTCCTTCTGGAGCTGCGGGTGGATCACCGAGGGCTGCCAGTCGACGAGAGGCTTCCCGCTGGTCAGCCCGCGTACGACGGTCAGCTTGGACTCGTACGCCAGCGGCTTGGTGGCGCCCTCGTACGTGATCTCCGCGGCGACGGCGAACGGGATGGTCGTACCCGCCTGCGTCCCCGGGGTGATCACGGCCTTGGACACGTACGCCTTGGCCCGGTAGTCGGCCACGGCGGTCTGCGCGGCCTGCACGTTGTTCGTCAGCTCCGCCGCGGCCCGCGCGTCCCCGGCCGCCCACGCCGCGAGGAAGGCCTTCGCGGTCTGCGCGGCCTCCTTGTCCGTGACGGGCCCGCTGCCCTTCTCGGCCCGGACGGCGGTGTCACCGCCCTTGCCTTCGTCTGCGCCGTCCCCGACGAGCGCGTACACCCCGTACCCGGCGCCGCCGAGCATCGCGAGGAACACCCCGCCGACGATGGCACCTTTCGCCGCCCCGTTCACGTACGTTCCTCCCCAGATTCCCCGTATTCTCTGAACGTGTTCAAAGAACCTCTGGTGCGGACCTTACGCTGTGCAAACCGAACGCGTACGGCTTGTTACCAGACCGGAACACCGCGGCCGGTCAGTCGACCCTCACCTGCGTCCCGTCGGGGAGCACGCAGACCGTTCCGCCGTAAGGGATGTTCCTGACCGTTCCGCCCTGGGCCGTGCAGTCCGCGGACGTGATGGCCGGGGACGCCGCCGCCTGCGCCGTCGCGGCACCGAGGGCGCTCGCGCCGGCCAGGGCCGCCGTGGCGAGCGCGAGGCCCAGCAGTCTTCGTATGCGCATGGCGCTTCACCTCCTCCTTCCAGCATGGGTACGGCCCGCCACCGCCGCGAGCGGTGACGGGCCGTACCCCGCGCGGGCGGGCTCGGGGCGGCTAGACCCAGGTGTCCAGCCACATGCGGCCGCGCCAGGAGTCCATCGGGAGGGTCTCGCCGGTGTAGATCGGCCAGAAGTAGATGAAGTTCCAGATGATGAGGAGGACCAGCACGCCCGCCGCGATCGCGCCCAGCGCGCGTCTGCGCTCCGAGGAGCCCGACGGGCCCAGCAGGGCGCCGATCATCATCGCCACCGCCAGGCACAGGTACGGGACGAAGACCACCGCGTAGAAGAAGAAGATGGTCCGCTCCTGGTAGTTGAACCAGGGCAGCAGGCCCGCGGCCAGCGCGCACGCGATCGCGCCCGCCCGCCAGTCACGGCGGAAGAACCACCGCCACAGCACGTACAGCAGCGCGAAGCAGCCCGCCCACCACAGCAGCGGGGTGCCCAGGGCCAGCACCTCGCGGGCGCACTTGCCCGCCTCCGTCGCCGGGCAGCCGTCCGTCCCCGGGTCGGGGGACTCGTAGAAATAGGAGACGGGCCGGCCGAGGACCAGCCAGCTCCACGGGTTCGACTGGTAGGTGTGGCCCGAGGTCAGGCCCACGTGGAACGCGTAGACCTCCGTCTCGTAGTGCCACAGGCTGCGCAGCCACTCCGGCAGGAACGCCAGCGAGCTGTGCTGGTCGTTCTTGGCGGCCCAGTCGCGGAAGTAACCGCCCTTGCCGTTGTCGGGGGAGAGGATCCAGCCGGTCCACGAGGCCAGGTACACCGCGACCGCCACCGGCACCGTCGACAGGAAGCCCGGCAGCGCGTCACGGCGCAGCATCGCCGCGTACGGGGCGCCCGCCCCGGCTGTGCGGCGCGCGGCCGCGTCCCACAGGACGGTCAGCACGCCGAAGAACGCCAGCACGATGAGGCCGTTCCACTTCGTGCCGAACGCCAGGCCCAGGCAGACGCCCGCCAGGATCCGGTACGGGCGCCAGCCCAGGCGCAGCGTTTCCGTGACCGTGACGTCCGGGCGGGTGCGCCCCTCGTCGTCCACCGGCAGCGCGTCCGCGAGTCTGGCCCGCGCCCGGTCCCGGTCGATGAGCAGCGCCCCGAAGGCGGCCAGGACGAAGAACATGAGGACGAGGTCGAGCAGGGCCGTACGGCTCATCACCAGGTGCAGGCCGTCCACCGCGAGCAGCGCGCCCGCCAGGCAGCCCAGGAAGGTGGAGCGGAACAGGCGGCGGCCGATCCGGCACAGCATCAGCACCGACAGGGTGCCGAGCACGGCCGTCATGAACCGCCAGCCGAACGGCGTGAAGCCGAACATCCACTCGCCGAGCCCGATGACCCACTTGCCGACCGGCGGGTGCACCACGTAGCCGGGGTCCAGCGGGAGGGAGACCCCGTCGGGGTTGGCGAGGATCGACTTGTCGATGTCCTTGGGCCAGCTCGCCTCGTAGCCCTGCCGGATGGTGGCCCAGGCGTCCTTGGCGTAGTACGTCTCGTCGAATATCACCGCCTTCGGGCTGCCCAGGTGCACGAAGCGCAGCACCCCGGCCACCAGCGCCACCAGCAGCGGCCCCGCCCACGCCAGCACGCGCTGCCAGGTGCCCGCCGCGGAGAGCGGCACGCCGAGCGCCGTCCACAACTGCGCGGAGGGCCGGGCGTACGGGGGCACCAGGCGGGCGCGGACGTCCGGACTCGGGACGTCCGCGCGCCCGGAGCCCTGGCGCCGGGCGTCGGCGGGCGGCGCGTAGCCGAAGCTGCGCAGGCGGCGCAGCCAGGTGGAGGGCTGGTCTACGCGCCCCGCCGGAGGGGCGGGCGGGGCCCCCGCGGGGCTGGGCGGCGGCGTCGCGGTACTGGTCACCGGGTCATCGTAGGGAACGCGGCTGTGGGAACCCCAGTGCCGGGGAGCCCCGGCCGGTGTGCCGGGTGGGACGGATGACGTGTGCGGGGTGGGACGCCCGAGGTCTGCGGGGTGGGACGCACGAGGTCTGCCGGGTGGGACGCACGAGGTCTGCCGGGCGGACGTCCGAGGTCTGCCGGGCGGACGTCCGAGGTCTGCCGGGCGGGACGCATGACGTCTGCCGGGCCCACGGCTGAGAGGATGGGCGGGTGACGACTGACCAGCCCACCGGCTCCGAAACCCCCTCCTCGACCTCCGCCCCCGCGGGCTCCGCGGGCGTGCTCGTGCTCGCCGGCACCCCGATCGGCGATCTCGCCGACGCCCCGCCGCGGCTCGCGGCCGAGCTGGAGCGGGCCGACGTGGTCGCCGCCGAGGACACCCGGCGGCTGCGCCGGCTGACCCAGGGGCTCGGCGTGCACACCACCGGGCGCGTCGTCTCGTACTTCGAGGGCAACGAATCGGCGCGCACCCCCGAGCTGGTGGAAGCGCTGGAGCAGGGCAAGCGGGTGCTGCTGGTCACCGACGCCGGCATGCCGTCCGTCTCCGACCCCGGCTACCGCCTGGTCGCCGCCGCCGTCGAGAAGGACATCAAGGTCACCGCCGTGCCCGGGCCTTCCGCGGTGCTCACCGCGCTCGCCCTGTCGGGGCTGCCGGTCGACCGCTTCTGCTTCGAGGGGTTCCTGCCCCGCAAGGCGGGCGAGCGCCTCGGCCGGCTCCGCGAGGTCGAGGGCGAGCGCCGCACGCTCGTCTACTTCGAGGCCCCGCACCGCCTCGACGACACCCTCGCCGCCATGGCCGAGGTCTTCGGCGCCGACCGGCGGGCCGCCGTGTGCCGCGAGCTGACCAAGACGTACGAGGAGGTCAAGCGCGGCGGGCTCGGCGAGCTGGCGGCCTGGGCCGCCGAGGGCGTGCGCGGCGAGATCACCGTCGTCGTGGAGGGCGCACCGGCGGCCCGGCCCGGCGACGTGGACGCCGAGGAGCTGGTGCGCAGGGTGCGCGTGCGCGAGGAGGCCGGGGAGCGGCGAAAAGAAGCCATCGCGGCGGTGGCGTCCGAGGCCGGAGTACCCAAGCGGGAGGTCTTCGACGCGGTCGTCGCGGCAAAGAATGCGGCTCAAAAGGTGCTGTAAGACGGTAAAGGTCTAACCTGAAAAGCAAAGCTCAGACCGCGCACCGGGCGCTTTGGGACATGAGTCGCCCAAAGACCGTCCAACAGTCGACAGGGCCTGATGCGCTCCTGCCCGAAGAGGCGTCCACTGGCAATGGCACCAGTGGAACAAGAGGAGCTGGCATGAGTGAGATCGCAGACACCTCGGCACCCGTACCCGCGCCCGCAGTGGCCGTACCCGTCTCCCTGCCGAAGCCTGGTGTGCACACCGTGCACGAGGCCTACTCCTTCGCCTGCATGAAGTGCGGATACGCCTGGGAACAGGGCTACGAGATCGAGCACCACGTCGACGGCAAGGGCCAGCCCTTCATCATCTACACCGTCCAGGGCGAACGGGTCCCTTCCCCGCTGTCGAACCCGACCTGCCACAACTGCGACGGGCACGTGGTGCGGATCATGCGAGAAGGCCAGGTGTCCTCGGTCCTCGGCACGATCGACAAGCTCTACCACCACCGCATCTCGCCCGGGATCGCCGGCCCGGTGCCGGCCGGGGCGAACGTCCCGAGGGCCCCGAAGCAGCGCACGATCCCGCTGCACGACGCCCCCGGGCCCGTGTCGGCGGACGAAGGCCCGCGGCGCGGGAGCTGGCTCTCGCGGCTGATGAGGCGCTTCCGCCGGTCGTGAGGGCCGATGGCCCTGAGGGCCGGTGGGCCGGTGGGCCTGAGGGCCTGAGCGCCCGGTCATAAGATCGGCTCCATGAGCACTGCCTCCAAGGACACCCCGCCGCCGCTGCCCGAACCCCTCCGGGTGGCGGTGGCGGACTCCCACACCCACCTGGACATGCAGGCCGGCACCGTCGAGGAGGGCCTCGCCAAGGCCGCCTCGGTCGGCGTGACCACCGTCGTCCAGGTCGGCTGCGACGTGAAGGGCTCCCGCTGGGCGGCCGAGACCGCCGCCGCGTACGAGAACGTCCACGCGGCCGTCGCCCTTCACCCGAACGAAGCGCCCCGCATCGTGCTCGGGGACCCCGACGGATGGTCGCGCCAGGGCGCCCGGGCGGGCGGCGGCGAGGCCGCCCTCGACGAGGCGCTGGCCGAGATCGAGGAGCTCGCGAAGCTCGCGCACGTGAAGGCGGTCGGCGAGACCGGGCTGGACCACTTCCGCACCGGACCCGACGGAATGGCCGCGCAGGAGCGCTCCTTCCGCGCCCACATCGAGATCGCGAAGCGTCAGGGCAAGGCCCTCGTCATCCACGACCGCGAGGCCCACGCCGACGTCCTGCGCATCCTGCGCGAGGAGGGCGCGCCCGAGCGGACCGTCTTCCACTGCTACTCCGGGGACGCCGAGATGGCGCGCGAATGCGCCGCCGCCGGGTACTACATGTCCTTCGCCGGGACCGTGACCTTCAAGAACGCCGCTCCCCTGCGCGAGGCCCTGGCCGTGGCCCCCCTGGAGCTGGTGCTCGTCGAGACCGACGCCCCGTACCTCACCCCGGCGCCGTACCGCGGACGGCCCAACGCGCCGTACCTCATTCCGCTGACCGTACGAGCGATGGCGGCGGTCCGGGGGATCGGCGAGGACGCGATGGCGACCGCCCTGGCGGCGAACACGGCACGCGCCTTCGACTACTGAGGGGCCGCCGGGGCGGGTCCGAAACGCCCCGGGACCACCCACCCTTTCGACACGCTGGGTAGCCGTCCGACTTTGGCGGGTGACGGACGTCCGCTAGGGTGCCGTGCCCGAACCGATGGGGCCGGACCAGTGGAGCGAGCGTCGTGAGCGAGAGTCCTTTCACCGGGGTGCACGGGAACGAGGCCGTCGCCCCGGACCCCGAGCCCGCCGTGGTGCCCGCCCCGCGCACCGGGGACCGGCGGGCCGCCCGGCGGCGCAAGATCGCCGAGGCGGGCCCCCCGCCCGCCGCCCCGACCGGCCGGCGCCGCGCCGCACCCACCGGGGGCGGCGCGGACCGCGCGGCGCCCGTGGGCGCCGTACCGGGAGCGGGCCCCGGCACGGGCCGCCGCCGCAGCCCGGACCCCGGCCCCGGCCTCCCTCAGGCCGCCGCCCCGACCGGCCGGCGGCGCCGCGGGGCTCCCGCCGGGACGGTCGCCGGCCAGGCCGGCTGGCGGCGGATCGTCCCGCAGGCACTGGTCGTCGCCTTCCTGGCCGGCGGCACCACGGCCTTCGTCGCCGCCGACAAGTCCGTACGGCTCACCGTGGACGGCGAGCCCCGGACCCTGCACACCTTCGCCGACGACGTCGACGAACTCCTCGCCGCCGAAGGCCTCGGCGTCGGCCCGCACGACCTCGTCGCCCCCGCCCGCACCGAGGCCCTCGACGACGGCGACGAGATCGTCGTCCGCTACGGCCGCCCCCTGCGCCTGACCCTCGACGGGCAGAGCCGCCAGGTGTGGACCACCGCGGGCACCGTCGAGGGGGCCCTGCGCCAGTTCGGCGTCCGCGTCGAGGGCGCCTACCTCTCCGCCCCGCGCACCGCCCCCGTTCCCCGGGCCGGCCTCACCCTCTCCGTCCGCACCGAACGCAGCGTCACCTTCATGGCGGACGGCCGCGAGAGCACCATCCGCACCAACGCCGCCACCGTCCAGGAGGCCCTCGGCCAGGCCGGGATCACCCTCCAGGGCCAGGACACCACCTCCGTCCCGCCCGCCTCCTTCCCGCGCGACGGCCAGACCGTCACCGTGCTGCGCATCACCGGCACCCGAGAGGTGCGCGAGGAGCGCATCCCGTACGAGACCGAGCGGACCGAGGACGACGCCCTGTTCGCCGGCACCGAGGTCGTCGAACGGGCGGGCCGGCCCGGAGCGCGCCGGGTCACGTACGTCCTGCGCACGGTCAACGGGGTCCGGCAGAAGCCCCGCATGGTCGCCGAGGAGACCGTCCGCGAGCCGGTCACCCAGCTCGTCAGGGTCGGCACGAGGCCGCTGCCCACCTCCGTCGCCGGGGCCGACGGCCTCGACTGGGGGGCGCTGGCCCAGTGCGAGTCCGGCGGCCGCCCCTCCGCCACCGACGCCTCGGGCACGTACGGCGGCCTCTACCAGTTCGACGTCCGCACCTGGCAGAGCCTCGGCGGCTCCGGCCGCCCCCAGGACGCCCCGGGCCCGGAGCAGACGTACCGGGCGAAGAAGCTCTACGTACAAAGGGGCGCGACCCCGTGGCCCCACTGCGGCCGTAGGCTTTACCGGTGAGCACCGCAGAGCAGCAGCCCGAGAGCACCTCCAGCACCACCTCCGGCACCACCTCCGACGCCCTTCTCGGGCCGGCGGACATCCGTGAGCTGGCCGCCGTACTCGGCGTACGGCCGACGAAGCAGAAGGGCCAGAACTTCGTCATCGACGCCAACACGGTGCGCCGCATCGTGCGCACCGCCGAGGTGCGGCCCGACGACGTCGTCGTCGAGGTCGGGCCGGGGCTGGGGTCGCTGACGCTCGCGCTGCTGGAGGCCGCCGACCGGGTCACCGCCGTCGAGATCGACGACATCCTGGCCGCGGCGCTGCCCGCCACCATCGAGGCGCGGATGCCGGAGCGCAAGGACCGCTTCGCGCTGGTGCACTCCGACGCGATGCTGGTGGAGGAGCTGCCCGGGCCGGCGCCGACCGCGCTCGTCGCGAACCTGCCGTACAACGTGGCCGTGCCGGTGCTCCTGACCATGCTGGACCGGTTCCCGACCATCGAGCGCACGCTCGTGATGGTGCAGGCGGAGGTCGCCGACCGGCTGGCAGCCGAGCCGGGCAACAAGGTCTACGGGGTGCCGTCCGTCAAGGCCAACTGGTACGCGCACGTCAAGCGCGCCGGGTCCATCGGCCGCAAGGTGTTCTGGCCCGCGCCGAACGTGGACTCGGGCCTGGTCTCGCTGGTGCGGCGGGCCGAGCCGATCAAGACGACCGCCACCAAGGCGGAGGTCTTCGCCGTCGTGGACGCGGCCTTCGCACAGCGCCGCAAGACCCTGCGGGCCGCGCTGGCCGGCTGGGCCGGCTCTGCGGCGGGCGCCGAGCAGGCGCTGGTCGCCGCCGGGGTGTCCCCGCAGGCGCGCGGGGAGTCCCTGACGGTGGAGCAGTTCGCGGCGATCGCCGAGCACAAGCCCGCGGCGGAGAGGCCCGCGCTGTGAACAAGATGAAGAGCGTGACCGTACGGGTCCCGGCGAAGGTCAACGTCCGGCTGGCGGTGGGCGCGGCCCGGGCCGACGGCTTCCACGACCTGGCCAACGTCTTCCTCGCGGTGTCCCTGTACGACGAGGTGACGGTCACCCCGGCCGAGACCCTGACGGTCACCTGCGCCGGCCCGGACGCGGACCAGGTCCCGCTGGACCGTACGAACCTGGCGGCGCGGGCGGCGGAGATCCTCGCGGCCCGCCACGGCCTGTCCGACGCGGTCCACCTGCACATCGCGAAGAACATCCCGGTGGCCGGCGGCATGGCGGGCGGCAGCGCCGACGGCGCCGGCGCCCTGCTGGCCTGCGACGCCCTGTGGGGCCTGGGCACGCCCCGCGCCGAGCTCCTGAAGATGTGTGCGGAACTCGGCAGCGACGTGCCGTTCAGCCTGGTCGGCGGAGCGGCGCTGGGCACCGGGCGCGGGGAGCTCCTGACCCCGGTCGAGGCGGGCACCTTCCACTGGGTGTTCGCGGTCGCCGACGGCGGGCTGTCGACGCCGGCGGTGTTCCGCGAGTTCGACCGGCTGGCCGAAGGCCGGAGCATCCCGGTCCCGGAGGCCTCGCCGGAGCTGCTCGCCGCCCTCGCCTCGGGCGAGGCGGACGCCCTCGCCGCGACCCTGGCCAACGACCTCCAGCCGGCGGCGCTGTCGCTGCGCCCGCAGCTGGCCGCGACGCTGGAGGCGGGCACCTCCGCCGGAGCCCTGGCCGCGCTGGTCTCCGGCTCCGGCCCGACGACGGCCTTCCTGGTCCGCGACCCGGAAGCCGCCCTCAAGGTGGCCGCGGCCCTGGAAGCCTCCGGCACCTGCCGCACCACCCGTACGGCCACCGGCCCGGCCCCGGGAGCGACGGTCCTCCCGGCCTGAGGTTCCGGGTACCCAGGGCGAAGTGAGTATCCGCGCTCTGTTCCCGCCCGGGTCCCGGGCGGGAACGTGCACCCATGGGACACGCCGCACACAGCATCAAGGACCTCGCAGAGGCCACGCCCGCGAGCCGGGACCGGTACGTCGACCTGTTGCGGGTCGCCTCGCTCGGGACCGTGCTGCTCGGGCACTGGCTGATGGCCGCCGTCAGCGGTGACGGCATAGGGAACCTGCTCGCCCTCGTCCCCGCGCTCCAGGTGCTCACCTGGGTCCTGCAGATCATGCCGGTGTTCTTCTTCGTCGGCGGGTTCTCGCACGCGCTGTCGTACCGCTCCCTGGCCGGGCGCGCCGAAGGGCGGCCCGTCTACGCGGCCTTCCTGCGGGCGCGGCTGCGGCGGCTGCTGCGGCCCACCCTCGTCTTCGTCCTCGTCTGGACGGCCGGGGCGCTCGCCGTACAGCTCGCCGGCGCGGGGGAGGGGAAGCTGACCGGGGCCGCCCTGCGGCTGGTCACCCAGCCGCTGTGGTTCATCGGGATCTACCTCGCCATGGTCGCCTTCACCCCCGCGCTGCTGAAGCTCCACCGGCGGTGGGGCTGGGGGGCCTTCGCCGCGCTGGCCGGGGCCGCGGCCGCCGTCGACGTACTGCGCTTCGCGCTCGGCGTCCCGTACGCCGAGTTCCTGAACTTCGGCTTCGTCTGGCTCGCCGTCCACCAGCTGGGCTTCCTGCGCGCCGACGGGCGGATCACCCGCCCCGGACTGCTCGCCGCCGCCGGGCTGCTCGGCGCCGTGCTGCTCGTCGCGTACGGGCCGTACCCGCTGTCGATGGTCGGGATGCCGGGCGAGAAGGTGTCCAACATGGCCCCGCCCACCCTCGCGCTCCTGGCGCACGGGGCGTGGCTCGTCGGCGCGGTGGAGCTGCTGGGGGCGCCCGCCGCCGCGCTGCTCGCCCGGCCCCGCGTCTGGCGCGGGGTCGTCGCCGCCAACGGGATCGCCATGACCGCCTTCCTCTGGCACCTCACCGCCATGCTCGCCGTGTACGCCGCCCAGCTCGGCCTCGGCCTGCGCCTGCCCGACCCCGCCACCGCCGCGTGGTGGGCCCAGGTCCCCGTCCGGCTGCTGGCCGCCGCCGCGCTGACCGGCGTACTCGTCGCCCTCTTCCGCCGCTTCGAGGCCCCCGGCCGCGGCGGCGCCGAGCCCGGATCCGGGCTCGGCGCCGCCCTCGGCATCACCCTGTGCCTGCTCGGGATCCTCGGCCTGTCCATGACCGGGCTCGGCGGCCTGCTGGAGGGTCACAGCGCCACCCTGATCGCCCTGCCGGTCACCGCGCCCGCCGCCATCGGCATGGCTCTGGGAGGCTGGCTCCTGGTGGAGCGCCCGGCGCCGGTTCGGAGGGTTAGGCTGAGGGGCTGATCCACACCCTTCCCTGGAGCGCGTCTGATGGCCGTCAATCTGGTCAATGTCGAGGCAGTCGGCAAGGTGTACGGAACCCGTGCCCTGCTCGACGGCATCTCCCTCGGCGTGTCCGAGGGAGACCGGATCGGTGTCGTGGGCCGCAACGGCGACGGCAAGACCACCCTCATCCGCATGCTCGCGAAGCTGGAGGAACCGGACACCGGCCGGGTCACCCAGAGCGGCGGCCTGCGCATGGGCGTGCTCACCCAGCACGACTCCCTCGACCCCGCGGCCACCATCCGCCACGAGATCATCAGGGACATGGCCGACCACGAGTGGGCCGGCAACGCCAAGATCCGCGACGTGCTCACCGGGCTCTTCGGCGGCCTCGACCTCCCCGGCTTCGGCCAGGGCCTCGACACCGTCATCGGACCGCTCTCCGGTGGTGAGCGCCGCCGCATCGCGCTCGCCAAGCTGCTCATCGCCGACCAGGACCTCCTCGTCCTCGACGAGCCCACCAACCACCTCGACGTCGAGGGCATCTCCTGGCTGGCCAAGCACCTCCAGGAGCGCCGCTCCGCGCTCGTCTGCGTCACCCACGACCGCTGGTTCCTCGACCAGGTCTGCACCCGCATGTGGGACGTCCAGCGCGGCACCGTGTACGAGTACGAGGGCGGCTACAGCGATTACGTCTTCGCCCGCGCCGAGCGCGAGCGGATCGCCGCCACCGAGGAGACCAAGCGGCAGAACCTGATGCGCAAGGAGCTCGCCTGGCTGCGCCGCGGCGCCCCCGCGCGGACCTCCAAGCCGCGCTACCGCATCGAGGCCGCCAACGAGCTCATCGCCGACGTGCCGGAGCCGCGCGACAAGTCCGAGCTGATGCGCTTCGCCAACGCCCGCCTCGGCAAGACCGTGTTCGACCTGGAGAACGTCACCGTGCAGGCCGGGCCGAAGACCCTGCTCAAGCACCTCACCTGGCACCTCGGCCCCGGTGACCGGGTCGGCCTCGTCGGCGTCAACGGCGCCGGCAAGACCTCGCTGCTGCGCGCGCTCGCGGAGGCGGCCCGTACGCAGGGCGACGTCCAGCCCGCGGCCGGGTCCGTCACCGTCGGCAAGACCGTCAAGCTGGCGTACCTCTCCCAGGAGGTCGGCGAACTCGACCCGTCCCTGCGGGTCCTCGAGGCCGTGCAGCGGGTGCGCGACCGGGTGGACCTCGGCAAGGGACGCGAGATGACGGCCGGTCAGCTGTGCGAGCAGTTCGGTTTCACCAAGGAGAAGCAGTGGACACCCGTCGGCGACCTCTCCGGTGGTGAGCGGCGCCGGCTGCAGATCCTGCGGCTGCTGATGGACGAGCCCAACGTGCTCTTCCTCGACGAGCCCACCAACGACCTCGACATCGAGACCCTGACCCAGCTGGAGGACCTCCTCGACGGCTGGCCGGGCTCGATGATCGTGATCTCCCACGACCGGTTCTTCATCGAGCGCACCACCGACACGGTGATGGCGCTGCTGGGCGACGCGAGCCTGCGGATGCTGCCGCGCGGCCTGGACGAGTACCTGGAGCGCCGGCAGAAGATGATCGAGGCGGCCGCCCCGGCGCCCGCCCCGGCCGCCGCCGCCAAGTCGAGCGCCTCCGGCGACGCGCGCGCCGCGAAGAAGGAGCTCCAGAAGATCGAGCGCCAGCTCAACAAGATGTCGGACCGCGAGTCGAACCTGCACGCGCAGATCGCCGAGAACGCCACCGATTTCGACAAGGTGGCCAAGCTCGACGCCGAGCTGCGCGAACTCATCTCGGACCGGGACGAATTGGAGATGCGCTGGCTGGAGCTGGCCGAGGACGCCTAAAGGGTGTTGCAGAAGGTCTGCCGCGGGCAGGCCGGAGCGGTGTCTGACGTGCTGTTTCACCCTGTGAGGGTGAGGTTGTGCATGGTGGCG
>NZ_JBIAXU010000023.1:96462-125144 GCF_042896985.1 Streptomyces sp. NPDC001194 | reverse complement strand
CCGCCCCCCGCCCCGGCGCCCCCCCGCGGGGCGGCCCCGCCCCCGCCCCGGAGAGCGGCGCGCCGAGACCATCGCCGCACGCGGCACCCGCCTCCGGCCGTTGCCGGCGGGAACTCGGTCGCGGGCGGAGGAGCGGGCGGGTTTCGGCCGCCCCGCGGTGCGGGCGCCGAGCTCGTACGCCGAACGCCTGCTCTGGGAAGCGCGCGGTCGGTGCAGTCGGCCGGGGGGCCCGCCAGGCCGACGCAGTCACGCGCGGAGCCCGTCCGGCGAAGGGTTTCAGCCGGGCTGACAGATGGCGCTGGAGGTGCGTACGAGGTCGATGTGCCGGCGGGAGACAAGCGGCAGCATCCGGCCTGCGTGGTGCAGTTCTCGCATGGCCACCTCACTTGATTCCTAGTTTTCCCACCTGGTTGGTAGGCATATTGGCAGAGCCGGACAACGGGCCCAAGAGGCTGACCGCATCGTGGACGTCGTCATCTCGTGATGTGAGAAGACGCAGGTGGGGCAGGGATCAGGGATTGGTCCAGGCGCCGGGGGGATCGGCCAGCGCCGAGACGCCCGAGGGGAGATCGGAGGACGCCACGTCGGCGAGCGTCACACCGTCGAGGATCTCGCGCACATTGGCCCGCAGCGCGATCCACAGGGGAAGCAGCGACTGGGCGGGGCCGGTGTAGGACAGGTCCGGCGGGCGGACCCCGCGCACCGAGACGAGCGGTCCGTCCACGACGCGGATGACGTCCGCGATCGTGATGGACTCGGCGGGCTTGGCGAGACGGTAGCCGCCGTTGCCGCCGCGCTGGCTGAGCACGAGACCGCCCCGCCGCATGTCGTTCAGGATGCCCTCGAGGAACTTGTGCGGGATGTCCTGGGCGTCGGCGATGGCCTCGGCCTTCACCGGCCCGTCGTCCTGCGACGCGGCAAGCTGCAGTGCGGCACGTACCGCGTAGTCCGCCCTGGCTGAGATCCGCATGGGGCCATTATCCGGCATGGATCAGGCCGGCGTCGGCCACGGGCGGCCACGGGCTGCCGGGCGGGTGCGCGCGCCCGGCAGCCCGCGGGGCCCGGCTCGTGGATCCGTGTCCCGAGCGGGAGCCCCGCGTCAGTGGAAGGCCGCCGCCACCGCGCGGTGGGAGCCGTTGAGGTAGTGCTCGCCGATGGAGCGCAGGCGGTGCGCGACCGGCCGGTGGGCCGTCAGGACCCGGGCGTTGCGCCAGAACCGGTCCAGACCGGGAGCGTCGGCGATTTCCAGCACGCGGGCGGTGATGTGCAGGGCGGCCTCGGACATCACGGCCTCGGCCGTGGCGACCAGCGCGGCCACGCCCGCCGGTACCTCGGCGTCGAGGTGCGCGCCCGTGGCGAGGGCCCGCGCCATGACCTCCGTGGCCCGGTCGACCACGGCGGTGGCCGTCTGGGCGGCGGAGGCGAGTTCCCCGTACGTCAGGAAGAGGTCCGGGTCCTCTCCGGGCAGCCGGTGCGCGCGGCCGCCCCTGCTGAGGTCGCGCGCCTCGGTGAGGGCGCCCTCGGCGATGCCGAGGCCGACGTGGCACAGGGCGAGTCGCAGCGCCGGTTCCGCCAGCGCGGTGACGGGCGGGGTCGACTCCTCGTCGTGCGGCCGGCGGCCCAGCACCTGCTCGGGCGTGATGGCGACCCGGTCCAGGACGACCCGGCCCGCGCCGGCGACCCGCTGTCCGAGGCGATCGTGGGAGGGTTCGACGCTCACGCCCCGCGCGCCGGCCGGGATCCGCACGACCAGGACGTCGCCGGTCGCGGCGCAGACGGCGTCCACCACGATCTGGTCGGCGGCGGCCACCGCCGTGTCCACGGACCGGCGTCCGTTCAGCACGTGGCCGGTGGGGCGGGGTCTCAGCGTGAGGTCCGGTCCCGAGGTGTCCTCGTCGGGCACGAGGGTGCGCACCGCCCCGGTCCACAGCCAGCGCTCGCGCACCGACTCCTCTTCGAGGGCGGTGGCGAGCTCGTGGTCCGCGTAGAAGCGCCCGCTCCAGGCGTGTACGTAGTGACGGGCGAGCAGGTCGCCGACGGAGCTGTCCGCCGCGGAGATCTCCCGAATGACGGCGCAGCCGGTGCGCCAGTCCACCCCCCGGTCGGGTCCGGGCGGAGTGAGGGCCGCGGGCAGGCCGGCCTCGCGCAGCCGGGCCGTCTCGTCGGTCGGCGGCTTGCCGGCCTGGTCCCGGGCGATGGCGTCCGCGGCGAGGTCGTCCGCCACGTCGCGGGCGGTGCGCAGGAGCGCGCGGGACCGCTCGTCGGTGGACGGGAGTCCGACCGGGCTGAGTGTCGTGCGCACGGGTGTCACCGGCAGTCCCCGGTGCCGCCGTGCGGCGCGGGGGCTGGGCGGGCGGCGGTGCCATGGGGGCTGGCGGTGGTCATGTGGGCTACTCCGGAACGTTGTCGGGCGGCGACCGGGCAGGGCTGCGAATCCCCACCTTTCCCATCGGATTGATAGGGATACTCGCCCGAAGCGACCTTTCCGGCAAGGGTGTGACCGGATGGTGGACAGTTCGATCTCGGGATGAAAGACGCCGCAGGTCAGCCTCCGGGGTGTGGGTCCAAGGTCGGAATCCTCGGCAAAGAGGCTGTGGAGCAGGGGAGTTGGACCATCACGCACCCCTGGCGGCGGGAAATCCCCACATGGTTCCTCCGGCCATTTCCTACATGAACGGTAGGGAAGTATTGACGAGCATCCGCCGGGCACCTCAGGATGTGCCCATGTCCCCGTCGCAGCCGTTGCTCGTACGCCGCAGGCACGTTGACCTCCGTCGCGTGGCCAGCGCCGTCTGCCGCCCCGTCTAGGGCCTTACGTCAGGGCATTTCCCCCATGCGCGCCGATGTTCCGGTGCCGCTTCCTCCGTGCGTCGCGCCTTTCCCGTGACCCCGGCCTCCGGGCCGTCCGGGTCGGTCCGGCCTGCGCCGCGCCGACCTTCCGGTCGATTCCGTCACGGAGACGCCCTGCCCTGTCGTGCCCGAACACCCGGCATCCGTACTTCACTCCGCGCAGCCGAAGGGGCTCATCATGACCACCGCACTTCCCGCACCCGCCGTCCGCCGTTCCCCGGCCCCCCGCCTCCAGCTGGTCGGCGACCGTCCGCTCGCCGTCCCGGCCGTCCCCGCCGGAGGGGCCGATGGCGGCCGTGTCGGGTACCTCGTGTTCCTGCCGGCGAACGTCGACCCCGTCGCGCTGATGCAGGCGCACGGCATCCGCCCGGAGGTCCATCCCCTCGGGCTCGGTCTGCCCCGGCCCCCCGGGGCGGAGCCGGCCGCGCCGGCCCCGCAGTCCGACCCCGTCCGGCTCGACGAGGCGATCCGGGGCGACGACGCGATCCGGGTCGACCGGGCGCGCCGGCTGGTCGAGGTCGACGGGCGCGAACTGGACCTCACGTACCTGGAGTTCGACCTCCTGGCCCATCTCGTGGCCCACCCGTACACGGTTCACACGCGTGATGCCCTCATCTCGGGCATCTGGGGCTACGGGCACATCGGCGACGGCCGTACGGTCGATGTCCACGTGGCCCGGCTGCGCCGCAAGCTCGGACCCGCCCACCGGGACCGCATCTCCACCGTGCGCCGCGTCGGCTACAAGTACGTCCCCGACCACCGGTAGCCCCGGGCCGGTCAGCGTCCGCCCGCAGGACCCTTTTCGCGTCCCCCGGCATCCGCCGCGAGCGTCAAGGCCGAGTCCGCGTGGAGGGTGACGCGCACCGGTGTGAACGTGGTGGCGTCCACCGCCGACTCCCCGTTGCCGGGGTTGCGGGCGTAACGCGGATGGGCGCCCGCGCTGATCTGCCACCGTATGCGGTGGCCCACGGCGAAACGGTGGGCGGTGTGGCTCATCGCCACGGTGACCTGCGAGGGCTCCGCCCCGTGCGTGCGCACGCTGCCCAGCCCGTCACAGATGTTGACGGAGCGGCCCTGCGCGTCCACATCGCACAGGCGGGTGAACACGTCGGCGTACCCGGTGTCCGTGGAGATGCTCAACCGCGCGGAGACCGGCCCGAGGACGTCCACGGCCTCGGTCAGCGGGGGACCGGTGAACGTGAGTACGTCGTCCCGGGCCTCCAGGGCGCTGTTGTCGCGCGGACCGGCCGTACGGGAGAGGAGCCGGCCGCCGACGGAGGGCGTCGGGTCGTCCGGGTCGTAGCGGAACGAGGCCAGTGGCGCGCGGTCCGAGGGGGCCTCCCGGGTGAGGTGCCCCTGCGCCGTGGGGAACCACCGGCCGGCGTGCGAGGCCGGCGGCCAGTCGCCGAGGTCCCGCCAGGCGTTCTCGCCGCCCATGTGCACGCGCACCCGTGTGGGGCGCGGGCCGGAGGTGTCGGGGCCCAGGTGTGCGCGCAGCCAGGCGAGGCTCTCGGCGAACACCTCGGGCCATCCCTGTTGCAGGGCGGAGGTGTGGGTCCAGGGGCCGACGAGCAGGGAGGTCTCGCAGCCGGCCGCGCGCAGCCGCTCGTACTGCTCGAAGGTCTGGTCGGCCAGCGCGTCGTGCCATCCGGTGATCAGGCTGGTGGGCACGCGGAGGCGCCGCGCCGGCTCCGCCATCGACGCGCCCCGCCAGTACGGGTCGCCGGCGTCCGGGTGGGTCATCACCTCGTCCAGCCAGGGCACCTCGCCGCCGAGGGCCGAGACGTACGCCCGGCGCAGTGGTTTGGCGGTGGTGGCCTCGCGCAGCCGGCGCTGCAGGCGCAGTGTCGCCTTCACGAACGGCGCCATGCCCCGGTGCTGGTAGGTCATGCCCACGCCGACGGCGAGAGCCGTCTCCAGGTGCAGTGCGCCGCCCGAATGGAACAGCGCGTGGGGATCGTGCAGGCCCACCTGCACCACCATCGCCTTCAGTTCCGGCGGCGGGTCCAGGGCGAGCGCCCACTGCACGTAACCCAGGTAGCTGGGGCCGACGGTTCCGAGGGTCCCGTTGAACCAGGGCTGTTCGCGCAGCCAGGACACCGTGGCCAGGCCGTCGCCGGCCTCGTTGCGCCACAGGTCGAACGTGCCTCCCGACCCGCCGGTTCCGCGGCAGCTCTGCAGGACCACGTGGAAACCCTGTTCGGCGAAGAGCAGCCCGTACATGGGTGACCACGGCAGGCCCCGGCCGTACGGCGAGCGCACCAGGAGGGTGGGGAAGTCGCCCTCGGCGCGGGGGAAGTAGTGGTCGGTGATCAGCGGACTGCCGTCGGCGGCCGGTACCTCGAGCCCGGGCTCCCAGCCGACCTCGTGCAGTGCGGCCGGGAGGCGGCGCCAGGTCGCCCTCATCATCCGGGCGGCCAGCGGCGGCTTCGCCGCCGGCGGTGCCCAGATCGGCCTCGTCACAGGACCGCGCATGGGAGTAGTCACTTTTCCCCTCCTGATTTCCGTACGTTGTACGAGAATAGCTCATGCTTGACTGGGGTCCGCAAGGGACGCCGATCAAGGAGAGGAGCGTGGACCGTGCCCACCGAGGGAAATGCCGGCGCCCCGGCAGTCGACCCCCAGCAGCTCTGGCTGGGATCCGACCAGCCGCGCAGGGGCCGCAAGCCCGCCTACAGCCGAGAGGCGATCACCGCGGCCGCCGTGGCCCTGGCGGACGCCGAGGGCCTCGAAGCGGTCACCATGCGGAAGGTCGCCGCAGAGGTCGGAGCCGGGGTCATGTCGCTCTACAGCTACGCCCCCGACAAGGAGACGCTGCTGAATCTGATGGTCGACCACGTCACCGCCGAGCTGCCGACCTCGTACCCGCTCACCGGCGACTGGCGCGCGGACCTGAAGACCATCGCCCGCCTGCAGCGGGACCACATGCTGCGGCACCCCTGGCTTCCCGGCGCGCTGACCACCCGCCGCGTCCCCGGACCCCACACCCTGGCCTTCCTGGAACGCGCGCTCGCCGCCCTGCGGCCCGCCGGACTGGACGGGGCGGCAAAGCTGGAGGTCTTCGCCCAGCTCACGGCGTTCGTGGCCGGGCACGTGGCGCACGAGACGGCGCAGGCCGCGCTGGCGCAGTCGCCCGAACGGGCCGCGGCGGAAGCCCGCTACCTCGCGGTGGTCGCCACGGACGGCAACCACCCGGAACTCGCCGAAGCCCTCTCCACCCCCGGACGCCCCCTCGCGCCCGAAGACACCTTCACCCGGTTCCTGAACCGCCTGATCGGCGGCCTCGACACCGACTGACCGAGCCCGGTGGGAGGCCGGCGGCGGCCGCGCCGTCAGTCAAGCGGCGCCGACCAGCGGGGATCGCGCCCGCTCAGCCCGACCGCCCGGTCGATGAGCGGGGCGTCGTCCGGTACGGGCACGACGGGTCCGAAGATGCCCGCGCCGCGGTCCCCGTCCTCGGCGGCCTGCAACAGGAACGCGTGCGAGACGCGCAGCGCGGCGTGGTCGGGCGTGTACTCCTGGCCGGTGGCCCGGGCCAGGTCCCAGCCGTGGACGACCAGTTCGTCGGCGGCCACCACACCCGCGATCTCGCCGGGGAGGTCCACGCCGCCGGCCCGGGTCATCCCGGTCCAGGCAGCCGGTTCCCCCCAGGCCTCGGCCATTTCGGTGAGGACCCGGGGCAGTTGCTCGCGCCAGTCGGCGGGCAGGGCGGGCGCTGTGGCGCCCGGGGCCGTGTCCGTCGTGGGGCCCAGGTCCTTGCGGGCGGCGTCGCGGAACGCGACGGCGAGGCCGGAGAGGTGGCCCAGTAGATCGCGGACCGTGTACTCGGGGCACGGTGTCCGGTCGGTGAGCGCCGCATCGGGCACGTCCCTCGCGAGCCGGGCCAGGACCCGGGCCTGCGGCCCGAGATCGACAGCCGTCATGTCGTTCATTTCTCCGCTCCCTCCGAGGTGGTGCGCCTGAAGGGTAGACCGGTGCCGAAGCCGGGACTCATCGCCACGCGGGCACTACGTCGAGGCCGCGTGGCCACGGCCCGTCCATTCCTCCCGGAGCAGGGCGTACACCAGGTCGTCACGCCATGCCCCCTTGAAGAACTCCGTACCGACGAACCGGGCCTCCCGGCGCATGCCCACTCGTTCGAGGAGCCCGGCCGAGGCGGTGTTGGCCGCGTGGCAGCGACCGACCACCCGGTGCAGCCCCAGCGCCTCGAAGCCCAGGCCCAGCACGGCGAGCGCCGCCTCGGTGGCGAAGCCCTTGCCCTGGTGGGCGGGGTGGAAGACACAGCCGAACTCGCCCTGACGGTGCTCCGCACTCAGCAGGACCAGCTCGACCTGCCCGATGACCGTACCCGTGCCCGGTTCGACGACAGCCAGGCTGAGGCAGTCCCCGTCCGAGGCCAGTCCGGTCTCGCGGGCCATCTGCTCCACTGCCACCCGGACGTCCTGCGGGGCGCGCGGCTCCCACCGCATGAACCGGGCGACGTCGGGCCGGCGCTGGTAGTCGTACACGTCCGCGCTGTCCGCCGGCACGAAGGGACGGAGCGTCAGCCGGGCGGTGGCGATGGGCGATTCGATGCGCAGCATCGGACGACTCTACGCGCGGCGTTCGGCTCCGTCGGTCGCCCCCCGCCACCACTCACCGCGGCACCTCGAGGACGAAGAAGAGGAAGCAGGGTTTGGTCGAAAGGGCGGGGAAGTCGTCGGGGAACAGTTCACGGGCGGCCGGATCGGGCTGCGGCTCGCTCAGGGCGACGAGACGGAAGCCGGCGGTGGTGAAGGCATCGGTCATCGCGTGCAGCGGCTTGCGCCAGAACCGCATCGGGGCCAGCTCCCCGTTGAACGTCCAGTCAAAGGTGTAGCTGGTGGTCGCGGAGTAGTCGGGCCGGGGATCCTGCATCGCATAGGCCACGAAAGGGTGGTCCACCGACGCGATCAGCCGGCCGCCGGGCCTGATCACCCGTCGTAACTCGGCCAGCGTCGGCCCCCAGTCCTCCAGGTAGTGCAGCACCAGGGACGCGACCACGTCGTCGAACGCGTCGTCGTCGAACGGCAGCGGGTCGCCCAGGTCGGCCGTGTGCAGGGCGACGTCGGCGCCCAGCCGCCGTCTCGCCAACGCCAGCATCCCGGCGCTGGCGTCGATGCCGGTGACGACCGCGCCGCGGTCGTGCAGCGCGGCGGACAGGGGACCCGAGCCGCATCCGGCGTCCAGGATCCGGCGGCCGGCCACGTCTCCGGCGATGGCCAGCATCGCGGGCCGCTCGTAGTACGCGTTCACCAGGCTGGTCTCGTTCTCCGCCGAGTACGCCTCGGCGAAGCCGTCGTAGTCGTTCACCCGGGCCGGATCTGCATCTAAGTGCTCCATCGTCGCAGCCTAGTAGTCGCGTGATCCGGGCGGCCCGGCGTCGGGCTCCGTCGTGTCGATGAGTTCCGGGGCGTCCGCGGGTCTATCTCTTGACGGAGACAACCGACTCATCCGGAGGAAGCCATGGGCCTCATCCACATCGAGATGTTCGCGACCCTCGACATGGTCGGGCAGGCGCCCGGCGGCCCCGAGGAGGACCCGGCCGGGTTCCCGTTCGGCGGCTGGCAGGCGCCCCTGCTCGACGAGGTCGGCGGGGCGCAGGTCGCCGCGGCGTACGCGGACACGGACGCCCTGCTGCTCGGCCGGCGGACGTACGACATCTTCGCCGCCTTCTGGCCCCACCAGAAGGGCGGCGAGGACGGCGAGATCGCCGCGCTCTTCAACAGCGTCCCGAAGTACGTGGCCTCGCGCGGCAGGCCCGACCTCTCGTGGGCCGGGTCCACGCAGCTCGGCCCGGACCTGGCCGCCGCGGTGCGTGAGATCCGCGAGCGGCACGAGCACGTGAAGGTCGTCGGCAGCCTCGACCTCGTGCAGAGCCTCCTGCGCGAGAAGCTCTTCGACCGTCTCGACCTCTGGGTGCACCCGATCCTGCTCGGGGTGGGCAAGAAGGTGTTCGACGGCGGCACGGTACCCACCAACGTGACCCTCCTCGAGCCTCCGGCGGCCGGGCCCAAGGGCACCGTCCTCCTGCGCTACGGGCTCGCCGACGGAACGCCCGCGACGGGGGACATGAGCGCACCCGGACGAGGTGTCTGAAGCCGGCTCCGCACCGTCCCTCCTCCGCGGACCTCCCCGGTCGGAGCCCGGGGAGGAAGGGCCCGGGGAGGAAGCGCCGCGGACCGTCGAGGTGGCGGGGGCTACCGTCCGCCGGGGGCGGTCACCGTGTGCAGCCGGGCGCGCAGCCCGGCCAGACCGATGCGCAGTCGCCGAGGCGGTGAGGGCGGCAGGTTGCGGGAGGTGCCGCGTGCGTAGTGCCGCTCGACGTAGTACTGGCCGGCGCTCAGCACGGTCGTGGTGGCGACGTACCAGACGGTGGCGACCATCAGCAGCGGGATCACCTGGTAGTTCTGGTTGTAGACCAGCTGCACCGAGTACAGCAGATCGTGCACGGCGAGCACGCTGACGATGCTGGTTCCCTTGAGCGTGCCGATCAGCATGTTCCCGGCGGTCGGCACGATCGACCGCATCGCCTGGGGCACGACGATCCGGCGCAGGGTGCGGCGCCTGCTCAGGCCGAGCGCCTGTGCGGCCTCGGTCTGGCCGGAGTCCACGGAGAGGATGCCTCCGCGCACCACCTCGGCGGCGTAAGCGGATTCGTGCAGGGTCAGGCCGATGACTGCCGTGAGGGTCGGGCCGAGCAGGTTCACCGTCTTGACGGTGAAGAGCTGGGGGCCGTACGGGATGCCGAGGCCGAGCGTCGGGTACAGGGCGCCGATGTTGAACCAGAACAGCAGCTGCACCAGCAGCGGCGTGGAGCGGAAGATCCACACGTATCCCCAACTCAGCGTCCGAAGAACCGGATTGGCGGACAGGCGCATGACGGCCAGCACGGTGCCGAACAGGAAGCCGAGAGTCATCACCGCGCCGGTCAGCCACAGGGTGAGCAGCAGTCCGTCGAGCACGGCGGCGGTCGTGAAGTACCGGCCCACCACATCCCATTGGAAGGCTTCGTTGCGGACGACGGAGACCATCACCATCGCGAAGACCAGCAGAGCGGCGGCAGCGGACAGTCCGCGTCCGAGGTGCCGGCGCGGCACGATCGGAGGCGGATCGCCCTCGGGGGTTCCGAGCGCCCCTGAGGGATTCGCCGGCGGGGCGGCCGCCCCGGAGAGGGCGACGCCGGAGCTGACGGCGGTCGTGGCGGATACGGCGGAAGCGGCGGAAGCGGCCGAGATGTCGGGCGGGGTGGCCATGGGAGGCTCTCCAGTGGCGGGGCGCGGGCGTGGATGACGGCCCGGCGGCACGGCGCGCGGAAGTACGGCACAGGCTGCGCGCGGATACGGTGCTGCCGGGAAACGGGTACTCGTGTCGTCACGCTCACCGCGTCCCTCAACGCGGGCGAAGGGACTCCCGGGTGGGCGGAGCCGCTCCGCCGCCGATCGTATGCGTCCGCGACCCGGCCGTGTCAACCACGCACCGTCCGGCCGGTCTCCGCGCGGGGCCAGCCGTCCGCGGCCATTGCGGCACGTGCTTGACGAAGAGCGGCATGTGCTGCTCAAGTAGTCGCATGAATGCCCATCAGCGCTTGGTTTCGCGCGACTACATCGACTTCGGTCGGGTGTGGTCCGCGGCGTGTTGCGCCTGACGCGGCAGCGGGCTGTCTGATCGGCCCTTCCCTCCCTCGGTGACCCCGTCGCGGGCCGAGAACCTCCTTCGCACCACCACCGGGCACAGGCAGCGGGCCGTACGGGGCACGCAGCCGTGAGCCCGGGCGTGCGCTGCCGCCACCCCCCTTTCTCCCGACGCTCCGCGTCGTCACGCCGGCACCGCCCTCGTGTGCCCCTCCGTCGTCCCGTCATCTTCCCCCGCGGCAACGGCTGTTCAGCCATGCCCGCAGGCCGGGTCCCTCACCCGCCCGCCCACTGCGAAAGGCCATCCCCATGCCCGTGGAATTCCTCGGCATCGCCGCGACCAACAACGGCTCCGAAACCACCGCCCGATCCGGCGCCGCCTTCGACAAGGAGTACACGCTCCGGCTCGCCCGGGCGCACGAGGACCACGGCTGGGACCGTGTGCTGTTCGCCTACGGCTCCGGGTCGCCGGACCCCGCCCCGGCGGCCGCCTACATCGCGAGCAGGCTGGACCACCTCCGGATCCTGCTCGCCCACCGGCCCAACGTCTCGTACCCCACCTACGCGGCCAAGACCTTCGCCACCCTGGACCAGATCAGCGGGGGCCGCCTGACCGTCCACTTCATCACCGGCGGCAACGACCGCGAGCAGGGCCGTGAGGGCGACACCCTCACCAAGGACGAGCGCTACGCCCGCACCCGCGAGTACATCCGGATCGTCAAGAAGATCTGGACCACCCGCGAGCCCTTCGACCACGAGGGCGAGCACTACCGCTTCCACGACTTCGTCAGCGACGTCTTCCCGGTCCAGCAGCCGCGCCCGCACGTCTCCTTCGGCGGCTCCTCACCCGCCGCGTACGCCGCCGGCGGCGCGGAGGCCGACATCTACTGCCTGTGGGGCGAGCCCCTCGCGAAGACCGCCGAGCAGATCGAAGCGGTGAAGGCCGCAGCAGAGGCCGCGGGCCGTACCGACGTGCCGCGCATACAGGTCGCGTTCCGCCCGATCATCGCCCCGACCGAGGAACTGGCCTGGGAGAAGGCCCACCGCACCGTGGGCGCCATCAGGCAGCGGCGCGAGGCAGGCCTCGTACGACACCACCGCAACGGCGTCCTGGAGGCCGCGGCGCCCCAGAACACCGGATCACAGCGGCTGATCGCCATCGCCGAGGCGGGGGAGCGCTACGACCGGGCGCTGTGGACCCCGACCGCCGCCGCCACCGGCGGCGCTGGCAACTCCAACGCCCTGGTCGGCACCCCGGAGACGGTCGCCCAGGCCCTCCTGGACTACCACGACCTCGGGGTCGACATCCTCTCGGCCCGCGGCTACGACCTGCTGGACGACGCCGTCGACTTCGGCCGGTACGTGATCCCGCTCGTCCGGGAGGAGGTCGCGAAGCGCGATGCCGAGCGCGAGCGGGCCACCGCGGCGGCCGCGGCGATCGAGCCCCACCCTCCCCTCGCGGCGGTACTCGGGTGAAAGCCGCGCCACACACGTCGTCCTGCGGCGGCGGCACGCACGTCGCCCAGCCGCTGGAAACACCCCGCACAGGCACCATCCCCCGCAACGGAAAGGCCCTCCCGCTGTGAACCTCCCAGGGAACGGGATCCGCGCCCGCCTGCGCACCGCCGCCTCCCTCGCCCTCCTGCCCCTCTTCCCCCTCCTGGCGCTGACCGCCTGCGACTCCGGTGGCGGAGCACCGGCCGGCGCGGCTGCCCGGGCGTCCTCCCCGCCGGCCGACGACCCCGTGGCCGGCGTACGGGCCGTGGACTCGATCGCCGCCCTGCTGCCCGCCGAAGTCCGCAAGGCGGGCACCCTGCGGGTCGGCAGCTCCGTCGGATCGCCTCCCTCGGCCTATTTCCCCAACGGGCAGGACAAGCCGCCCGCCGGCCAGGACATCGACATCGCCGACGCGGTGGCCAAGGTCCTCGGCGTGCGGCTGGAGCGCCAGGACGCCTCCTTCGAAACGATCCTGCCGGCGCTGGGCAGCGGGAAGTACGACTTCGGCACGGGCAACTTCGGCGTCACCACCGAACGGCTCAAGACCATCGACTTCGTCACGTACGTCAACGACGGGCAGGGCTTCGCGGTCAAGAAGGGCAACACCACCCTGACCACTCAGGTCTCGGAGCTCACCCAGCTGTGCGGACTGACCATCGGCACCGGCGCGGGCACGACGTTCGAGAAGACCCTCACCGCGCAGCAGGGCGTCTGTGCAGAGGCCGGCAAGAAGCCGTACGAGGTGAAGGTCTTCGCCGAGGCAGGGGCCGTCACCACCGCCCTGCAGCAGGGCCGGATCGACGTCGTCATGTCGACGATCAACGGCCTGCGCCACCAGGCCGCACAGCCCGCGGCGCAGACCGCCTTCCTCGGCGAGTACCACCGCCTCGACGTCGGCTTCGCGTTCAAGAAGGGCTCCCCGCTCACCCCCGCCCTCCAGGCCGCCGTCAACGAGCTGATCAAGAACGGCACCTACGCGCGGATCCTGCAGAAGTGGGGCACGACCGCCTCCGCGATCGACACGTCGCGGATCAACCCGGCCGAGCACGCGTGAGCGGCGGGTCCGTGGGCGATGCCATGGTGCGGGTGCGCGGCGTCCACAAGAGCTTCGGGACGCTGGAAGTGCTGCGCGGCGTCGACCTGGAGGTCCGCGCCGGCGACGTCACGGTGATCCTCGGCCCCTCCGGCTCGGGGAAGTCCACGCTCCTGCGCACGATCAACCACCTGGAGAAGGTCGACCGCGGCTGGATCAGCGTCGACGGCGATCTCATCGGCTACCGCAGCTCCCGCGGCAAGCTCCACGAGCTGAAGGAGAAGGAGGTGCTGCGACAGCGCACGCGCATCGGTTTCGTCTTCCAGGACTTCAACCTCTTCCCGCACCTCACCGTGCTGGACAACCTCGTCGAGGCGCCCGTCTCCGTGCTCCGCCGGCCGCGCCGGGAAGCGGAGGCGACGGCCCGCCGGCTGCTGGAGCGCGTGGGCCTCTCGGACAAGGCGGACGCCTACCCGCTGCGGTTGTCCGGAGGGCAGCAGCAGCGCGTGGCCATCGCCCGCGCGCTGGCCCTCGAACCGAAGGTGCTGCTCTTCGACGAGCCGACCTCGGCCCTCGACCCGGAGCTGGTCGGCGAGGTACTGGACGTCATCAAGGACCTGGCGCGATCCGGCACCACCATGATCGTCGTGACGCACGAGATCGGCTTCGCGCGCGAGGTCGCCGACACCGTCGTGTTCATGGACGCCGGTGCCGTCGTGGAGCAGGGGCCGCCAGCGGCCGTCCTGGACGACCCGCGGCACCCCCGCACCCGCGCCTTCCTCTCCAAAGTCCTCTGACCGCGCGCGCTCCCCGCCGCGCGGCGGAGGGGACCGTCAGGCGCGGGGCGACGGGGACGAGCTCTCCAGGGGCGCCTTCCGCTGCCGGTTGAAGGGGAGCCTGCCGAGTACGACCGCCATGCCGCAGGTGTTGCTGAGGGCGGAGTAGACCAGGCCGGCCGCGATCCCCGCGGACAGCAACCGGAACGCCGGATGGACGAGGAAGCCGAGGGTCAGGCCGAGGAGCACCACGGAGCCCGCCGTGAACCGGACCTGGCGCTCCATGGCCCAGACGGACCGGGTACGGCCTTCGGGGCGGTCGAGCCGGTGCCCCGCGGCCGCCCAGGCGGTCGTGCCGCCGGTGAGGCTCGACGCGCCGATGCCGTGGGAGGCGAGGGCGGCGACGGCGTTCTCCGCCCGGGCGCCGGAGGCGCACACCACCAGCAGGGGCTTGTCCCCGGCGGCCTCCCGCAGTTCCGGCAGCGCCCGGGCGATGCGGTCGAGGGGGATGTTGAGGGCGTCCGGCAGATGGCCGGACGCGAACTCGGCCGGAGTCCGGACATCGACGACGGTCAGCCCGTGGCGGCGGGAGAACGCCTCGCTCACGCTCAGGGCGGCGGAAACACTCATGGCAGATCGCGTTCCTTGGCAGAGGGGGGAGAGCCCGCACGGAAGACCGGAGGCACGTGCCGGGGATCCTAGAGACCGTGGCACCCCCGCGGCCGACGCCGCGCACGATCGCCACACGGTTGCCATGCCACGGCAACAACGGACGGCCCGGGCGCCGCCACCAGGGCGTGTCCGCAAAGTCCCGCCTGTCCCGCGACGCCCGGCACGCTCTCTCGGCGCACCGGGCGAAATCCCGAGTACGTCCAGTACAAGGGCTTCCGCCCGGCACACCGAGAGCACGCACCGGACGCCGCGGGACCGCCCTCCGGGCGGCCGGCGCCACTTTGCGGACACCCCCCCGGCGCACTCCTTCGCCGGCACTGCCCGCTTCGGTCAAGGCGGTCCACGGCCCGGCCGGGCCGTCACGCGCATTTAATGCCGTGTGCATGGCCACCGGGGCCGGTGCCTCCGCATGATCGAACTCCGTTCGCGACAGCCGAGGAGCCTCCCCGATGCCCACCCGCCGCCACTTCATCGCCGGGTCCGCCGCCACCCTCGGCCTGGCCGCGCTCCCCGCCGCGCCGGAGGCCCTCGCGGCTCCGGCGGCCCCGGGCGCCACCGCGGCCCCCGGTACGGCCACTCCCAACTTCGTGGTGATCCTCGCCGACGACCTCGGCTACGGAGACCTCGGCGCGTACGGCCAGAAGCTGATCACCACGCCGCGGATCGACCGGCTCGCCGCCGAAGGCCTGAAGTTCACCGACGCCTACTCCACCGCCGCCGTCTGCGCGCCGTCCCGCTGCTCGCTGCTGACCGGCCTGCACACAGGGCACTCCGCCGTGCGGGCCAATCCCGACGGCGCCCCCGGCGCGCTGAAAGCCGGCGACACCACCTTCGCCGAGGTGCTGCGCGCCCGCGGCTACCGCACCGCGGTGATCGGGAAATGGGGCTTCGGGCCGGAGGAGGGCGACCAGCCCAGCCATCCCAACTCCCGTGGCTTCGAGGAGTTCTACGGATACATCGACCACGGTCACGCGCACGAGTACTACCCGCAGTACCTGTGGCACAACGGAGCGAAGGAGACCATCGCCGCCAACGCGGGCGGAGCGAAGGGCGCGTACAGTCCCCAGCTCATCGAGCAGCGGGCACTGGACTTCATCGGCGACCACGCCGCCGAGCCCTTCCTGCTCCTCCTCACGCCGACCGTGCCGCACGCACCGAGCGACATCCCGGACGTCGGCGCCTACGCCTCCCGTACCTGGACCCAGCAGAACAAGGGCCACGCCGCCCAGATCACGTACTTCGACTCCCTCGTCGGAAAGGTCACCGACCGGCTGCGCGCGCTGGGCATCGCCGAGAACACGGTCGTCCTCGTCACCAGCGACAACGGCCCCCACGAGGAGGGCGGGGTCAACCCGGACCTGTTCGACGCGAACGGCCCGCTGCGCGGCTACAAGCGCAACCTCTACGAGGGCGGCATCCGCGTCCCGCTGATCGCCTGGTCCCCGGGCCGGATCGGGGCGGGGACCACCGACCGCCCCACCTCGCTCACCGACGTGCTGCCCACCCTGGCGGAGCTCGGCGGCGCACCCGCACCCGCCGACATCGACGGACTGTCGGCCGCCCCGCTGCTCGCCGGCAGCCCGAACGCCGCACGCCACAACCACCTGTACTGGTACCGGGACGAACGCGGCGTCACCAGCCGCGCGAACACCGAGGACGGCGGCCGCGCCACCTGGCTCGCGGAGGCGGTGCGCAAGGACGACTGGAAGGCCGTGCGGTTCGCGCCCGTCAGGGACCACGCGCTGCCCGACGCACAGTGGCAGGTCGAGCTGTACGACCTCGCCTCCGACCCCGGTGAGCGGCGCGACGTCGCCGTCGCCAACCCGTCCGTGGCCAACGGCCTGGTCGCCCTCATGCGTTCCTCGTGGGTGGACACGTACGTGCGGCGGCCCTTCGGAGTCGGTACGCGGATCCAGGGGCCGGCCGTGCCCGGTCAGGCCTTCACGGTGACGGCCACCCTCGCCAACGGGTCGGCCAAGCCCTGGACCGGCGCACTGCTCGCACTGCGCGCCCCGGCGGGCTGGCAGGTCCGGGCGACCGCCGCCACCGGACGGGACCAGCTGGCCGCCGGAGCCACACTGACCACGTCCTGGCAGGTCACCCCGGCGCCGACGGCCACCCCCGGCACGCAGTGGCCGCTGACCGTCGACGGCACGGCGCAGTCGCCGACCGGGCCGCTGCGCTACTCCGTTCCGGAACGGGTCTCCACGGTGCCGGCGGCCCCGGTCGCCGACGCGTACCTGAGCGACCTCGCCTGGGTCTCGGCCGCCAACGGATGGGGCCCGGTCGAACGCGACCGCTCCAACGGGCGCAACGGGGCCGGGGACGGCACGCCGATCTCGTTCGGCGGGGTGGCCTACGCCAAGGGCCTCGGCGTCCACGCGCCCTCCGAGATCGTCTACCACCTCGGCGGAGCGGCGGACCGTTTCACCGCGCTCGTGGGCATCGACGACTTCTCCACGAAGCAGTCCGCCGCCGGCGCGACGAAAGCCTCGCTACGGGGCGACGGAAAGGTGCTGTTCACCACCGGCACACTGACGGGAGCGGGCGGTCCCGTGCAGGTGGACGTCGACGTACGCGGGGTGAGGCTGCTGCACCTGGTCGTCGAGGACGCCAATGCCAACTCGGCCTTCGACCACACTTCCTGGGCACTCGCCCGGGTGACCGTGATCTGAGCGGCGGAGCCGTCGCGGACCGGCGCCCGGGCCGGCGCCCGGGCCGGCCGGAAGCCGGTACCGGACCGCGGCCGGGCTTCCGGAAAGATCGGAAAGACGAGGGATCCCCTATTCGGCCAGTGTGGGTCGGATTCGCGCCGCTTGGGCCGGTTCGGGACCGCGGATCGTACGGCCGATGCTGTGCTGAAGGTGCTGCGCCCGCGGGGGCGAGCGTCCGCACCGCAGAAAACAGGGGGTCTTCAGCGATGGCTTCTCTGCACTACGAAATCCTCACCGACCCGGCTCCGCTCCAGGTACCGGGGGCCGGGGAGGAGTCCCCGGGGGCGGTCCACATCGTCGTCTCCAATCCGACCATGGACGAGGTGATCTGGTACTCGATCGAGGTACGGGTCCCCGCCGGCCCGGCGGACGGTGATCTGACGCTCCATCCCAAGGCGATCAACGCGCGGGTCGAACACAACACCGCGACGAAGCAGGGGGAGGAGCCGGCCGTCGTCTGGGACGGCGACACGGGCGTCCTCACCGTGACCCCCAGGCCCAACACCCTGTTCCGGAAAGCCGGCTCCCTGGCCCTGGTACTGGACGGCTTCCCGGTCTCCGGGGTGCCGGGACTGGTGCTGCTGCAGGTGACGGAGCGGGCGGCGAACGGCGCCCGGGTGCAGAGCAACCCCGTGACGCTGAGCCTGCTGAAGCAGGTGTCCCGGGTGCCGCGCAACTTCCGGCCCAAGGATTCCCTGGTGGCCGCTGGCAAGGACGTGGTCCTCCGGTGGGACGGGCCCGACACCCTCACGTACCGGATCCAGGGTCCTGACGGCGCCGCGGAGACCGTCACGTCGAGGAACGGGGCATCGGGCTGGGAATGGTCGCCGAAGGCGGGCCAGGAGCCCAAGCGGGACGCCACCTACACCCTCATGGCCACCTCCCCGGGCTCACAACAGCCGGGGTCCTTCCTCACCACCACCGTCCACCTGCGCAGCCCCGAATTCGAGAGCGTGACGGCGACGGGCGGGGTGCACGCCCCGTGGGTCGAGGGGACGGCGGACAGGGGCCGGATCGCCTTCACCGCGCGGGGCGCGCAGGTCCAGGACGACGCCCAGGCCCCGGGCACCGTCTCGGCCGCCACGGCCGAGGCCGAGACGGTGAGCACGGTGCGGGTGGGGGGCCGCGACACCGGTGCCGGGTGGATCCGGTTCCCGTCCGACGGGATCAGGGTCGGCCGCGGACCGGGAGACGACCTGGGCACGGTCACGGCCGACAAGATCGGCGTGAACGGCATCAACACCCCGTGGGTGGGGGACCGCGACGCCGGCAAGGGGTGGATCGAGTTCCCGCAGTCCGGGGCGAACGTGCGCAAGGACGGAACGCAGGAGTGGGGAACCGTCGCCGCGGACAAGGCGGACCTGAACGGCATCAACACCAAGTGGGTGCAGGGCCGTACGGCCGCCGACGGGTGGATCGAGTTCCCGGCCGCCGGGCTGAACGTGTTCCAGGGTGCCGGAGACCGCCAGTGGGGGACCGTCGCGGCCGACAAGGCGGATCTGAACGACCTGACCACGCGCCGGGCCCAGGTCAGGGAACGCCTCACCCTCCAGGGAGGGCTGACCGTGGACAACGTGCTGGAGACGCAGGACGGGCCACCGCGGCTGATCGTCCGCGGGCGCCTCGACGCCGAGGGCGACGTGAACGCCGACGCCGGCCTCGCCGTCCGGGGGGAGTCGCAGTTCGAGGGAAGGGTGAACGCGAACGGACACCTGTCGGTCCGCAACGCGGGTGCCTGGGTCCTGCACACCAACGACGGCAAGGTATCCCTCAACTCCGAACTGCGAGTCCAGGGGGACTCGCTGTTCATCGGGAAGGTGAATGCCAACGGGCACCTGTCCGTCCGCAACAAGGACGTCGGATGGATCATGCACACCCGGGACGACCTGGTCGCGATCAACGGTGACCTGCGCGTCCACGGGGCGTTTCGCTCCGACAGCTGACGGATTTCCCCCCTCGTGACGGGAGGCCGGCGCGCGGGCGGGTTCGCCGAGGCCATCGGCGGCCTGCCCGCAGGGGACGCTCCTGTATGACATTTGTACGGTCCAAGACGGGATGCGCGGCCCTGTCGGAGGGGCTGTGGCTCTCCGTAGGCTCCACACCATGTCGAACTCACACAAAATCGAACGTGACGACTCCTGGGAAGGCGTCGTGGTCAACCTGTCCAGGGGCATGCTCGACGGCTCGAACATGTACCACTTCGCCGAGATCCGCCTCGTGAACGGCGAAACGATCAAGGTCCGGATCGGCCGCGGCCTCTGGAAGTCGATCGCGGTCGGCGACCGGATCGTCAAGCGCCCGGGAGCCGATCCCCTCAAGGGGTAGCCGCCTTCACCGCGCCGCGCCACTCGCGCTGCCGGGACCGCGTGCCGATTTCTTAGCATCAGGGGCCAACTATTCGCCCGCCCGCCATCAGGGCGACTAGAAAGGATCGCACCGATCCGAACCCTGTGATGGGAAGAATTCCGAAGGCGGTGTATGCGTATGCGTGAACACGGCGAAGTCGAACCGATCGCGGTCAGATTACTTCGGGGAAGGCGGATTTCCGGCGGCCTCCCGTGATACGCCCGAGCATGCTGAAGCCCGTGTCGTTTTCCCCGGCGGACGCGTCGGCCGACGAGTACCAGTCCTTGACGGCCACCATCCGGTCGAGGGCGGAGGACGCTCGGGGATTCTTCGGCGGAGCCTCGCGACAGCCGGGGGAAATGGCCTACCTGCCTCTGCACGTTCAGCTCCGGGGCCTGTCCATCGACCTCTACATCGAGCTCCGTCTGCAGAACGGAGGCATGCGCATCGTCGGATTCCGCAACACCCTCGAGAACGGTCAGGCCCCAAGGGAGGCGTGTGTCCGGCACGTGCGGGATTCCGTCGCGCCACCCGGAATCCGCAGAACCGAAGTCCTGCCGTTCGGCGGAGGCCGCTCCGACCTGGAGACGGCCGCCGCCGTGCGGCGACTGGGGATCTCGCTGGGGCGCCGGCAACTGGGCAACGCGGTTACCTGGCTGCACCGGAACCGCGATCCGAAGTGCACGGCGCACGGAATTCTCGTGTTGTCGGAAATGGTCTGCGAGGCCGCCCGCTACCCCGCTCTGGCCGATGCGATGTCGCGCATATGGATGACCGGCGGACGGCTGTCTGACGCGGCGCCTGCCTGAAATCCCCCACCCGGGTGCGGTCCCGGCCGCAGGGACAGGCCCCGGAGACCCTCAAGAGGGTTTCCTGATCACGGCCCGCCGGGCCGCGGTTCGTTCGGCGGAGGCGGTGGGCGGCGACGGTGGGGGTGGCCGGTCACATGGGGTACGAGAGCAGACGTACCGCTCCGGCCGGCCAGTGCCCACCGTCGTGCAGCGGCGTCCACATGGTGCGCAGCGGCATGATCACGGGACCTTCGTGTTGTTCCACGCTGACGTCCCGCTCCAGCACCCGCCAGCCCAGTCGCCGGTACAGGGGGACGAGGGGCGGGCGGCAGAAGAGGAGACCGTGCCGGGGGCCCATCGTCCGGGCGTGGCCGAGGGCCGCGGCCATGACGAGGCGGGCGAGTCCCCGTCCGCGTACGTCCGCCGCGACGGCCACCCCTCCGACCCCCACCACCTTGAACCCGGCGCCGCCGACCGACACCGGGATCCGAAGCAGGCCCGTGTGCGCCACGAGCCGGCCTTCCAGTCTGACGCCGAAGTGCTCGTCCTTGGGCAGCCACGTCAAGCCGGTGTCGGCGACACCGAACGGATCGGCGCCCTCGCCGAGGATTTCCGCCTGTTCGGTCTTCGTGTACCGCGTGAGGCGCACCGCTGTCGGTCCCGCCGATGAGAGATGATCCATCCCGACATGGTCCCGTTCCGGGAAACCCCACGGCCCACCGGGGTGCTCCCCGCCCCGGATCGCCGAACTCCGGTCGGCCCGGCCCCCCTTGCCTTCCAAGGAGCACCGGGCCACACGCACGTGGCGGCCGCCTGCGGCTACTTCGGCATCAGGACGGTGTCGATGATGTACACGTTGGCGTTGGCGGTCTTCACGTTGCCGCACACCACACCGGCGGTGCCGTTGACCTTGTAGGCCTCGCCGGAGCCCTTGGTGGTGACCATGCCCTTCTGCAGGGTCTCGAAGGAGCCGTTCCCCAGCTGCTCGGGCGTCAGCTTCTGGCCGACGACGTGGTAGGTGAGGATCTTGGTGAGGGTGGCCTTGTCGGCGAGGACCTTGTCGAGATCGGCCTTCGGGATCTTCGCGAACGCGTCATTGGTCGGGGCGAACACCGTGATGTCCTTGGCGTTGTTGAGGGTGTCCACGAGGCCCGCCTTCTTGACCGCGGCGACCAGCGTGGACAGGGCGGGGTTGTTGGACGCGGCGGTGGCGACCGGGTCCTTGGCCATGCCGTCGAAGGAGCCCGCGCCCTCCTTCGGCACGCCGGCACAGGCGGGCCCGAAGGGCTGGTCCATGGCCGTCGCGTCGGCGGGGGCGCTCTCGCCGGCCCCGGCGGCGGCCGGGTCGCCGGCCGCCGCCGGGGCGGCCTTGGTGTCGCCGGACGAGTCGGAGCAGGCGGCCAGCGCGAAGGGCAGCAGAACGGCTGCGGCGACGGCGATCCCGGTACGGCGGATCTGCATGCTATTCATGATCGTTTTCTCCTCGGAGAGATGGTTCGCATCGATGGGTGGTTCATGCCGGACCCGCCCCGGGGGCGCTCGGTCCGGTGGTCTCAGGGGACGGTGACGAAGACGCTGTGCCGGCCGCTTGCACCGTCGGGGATCGTCCGCGTGCGCTCCTCGGTCTGCACCGCTGCGGTGCCGTCGGTGGCGCGGACGGTGAGCGTGTGCCCGCCGGCGGCGGCCTGCCAGCGGTAGGACCACTGGCGCCAGGTGTCGGGGGTGTGCTGCGCGGCGAGGTCCGCGTCCTGCCAGGGCCCGTCGTCGATACGGACCTCGACGCGGGCGACGCCGCGGTGCTGTGCCCAGGCCACGCCGGCGATCACGACGGTGCCGGCGGCGGGGCGGGCGAAGGGCTTCGGGGTGTCGATCCGGGACTGCGTCTTGATCGGCGCCCGGCGGGCCCACTTCCGCTTCACCCAGTAGGGGTCGTAGGCGTCGAAGGTCGTCAGCTCGATCTCGGTGATCCACTTGCAGGCGGACACGTAGCCGTACAGGCCCGGTACGAGCATCCGGACGGGGTAGCCGTGCGCGAACGGCAGCGGCTCGCCGTTCATGCCGACCGCGAGCATCGCGTCGCGCCCGTCCAGCACGTCCTCGACGGGGGTGCCGAGGGTCATGCCGTCCACGGAGCGGGCCACCAACTGATCGGCCCCGCCGCCCTTCGAGGGGGGCCTGACACCGCATTCGGCGAGCAGGCCGGCCAGGGGGACGCCGAGCCAGCGGGCGGTGCCCACGTACGGCCCGCCCACCTCGTTGGACACGCACGTCAGGGTGATGTCGCGCTCGATCAGCGGCCGGGCCAGGAGCTGGTCGAGGGTGTAGCTGCGGGGCCGGGTGACGCCCTTCCCCCGGATCCGCAGCCGCCAGGCGCCGGCATCGACCTCGGGTACGACCAGGGCGGTGTCGACCCGGTAGAAGTCCCGGTTGGGCGTCGTGAAATCGCTGATCTCCGGAACCTTCAGCCGGGCCCCGGCCGGGACCGCGGGCGCCGGTGAGGCGGGAGCGGGCAGCACGAGGCCGTCGCGGGAGGCCGCGGCGCCCCGGCCGCGCCGCCCGGACAGCACGCGGCCGGCCACCCCGGCCCCGGTGGCGGCCGCGGCGGTCACGGCCGCCGCGACGAGGAACCCCCGTCGGCTCCAGCCGCTCCCGGTGCCCGTGTCACCTGAAGTGGAGCCGACGGGGGCGGCTTTGCCGGCCAGGCCGTACAGGACGGCCGCGGCCGCGAGGGCGCCCAGGACGGAGGGGAGGGCGTCACCGGCGCCCCCGGAATCGGGCCGGCTCAGGGCCGCGACCGCGCCGACGACCCCGAACACCAGGACCCCGGCCGCCCCCGTACGCCGGTACCGCAGCGATACGACGCCCAGGACGACCGCGAACAGTGCCAGCACGAGCAGGATGCCGACCTGGAGGACGACCTTGTCGTCCTCGCCGAACGTGCGGATCGCGAAGTCCTTCACCGCCGCCGGGGTCCGGTCGATGACCGCACCGCCGACCACCGTCACCGGACCGGCGGCCGGCCGCACGAGACCGGCGGCCAGCTCGGCGACGGCGAGTGCGCCGAACCCGGCCAGAAGGCCGGCCAGCGCCCCACGGGCGGTGCGGAGGAAGGTGGTGCGGAAGCTGCTCACACCGGGTATTCGCCTCCACCCGACCGGTGGATTGGTCTGTCACTCGAACGAGTGACAGCCGCCTTTTCGCGGCCGCCGGGGCCCCGGCACGTCTGCGACGGTGACGCCCCCCGCCATCCCATCCGGTCGCGCTCGCGCTACGAAGTACGGGTGAGAGGCACTCCGCACGGCTCTGCTGCCGGACCGCCCCGAGGCGGCGGCCCGGCAGCGCCCGACTCACGAAGGACTCCCATGCCATGGACACCCCGCCCCCGGGAGGCCGGCCCCGGCCGCCCCTTCACCCGGCTGCCGCGGCCGGAGCCCGCCCTGTGAACCAGCCGCCCCCGATGAACCGGCCCCTCCCGGCCGGATCCTCCGGCCACGCCCGCCCCGCGGACCTCGCCGAGCTCATGCAGCAGGTCGCGCGCGGCGACAAGCAGGCCTTCTCGGCCCTGTACGACGCTCTCGCACCCATGGTCTTCGGGATCGTGGTGAGGGTCGTGCGCGACCCTGCCCAGTCGGAAGAGGTGGCCCAAGAGGTCATGATCGACCTGTGGCGGCAGGCCGCCCGCTACCGCCCCGAGGCGGGCAGCGTGAACACCTGGGCGTCGACCATCGCCCACCGCAGGGCGGTCGACCGCGTCCGCTCGGCACAGGCCACCGCCGACCGCGAGCAGGCCCAGGCGGCCCGAGAGCACCAAACGGCGTTCGACGAGGTCGCCGAAGAGGTCGAGACCCGGCTGGCGAGCGAACAGGTACGCCGCTGTCTGCGCGGCCTGACCGAACTCCAGCGCCAGGCCGTGACCCTGGCCTACTACGGGGGTCTGACCTACCGTGAAGTCGCCCAGACGCTTCGCACACCGCTTCCGACCATCAAGACACGCATGCGCGACGGGCTCATCCGGCTTCGCGACTGCATGGGGGTGACCACGTGAACCAGCACGCATCAGACGCCCACGGCCTGGCCGCGCCCTACGCGCTGGACGCCCTGGATCCCGGCGAGCGCGCCCAGTACGCCGCCCACCTGGCCGCGTGCGAAGCCTGCCGGCACGACGTGGCCGACTTCCAGGCCACCGCCGCGCGTCTGGCGGCCTCGGTGTCCCTGGCCGCGCCCGCCCCGATGAGGGAGCGCACGCTGGCGGCCGTCGATCACGTACGACAGCTCCCGCCCCTGGTCCCCGCAGCCGCCCCCGTCCCGCTGCGCGGGGTGCTGCGCCGCAAGGCACTGCCGATGGCCCTGGCCGCGAGCCTGGCCGCGGCGGCCACGTTCGCCGGCCTGGCGGCCTGGCAGCACCAGGAGAAGCAGCAGCTGGAGCAGCGGGCCCGGCAGAGCGAGCAGCGTCTGGACGCCGTCAGCGGAGTCCTGGCCGCGCCGGACGCCCGTACGGTCCACGGCCGGGCCGGCAACGGTGCCCTGACCTCGGTCGTTGCCTCCGACCTGCAGAACAGGGCCGTCTTCACCGCCTCCGGCCTGCCCGCACCGCCCGCGGGCAAGACCTACCAGCTCTGGCTCGACCGCGACGGGACCATGCGCCCGGCCGGGTTCATCCGCCAGGACGGCACCGTCCTGCTCGACGGGGACACCGCCGACGCGGCCGCCGTCGGCCTGACCCTCGAACCCGCCGGCGGTTCCCCGCAGCCCACCACCGCCCCCCTGCTCCTGATGGCCCTCCCCACCTGAGGCCACGGCCCCGACCCGCCCCACGGTCGGGGCCGCCCCTTCGGGTCCGCCGGACGCGCCCGGGTGTCCGCACGGTCCCGCCTGCCCCGCGACGCGGACGCGCCCTGGCACCTCGCGTCCGACGGGCCCCGTGGTGTGGCGGTCCGGACGGGGTCGTAACCTGCGGTCATGAGTACCTCGCCGTCTCCCACCCCGTCCGAGGCCTTCGAGCTGCTGCTGGCCGGCAACCGCCGTTTCACCGCGGGCTCGTCCGAGCACCCGAACCAGGACGCCGCACGCCGCACCGAGACGGCGCCGGCTCAGCGCCCTTTCGCCGTGCTCTTCGGCTGCTCCGATTCACGGCTGGCCGCCGAGATCATCTTCGACCGCGGTCTGGGTGACCTGTTCGTCGTCCGCACCGCGGGCCACGTGGCCGGTCCGGAGGTCCTGGGCAGCATCGAGTACGCGGTGAGCGTGCTCGACTGCCCGCTCGTCATCGTGCTGGGACACGACACGTGCGGCGCGGTCGCCGCGGCGCGCGCCGCCCTCACCGACGGCGTCAGCGCCACCGGATACGTACGCGACGTCATCGAACGCGTCACCCCCAGCGTGCTGGCCGCCCGCGCCGCGGGACTCACCGACGAGGACGACATCATCGCCGAGCACATACGGCACACCGTCGACCTCCTCCTGGACCGCTCCCGCGTCATCGCGGACCAGGTCACGGCGGGGCGCACCGCCGTCGTGGGCCTGTCCTACCGACTGGCCGACGGCAGCGCCCAGGTCGTCACCACCCGCGGCCTTCCGGCCGAAGCGGCGGCCTGACCGGCCGGTCCCGTACCGCCACCGCCCCCGCGTCCGTCACCGCGCCGGGCAGTCAGGTCGGCAGCGCTCCCACCCCCGCCGGGGCGCGGGCGGCCGGGCCGGGCGGCCACGGTGGCCAGGTCAGTCCCGGCCGCCGCCGCGGGCGTCCAGGGCGGTGATCACCGCACCGCTGTGCAGCGTCGCCGTCAGGGCGGCCGGGGGAGCGGAGGCCGGGGGCGCCGGGACGGTGAGCGTACGGCCGGTCGTACGGGTGTGCAGTGATCCCGTGGCGGTGATCTCCGCGACCTCCCGGCTGCCCGCGGCCAATTGGTAGCCGTGGCCGGACGGGGCCCGCCAGAGTGTCGCGGCGAGGAGGTGCTGCCCGAACCGCCCACAGGCTGCGGTGGACTCGGCATGCGCCACGGCCAGTGAGGCCCCTGCCGGCGGCCGCAGCCGGATCCGTACGTCGCCGCGGCCGTCCCAGTGGGTGGCGCGGGCGCAGGACCAGACGGCCCGCCCGGTGCTCTCCGGGAGTTCCGTCACGGCGAAGTCCCACAGGTTGACCGCCCGGACCGCGCGCCCGTCCACCTCGCCCAGGGTGCAGGCCTCCTGGGCCCAGCGGGTCAGGGCGGCGGGCCCCGTCGCCTCGCGGGGCTGGCGGGCCGGCGGCGCGTCGGCGCCGTCGGCGGGCGGGGTGTAGGTGAGGTGGACGGGGAGCAGCCCACCGAGGTCGGCGAGGAGGAAGGCGTGCTTCTCCACGATCCTCGGGGAGGAGACGAGCTCGAGGACCGGACGCGGTCCGCAGCCCTCGCCCCCTGCCCCGGGTGCGGCGGCACCGCCCGCGCGCTCGTCCGCCGACCCGCGCGGGAGTTCGGTGGTGACCGTCCCGTCGGGGCCGATCGGCAGGGGCCGGGCGGTGCCGGCGGGGGCGGTGAGGTCCCGGACCCCGGCGGTGGCGATCCACGGCGCGAGGAGCCGGCGGGCCGTTCCCGTGTCCCGGGTGAGGGTGACGGACGCCGCCGTGGTGACGTTGGCGTCGTCGGTCCGGGCGATGTCGAGGCTCCGGCGGCCGCCCCGTTCGGTGTAGCGGACGATCCGGTCGGCGTCGAGGAGCACGACGACGAGGGTCCCCGGCGCCGGATCCCCCGCGAACAGCAGCTGCGGCGGGTGCCCCGGCGGCTCCGCCGAGACCCCGGGCGCGACGGAGACGGCCGTGTCCGGCGTCGGCGCCGCCCAGGTGCCCAGGGCCCGGGTGAGGAGGGCCCGGTCCCCGGTGCGCGGACCGCGGGCCGGCCAGGCGGTGAAGTCCACGCGGCCGGTGTCGGACCAGGCCCCCGCGGGCACCCGGACCAGACGTGCGGGATCGAGGGCCGCGCGGGCGGCGGGTGCTCCGGCGTACGGAGCGGGGAGCCCGGGGTCCGGCCCGGCCGCGGTCGCCCGGGTGAGCCCGGCGGCCAGCAGCAGGACGGCGGCCAGGCCCCAGGCGGCCCGCACCCGGGTGCGGCGCAGCAGCAGATCGGTGGGGCGGGTGTGCACGGCCGCCGGGTGCAAGATCGTTTCGCTCCCGGGCCGCGGCTCCGCACCGCCCGACAGGCCGGCGCCGGTCGACGGCCCCGCACCGGCCGCCAGCCCGGCACCGCCGTCGGCGCGGGGCCCCGTACCGTCGCCGGGTCCCCCCGCCGGACCGGGGTCCGCCACCGTGGCGGATCCCGCCGCCTCCGCGGCTCCGGGCGCCGCGCCGGCGGCCCCCGGTCCGGCGGCGGCCGCGCGGGCCGCCCGTACCTCGCCCGCCGGATCACCGGCACCGGCCTGCTCCAGCAGCTGCGCCGCGGCGTCCTCGCCCAGTGCGTCGAACCGGCACAGTACGTACGCGGCGCGCGCGAACGGGGTCAGCCCCGCGAGCCCCCGGGCCGCCTCGTCGAGCCCCTCGGCGCTGGGCCACATCCGCAGCCCCCAGACCCACGGCGGCAAAGGCCCGCGCAGCCGTCCGGCCGCGTGCCGCACCACCTCGGCCCGTACGGCTGCGAGCGGGTCCCCGCCCTGCCGTGCCCGGCGTCCCGCGGCGCGCAGGGAGTGCTGCACGGCGCGGTGGGCGCGCAGCAGCCGTGTGTGCCGGTCGAGGTCCGGCGGCAGCACCAGGTAGGCCAGACGCAGCAGTTGGGGGTAGCGCTCGACGATGACCGCCTCGGCCTGGCGCAGCCCGGTTCCGGATCCCTCACGTTGTCCCACGATGCGGACAACGAAAGGATCATGGGATGGTCACATGCGGCCCCAGCGGCCGGGGCGCGGTCGCTGCGCGGCGCCGGCCCGCGGCTTAAGGGGGGATCAGCTGGGCCTTAAGCCCGGCTGTGGTCACCCGGCCTCCGCGCCGGGCAGCGGATGGCATCGGCGCGGCACGTCTCTCGATGACGACGCGCGCCAGGTCGTTCACCTGCACCTTTGCCTGCGCTCGGAGCGCCGCTGAACCACCGCGGCAGGCCACGCGGGGTCCGAAACCTCCTTGCGGATGGATTTGTAAGACGGCGACAAGGATTGGAATCGCGCGTGATGGAGGCCGTAAGCAGGACGGGGGGAGGCCAGCATCCATCCGATCGAGGAGTGTCAATGTCCCGAAAGCGGACCATGAGTCTCAAGAAGAAGCTCGTGCTTACCGGCGTCACGGGAGCCCTGGTGACCGGAGCGGTCGTCACGACGATGGCCACGGGCAACGCGGCCGCCCCCGACGTCGTGTGCCAGGGGTCGACGGTGACGTTGTCGGGGGAGGGTGGTGCGCCGGC
>NZ_JBIAXU010000023.1:0-96364 GCF_042896985.1 Streptomyces sp. NPDC001194 | reverse complement strand
GCGGCGAGTAGTGGGACGTTTCCGGTGGGGACGAAGTTGAAGGTGACCAATCTGGACAACGGTCAGTCGACGACGGTGTCGGTGAACGGGCCGTCGGGCAGTTGTGTGCTGTTGAACAACTCGGCTTTCGACAAGGTGCGGGAGCCGGGCAAGAACCTGATCCGCAGGGCGCGCATCGAGCGCGTGGGCGGCGGCGGCGCGCCGGCCGGTGCGACGGGTGCGACGGGTGCCACCGGTGCCGCGGGTGCGGCCGGTACGGGCGGTGTGCAGGTGCCGCCGGCCACCGGGCAGGTGGTGTGCCAGGGGTCGACGGTGACGTTGTCGGGGGAGGGTGGTGCGCCGGCGGCGAGTAGTGGGACGTTTCCGGTGGGGACGAAGTTGAAGGTGACCAATCTGGACAACGGTCAGTCGACGACGGTGTCGGTGAACGGGCCGTCCGGCAGTTGTGTGCTGTTGAACAACTCGGCTTTCGACAAGGTGCGGGAGCCGGGCAAGAACCTGATCCGCAAGGCGCGCATCGAGCGCGTCGGCTGAACCGCCGGAGGGCCGGGCGGGGGCCTCCCGGCCCTCCGAGGACGCCACCAGGCCCCGGTCAGAGGCCGGGCGGGGGCGTCAGGCCGTACCTGGCGATGACGTCGGGCAGCCAGGCGGGCCGCCCGAGGACGAGCCCGTACTTGGCGGCGAGTGCGGGCAGCGCGTCCTCGGGCGGCGGCTGACCGTCGGCGAGCATCTCGGTCATCTCGCGGAAGAAGTGCTCGAATCCGGCCGGGCTGATGATCTCGATCATTCGGGCGGGGACGGACCCGGCGTTCCACATCGTGTGCAGTTCCCCGCGCGGCTTGGTGATGTAGCCGCCCGCGCCCAGAACGGTTTCACGGTCGCCGGAACGGAAACCGATCTCGCCTTCGGTGACGATCGAGTACTCGTCCTCTCGGGTGTGCAGGTGCGGCGGCACCAGTGCCCCGACCGGGAAGGGGTGCTCGACGACGGAGACCGAGCCGTCGGTGTCCTCCCCCCACAGCTTGAAGGCGACCCCGATCGAGCCGAGGAAGCCCTCGGAGCCCTCGCCGGGACGAACGATGGTGAGCGGCGGGGCCAGCGGCTCTGTCATGGCGATCACTCCTCGACAGAATTTGGAGATACACTGGTGTTCTCTTAAAAAGTCTCCACCGCATGCGCCAGGACGTCAAGAATTGAGTGATCAGCAGCGTTCGACGACACGGCGTGGCTATGAGATGCGCAAACGCGCCGAGGACATGGGCCGCACGAGGCAGCGCATCATCGAAGCCGCCGTGCACCTGCACGGCACCGCCGGCCCGGCGTCGACGAGCATCGCGGCGATAGCCGAGCGCGCCGGCGTCACTCGGCTGACCGTGTACCGGCATTTCCCGGACGAGAACGCCTTGTTCGAGGCCTGTTCGGGGCACTGGCTGTCGCGGCAGGAGCTGCCCCGGCCCGAGAGGTGGGCTGCGTTCGAGAGCCCCGTGGAGCGGCTGACGGCCGGGCTCGCCGACCTCTACCGCTTCTACCGCGCGGGCGAGCAGATGCTGACGCTCGTCATGCGCGACCAGCACGCCGTACCCGAGGCGGTGCGCGAGGCCCGGCAGCGGACGAGCCGGGAGTACGTCGAGGTGCTGGCCGGCGCCTGGCCCGCGACCGACGCCCCGGTCCGGCGGGCGGTGATCGGGCACGCCGCCGCGTTCTCGACGTGGCGCTCGCTGTGCCGGGAGCAAGGGCTCACGGACGACGAGGCGGTCGAGGTCATGGTCGCGCTGGTGGAAGCGCTCGACGCGAGGACGTGAGGGCCCGCCCGTCCGGCATCAGGGGCTCATGGGCTTCCGTGGTGTTGTGGCGGGCGCCCGTACGGTCTCGTACGGGCTCCCGCGGTGGAGTGCCGGCCCCGCCGCGCGGTCCCGCGCGGCGGGGCCGGAATTCGGGGCGTGGTCAGCGCTCGGCGCCGGCGGGGGTGTTCGCGCCGACCGGGGTCGTCGCGTTCGGGCGGTCGGACTGGCAGCGCTGCTTCTCCGAAGCGGTCAGAGGGCCGGTGCGCTGGTAGATCCGGTCGGAGAGGTCGGTGGAGGGGTGGTCGACGACGGTGTGGAGGCGCCAGTCGTAGTTCGGGTCGGTGGCTTTGGCGGTGGCTTCGAACCACCCTTCGGTGCGCCGGCGGCCGGCCTGCGTCTCGATCCAGGAGGCTTCGGCCGGCTGGACGATCTCGGTGACCGGGCGTTCCCGGGTGGTGTTCCAGGCGGGGGAGAGGCCGGTGCCCTGCGTGTACTGCTGGGCCATGTTGCTCGGCGCTCCGGTGCCGCTGCCGGGCAGGCCGGCGGCCGCGGGGAGGTCGCCGTAGGAGCGGTTGGCGGTGGAGACGGGGCGGGTGCGGTTCAGCGTGTTGCGGGTGCAGTTGAAGTAGGTCTCGGCGGCGACGCGGGCGGGGGCGTAGTAGCTGAACGAGTAGTCCTCCTCGGCCGTGAACGTGCAGCGGTTCACGGCGCCGTTGCAGTGGGCGACGGCGTCCGCCGGGGTTCGGCGGTCGTTGCCGTAGAAGGCCTCGGAGGCCGGCAGGGCGCCGGCCGGGATGGTCTTGTCGACCGGCGGCGGCTCCTGGGTGGCGCGGACGTTGGTGATGAGCGGGCCGCAGTAGCCGTTGTTGTTCTGGGCGGCGGCGACGGTGGAGACGAAGGTGAGCAGCGGCTCGTTGGCTCCGGCGGTGAAGGCGAGGGTGACCCCGGTGCGCCAGGCCGGCTTCCAGTAGTTGCCGGCGAGCTTCTCGGTGGTCGGCAGGGTGGTCCGGTCGGTGAGGGGGCCGCCCTCGCCCTGGACGGTGTAGGTCTGGCCCTGTTCGAGCGCCGCGGCGGTGCAGTAGTTCGAGACGCTGGGGCTCTCGTCGTAGGTGACGGTGACGCGCGCCCCGGTGCGCACTCCGCGCAGCCGCTGCTTGAGGCCGTACGAGGCTTCGCCGGGGAGGCGGAGCATCGCGGCCGTCAGGCCGCCGGGGTGGCCGCCGGTGGCCGCGTCCCAGCGCCAGACACCGCCGGTCGTTCCGGTGCCGGAGGTGGAACCGACCGACCAGGCGTACGGGTTGGCGCTGGTGTTGACGCCGGTGAAGGCGGGCTGGGCGAAGTCGCCGCCCAGGACGGTGACCGGTACGGGGGCGGCGGCCCGGGCGGGCGGTACGGCGGCGGAGGCCTGGGCGGCGGTCGCGCCGCCGAGCAGGCCGAAGCACAGGCCCAGGCCGATGACCGGGGCGGTACGGGTGAGGGCGGTGCGGGTGGGCGCGGTGCGGGCGGGTCCGGCGGCGCTCTGGCGCGTCTTCATGGCGATCTCCACGGGTGCGGGGGGCGGTCAGGGCGTGCCGGGGGCGAGCACGTCGCGGTCCTTGAACCGGGAGCCCTCGGGCAGGTTCGCGGGCGTCAGGCCGCGGGGCGGGGTGGGGGTGGTGGTGTCCTCGGTTCCGGTCTTGCCCTCGGGCCGAAGCCGGTCGCAGGTGTTGCCGGGCACGGTGAAGGTGTCCGCGACGAAGGTGCTGGAGTTCACGGTGGAGGGGCCGTCGACGACGACCTTGCGGATGCCGAGGCCGCTGCCCGTGGTGATCTCGCCCTCGATGCGCTGCATGGCGGAGCTGGCGCCGAAGACGAGCGCGTCGCCGGGGCGCACGGTGGTGTTGTAGGTGGTCTTCTCGATGTGCTCGGTCGTCCAGGAGCGCTGGTAGGCGAGTTTGAAGGCGCCTTCGAAGGCGCCCTTGACGCCGAGGGACCCGGCGAGCTTCCCGCTGCCCGAGGCCCCGGCCTCGGCGCCGACGGTGGCGGTCGGGCCCTTCGACTTGTCCGGGGTGGAGAACTCGCCCTTGGCCTTCGCGTCGACGCCGGCCGTGACCTCGCCGGAGGTGCTGATCGTGCCCTCGATCGAGATCTTCCCCGTGATCTCACCGCCGAGGTTGTCGGTGCTCGACGTGCGCAGCGTGACCTCGCGGGCGACCGTGATGGCGTCCTTGGTGCAGTTCACGACCGCGTTGCCGAGGGACTTGACGGCGCTGTAGTACTCGCCCGACGCGGCACGGTTGATCTCGAAGCGACAGCCTCCGGGGTGTGAGGCGCAGTACTCGGTGACCTTCTGCGTCGAGGCGAGCGGGGTAGTGCCCTCGTAGCCGACGGGGGTCGGCACCTCGGGCGGCGTGGCCGCGTGCGAGGAGGCGGTGGTGGTGCAGGCGAGCGCGAGGACGGCCGAGCCGAGGGCCAGGGCCGCGCGTCGGCCCGGGGCTTGAGTGATCGTCTTCATCGGTTCATCTCCCCGCACAGAGAGGTCAGTTCCGTGGACTGGGACAGTCCGGCCGGCAGGTCGGCCGCGAAGGAGGCGCAGCTGCCCGACAGGGCTGATTCGGCGTTGCCGGACGGCTCGGGCCGCATGGCGCCCATCTCGCCACGGGCCTGCGCCATGTCGGTCTCCTGCGTCGCGCCGCCGCCGATCAGGTCCGTCATGCACGACTTGGACTCCGCCATGCACTTCTGGGCCGCCTGCTTGGCCGCCGCGATGTCCTGCTTGGCGGCGGCGCCGTCCTGCTTCGCGGCGTCACGGTCCTTGTCGACGGCCCCGCGCTCTTCGGGAGAGGCCGAGCAGGGCTTGGCCTCTCCTCCGGGGCAGGGCTCCTCGTCGTCGAGGGGCGCCGCGAGTGCGGTGATGCGGTGGACGTGGGCCGGTGGGCCGGTCAGCGCCGCCGCGGGCGGGAGCCCGCAGACGAGGGTGAGTGCCGCGATGGACACGACGACGGGGATCCGGGGAATTTTGCGCATGCCTGGTACGCCCCTTCAGGGGTGACGCGACGAACGGGAGTTCGCATCCGCACTGGATGCGCACGCAACGTAACAGTCCGCTACGCACCGTTACCAGTGTCGTGATCATGGTTCACCCGTATTGCCCCGGACGAGGCCGACGCGCGAGGGGGCGACCGCATCCTTCGGCCCACCGCATCCTTCGGCCCACTGCATCCTTCGGCCTACTCCGTTCTCGGCCCTGCGGAGGACGATCTCGCGGAACCGCCACGAGAGGGTTGATCCGTGCGAACAACCATCGGATACACCATCGAAAGCATCGGCTACGTCGTCGGAGCCCAGGGCCTCGTCAGCTTCGCTTCGCAGACCTTCTTCGGCACGGAGTGGGGCTGGCTGCACAAGCTCGTCGACCTTCCCTCCGCCGCCTACCTCGGCGTCGTCGCCGTGGGGCTGGCACTCGTCCTCGGCGGCGTGAAGACGCGGAAGGCGCCCGCACACCAGGGGCTCGCCCGACCGGCGGGGCCTTCCGGCCCGTGACCGCCCTTCACCCGCGGACAACGCACCCGTTCACGGTCCCGGGCCCTACGCTCGGGGCATGAGGCACAGCGACCGAGTCCCCGAGGTTCACGACGCACGGGAAGCGGGGGCGGACGCCACGGCGCGCCGACTCGTGATCCTGCGACACGCCAAGAGCGCCTGGCCGGACGGGGTTCCCGACCGCGACCGCCCGCTGGGGCCCCGCGGGCTGCGCGACGCGCCCGCGGCCGGCCGACTGCTCGCCGGCTCCTTCGGCGTACCGGATCTCGTGCTGTGCTCACCGGCGCGCCGCACCCGGGAGACCTGGGACCTGGCCGCGGCGGAGCTGGACCGCACGCCGCCCGTCCGGCACGAACCGCGCCTGTACGCGGCGGACGCCCAGGACCTGCTCGACGTGGTCCGCGAGGTCTCTCCCGAGGTGGGCGCCCTGCTGCTGGTCGGGCACAACCCGGGCCTTGAAGACCTGGTGCTGCTGGCCGCAGGGGCGGCCACGGGGGATGCCCTGGAACGCGTCCGCACCAAGTTCCCGACCTCGGCAGTGGCCGTACTGACCCTGCGGGGCCCCTGGTCGCAGCTCGGGCCGGGCGCCGCGCTCCTCACGGACTTCGCCGTCCCCCGGGGGTAGCCGGGCGGCGGGGTCCTCGGCGCCGGAAGCGCCCGGGCGGCCCGCTAGCATGCGACGCATGGCCATCAAACTCGAGAACGTCGGGATCGCGGTGCGCGACCTCGAAGCAGCGATCTCCTTCTTCACGGACCTCGGCCTCACGGTCCTCGGCCGTGACACGGTCAGCGGTGAGTGGACCGACACCGCCGTCGGCCTCGACGGCAATCACGCCAAGATCGCGATGCTCCAGACGCCGGACGGTCAAGGCCGCCTCGAGCTCTTCGAGTACATCCACCCCGAAGCGATCGAGACGGAACCCACCCGTCCCAACGAGATCGGCATGCATCGCGTCGCCTTCTCGGTCGACGACATCGACAAAGCCCTGGAGACGGCCGCGAAGCACGGATGCCGTCCGCTCCGCGGCGTCGCCACCTATGAGGACGTCTACAAGCTCACGTACCTCCGCGGTCCCAGCGGCATCCTCGTGATGCTCGCCGAGGAGCTGAAGAAGAACTGACGGGCGGGTCGGGCCGGTTGCCCGGCCTCCGCCCTCGGACCTACGAGCCCAGCGTCGTGTCGAGCCAGTCGAAGACGACCTCGCAGTGCAGTTGCGGGGCCATCGGGGAGCAGTGCAGTTGCGCCCCCTGGGCCGCCGTCAGCTTCAGGTAGTCCTTCGGCGAGGTGAGGGCGTCGTACATGCGGCGCGGCTGGCCGGGGTAGAACTGCTCCCCCTCGTAATCCAGCACCAGGGTCGGCGCCTTGATGCGGCCGACGACGTCCGTGATGGTCAGCGCCTTCACGCGGGTGGCCGGGGTGTAGAAGTCGGTGAACAGCCTGCCCTGGCGGGCTTCGAGCATCGCGGGCACAGAGAACGGCTCGAACCGCTTCTTCATCACATCAGCCGCGTCCGGGGGCAGTTCGGGGACGACTTCCTTGTTCCAGATGTCGTTCGTCTGCTGTTTGTCCGGGGTGAGGATCCTCCGGATCTCGGGCGGGAAGCCCAGCCACGGCTCCACGCAGCCCGGCATCGCGACCAGGGCGGCGATGCGCGTCTCGAACGCCGCGGCCCGCGGAGCGAGGTCGCCCGCCATGCTCAGTCCCGTCAGGGCGATCTTCCGGGAGTCCACGTCCGGGCGCGCCGTCAGCCAGTCGACGAGGGGCGTGACGACCCGCTCCCAGGTGGGGGTGAACACCACGCGGTCCACGAAGAGCAGTTGCCCCTGGCCCGGTCCGTCGTACACGAGGGCGTTCCAGCCCCGTTCCAGCGCGGCCGGGACCCCGTACGTCCACATGTCGACGTTCTGGCCGTCGCTGCCGTTGGTCAGGATCACCGTCGGGCGCGGGGCGCCCGACGCGTCGGGCCGGAAGAACCACACCGGCAGCGGCGTGGTCCCGTAGGGCACCTTCGCCTTCACCGGGGCGGGCTCGCACAGGTCGCAGAAGGTGTCCCAGGCGGCGCGGCCCGCCTTGTAGAGCTGCTCCTCGCTGCCGGGGTCGTCCGAACCCAGGACGAAGAACAGCGCCTGGCCGTAGTACTGGGCCGCACGCAGGGCCCGGAAGCGCTTGGTCTGGCCGTCGGCGGGGGCGCCCGGGGGCGCCGCCATGAGCCGGTCGCCGAGGCTGCGGAACGTCTTGACGTACGACTGCGCCGTCAGTCCGGCCGCGTTGATCGCGTTCACGGCCGTCAGGACCTCGCCGACCTCCGCGGCGCCGGCGCCCGAGCCGCCGAGCGCGAGGAGCCCGTTGAAGTTGTACGCGGGGTCCTTGAACAGCGTCATCGCGCCGGGGGTGAGGCCGCCGCCCGCCGCGGCCGGGCTGCTGGTGGCCGCGGCCGGGGCGCCGGGGGCGCCGCCGCGGGCGCACCCCGCCAGCAGCGCGGCTCCCGCGCCGGCGGTGAGGAGTGCGCGACGCGTGGGTCGGGAGTGCGGATCGCCGTGTACGGGGCTCATGGCACCGGAGCGTAGAGCCGGACCGGCGCCGCGACCTCCCGGACGGCCCCGCGCGGAGCGGGCCGACCACGGCCCCGACCCGCCTCCGGACAGGGAGGTCGCGGCCCCGGCCCCGCCGTAGGGCCCTTGCGCCGTCCGGGCGAGCGGAGCCGGCCGGGGCCGGGCGTGCCGGCTGTTGCGTACGCTGGCGGGTATGCGCATGCGCCCCACCCTGAGCTGGACGCCCCCCGTGGGCCTGCGGCCCGGCACCACCGATCCGGAGCCGGTCGCCGACGCGCTGCGCGGCGGGGACGTGCTGGTGCTCAGCGGGGCGGGCATGTCCACGGAATCGGGCATCCCCGACTACCGCGGCAAGGGCGGGAGCCTGAGCCGGCACACCCCGATGACCTACCAGGAATTCACCGCCAGTGCACAGGCCCGGCGCCGGTACTGGGCACGCAGCCACCTCGGCTGGCGCACCTTCGGCCGGGCCCGGCCCAATGCCGGGCACCGGGCCGTGGCGGCGTTCGGGCGCAGCGGCCTGCTCTCCGGTGTGATCACCCAGAACGTCGACGGGCTGCACCAGGCCGCCGGCGGTGCGGGCGTGGTGGAGCTCCACGGGAGCCTGGAACGGGTCGTCTGCCTCTCCTGCGGCGCCTTCGCATCGCGCCGGGACGTCGCGCGGCGGCTCGAGGACGCCAATTCCGGCTTCGAGCCCGTTGCCGCCGCTCTCAACCCGGACGGTGACGCCGACCTCACCGACGGGCAGGTCGGGGACTTCCGCGTGGTGCCGTGCGAGCGGTGCGACGGCATCCTCAAGCCGGACGTGGTGTTCTTCGGCGAATCCGTTCCGCCGCGCCGGGTCGAGCACTGCCGCGAGCTGGTCGGTGGGGCGCGCTCGCTCCTGGTCCTGGGCTCCTCGCTGACCGTGATGTCCGGGCTGAGGTTCGTCCGGCAGGCTGCCCGGGCCGGAAAGCCCGTACTGATCGTCAACAACGACCCCACCCGCGGCGACGAGCACGCTCTCGCCCGGGTCGCGCTCCCCCTGGGCCCGACCCTGACGGCCCTGGCCGAGCGGCTGGGCGTACCGCTCGACGACCGCGCGGCAACCTGAGACGGCCGGGCCGGCCCTTCGGCCCTTCGGCCCGTCCGTCTCGGCAGGTCAGCCGTGGTCCCCGCGGCGGCCCTGCGCACCGTGCTCCTGGGCGCCCGGGCCGCCCCCCATCATGGCGAGCATCCGGCGGCCGCCGGTGCGCAGGAACCGGATCAGGAACGCGGCGGCGAGCAGCAGGAACGCGATGTTCAGGTACGTCGTGTAGTTCCAGGAGATCCCCTCCGTGGGGATCGTGGCGTCGGCCTGGTCGGGGATGAGGCCCAGAGCACCGAAGAGGAACTCGACGGCGTAGCCCGCGACGACCGCCGCGGTGTAGAAGGTCCAGAGCAGGAAGAGCGCGGTCCGCGCGCCGTAGTACTTCCGGTAGATGTTGAGGATCGGCAGGATCAGCAGGTCGGCGAAGATGAACGCGACCACGCCGCCGAAGCTGATGCCCCCCTGCCACAGCACGACGGCGAGCGGCACGTTCCCGATCGAGCAGACGAACGAGGCGATCGCGACCAGCGGGCCGATGAGCGGGCCGATCAGCTTGGACGCCAGCGGATGGCCGTCGAGGAAGAGCGCGCTCCAGAACGAGTCGGGGACCCAGGCGGCGATGGCTCCGGCGATCAGCAGGCCGACCACGAGGTCCCGCAGGATCGCCGCCCACTCCATCACGAAGACGTGACTGGTGGAGGTGAACCCCTCGCCCGACAGCAGGCGCCGGGCGAAGGAGCCCTCACGCTTGACGGACATGTCCATCGCGGCGTGGCCCTCCATCGAACCGGCGACGCCTCGTTCGGCCTGCCGCCGCGCCTGGCGCAGCAGCCCGTCGCGCAGGAACAGCCGGAACAGCACGGCCAAGGCGATGATCATGACGGGTCCGCCGACGAACTCCGCCGCGGTGAACTGCCAGCCCATCAGCAGGGCCAGGATCACGCCGAGCTCGATCACGAGGTTGGTCGACGCGATCTCGAAGGCCATCGCCGCGGTGAAGTTCGCGCCCTTGCGGAACAGCGAGCGGGCCAGTGCCACCGCCGCGTACGAGCACGAGGAAGACGCCGCACCCAGTCCTGCCGCGACGGCCAGGGTCTTGGGACGGTCGTCCCCCAGGAGCGAGACCACCGTCGACTTGTGGACGACGGCCTGCACCACGGCGGACAGGGCGAAGCCCAGGATCAGGGCCCAGGTGATCTCCCACGTCATGGAAAGAGTGATCGACAGTGCGTGGACGACGGCGTGGATCATTCCCGAAGCCTCCCGGTTCGGGTCCCGTGTCGGGCACTGCGACACGTCGCCAGTGCGAACGGTGAGGTGTACCGCCACAGCTCGACGGGCGACGGCGGCACCGCGGCCTTCGCCGCCCGGTCGCGAAGCGGCGGCGCTACGCGCTGCGGGCGAGCCGCTCGCGCGGTGCCAGCGGCACCTCTGCCCACACCTGTTTGCCGCTGCTGAGCGGTACCGAGCCCCACGACGCCGTCGTCGCCTCGACGATGAGGAGCCCGCGGCCCCCGGTCGCCGTCCAGTCAACGGACGCGGGCTTGACCGGGCTGCGGGGCGAGCCGTCGTTCACGGCGATGCGCAGCCGGTCCGCGGACAGGGTCAGATCCAGCCGGACCTCGCCCTGCGTATGGGCGATCGCATTGGTGACCAGCTCGGACACCACCAGCAGCGCGACGTCGAGTTCCGCTTCCACGCCCCACGAGCGCAGGGCGCGCGCGGCGAAACGGCGGGCGTGCTGGACCGCGTTGGGGAGCCGCCAGACGGTCCAGTTCGTGCGCATCGGCCGGACGCGGGTGCCGTCGTAGCGCAGGAGCAGCAGCGCCACGTCGTCGTCCCGCCGGTTGACGCCGGCGAGCAGTTCGTCGGCCACCATCCCCGGGTCGGCGGGGTCCGCCGTGGCCAGTACCTCGCACACCCGGCGCATGCCGTCCTCGAGACGGACGTTGGACGACTCGACCATGCCGTCCGTCAGCAGGGCCAGCACGGCTCCCGGCACCAGGCCGACTTCCGTCAGCGGGAACTCGGCGTCGGCGACCACTCCCAGGGGCGGTCCTCCCTCGACCGCCAACTCCGCGGTGCTGCCGTCCGGGTGACGCAGGATCGGTTGCAGGTGGCCGGCGCGGACGAACCAGGCGATGCCCTCCTCCATGTCCAGGTCCACGTACAGGCATGTGGCGAACAGGTCCGTCTCCATGCCGACGAGCAGTCGGTTGGCCCTGGCGATGACGACGTCGGGAGGGTGCCGCTCCACCGCGTAGGCCCTCACGGCCGTCCGTATCTGGCCCATGATCGTCGCCGCTCCCGCGCTGTGTCCCTGCACGTCCCCGATGACGAGCGCCACGTGGCCGTCGTTGAGCGGGACGACGTCGTACCAGTCGCCGCCCACTTCGAGTCCCGCGGTCGCGGGCAGGTACCGGGCGACGGCCACCCCGCCGGGCAGCGAGGGCAGTTTGCGCGGCAGCAGGCTGCGCTGGAGCATCGTGGCGAGTTCGTGGCCCGCGTCCAGCGCGTGCGCGCGCATCAGCGCCTGGCCCACCAGTCCCGCGGTGGCGGTCAGCAGCGACCGCTCCTCGGGCCCGAACCGGTGCTCACCGTCCCATCCGACGAGGCAGACCCCGACCATCCGGCCGTCCGCCGGCAGCGGCAGGACCGCGAGACCACCGGGTCCGATGCCCGCGAGAGCGGGTTCGAGGTCCGCGCCCGGAGGCCACAGGCTCACGTGGCCCTCCCGGATCGCGTTCTGCAGGGTGGGCACGTCGTGCATCGAGGCGTCCGGCCACTCCGACCGCCATTCCGAACGCCACATGTCCGGCCAGGCCCGCGGCTCGGGAGGGTCGAGCACGGTGATCACGAGCCGGTCGGCTTCCAGCTCGGCGACGAGCACACGGCTCGCGTCCAGCGGGTCGCGCAGGGAGCCCACGACGATCTGGCTGACGTCCCTGATGGTCGCCGCGCCGGCCAGTTTGGTGGACAGCCGCTGCACGATGGAGACTTCGTCGGCGCTCGGACGCAGGTAGGAGGCGTCGGCCACGACACCGAGGACCCGCACGGGGGTGCCGTCGTCGTCCGTCATCACCCGGCAGCGCAGGCCCAGCCAGCGCAGTTCTCCTCCCGGCCTGCGGATGCGGAACGCCAGCTGCTGCGGGTCCGTCGTCAGCCTGTCGGGCTCCACGATGGCCATCAGCGCGGGGACGTCGTCCGGGACGGCCGCCGCGAGCAGCGTCTCCACGTTGCCGCCGAACTGGTCGGGCGGGATGCCGAGCAGCTCCAGTACGCGTGCGTGCGCCTCCATCCGGCCGGAGCCGAGGTCCAGGATGAAGGCACCGCCCCGCAGCGGCACCAGCGTGTGTCCCAGTACGGGGCGCGGGGCCGTACGGCCGGGGGCGTGGGCGGCCGCGGATTCGAGTCCGGCGGCGACCTGGTCCGCGTACAGCTCCAGCAGGCTCCGGCGGTCGCTGCTGAACCCGTCGGGGACCTCGCCCGCCACGATCAGGCAGCCCAGATCCCTGGCGCCGTGCCCGAGGGGCAGGGCGCCGAGCGAGAGCTTGGCCGGCGACGGCCTGAGGGAGTCGTTGCGTACCCGGCCGGGGAAGTGGTGCGGGTCCTCCTCCACGTACGCGGCCAGCGCCTTCGGGGTCAGCCACAACGGGCGGCCCGAGCGGTACGCCTCGGCGGCCGGGGAGTGCCCTTCCACGGAGAGGACGGCCGGGAGCCCGTAGAGCATGGAGCGGTTCCCGGTCATCTCGGCCAGGTGGAGCTCCTTGCGGCCGTCGGAGAGGACGTAGACAGCGGCCAGCTCGGCCCCGCAGAAGGCGAAATGCTCTCTGGTCACGGTCTGTATTGCCCTCGTGTGACGGCAGCCACGTCGACCGCCCTTCCTCCATGCTGTCGCGCTTTGCACCGTCAGCGCGAGTCAGGAGGGTCGGGGGCGTGGTGGGGGGCGTGCCGCGCCAGGGGTGCGAAGGGGCGGGGACGGCGGGACAGGCGGGGGTGCACGGCCGTACACCCCGGGTGTGGGCCGATCGTGCGCCGTACGTGCCGTCCTGCGGGGAGCTCAGCGTCCCAGCCGGGCGTCGAGCCAGGTCAGGACCTCGGGGGTGACGGGGTCGGTGATGTCCGCGAACTCCTGGTGCTTGGTGAGGAACTTTGCCACGTACGGGCAGACGGGCACGATCCGCAGTCCGCTGGCGCGGACGTCGTCCAGGGCCTGCCGGACGAGGACGGCGGCGAGCCCCTGGCCGGCGTGGGCGTCGTCGATCTCGGTGTGGAAGAAGACCCGCCGGTCGTCGCGGTCGCGGTAGGCGGTCAGGCCGGCGCGGTCGCCGTCGACGAGGATCTCGTAGCGGTGGCGGGCGTCGACGTGCCGGACGACGGGGGCGGTGGTGGCCTGCTCGCTCATGGCGAAGGTCCTTTCGGTACGCGGATCAGTGCCGGGAGGGGTTCTTGCGGGGTGTGATGACGGCGTTTGGCAGGGCGGGGGCCGGGATCCGGCCGCCGGGGTGGCCGTCGACGGTGCCGAAGCGGTCGGAGGCCCGTTCCCATTCATCCCTCGCCTCGACGATGTCCTGGTGGCTGCGGCCCACGAAGTTCCACCACATCACGATCTCCTCCTCGAAGGGCGGACCGCCCAGCAGGACCGTCCGGGCCGGCCGGTCGGACGCGCCCACGAGGGTGAGGGCGCTGCGGCCGGGGGAGGCGTAGCCGAGTTCGGCGGGGCGCAGGAGGGCGCCGTCGAGACGGACGTCGCCCTGGTCGACGAGGAGTCCGTGTTCGAACGCCGGGTCGACGTCGAGGGTGACGGTGGCGCCGGCGTCGACGAGGACTTCGGCGCCGAGGAGCGGGGTGAAGGTGCGCACGGGGGAGACCGCGCCCGCGAGGGCGCCCAGGAACACCCGCAGCCGGGCCCCGTCGAGGCGGAGCGGCTCGGGTGCGTGGTGCTGGAAGTCGCGTGGGGCGTTGCGGTGTTCGCCGGGGAGGGCCACCCAGAGCTGGACGCCGTGCAGGACGGTGGTGCCGGGAGTGGAGACCTCCGTATGACTGATGCCGTGGCCTCCGGTCATGAGGTTGACCTCGCCCGGCCGTACGAAGGCGTGGGTGCCCAGGCTGTCGCGGTGCTCGATCTCCCCGCTGAACAGCCAGCTCACCGTCTGGAGTCCGGTGTGCGGGTGGGGCGCGACGTCCATGCCGCCGGAGTCGGCGACCCGGTCGGGGCCGTAGTGGTCGGCGAAGCACCAGGCTCCGATGAGCGTCCGGGACCGCTGGGGCAGTGTGCGGCGTACGGTCATCGCCCGCGGTCCGCCGAGCGGGACGTCCCGGGCGGTGAGCACCTCGACCGCGATCTCCGTGTGACCCATCTCCCCGGTCCCTCCCACGCAAAGTAGTTTCGCTTTCAACAATCATGGGTGATCATAGTCCCGAAGGCAACCCACGACAACAGGCGAAGGAGCACAGGGTGATCGAGACGGAACGGGCCGCGGAAGCCCACCGGACCGGCGACCGGATCCACGTCGACAAGCAGAGCCCCGCCGCGTACCGGGCGCTCGTCAAGACCGCCGACGCCGTCCGCACGACGGCGGCCGAGGCGGGCCTGGACCGGCTGCTCGTCGAGCTGGTCAACCTCCGGGTGTCCCAGCTCAACGGCTGCGCCGTCTGCCTCGACGTCCACACCCGGGCCGCACTGCGCGCCGGGGAGACCACCCGGCGCCTCGGCGTGCTCGCGGCCTGGCGGGACACCGAGCTCTTCACCGCCCGCGAACGCGCCGCCCTCGCCCTCGCCGAGGCCACCACCCACCCGGCGGACGCCCTCGCCCAGGAGCGGGCCTACGCGCGGGCGCGCGAGGTCCTGGACGACGACGAGATCTCGGCCGTGATCTGGGTGGCGATCACCATCAACGCCTTCAACCGGGTCTCGATCCTCAGCAAGCACCCGGTACGGGAGGCCCCCATCCGCTGAACCGCCGAGGCCACCGCGGCACGGTCGTGGAAGCGATCGACGGCGGTCTCCGGCCGTGCGTCAGGCCCGCGCGGCCTCGGACCGGCATGCGGATACGAGCCATACCCGCCCTGAAGTCGCCCCCCATGCGACCGGATTCCGGCCGGTGCACGGCCGTCCCACCGGACCACACTGGGGCCATGGAGACGGTGTACGCCCTGCTCGTGGGCATCAACGAGTACCCCGCGGCAATGCGTGCCGGTCTGCGCGGGTGTCTGAACGACGTGGCGGGGGCCCGCGCCGCACTGGAGGCCGCTGCCCCGGGCCGGGTCCGCGCCCGTGTCCTCACCGACGGCGCGGCCACGGCCGCCGCGGTGGAGGAGGGCATCCTCGGCCACCTGGGGCGGGCAGGTGCGGGGGACACGGCACTGCTGTGGTTCTCGGGGCACGGTACGGAGTACCCGGCACTCACCCCGCAAGAGCTGCTCCTGGAGCCGACCGGCCGCTGCCAGGCGCTGGTGTGCGTGGACGGACCGCTGCCGGACAAGCGGCTGGGCACGCTGCTCGACGGGGCGGCGACGGGCGGCGCCCGGGTGGTGGCGGTACTGGACTGCTGCTTCTCGGGCGGCGCCAGCCGTGCGGAGGAGGGGGCCGTCGCCCGTGTGCTGGCGCCGCTGCCGCAGTGGCGGCCGGCCGCCGGCGCGCGGGACCTGAGCGGCCCCGCCCGGCCGGCGGGCCACGTACTGCTGGCGGCGAGCCGGATCGGCCAGCCTTCGTACGAGCGCCCCGTCGAGAGCCCCGAAGGGCCGCGCATCCAGGGCGTGTTCTCGTACGCCCTGACCCGCGCGCTGCGCCGGGCCGCGCCCGGGGCCACCGTCCGGGAACTGCTCGCGGAGGCGGACGCGGGGGTGCGCCGGCTCGTGGCGGGGCAGCAGCCGGTGCTGTTCCCGGCCGAGCCCGGCGGGCCCGCGGACCGGCCGTTGCTGGGCGGCACGGCCCGGCGGCCGAGCCCGTACCTGCTGCGCGAGGGACCGGAGGGCTGGGAGGTGGACTGCGGGCGGGTGCACGGACTGACCGGTGGCGCGGGTACGGAGTTCACGGCGTCGGGCGGCCGTCCCGTACGGGCCACGACGGTGCGGGCGGACCGGACACTGGTCGCTCCCGAAGGCTGGACTCCCGATCCGGGATCGGTGCACGCGGTGGCCCTGTCGGCCCTGGCGCTGCCCCCGGCCGCGGTGGTCCTCGACACCGAGGGCGCCGAGAGCACCGAGGGCGCCGAGAGCGCGGAAGGCGCGGAGGGTACGGAGCGGGCCGAGGACGCCGGGCGGGTCCCCCTGCCCGTCTCGCCGTTGCTGCGCGAGGTGGCGGCCGGTTCGGCGGAGGAGGCCGCGGCGGGGCTGCTGCTGCGGGTCGAGGTGCGGGGCGGGCGGGCACGGGTGCTGCGCCGTGACGGATCGCCTTACGTGCCGCCGCTGCCCCTGGCCACGGACGCGGACGGGGCGCGGCTGGGAGACTGCCTGACCCGGCTGGTCCACTGGCACCGGATCCGCGACCTCAGCTCGGGCCTGTCTCCGCTGAGCGGGCACGTCAGGGTGGAGGTGCTGCCCTGGCATACCCGCGACGGCGAGCCGCTGCGGCCCGACGGGAACGGGGAGGTCGTCCTCTCGTACGCGGGCGCGCGCGAGCCCTGGGTCACCGTGCGGCTGCGCAACACCGGCCCCCGGCCCCTGTGGTGCGTACTGGTCAGCCTCGACGACCGCTTCGGCGCGGGGACGGACCTGTTCCCGGGCGAGTTCATCGGACCGGGCATGACCGGCCACGCCCTGGACGGTCAGCCGCTGCGGCTGGTGCTGCCCGCGTCCCGGCCCGTGCGCCCGGGGGCCTCGGTACGGGACTGGCTGACGCTGGTGGTGGCCGAGGGGGAGCTGAACACGGTGCCGTTCCACCTGAGCCGCTGGGAGCCGGACGCCGACGCCGTACGCGCCGGTGCGCCGTGGCGGGCCCCGGCCGACGGCCTGCTGCGGCTGGCCGGCCCCGGGCGGCCCCCCGGGGACCGGGACCTGCTTCCGGCGGACCCCTTCGGCCCGGGCCAGTGGGCGGCGAGCACCACGGCCCTGCGCACGGTGGTTCCGTAGACCTGCCCCTCACTGCCCGAGGTGGGTGAAGCCCGCCCAGGCGGTGAGGTCGTGCGGGTCCAGATGGGCCAGCCGGGCCGCCAGCGCGGGCGGCATGCCTTCGGGGACGGTCCGGTCCGGGTCCAGCATCCACAGCTGGGCCCGGCGCAGGGCGCGGGCGGGCGGCTCCTGTTCACGGCGCAGGTAGTGGTGGGTCAGGAACATCAGGACCGAGGTCGCGTCGTCCGGTACCGGCCACAGCGAGCCGATCACGGAGCGGCTGCCGGCCACGAGGAAGGCGGAGGAGAGGCTGTAAGCCTCGTTGAGTCCGCGTCCCGAGACCTGGCTGCGGCACGCGGCGAGCACGACGAGCCCGAGCGGCCCGTGCGCCGCTCCGCTCAGTTCCTCGGCGGTGAGCACACCGTCCTTGAGGACGAGATGGGAGCTGCGGGGCCGGTTCTCCTCCACCGTGCCGTGGCAGGCGAGGTGCAGGACGGCGCCGCCGTCGGCGCGTTCGCGCAGCCACCGGGCGACCTCGCCGGGCGTACCGTCGCCGCTGCGCAGGCCCAGGTGCTCGCCCTCGGGGTAGAAGGCGCGCCGGACGGCGTCGGCCTCCTCGCCCGCGTACGGCAGGTCGCCCGTGGGGTCGCCGACGACCAGCGCCGTGCCGGTGAACGGGACGGCGGGGCGGGCAGCGACCTCGCAGAGCAGGCGCGCGGAGGCCGCGTACGAGATCTCCGCGTCCTGGAGGGCGTAGCGGCGGCGCGTGCTCCCGTAGGCGAACGCGGCGTGCCAGGGCACGAGCCCGAGGGGGCCCATCGGCACGAGGACCAGCCGGGGCACCCGGTCCGGCCGGCCGCGGGTGTCGAAGCGGCCGAGGAGCGGGCGCAGCGCGGCCCGCCAGGCCCAGGAGCAGAGCCGGTCGAGCTGGTCCCGCAGGGCCGGCTCCGGGGCCGGGCGGAGGGGGCCGTGACCGGGGACGGGTTCGATGTCGCGGGGAGCGGTGCCCCGGCCGGGACTGTACCTGCGCAGCGGTCCCGCGTCCGCCCGCAGGTCCGGCAGCGGCACCGCGCGGACGTCCCCGCGGGAGGTGACGACGACGGCGGTGCCGGGGCAGTCGGAGGTGGCGGCCACCAGGTAGACGAGGGCGTCCTTGCCCTGGGCGCGCAGCGCCGCGCCGATCTCCCCGAGGTCGGGCGGGTCGAGCAGCCGGGTGCGGGCTCCGGCGAGGGCGCCGACCACGCGGCGGCGCAGCTCGCCCGGAGCGGAGTCGGGGTCGTCCGCGGCGCCGGCGGCACGCCACTCGGCGGCGAGGGCGTCCTGTCCGGCGGCGGTGAGCAGTTCGGGGACGGACCGGCTGGTGGTGGCTGCGTGCAGGACCAGTCCGCGGCACGCGTCGAGGGCCTGGACCGCGTCCTCGAGGGCCCGGTCGGCCACGCACCAGCCGACGATCTCCTCGGAGAGGTCGGTGGCCATCCGGGCGGCCTCGGCCGCGTCCTGGGTGCCGGACTGGAGCAGTGCGGAGCACACGAAGCCGCGCATGGCTTCCAGCCCCAGCCGGCGGCCGCGTTCGCGGTCGCTGCTGCCCGCTCCCGAGCGGACCCGGTGGGCGCGTCCGAGGGAGCTGGCGGAGAGGGCCCACAGCCGGTGCTCGGGGCCGCCCATCGCCCCGACGGCCCCTTCGAGGAGGGTGATGGCGCGCTCCAGGTCGTGGGCGCGCTGCGGGGAGCGCCCCCGCTCCTCGGCCATGACCAGGGTGGAGTACATCGAGCCGGCATCGGAGGCGAGGCGGATCCAGGTCTCGCCGCCCGGTTCGCTGAGCCGGACGGCCTCCTCGCCGAGAGCGAGGATCTCGCGGATCCGGGGCACGTCGGCCGCGACGAGGGCGTCCTGCTTCCAGGCCAGGGTCAGGCTGCCGATCACCCCCGCCCGGTGCGCGCGCGGAATCCTGGCCGCCATGCGCCGCAGTTCGGCCACGGACGGCCGTCCTGCGGGGACCGGCAGGAGGGGAACTCCGAGGCGGGCCGCGAGGTTGTTGCGGGACATCCGGGCGGTCTCCAGAGTGGCCCAGCCCTCGATCCAGCCGGGATCGTCGGCATCCCCTTCGGCAACGGCCCGGGCCGCTTGCGCCACGTGCCGGTCCGCGCCGGCCAGGTCGCCCCGTTTCACGGCCATGCCGGCCCGCGCCCCCGCCTGCTGGAGGCGCAGCAGACGGTCCATGTTCGGGGACGGGCCCAGAGCGGACCGCAGCCGTTCCCAGTCGTCCTGGTCGATGGCCAACTCGCTCGTGATCCCGCGCAGTTGCGCGAGCATGCCCGAGGCGATGGTGGCGCCGTACGTCAGCCAGGGGCTGTCGTTGCCCGCCCGCGCGGCCTCCGCGAAGTGCTCGATCGCCTCGGCGAGCCGGGCGGCGTTGTCGTTCAGCATGCCCTGGGCGAGGCGGTAGTTGCCCAGGACCGCGTACCCGTGTCCGCGCCAGGCGGGATCCTCGTCCGCGTACGCGCGGACGGCTGCGGTCAGTTCGCGGTCGCGCTCGGGGCCGATCCGCTCACCGCCCGGATCCAGGATCACCATGTTCTGCAGGAGGTGCGCCGCGCGCTCGGCCCGCTCGGCTCCGGGCGCCGTCGCACGCCAGAGGTCGACCAGCTCCGAGAAGTGCCGCTCCCAGGACTCGCGGGCCGGTGAGCCCTCGCCGTACAGGATCTCGTCGAAGGTGAAGTCCGGGGACTCGCCGTCCCCGTAGCGCTCCCGGAAGTCCCGGTAGATGCGCATGATCTCCTCGCCCGACAGGGTGTCGGACTCGGCCTTCCCCTGACGTTGCCGGGCATCGGAAACCGTCAGGAGCAGCAGGTCGCGTACGTCGGAAGGCAGCTCTTCGCCGTCCAGGGCCAGCTGTCCGGCACGCTCCATCACGCTCAGGCGCGCCGGGTCCTGGTCGATCTCGTAACGCAGGCGCTGGGCGGTGGCCAGGGCCAGGGCCGCCCGAGTGACCTTCCCCTCGGCGGGCCGCCACCGGTCCACGGCCCGGGTCAGCAGGGCGATGGCGAGGTCGAGGGCTTGGGGGTCGAGTCCCTGCTCGACGCGGGTGACGAGGAACCTGCCGAACCGGTCGAGGTAGAACCACGGCAGCGCGTCGACGTCCGCCTCTGCGCCCAGCAGCTCCGTCAGCTCGGCGGCGGCCCGGTCGCCCTCCGCCCGCTCGGACCAGGTGGCGGAGATCGCCGCGCGGGCGAAGGCCGTCCGCAACCGTGCGTCCCTTTCCCAGGAGGGGTGGCCGCCCGCCTCGGCCAGCGCACGCAGCAGCTCGTCCCGGGCCTCCTCCAGTACGGCCCGGTCCGCCGTGTCGTGGCCCTGGAGCAGGAGGGAGGTCGCGCGCGACAGGCGGACCAGCGGCAGGTCCCTCCTCCGGTCGCCGGCCTCCAGCACCCGGGCGTAGTAGCCCGCGGAGCGGGAGTAGGAGGCGGCGTCGGCGCCGGTCAGGCCGCGGCGTTGCCACAGGAACCCGAGGGCCTCCAGGAGGTCCGCGTCCCCGCCGTCCGTGTCGTCCAGTGCGGCCAGACCCCAGCGCAGGGCCTCGTCGAGGAGGGCGGGCGCGTCGGACCCGTCCATGACGCGGATCTTGGTGATGTTGGCGAGGAGCCGCCGGGCGAGCACGGCCGTTCCGTCGTGCTCGGCGTCCGCGGGCAGTTCCGGCAGGCCCCGGGCGAGCAGGCTGTGGATCTCGGCTGCCGACTCCGGGTCGGGCCGCTCGTCGTAGCGCAGGGCGAGGAGGTGCCCGTACATGATCCGGCGCAGCGGCCAGGCCGGGCCCTCGGCCGGGCCCCGGAAGGCCTGGCCGAATGCCTCGGCGGCGAGGTCCCGGTCTTCGGGATCGGCCTGCTCCGCGTGGAGCCGGTAACTCAGCTCACCTGCCTGCCCATACCGTTCCCGCGCCTCGGCGCTGCCGGCGGGAAGCGCCGTGAGCGCGGCCATGGCCGCGTCGCGGGCGGCTCTCAGGGGGTGCGCGGCAGCGGGCACGGGTCCTCCGGGGCTCAGGGCGCGAGGCGCGCGTGGTAGGGCAGGAGGATCCCGTCGAGCCAGTGGCGGCCTTCGGGCGTCGTGAAGTCGACGGGGTCCTCGCCGGTGGGAGCCAGGACGGCGGGCGGGCAGCGATCGGCGAAGAGGACCAGGGCGCGTTCGCCCGGCTCCCGTTTGGAGGACCACAGGAAGCCCTGCGCCCACGGATCGGTGTGCCGGCGAATCCAGTGCGCCCAGTCGCGGGTGTACGGGTAGTCGCCGGCTTCCGCCTGCACCAGCCAGCTGTCCTGGTGTACGGCGGCCAGGTCCTGCCCGGTGACCAGCGCGACCACGTCGAGGGACTCCGCCAGGCGCAGCGCGGAGAGCAGCCGGCCGGTGACCGCCACCCGGGGCACCAGCCGTGCCGCGCCCGTCGGGTCGAAGGGCAGCGAGTGCAGGACGCTCTCGCCGACGGCGGCCTGCGGTGTGAGTCCGGCGTACAGGTAGCCGTACCGGTCGCAGGAGGTGGAGTCGAAGCGGCCGCCGCCGTAGAGGCAGTGGGCGGGGACCGGGTTGAAGGAGCCTCCGGGCCGGCGCGCGGAGTGCACCCGGTAGAGCGGGGTGCCCGCGGCGAGGGTCACCTTGGCGGGGGCGCCGGCCGGCTCGGCGGGCGGCCGGTAGTTGGGCACGGGTCACTCCCCTTCGGCGAGGAACGCGGCGGTCCCGGCGAGCCGTCGCTCGTCGGCGGTGTCCAGCAGGGCGACGGGGGCCGGGCTCCCGGCCAGCCAGGCGTTGGGGGAGAGCCACCAGTCGGCGGCGCCCCACGGGTCCTCGTCCGCGCCCAGCAGGAGATTGACCTCGCGCACGGTGGGGCGGGCCCGACCGCCGGCGGCGAACTGGAAGGCGGGCAGCCGGATCAGCCCGCCGGGGGCGCGCAGCCGGATCAGGTGGGGGGCGTACGGATCGTCGCCGGCCTCGAGGACTTCGGCGTCCCCGAGGGCGGGGGCGGCGAGCAGACGGTCGCGGACCTCCCCGAGGACCGGCCCGGCCATGCGGTGCCCGTCGAGGACGAGGACGGCCAGGTCCTCGGCGGTGAAGCCGAGGTGTTCGGCCGTGGGGGCATCGAGAGCCGCGGTGAGCCGGCTCTCGCCGGAGAACCGGCCGGGCAGCCGCTCCTCCAGCAGCCGGGCGGCGAGCAGCGCCGCGCGCCGGGAGGCCCCGCCGCTCTCCGTACGCAGAGCGGTGAGGTGAAGAGCGAGCCCGTCCAGGGCGGCGCGGTCCAGACGGGCGCGCAGCTCGTCCCAGTCGGCGGCCGCGGCGGCCAGCCGCGCGTACGGGTCGGTCATGTCCGGCCCCCCTCGGGATCGGCGAGCAATTCCGCGACCAGGTCGGCGCGTTCGGGCCTGCGCACCAGGAGGTGGACGTCCCAGTCGCCGCCGCGGGCCAGCTCGGCCTCGACGGCGGCCCAGACGGCGGCGAGGCTGTCGGCGGGGGTGAGGCCGCCACGGCCGGCGCCCAGCAGGGGGAGGCAGACGGAGGCCCGGCCGGGGCCGGCCGCCAGCAGGGCGAAGACGCGGGTGACGGCGCGGGTGACGTCCGTCGGCAGCACGTCGTAGTCGTTGGTGCCGGGGCGGGGCACCGCCACCGCGGCGTGGTGGATGTGGCGGATGCCCTGTTCCTCGAGGGCCCCGGCGCCGGTCACGGCGACCGTGCCGGGCGCCACCGGGAGTCCCCCGGGGGCGTACCGGTCGGTCCAGGCACGCAGTTCGTCCTGGATGCGGTCCTCGACGATCCGGCCGGCCGGATCCCGTACGGCGCCCGCACGGCGCAGAGAGGCGGCGACGGAGGCCTTGTAGGGCTCGGGCAGGGCGAGGTGGGTGTTCGACGGCGAGACGACCACGTCGATGTCGCGCAGCAGGTCGACGGCGTGCACGTGCAGGGTCAGCCGGTGCTCGCGGCCGCCCGCGCGGACGGTGACCGGGCGGTGGCCGGCGGCCAGTTGACGGGCCTGCCCGCCGGGCAGGGACGGACGGCCGTCGCCGTGGCCGCTGCCCGCGCCCGCGCCGTCGCCGGGTAAGGACCGGGCGGCGCCGCGTACCAGCTGTTCGGCCACCTGCCCGAGCACCATCAGCTCCTGGTGCTTGCGGAAGCGCTCCACGCTGACCCCGTACACCCGGGCGGCCCGCCTGCGCCGGTCGGCGGGGGGCCAGTCCCGGGTGCCGCGCGCGAGGCCGAGGCTGTACTCGGCGGCTTCCTGGAGGGTGCCCCCGCCCATGGCGGCGACGGCGGTGCGCAGCAGCCGCTCGACGGCGGGGAAGTGCGGCTCTCCGGAGCCGGTCCCTCCCGGACCGGCCGCCATGCCGGTGAGCACCGGGAGCCGGAGCTCACGCAGTCGGACGATCCCGGCCCGCCGCACTTCCCTCACCTCCGCGAAGACCTCCCCGTAGTCCGGCAGTTGTGTGGGCGACATGGCGGAAGGATCGCACCGCCCGCTCTCCCCGTACAAGCCGGAACCGGCCCTCTTCTCCCATGATGCGGACGGGCCCGGTCGAGGCCGGGTCGCCCGCCGGTCACGGCCGGGCGGGTCCGGGTCGGATCCGGGTCGGGAGCCGCCGCGCCCGCCGCAGTCGGCGCCTGCGCGGGGCACCACGGGGCGCGCGCATCACCCCCGCGACACCCGGACGGTCAGTCAGGGGGCATGAGCCACCCCGGCCGACTCCCTCGCGCCCGGCGTGATCGGCGGGACCCCTAGTGCATCGGAGGGAGGCGGGCGGGGCGGGGCGCGGGTGCGGGGGGTGGGGGAGGGCATGCTGGGGTGTCGTCGGCCAAGGGCTCCGCCCGGCCGGCGACTCGACCGCTGCCGCCGCCGCCCGCCACTGACCGCCGACCGTCGTTCGATGCCCGCCCGCCGGGAAGCAACGGAGACCCATGTCCGCGCCCGCCGCCCCCGAAGCCACCGCCGCGACCCTGCTGCGCCGCCCCCAGATCTGGGTGGTCCCCACCGTTCTGACGGGACTCCTCGCCCTCCTGCTGTCCCTGCTCTACATGGGCGGCATCGTCAATCCCAACGGGCACCTGCGCGACCTGCCGATCGCCCTCGTCGACGACGACACCGGAAAACAGGACCTCGGCGGCCAGATCACCGCCGCCATCGCCTCCGACACCGCGGGCGGCAAGGCGGACTGGCGCGTGATGACCCGCGCCCAGGCCCAGGACCAGCTCGACTCGGGGAAGGTCTACGGCGCACTGGTGGTCCCGGCCGGCTTCTCGGAAGCCGTCGCCGCGCTGACCACGTCCGGGGCCACGCACCGGCCGACCATGATCGTGCTCACCAACCCCGGCAAGGGCAGCCTCGGTTCCTCCCTGGCGAGCCAGATCAGCACCAAGGCGGCCCACAGCGCGTCGCAGTCGGTCGGCCGCCGGCTCACGCAGGCCGCCGGAGCCCAGGCGAGCCCGACGACGAAGGTGCTGCTCGCCGACCCCGTCGACGTCGTCACCCAGGTCGGGCACCCCGTCGGCACCAACAGCGGTCTCGGCCTTTCGGCCTTCTACTACACGCTGCTGCTGGTCCTCGCCGGGTTCATGGGCGGCAACGTCATCAGCAACGGCGTCGACACCGCCCTCGGCTACGCCGACAACGAGATCGGCCCGTGGCACACCCGGCGCCCAACCGTACCCATCAACCGCACGCAGACGCTGCTGCTCAAGATGGTGATGACCGCCGGCATCACGCTGGTCAGCTCCGCACTCGTGATGCTGGCCTGCATCACGATCCTGGGCATGGACGCCTCGCACCTGCCGCTGCTGTGGATCTACTCCTACTGCGCGGCCCTCGCGGTCGGTCTGGGGGTCCAGGCCATCAACGCCGCCTTCGGCGGGATCGGCCAACTGGTGTCCATGTTCGTGTTCATCGTGCTCGGCCTGCCGTCGTCGGGCGCCACCGTCCCCCTCAACGCGGTCCCCGCGTTCTACCGGTTCCTGTCCTACTTCGAACCGATGCGCCAGCTCAGCGACGGAGTGCGCGCCATCCTCTACTTCGACGCCCGCGGCGACGCCGGCCTCAGCCGCTCGTGGCTCATGATCGCGATCGGCGTCGTCCTGGCACTGCTGTTCGGCTTCGCCATGACCAGGTACTACGACCGCAAGGGCCTCAAGCGCCTCACGCCCCAGCCGGCTTGAGCGGGACCCCGGCGGCTCCCCACGACGATCCGCCGGACCCCGATTCCGTACCGGGGACCGGCGCACCGCGCCCGCCCGGTCACCGCGCCCGCGGCTCCGCCGGTGCGCCCTCCAGCAGTTCCCGTACCAGCTCGCCGACCTGCTCCGTCTCCAGCAGGAATCCGTCGTGCCCGTACGGGGAGCGGACGACCCGGACCTCGTCCGCCGACGCGATCCCCGCCGCCAGTTCCTCCTGCTGCGCGAGCGGGTAGAGGCGGTCGGAGTCCACCCCGGCCACCACCGTCCGCGCCCGTACCCGGCCGAGGGCCGCGCGCGTACCGCCGCGGCCCCGTCCGACGTCGTGGGTGTTCATGGCCTCGACCAAGGCCACGTAGCTGGCCGCGTCGAACCGCCGGACGAGCTTGTCGGCCTGGTGGTCGAGGTACGACTCGACGCGGTACCGGCCGCCGAGCCGGGGCTGCTCCCCGTCCTGGGCCTCGTGGCCGAAGCGGCTCTGCAGTTCCCCGGCCGACCGGTAGGTGATGTGTGCGATGCGGCGGGCGATGCCCAGACCCGTGTGCGGCCCCCGACCGGGTCCGGCGCCGTGGTAGTCGCCTCCCCGCCACCGGGGGTCGGCGCGGATCGCGTGCAGTTGCGTGCCGGCCCAGGCGATCTGCTCCGCGCTCGCCGCCGCCGGGCAGGCGATCAGCAACAGCGCGGCCACGCGCCGGGGTTCCCCGACCGCCCACTCCAGCGCCCGCATGCCGCCCATGGAGCCGCCGATCACCAGGGCCCAGCGCCCGATGCCGAGCGCGTCGGCGAGGCCGGCCTCGGCACGTACCTGGTCGCGCTGGGACAGGCGCGGGAAGGCGCTGCCCCAGGCGCCCCCGCGGGGGCCTGGAGAGGCGGGTCCCGTGCTTCCCTGGCAGCCGCCCAGCACGTTCGGCGCCACCACGAACCACCGGTCGGTGTCCAGTGCGCGGCCCGGGCCGACCAGCGCGTCCCACCAGCCGGCCGTCGGGTGGCCGGGGCCCGCGGCGCCGGCGACGTGGCTGTCCCCGGTCAGCGCGTGCAGGACCAGGACGGCGTTCGAACGGTCGGGCGCGAGCCGCCCCCAGGTCTCGAACGCCAGCCGCACCCCCGGGAGCACGCCGCCCGCCTCCAGCGCCAGCGGCCGCGTGCGCCGGAACCACTGACGGCGTCCGGGCGGGTCCCCCTCCCGCCACGCACCGGTGGCGGGAGGGGGGACCGCGATGGCCGGGGCCGCCCCGGCCGGGTTCAGGACGCTTCCTTCGCGGCGCGGAAGCCCGCCTCCAGATCGGCCTTCAGATCGGCCGTGTTCTCGATGCCGACCGACAGGCGCACGAGCCCCGCGGTGGTGCCGGTGGCGGCGAGCTGCGCCTCGTCGAGCTGGCTGTGGGTGGTGGACGCGGGGTGGATCACGAGGCTGCGTACGTCTCCGATGTTCGCGAGGTGGCTGAACAGTTCCAGTCCGTCCACGAACCGCCGGCCCGCCTCGACGCCTCCGCGCAGCTCGAACGAGAGGACGGCCCCGGCCCCGCGCGGCAGGTAGCGGCGCGCCGCCTCGTACCAGCGGTTGGACGGGAGGCCGGGGTAGTGCACCGCCGAGACCTCGTCACGCTGTTCGAGCCACTGCGCCAGGGCCAGCGCGTTCGACGAGTGCCGCTCCAGGCGCAGGCTCAGCGTCTCCACGCCCTGCAGGAGCAGGAACGCCGAGTGCGGTGCGATGGCGGGGCCGAGGTCGCGCAGCAGCTGCACGCGCAGCTTGACCGCGTACGCGCCCGCGCCGAGGGCGGGCCAGTAGCGCAGGCCGTGGTAGCTGGGGTCGGGCTCGGTGAAGTCGGGGAAGCGCTCGGGGTGCGCACCGAAGTCGAAGGTGCCGGCGTCGACGACCACGCCGCCGAGTGTGGTCCCGTGCCCGCCGAGGAACTTGGTGGCGGAGTGGACGACGACGTCCGCCCCGTGCTCGATGGGGCGCAACAGGTACGGCGTGGGAACGGTGTTGTCGACGATGAGCGGCAGCCCCGCCGTGTGCGCGACCTCGGCCACGCCGCGGACGTCGAGGACGTTGCCGCGGGGATTGCCGAGGGTCTCCGCGAACAGGGCCTTGGTGTTCGGGCGTACGGCGGCCCGCCAGGCGTCGAGGTCGTCGGGGTCCTCGACGAAGGACACCTCGATGCCGAACTTCGGCAGGGTGTGGCGGAACAGGTTGTACGTGCCGCCGTAGAGGGAGGCGCTGGAGACGATGTGGTCGCCTGCCGAGGCCAGGTTCAGGAGCGCGAGGGTCTCCGCGGCCTGTCCGGAGGCGACGGCGACGGCGGCGACACCGCCTTCGAGGGCGGCGACGCGCTGCTCGAAGGCGTCCTGGGTGGGGTTGTGGATGCGGGTGTAGATGTTCCCCGGTTCGGCGAGGGAGAAGAGGTCGGAGGCGTGCCGGGTGTCGCGGAAGACGAACGAGGTGGTCTGGTAGATCGGGACGGCGCGGGCACCGGTGGCCGGGTCGGGGGCGGTGCCGGCGTGCAGCTGCTTGGTCTCGAAGGACCAGGCCGGGGTCTCGGATCCGGCGGGCTCGCTCTCGGGGGTGTGGCCCGCGGTGACGGCGTCGATGGGCTGGCTCATGGGGTCTCCTCGGCGGTGGGTGGGTGCGGACGGCGGGGGCGGACGGGCACGGGAAGCCGGAAGGGATGCGCGGCGTCCGGTGCGGGGGTGCGGGTGCGGGCGGCCGGCGCGGCGGTGCGTGGGGAGTTCACCTCGGGGCGCAGTCCGCCACGTGACGTGCGGCCCGTCCGTCGGCCGCGACAGGCTCGGCGGGCGGGTACCCGGGATCACGTACGACGGCACCACGTACGACCGCACCACGTACGACGGGTGCGCGAGGTGCCAGGTGCAGGGTGGGAAGCGCGGGACGGTGCCGCGCGGCGCCGCGTCAGCCGGTGACGGGACAGCCCGTGGTCGTGACACGCACGTAGTCGACGTGGCGACGGGTCACGAGTACGGTCATGGGCCCAGACAACCACAGACGGGGCGGGGTGCACCAGGGCTCTCGCCCGAACCGGTGAGACGCGCCACCGCGCCCGCACCGGGCGGGAGTTCACCGGTGGGCCGGCGCTGCCGGTCGGCCCGGTCACCGAGACGAATCAGCGGATCAACAGCCGGGCGCACGGAGGTTGTCGGCCCGACAGAGCATGGTCGAAACACGCAGCAGATCCACGTGACGACGCGATACGAGTACGGGGGCCATGGCCGCATCCTGTCGGCGCGCTCGTCCCGCATGCGAGAGCCGTCCGAATATTGGACGAAACCGTCCCGCATCGAGGACGCACAGTCAGCGCCGCACGTCCCGCCGGTTCACGGAGGGATGCCGGCGGCCGTGAGTGAGTCACAGTCAGTTGCTTTTAGTTCTCCGGCACTTCTTTTCCCGCATGTTGCCAATTCCTGTGGCATCTGTGTCGGCAGGTATCGGGATCTTGTCCATCCCGTGAAGAGGTGGGCGGCGAATCCGACATGAGCGGCCGAACCGCCATTTGCGCCCCGTGACATGTCCACAGCCTCCTGCGAGTCTCCGTGCTCATCAAGGCATTCCTCCTTGCAGAGGTGGACGGCGATCCCGTCCAACTCCCCACGACTCGCTGGAGAAACCGCATGTTCTCGCTCACCCCCACCGCCGGCAGGGCCCGCCGCCTCGCCCTCGTGTCCGGCGCCGCCGTCCTCACCGGCAGCCTCCTCGCGGCCGGCGCGTCCGCCGCGTCGGCGGGTGCCGTCCCGGCGCCCGGCGAAGCCAACTCCCCGGCGGCCACCGCCGTATCGCTCGGCCTCGACGGCCAGGAGAAGCTGGTCGTCAAGGACGTCGTCAAGGACGCCGACGGCACGGTCCACACCCGCTACGAGCGCACCTACGCCGGTCTTCCCGTCCTCGGCGGCGACCTCGTCGTCCACCGTGGCGCCGACGGCGCCGTCACATCGGTCACCAAGGCCACCGAGGCCGACATCAAGGTCTCCTCGGTCACCCCGAAGCTGCCCCCGACCGCCGCCCATTCCGCCGCGGTCCAGGCCGCCGAGGCCGCGAACGCCACGGGTGCCGCCACCGGCGAGGCCCCGCGCAAGGTCATCTGGGCCGCCCAGGGCAAGCCCGTCCTCGCCTACGAGACCTTCGTCACCGGCACCCAGCGCGACGGGGTGACCCCGAGCCGGCTGCGCGTCGTCACCGACGCCAACACCGGCCAGAAGCTGTACGAGGCCCAGCTGATCACCGACATAGCCGACGGCGTCACGGCGAAGAGCGGTTCCGCGGCCGCCGCGCCGAGCGGTGCCGCGGCCGCCGCGGCGGGCACCGGCGCCAGCCAGTACAGCGGCACCGTCGGCCTCAACACCACCAAGACGTCGTCGGGTTACTCCCTCGTCGACAGCGTGCGCGGCGGCTCCAGCACCGTGGACCTCAAGCACAAGACGAGCGGCAAGGGCACCGTCTTCACCGACGCGGACAACAAGTGGGGCACCGGCCTGCCCGCCAACAACCAGACCGCCGCCGTGGACGCCGCCTACGGCGCGGCCCAGACCTGGGACTTCTACAAGAACGTCCTGCACCGCAACGGCATCAAGAACGACGGACGGGCTCCGGTCTCCCGGGTCCACTACGGCAACGCCTACCAGAACGCCTTCTGGGACGACCAGTCCTTCACCATCACCTACGGCGACGGCGCGAGCAACCAGCACGCACTGACCCAGCTCGACGTGGCCGGCCACGAGTTCAGCCACGGCGTCACCTCCGCGACCGCGAACCTGCAGTACTCCGGTGAGTCCGGCGGCCTGAACGAGGCCACCTCGGACATCTTCGGCACCGCGGTGGAGTGGAACGCGAACAACGCCCAGGACAAGGGTGACTACCTGCTCGGCGAGAAGATCGACATCTTCGGCAACGGCAAGCCCCTGCGCTACCAGGACAAGCCGAGCAAGGACGGGCGCGGCTCGGCCGACTACTGGAGCGCCGGCGTCGGCAACCTCGACGTGCACTACTCCTCAGGCGTCGCCAACCACTTCTTCTACCTGCTGTCCGAGGGCAGCGGCGCGAAGGACGTCAACGGCGTGCACTACGACAGCCCGACCGCGGACGGCTCCACGGTCACCGGCATCGGCCGCGACAAGGCGGTTCAGATCTGGTACAAGGCGCTCACCGCGTACTTCACCTCCACCACCGACTACCACGGTGCCCGCGAGGGCACTCTGAAGGCGGCCGCCGACCTCTACGGCGCGAACAGCGCCGAAGTCAACGCGGTGAACGCCGCCTGGGCCGGCGTGAACGTCAAGCCCTGACCGCCTGACCGCTGAACCACGCAGCGCCGCGCCGGTGTGCAACCGGTGCGGCGCCGCCGCGTCAGCGGGTGAGGAAGCGGGTGGCGCCCACGTAGACGCGGCCGGTGGAACCGATGGGCTCCTCCCTGACCGGGTCCCCGGTGCGAGGCGAGTTGATCATCATGGGTTCGCCGTTCCTCGTCCCCGTGTAGATCCCGACGTGGGTGACCCCGGTGCCGGTGGCGGGCCGGAAGGCGACGATGTCGCCGGGCCTGAGGTCCTCGGTACCGGTGATCCGCACCCCCGCGGCCGAGCCCGCGGGAACCTGCCCGCCGCCCGCGTCGAACTGCGGCTGGGCGTCCCGGGGGATCGTCACGCCGAGGGCGGAGTAGACCTGGCCGGTGAGACCGGAGCAGTCGTAGCCGAATCCTGAGGTGCCCGACCACAGGTACGGCAGACCCAGGAAGGCGCGCGCGGCGGCGACCACGTCGGCACCGCTCGGTGCGGCCGGCACCCTCGCCAGATCACCGGCGCGGAAGTACAGCCGGCCGCCGCCGGGGGAGTGGGCGGTGACGACTCCGGGCAGCGGACCTGCCTGCACCGGGAAGGAGGTGTTGTACGAGTACTCGCCCGCCTGCCCGGAGTCACGGCCGGCCGCCGCGGCCCGGGCGGTGGCGTAGCCCCGGGCCGTGGGGCGGGCCACGCGTTCCTCGTGCGTACCGCCGGGCGCGCGCCGGTGCTCCGAGGTCAGTTGCCGGTCGGGGATCCAGCCGGGGTAGGCGCCCCGCCCCGCCTGGTCCCTGGGAGTGGGCTGGTCGTGCACCCATACGTGGTCCCAGAGCAGGCCGCCGTGCCATTCGCTGCGGTCGACGGTCACGCGGCCGCCGTGGAGGGCCTGGGTCTCCCCGGCGACGTCGCGCCGCTCGTCCAGGGACATGGTGGTCAGCCAGCTTCGGATGTCGGCGGGATTGGTGGTGGCGGGGGCGTCCACGGGCCGGACCTGTTCGGGGCTCACCCAGACCTGAGCGACCGTCACGTCGACGTAGCAGGTCGGGGCGGCGTGGCAGGGGCGGGCTGCGGGCGAACGGGGGTGGGCCGCTGCGGCCGGGGCCGCGGGGAGCGCGGCGGCCGGAGCGGCGAGGGCGAGGAGCATTGCGGCGGTTGCCGTCAGGACGGTCTTCACGGAGTACATGCGTCGATCCTGTCCAGGGCCGTGCGGCTGCGAACCCCCGAGACCCGGACGGCCCCCGCGGGGTCGTGGGGATGGCCGGGCACCGTCCGCTCCGTACGGTCTCGCCCGGCCGGGCAGTTGCGGCAGTCGCCCCGGAGCCGGCCGTTCTCGTCCTATGGTGATCCGCGTGAATGCTACGGGCGGGGAACTGATCGGGGGTCGCTACCGGCTCCTGGAGCTGATAGGCCAAGGCGGCATGGGCCGGGTCTGGCGCGGGCGCGACGAGACGCTGGGCCGGGAGGTCGCGGTCAAGGAGGTCCTCCTCCCGCAGGGCGTCTCCGACGCCGATCGCGACCACCTCGTACAGCGGGTGCTCCGTGAGGCCCGGGCCAGCGCCCGCCTCAACCACCCGGGGATCATCACCGTGCACGACGTGGTCGAGCACGGGGGAGCGCCCGTGATCGTGATGGAGTACGTCATCGGGGTCTCCCTCGGCACCGTTCTCACGCGGAACGGACCGCTTCCGGTGCCTCAGGCCGCAGGGATGGCCCTCGCGATGCTCAAGGCGCTGCGCAGGGCCCACGAGGCCGGGATCGTCCACCGGGACCTCAAGCCCGACAACGTCCTGCTGATGGACGACCGGGTGATCATCACCGACTTCGGCATCGCGCACATGGCGGACGCCACCACTGCGTTGACCCGGACCGGCACGGTGATGGGCACTCCCGCCTACATGGCTCCCGAGCAACTGCTCGGACGGCCGCCGTCCCCGGCCAACGACCTGTGGGCCCTCGGAGCCACGCTCTACGCGGCCGTGGAGGGCGAAGCGCCGTTCAGCGGCGAGACGTTCAGCGCGCTGTGCATCGCGGTGGCGACCCAGGACCCGCGCCCGGCCCTGCGGGCCGGAGCACTGGGGCCGCTGCTGGCCGCTCTCCTGACCAAGGATCCGGATCGGCGGGCCACGGCGGAGACCGCCCTGGCCGAGCTGGAGCGGCTGGCACACGAAAGCCGGCCCGGCGCCGCGTACGGCCCGGCGGACGCCCCGGGTCCGCCGCCGGCAGCCACCCCGACGACGACGGCCCCGGCGCCCCCGGCGCCCGCCTTCGTACCGGCTTCGGCTCCGGCTCCGGCCCCGGTCCCGGCCTCGGCTCCGGCATTCGGCCCGCCCGTGACCGGGACGTGGCCGGCCGGAGCACCGCAGGCCGCCGTCTCCCCGGTACCGGCGACCGCCGCCGCGGCGGTCGCTCCCGGCCCGTCTTCCTCGAGCCCGTCTTCCTCGAGCCCGTCGCCGAGCCCGTCGTCGCCGATCCCGTCCCCTGCCCGGCTGATCCGCTTCGGCGGCTGCTTCGCCCTGCTGCTGCTGATCGGAACCCTGCTCCCGTGGAACTTCATGCAGCACTACCTCCGGGCCTTCAACATCCCGACCCTGGTCGTCCTGATCCTGTTCGCACTCGGCCACGCCCTGCCCCGCCCCCGCTGGCGCCCCGAACGGGTCCTGCCCGTACTCGTCGTCGCCGACGCCGTCCTGTGGTTCTTCCTCCAGCGGCTCCTCGCCGCGGGGCTGCATCTGACGGACCTGGGAACCTCCTGGCACCCCGGGCTGATCGCCACCAACATGCTGATCTTCGCCACCGGTGCCTGGCTCCTGTGGTGGAAGGTGCCGGGCAGCCGACCGGAGTGACGCGGCGGGGCGGTGACTCCGTGCGCGCCGCCGCCGTCAGCGCCACCGGACGATCCCCGCGGTGACCGCCGCGCACCGGAGTTGACAGGCGAAGGCCGCGCACCGGGGGCAGCCGCCCCGCGCGGCCTTATGGTCCACGCGAAGCCCGTCGAACGGCGAAGGCTTCGCCGGTACCCGTCCTCACGCCAGGAGCCTCCGCATGCCCGCACCCACCGGTCTGATCGACGTCCACCACCACGCCATTCCGCCCTTCTACGCCGAGGCCCTCGGCGACCGGAAGGCCATCCCCGGCGTGGACTACCCGACGTGGACCCCCGAGCAGAGCCTGGAGGTCATGGACGCCCACGGCATCGCCGCCTCCGTCCTGTCCATCACCGCCCCCGGTGTCACCTTCCTCGACGGCCCGGACGCCCCGAAGCTGGCCCGCCGCGTCAACGAGTACTTCGCCGAGCTGGTCCGCCAGTACCCCACGCGCTTCGGCGCCTTCGCGATCCTGCCCCTCCCCGACGTGGCCGCGGCGCGCGAGGAGCTCCGCTACGCCCTCGACGAGCTCGGCCTGGACGGCGCCGGCGTCCTGACCTCGTACGGACACCGCTACCTCGGCGACCCCGAGTTCGAGCCCCTCTTCGCGGAGATCGCCGAGCGCGGTGCGGCGGTCCACGTCCACCCGGCCGCCCCGCCCAGCCGCGACCTGGCCACCTTCGACCTGCCGGTCTCCCTCTACGAGTTCACCTTCGAGACCACCCGCACCGCGGCCAGCCTGCTCTTCAACGGCGTCCTCGACCGTCTGCCCGACCTGCGGATGATCCTTTCGCACGCCGGCGGCACCCTCCCGTTCCTGGCCCGCCGCCTGACCTACGGCACCACCATCGGCGCCTACCTCAAGGACCGCGCCCCGGAGGACGTCATCGCCACCCTCGGCCGTCTCCACTTCGACATCGCGATGTCCGCCAACGACTTCGCGCTCCCGGCCCTGACCCGCCTCACGGGCACGGACCACATCCTCTACGGCAGCGACTACCCCTTCATGCCGGCCGCCCACACCACCGAGAACACCAACGGTTTCGCCGAGTTCGCCGGCTGGACCGACGCCCAGCGCGCCGAGATCGGCCGGACCAACGCCCTGCGCCTCCTGCCCGCCCTGGCCGCCCGCCTCACCCCCTGAAACCCGCCCCGTGCCGGTCACGCCGGCCCTGCCGGTCATGCCGCTGTCGCGGGCCGGGCCGGCCGGCGTGCGAACCGGTCCGCGACAGCGGCGGCAGGCTGTGATCAGCCCTGCTCGCGGATGCCCCACGGGGAGCCGTACGCGGTCAGCAGGTCCAGGAACGGTCGCGGCGGAAGGGCCTCCGGGCCGAGTACGCCCGACTCCGCCCAGACCCCGCCGGCCATGAGCTCGAGCGCCACGACCGGGTTGACCGCGGTCTGCCACACCACGGCCTGGGACCCGTACTCGCGCATCGACCACTGGTTGTCCACCACGTGGTACAGGTACACCTCGCGGGGGCTGCCGTCCTTGGTGCCCTTCACCCAGGTCCCCGCGCAGGTCTTGCCCGACATCCGATCGCCCAGGGTGGCCGGGTCGGGCAGGCACGCCGCGACCACGTCGCGCGGGGAGACCCGTACGGGGGCGCCGTCCGCGCCGCGCACCGTGACCGGTCCGGTCGAGTCCAGGCCCAGCGCGTGCAGGGTCTTCAGCTTGCCGATGAAGTCCTCGCCCAGCCCGTACTTGAAGGTGACCCTCCGGGCGTCCACCCAGCGCGGGACGAGCAGCACCTCCTCGTGCTCGACGTTGACGCACTCGACCGGGCCGATGCCCTCGGGGAAGTCGAACACCTCCGGCTCGCTGAAGGGCTCGGTGGTGAACCATCCGCGGTCCCGCTCGTAGACCACCGGCGGGTTCAGGCACTCCTCGATCGTCGTCCAGATGTTGAAGGACGGCGCGAATTCGTGCCCCTCGACGGTCAGGTTCGCCCCGTCACGGATGCCGATCTCCTCGATCCCGTCGAAGAGTTCGTCGGCGGCGTACCGGGCGAAGACGTCGGACAGGCCGGGCTCCACGCCCATGCCGACCAGGGCCAGCCGCCCCGACTTCTCCCACGCCCCGGCCCGTGCGAACTGCTCGTCGCCGAGCTTGACACCGCACTCCGCGTAGGGCCGGCCGGGGTGCGGCCGGGACAGGGACATCGCCATGTCCACGTAGTGGCTGTCCGCCGCGAGCGCCGCCTCGAACAGCGGCATCACGAACCGGGGATCCGTGGCGTTCAGCAGTACGTCGCACCGCTCCTCGGTCAGGAGCGCGGTCACCGCCGCCTGGTCCGAGGCGTCGACGCGGCGCGCGTGGAACCGGCCGCCGGCCCCGCCGAGCGCGGCCACGGCCGCCTCGGCACGGGCCAGGTCGTAGTCGGCGACCACGAAACGGTCGAAGAAGTCCCGGCGGGCCGCGATCCGGGTGATCGCGGTACCCACGCCGCCGGCGCCCACAAGCAGAACACGCATGACGAAACCCTCTCTCGGTGAGGTCCGCGGAGATCCGCGCCCCATGGGAGGGATGAAAGCCGGGCGTGCAAGATAAGGTCAATGGTGTTGGCGTAAGGAGGAAGGCACCCGATGGCGAAGCCCGTGGTCCCCGAGGAAGCCCGCAGGCGAAGGCGCCCCACCCGGCAGGGCGTCGTCCTGTCCGAGCGGCTGATCGTCGAAACCGCCCTGCGCATGCTGCGCGAACACGGCAGCTCCGGCCTGTCCGCCCGCCGGCTCGGCGCCGCCCTCGGAGCGGATCCCAGCACCCTCTACCGGTACTTCGACGGCATGGACGGCCTCACCCTCGCCATCGGCGAGGAGCTCATCGGCCGGGCCCTCGACGGCTGGTCGATCACCGGTCAGTGGCGTCACGACCTGCGCGAACTCGGGCTGCGCATCCACGGCGCCTACCTCTCGCACCCGCAGGCGGCCGTGCTGACCGCCGGGCGCGTGACCGGCCGGCCCCGCGAGATCGCCGCCGACGAGGCCGTCCTCGGCATCCTGCGCACCGCGGGCTTCCCCGATCCGGAGGCGGTCCTGATCTACCACGCCTTCATCGACCAGAGCCTCGCCTTCGCGGCCCTCGACGCGGGCGCCCTCGCCCTGACCGAGCCCTCCCGGAGCTCCGACGAGGGGCAGTGGGAGTCCACCTACGCCCGGCTTCCCGCCGACGAGTACCCGCACATCGCCGCCACCAGGCGACTGCTCGCCGCCCGCATGAACCACAGCGCCTACCCGGTGGCCCTGGACATGCTGCTCGCGAGCGCGGAGGCCAGGCTGCAGGCGCTGCGGGCAGGCTGACCGGGGCGCACGCCGCCCCGGGACCCGCGCGGGCTCCTTATGCCAACACCATTGACCCATTCCCGCCCGCGCGGGTTTCCTCTTCGCAGTTCACGCCCTGTTCACACCGGGCCCGCCACGGCGCGGCCCGCACACCGCACTCAGTACAGCGAGGGACGATGGCCGAAGACACCCCGCCGGACACCACCACCCGAGCCGCCACGGCCACCGCCGCCGCGCCCGCGGTACGGGGCGGCACGACGGGCACAGCCGCCGCAGCCGGCACGGCCGGCACGGCGGCCCCGAGCGGGAACGGCACCCAGGCGGCACCCTCCGCCCCGGCCGGCGCCCTGAAACCGGACGCGATCGGCTTCCTCGACGCCCTCGCCATCGGCCTCAACGCCACCTCGCCCGCCTACTCGCTGGCCGCCGTCATCGGACCCCTCGTCGCCCTGGTCGGCGTACACGCCCCCGGAGTGATGCTCGCGTCCTTCGTCCCCATGCTCCTGATCGCCTCCGCCTTCCACTTCCTCAACCGGGCCGATCCCGACTGCGGCACGACCTTCTCCTGGGTCACCCGCGCGCTGGGCCCCACCACCGGATGGCTGGGCGGCTGGGCCATCGCGATGACCGGAGTGCTCGTCGTCGGCTCGCTCGCCGACGTCGCCGTCGGCTTCGGCCTGCTCGCCGTAGGGGCCGACGGCCTGGCCGGCAACGCCCTGGTCCGCGAGGTCCTCACCGTCCTGCTGATCCTCCTCATGTCCTGGCTCTGCGTACGCGGCACCGAGGCGTCGGCCCGCTTCCAGAACGTGCTCGTGCTGCTCCAGGTCCTCTGCCTCGTCGTGTTCGCGGCCGTCGCCGTGTACCGCGTGTACGCCGGCACCGGATCCCTCGACGCCGTCCGCCCGGCCGCCGGCTGGCTCGACCCCTTCGGGGCCGGCGGCCCGGCGCTCACGGGCGGCCTGCTGCTCGGCGTCTTCGCGTACTGGGGCTGGGAATCCGCCGTCAACCTGACCGAGGAGACCAAGGACCCCGCCAACGCCCCCGGCCGGGCCGGCATCTGGTCGACGGTGGTCCTGCTGGCAACGTACGTGGCCGTGGCCTTCGCGGTCGTCGCCTACGCCGGCACCGCCTACCTCGCCGGACAGGCGGACGCGGAGGAGGACGTCTTCGCCGCGCTCGCCCGTGAGGTGCTCGGCGGCTGGGACTGGATCCTGCTCCTGGCCGTCGCCACCTCCGCCCTCGCCTCGACGCAGACGACCATCATCCCGGCCTCCCGTACCGCACTGTCCATGGCCCGCCGCCGGGCACTGCCCGACGGGTTCGCCCACATCGACGCCCGCCGGGGCACACCGAGCACCAGCACCTGGTGGGTCACCGGCACCGCGACCGTCTGGTACGTCGTCATCCACCGGATCAGCGAGAACGCCCTCGCGGACTCCCTCACCGCCCTGTCGCTGCTCATCGCCTTCTACTACGCCCTCACCGGCATCGCCTGCGCCGTCTGGTACCGGCGACGGCTGATGCGGGGGCCGGGCCCCTTCCTGCTGCTCGGTGCGGGCCCCCTGCTCGGCTCGGCGCTGCTGATCTGGCTGCTGGTCGAGTCCGTCGCCGACATGGCCGATCCGGACAACGCCTCCAGCGCGACCGCCTGGTTCGGGTTGGGCGCCCCGCTGGTCATCGCGCTCTTCCTGGCCGGCGCCGGAGTGGTGCTGATGCTGCTGCGCCGCGCCGCGTCCGGAGCCTTCTGGCGCGAACGCCCCGGCGTGGCCCCCGAGGCGCCCTGGAGTCCCTAGAGGACCTGTCGGGCCCCGCCCCGCGGGGCGGGGCCCGACGGGCTCAGGGCTGTGCTCAGGGCGCGGCGGGCACGTCCACGGGCGAGGCCGGGGACGCGGACGCCTCCAGGGCCGGGACGGGGCGCGTTCGGCCCTCGGCGTCTATCGCGACGAAGGTGAGCCGGGCCGTGGCGACCTCGCTGGTCGGGCCCGAGGCGTTCCATCGCTCGGCCCGGACGCTCACGGCGACCGTCATCGAGGTGCGGCCCGCCCGTTCCAGCTCGGCGTCGGCACGGAGCAGGTCCCCGGCGCGTACCGGAGCGAGGAAGGACATGCGGTCCACGGCCACGGTCACCGCGGGGCCGTCGGCATGGCGGCCGGCCGCGGCGGCGGCCGCGTCGTCGATGAGCTTCATCACCACGCCGCCGTGGATGGTGCCGTAGAGGTTGGTGTCGTGCTCGCTCATGATGTGGGCGAGCGTCACCCGGGAGTCACCCGGCTGCTTGCGGCGGCGCCCTGCGGTGGTGGTCAGATCGGCCATGTCAACTCTCCTTCGCGAGTTGCGGCGGGAAGGCCCCGGGCGGTCTCGCCGGGACCCCGCACGACGGCTTCGGCGTGCGGGCAGCGGGCAGGTCTTCGGACTCGCGGGCACGTCTCGTCGTACGAGACCCCTACTGGCCGTCGCTTCCCGGACCGGTCCGGTCCAGTGCGTATGACGGCGGTCGTTCCCGCTCACCGCTGCGGGGCAGTCCCGGATTCCCACCGGGTTCCCTCTTGCGACGCATCCCGCCTGGCGGACGGGGCGCACCAGCTGCACCGGCCACCCTACTCGCGCCGGTGACCGGCCTGACCAGGGGCGTCTTCGTGCGGCGCAGGGGCCCACGGGCCATCGCGGGCCGATCGGCCGTTGCGGGAACAGCCGGTCCGGCTGGCACTGTTGCACCAGGAGGGGGGCCGGTGACGTACCGGCGGGCCCTGACGTACTTCCGCAGGAGGATTTTTCATGGCTGACCGGCCTTTGACGCTCATGGCAGTGCACGCCCACCCCGACGACGAGGCCACCGGAACCGGAGGGGTCCTCGCGCGGTACGCGGCGGAGGGCATCCGCACGGTTCTCGTGACATGTACCGACGGCCGCTGCGGTGACGGACCGGGGGGTACCAAGCCGGGTGATCCCGGGCACGATCCGGCGGCCGTCGCCTCGATGCGCCGACGGGAACTCGAGGCGAGCTGTGACGTCCTGAAGATCAGCGATCTGGAGATGCTGGACTATGCCGACTCCGGGATGATGGGCTGGCCGAGCAACGACGCCCCCGGATCCTTCTGGCAGACCCCCGTGGAGGAGGGCGCCGCCCGGCTCGCGGAGCTGATGCGCCACTACCGGCCCGATGTGGTCGTCACCTACGACGAGAACGGCTTCTACGGCCATCCCGACCACATCCAGGCGCACCGCATCACGATGGCGGCGCTGGAGATGACCGAGTCGGCATCGAAGGTGTACTGGACGACGATGCCCCGCTCCGGAATGCGGCGGTTCGGGGAGATCATGCGGGAGTTCCACGAGGACATGCCGGAGCCGGATCCCGCCGAGGCCGCCGCCCTGGCCGAGATCGGGCTTCCCGACGACGAGATCAGCACGTGGGTGGACACCACCGCCTTCGCCGGTCAGAAGTTCGACGCGTTGGCCGCGCACGCCAGTCAGGGCGAGAACATCTTCTTCCTCAAGATGGGCACGGAGAGGTTCGGCGAGCTGATGGGCACGGAGACCTTCGTCCGTGTCAAGGACTCCACCGGCGCGGCCGTTCCCGAGAACGATCTCTTCGCCGGCCTGCGCTGATCCGCCTGCCCGGCCGCCGGCCCCGGGGGCGGGGCCGGCGGATCGGGCGCCCGAGACGGACGGGGTGAGGTCCCTCGTCGCTCGGATGTCCGATGGTCCGACGCCCGTACGAGCGCCTGGCGGGCATCCGATTCGGGACCTTTCCGTGCGGCCGGTGACGTACATTCGGTTCTGCTGCGACGGACGCCGAGCGGTGTTCGCGCCGCCTGGCAGCATGCGCGGGGGACGACGGGGGTTGTCTGAGTGTCGGTGTCATGGGTCTGGGTGATCGACGGCACTCCCGGGGAGGCCGAGCTGGCGCAGGAGCTCCCTTCCCTGCCCCCGGGACCGGCCGAGCAGCGGCTGACGGACCTCCGCGGGCGGGCTGCGCAGGGCGACCCGGCGCACCTGAGACGGTATGCGCTGGCCCTGTCGTTGCGTGATCGCCCGGAGCTGGCGGCCCGGGTGTGGGAGGAACTGACGCGTCTGCAACCGTCATCGCTCCCGGTGTGGTTCAACCTTGCCTTCGCGCGCCTTCTGTGCGGCCGGCCGGACGGGGCGGCCGACGCGCTCCGGCGGGCCCGGGAGGCGTTCGCCCAGGACCCGTCGGCGACGGCCCGGGTCGATGCGAGGGCACGGGAACTCCAAGGAGCCCGCGACCGTGCCGCGCAGTCATCGCGGCTGCAGGTGCTCCGGACCGAGGCCCTTCGTGAACGCCTCGCCGCCGGCAACGGCGAGCCGGGCGACCGGCTGCGGCTGGCCAGGCTGCTGTGCTCCTCGATGCTCACCCCGGGCGGCAGCGTCACCGTGGGCGAGGTGCTCGCCGCGGCCCGGGCCGCGCACGCAGACGATCCTTCCGACGTCGCCGCGCTGGAGCTCCTCGTGGCCGTGCTCACGCAGGCCCGCCTGTTCGAGGAACAGGCGGACGCGCTGCGCAAGCTGGAAGACGTGGCCCCGCACTCCCAGGTGCTGACGAGGGTGCGGGAGGTGTCCCGCCGGGATCCGTCCTTCGAGGCGGAAGTCACGGCGCACGGGAGCCGCACCAGGGATCTGATCGGCCGGGCCGTCGAAGGCGACCCGGAGGCCGAGGCGGAGATCCGCGACCGGCTCCGGCAGTATCCGGACGCCACGGAATACCAGCTCGGGCTGATCATCGCGCTGGAGTCGCGCGGAGAGCGGGCGGAAGCCTTGCGCGCGGCCCGGGCCCTCGCCGCGGCCCGGGACGGTGACCACTACGTGCACTTCCACCTGACCCAGTTCTTCTGGCACCGGGGAGACTCCGGCGAGGCACGCCGGCACTGCATACGGGCCCTGCGGACCGCTCCGACCGTGCAGGACAGGGAAGAGGTCGGCGTGATGCTGCGGGCCATCGGAGCCGGAGCGCTGGTCACCGAGGTGAGCGGGGATGCGTGAGCGGGAACGGGCCGTGGCGGACCGGATCCTGGCGGCGCAGACGCCCCCGGCGGTGGAGGCCGCCCTGCTGGAGTCGTACGCCGAGGAGTCCTACGACATCGACGCGCTGATCGCCGAACTCGGCTCCCGCGGGCGGCGGTTGACGGAGAGCGGACGCCCCGCCGAGGCAGCCCTGGTGGCGGCCCTGGCCGGTGAGGTCGAGGAGTGCCGCGCCCTGCTGGAGCAGATGGCGGACGCACGCGCGCGGATCGAAGCCGGCCACACGCGCCGCACCTGGCCCACCGGCGTTCGCCCCCCGCACCACATGAAACGGACGGTCCTCGAGCAGGACCTCGCGGACCTGGTCGAGCGCGGAGACCTGGACCTGGCACTGGAGGCGGCGCACCGGGCCCGCGAGGTCCCGATCGTCGCCCCGGTCGAGCAGGTCGCCGTGATCGGCGCCAGGTCGGGCCTGGCGGGGCGGCTCCGCGCGGCCGGGCGGCACCGGGAGGCGCTCGGCCTCCTGGAGGACCTGGAGTTACCGCCGTCCGTCGTCGCCGGATCGGTACCCCTGCAGATCGTCGCCACGCGTTTCCACCTCCTGCGCGGTCTCCTCCACGAGGACGCCGGCGACCACCGTCTCGGCCGGAGGGACTACCGTACGGCCCTCGAGCACGCCGTGAGCGCAGGCGTCGGGCCGTGGAGGTTCCGGGCGTGGACGTGCCTCGCGGCCTCCTTCGGCAAGGCCGGCCGCCGCCGGCAGGCGGTCACCGAGTACCGCCGGATCGTGGAGTTCACGAGGACGCTGAGCGACCCGCAATGGTTCGTCGCGGCACTCAACAACCTGGGGACGGCACTGCGGGACGCCGGGGACCGGGACGCCGCTCGCTCCCACCACCTGCACGTCCTCGCCGTCTTCGAGGCGCTCGAGGCGAGGGGCGCCGGCCAGTCCGCCGCCTGGTTCCGGCTGGGTGATCTGGCCCGTGACGCGCAGGACGGCGACGGCGCGCTCTCGGCATACACCCGGGGCTTCTGGAGCGCCCTCGCCGCCGGCGCCACCCGGGACGGCGTCATCGACACCATGACCCGGCTGCACGATGTCCTGCCCGGAGACGACGAACTGCTGGAGACGGCGACCTTGTTCGCCATGACCCTCATCGAACGGGAGGGGGAGGACTGGCTGCTCACCTGGTCCCTGCGCCGTGGCCTCGGCGGACTGGCCCAGCGCCTGGGACACCACGAGTCGGCGGTGGCACTCCTGCGCGAACTCGCCGGTGACGCGGCCTCCAAGGGGACGCAGTGGCGGCTGGCCGCCACCGGGGAACTCGTCGACGGTCTCCTCCTGTGGCATGGACAGGAAGGCCGACCGGGGATCCTTCAGGAGGCCTTCGACGTCCTGTGGCGGGCGTGCGCGGGGATGGCCGCGGACCTCGACGAGGGTGCGGGCACGTCCGCCGAGCACCATGCGGTGGTGACGAACCACCGCCACATCCACCTGCGGCTGGCGGATCTGCTGCTCGACCACGGACGGGAACTGCGGCTGCCGGACTCCCGCACGCCCACCGAGCTGGCGTTCGACCTGCACGAGGAGATCCGGGCGGGGGCGTCCCTGCGGCAGCTGGCGCAGGCCCCCATGACACCTCCCGACGGTGTCCCCGAGGACTTGAAGCGCGCGGAAGAGGAACTGCTCGCCGCGCTCACCGGCCCGTCGCCGACCGTCGAACGGCAGCGCGCGGCGGCGGTCCGGCTCGCCGGCGTCCACGACCGCATGGCGGCGTACGCCCCCGACTACGTGCGGCTGCGCCGAGGCCGCCCGTTCCGCTTCGCGGACCTGCGACGCCATCTGCGCTCCCGGCCCGATGCCGGGCACATCGCCTTCGTGTCCTTCCACTGCGGCGCACGGGCGACCACCGTGTTCACGTACCTTCCTGACACCGACCGGCTGACCGCCGTACGCGTGCCGATGGGCGAACAGCGGCTGTCCGAGCTGGTCCGGCGGCTGCGGCGGACCTTCGACGGGTCACCCCACGACTTCCCTCCCCTGGCCCCCCTGCATCCGCGGCGCCCCGGGCGCCGGGACATCTCCTTCCTCGCCGAACTGACACCGCTGCTCGCCGTGTTCCTGCCCCTGACCGGCGGCCGCGACGTGCTCTACGTCTGCAACGACGGCCCGCTGCACGGGCTGCCGCTGTCCGCGGTCCCGACCCCCGAGGGGCCGCCGCTCGCCGCCCGGCACGCCGTCGTACAGGTGAGCGGCGCGAGCGCACTGCTGTACGCGGCCGCCCGACGCCGGGCACGGCCGGGGCAACCGACGGGCCGCACACCGGAGGTCTTCTGCGTCTCCGTAGCCGCCCGCGAGGACCCGGAACCCCAGCGGCTGGAGGACGACGCGGAGCTGCTCAGAGCCGCGGGATGGCCGGTCACCGCGCTGACGGGGGAGCAGGCGACCCGTCAGGCGGTCCTCGACCGGCTCGGCACGGCCGCCGTCGCGCACATCACCTGCCACGGCTACTTCGACACCCGTGAACCCCTCGACTCGGGACTGCTGCTGGCACAGAACGGCCGCCGGCCCGCCAAGATGCCCGAGGGGCGGTCCCTGATCGCCCGACTCGATCACATGCTGACCGCCCGGGACCTCGCCCGCAGCGCCCTGCCCACCCGCTTGCTGACCCTGCGCGCCTGTGCGTCGGGCCTGCGCGACGAGCACTCCGCCGGAGACGTCGAAGGGCTCGTCCAGGCCCTGCTGTACGCCGGTGCCGGCACCGTGATCGCGGCACTGTGGAACGTCGACGAGCACAGCTCGCGGCGGTTCCTCGTCGACTTCTACAGCGGCCTGCGGACCGATCCGGGCCAGCCTCTGTGGCGGGCCTTCTGGCACGCGCAGAAGAAGATGCTCGAGACCCCGGGCCGGCCGTGGGAAGCGCACCCCTACCACTGGGCGGCCCTCGCCCTCTTCAGCGACGGTTCCGACAACTGGAGGCACCCATGACCACGTCCGCCGCCCGCACGGTCGTCCACCTGTCCGACCGCTCCGTCCTGCTGTCCCTGCAGGAGATCGCGGAGGACATCGGCACGGACGACACCAGCCGTGCCCCCCTGGACACGGACGAGGCCGAGTCCCTGCTCGCGGCGCTGCTGCGGGCCGGCGGGCAGCCCCCCGTCGCCGTCTCCGGGCTCCCGGAGCAGCGGTTGCTGGACGTGGCCCGCGCGCTGCTCACCCGGATCGCCGAGGACCCCGCCACCGCGGAGCCTGCGCGTGCCGTGCTCGCGGACCCGCCCGCGGACGAGCAGATGTCCGTGGAGAGCGCGGTCACGGCGGCCGTCGTACTGGGAACGATGGTCGCCTGGCTCCAGACCAAGGTGGACATCCGGATCAGGCGGAAGGAGGGCAAGTCGGAGTTCGAGTTCCGGCTGTCCAAGCCCTCCTCGTCCACCCCGCTCCTGCGCGAGCTGTCCGAGCTCGTCGCCCGCCTGCTCGGCGGCGGTCCCCCCGGACCACCGCCGCTCGCCTAGGCTTCCGTCGCGCCGGCCGGCGTACCGGCCGCTGCGGCTGCGGCTGCGGCTGCGGTCAGGCGGGCGTGAAGACGTCCTCGTGCGCGTCGTCGAGGATGAGCCCGAGGTCGAAGCGGACGCGGACCGTCACACGCTGTCTCCGCTCCTGATAGGCGGTCCACTCCGGTTCCAACGAGGCGATCTGCTCTTCGAGTTGCCTCCTGCTCCCCGCAGGCATGTCCCGGCCGAACGATTCGAGCAGCGACGTGAGCCGTTCGTACTCGCGGGCCCCGTGGCTCTGGTGCTCGTGCTCGACCACGCGCTCGACGGTGCCCTCGATGCCCGCCGCCAGCAGCAGGGATCCGGCCACGCCCCCCGGCGAGGTCGGGGAGTCCTGCGTCATCGCGGCCCAGTCGGTGAGTCTGGTGTCCGCGGCCAGCTTCACCCGCTGGCCTTCCTTCAGCGTCATGGACTCTGCTCTTCGTCTCTCGGATCGGTACGGGCCTTCGCACGCGGCGTCCCGTGGGCGGTCCCATTATCCGCGTCGATCCCGCCCCCGAGGCCCGGCACGATCCGGAGGACACCCCCTAGGGCTCGATCAAGCCGACGCGGATGGCGTAGCGGGTGAGTTCGAGGCGGTCGCGCAGGCCGAGCTTCTGGAGCAGGTTCGCGCGGTGGCGCTCGACGGTCTTCGGGCTGATGACGAGCAGGTCGCCGATCTCCTTGGAGCTGTGGCCTTCGGCGACGAGTTTGAGGATTTCCTCCTCGCGTTCGGTGATGGGCCTCTCCGGGATGGGGCCGCCGTTGCGGGCCCGGTCCAGGTAGGTGCGGATGAGGGTGGTCTCCGCGCCGGGGTAGATGAACGGTTCGTCGCGCAGGGCGGCGCGGCAGGCCTCGACGAGGTCGCGGTCGGCGACGGACTTGAGGACGTAGCCGGAGGCTCCGGCGCGCAGCGCTTCGAAGAAGTACTGCTCGTTGTCGTACATGGTGAGCATGAGTATGCGCAGGCCTGGTCTTGTGCGGGCGAGTTCACGGGCGGCTTGCAGGCCGGTCTGGCGCGGCATGGCGACGTCCAGGACGGCGAGGTCGACGTCGAGGCCGCGGGCCCGGGTGACGGCCTCCGCTCCGTCGGCGGCTTCGGCGACGACGGTCAGGTCGGGCTCGGCGTCGAGGATCAGACGTACCCCGCGACGGACCAGGGTGTGGTCGTCGGCGAGGAGGATGCGGGCGGGTCCGGGGCCGGGCCGGGTCATCGGGTGGAGCTCGTGGTGTCGGTGGTGCCGGCGATGTCGGTGATGTCGAGTCGGACCTGGGTGCCGCCGTGCGGGCCGGCGCCGACGTGGAGTTCGGCGCCGATGAGCAGCGCGCGCTCGCGCATGCCGCGGATGCCGGCGCCCTCGGGTGCCTCCCCGAGGCCGTGTCCGTTGTCGCGGACCAGCAGGCCGACACCGCCGTGGGCCAGGGGGCGCAGGTGGACCTCGACGCGGGTGGCGCCCGAGTGGCGTGCGGCGTTGGTCAGGCCTTCCTGGGCCACGCGGTAGAGGACCAGTTCGGCGGCCGGGTCCAAGTGGGGGAGCCCGGGGGTGATGTGGGCGGTGACGCCCAGGCGCGGGGTGGTGAACTCGCCGGCCAGGGAGCGCAGCGCGCTGTGCAGGCCGAGTTCCTCCAGCACGCCGGGGCGCAGGCGGCGGGCGATGCGGCGGATCTCGTCCAGGCTGGCGCGGGTGGTCTCCTGGGCCTGGTGCAAGTCGGTGCGGACCGGTTCGGGGGCGCGGTCGGCGGCGTGCTTGAGCTGGAGGAGAACGGCGGTGAGGGTCTGGCCGATCTCGTCGTGGAGTTCCTGGGCGATGCGTTTGCGTTCGGCCTCCAGGGCCGTGAGCACCCGGCCGCTGCTGGTGGCCCGCTCGGCTTCGAGCCGGTCGAGCATGGCGTTGAAGGTACGGGTGAGTGCGGCGATCTCCCCGCCGCCGCTGACGGCCGGACGGCCGGCGGGCTTGAGCAGGTCGGCGGTGGCCATGGCCCGGTTCAGCCGGGCGAGCGGGGCCAGGCCGACCCTCAGGAGGACCGCGTTGACGACCAGCATCGCGGCCAGCCCGCCGAGCAGGACGAGCGCCTCCCCGAACAGGACCGGTGTGGAGACGGTGACCGGGCCCAGCAGCAAGGCCACCGCCACGGCCAGAACACCTGCGTTCAGGAGGAAGATCCGCCAGTACAACGACACGGCCACACGCCTTTCCAGCCGGTCCCCCAGCATCTTCCGCGGCCGCCCGGCCGCCCCGTCTCCAGATGCTGTGACCTGCAGCGGAACCTACTTCCCCGCCCCCATCCTCACGCCGGTGGAGGCTGCTGTCCATCCGTGCCGACACCCATATTTCGGACACGCGAAAAGTGGCACGATGGGCCCGCCGAGCGGCCCTGCTCCTGCCCGAGGGCGACTCTCCGCCGCCGCGGCTCCACGTACGAAAGCGAACACGAGGGGGACAGCTGTGCCTGCTCCACGGATGAGCACCACGCCACTGCCCGGCATCGGGGTCCAGTACGACCTCACCACCCGCGAACACCGCCACCTGTCCGTGGTCGCGCACCGCGACGGCACCCGGACGGTGAACCTCTACCGGGCCGATGACCCCGATGCCTGCGCGCGGTCGCTGCACCTGACGGGCGCGGAGACGGCCTCGCTGATCGACGCGCTGATGCCGGCCCACCACAGCCCCAACGTGCTGCACACCACCGACCTGGGCCTGGTGGCCGAGCGGATCGAGCTGTCCGGGCACTCGTACTGGAACGGCCGGGTGCTGGGCGAGACCCGGATGCGGACCGAGACCGGCGTGTCGATCGTGGCCGTACTGCGCCGCGCGGAAGCCCGCCCCTCGCCCGCGCCGGACTTCCGCCTCGCCGGCGGGGACACCCTCATCGTGATCGGCACCCGCGAGGGCGTCGACGCCGCCGCCTCCCTACTCGGACGGGAGTGAGACGCCCGTGCACTCCGCCGTCTTCCTGATCGAGTTCGGTGCGATCATCCTCGGCCTGGGCCTGCTGGGCAGACTCGCCGGCCGCTTCCACTTCTCCCCGATACCGCTCTACCTGCTGGCCGGCCTCGCCTTCGGCACCGGAGGACTGCTGCCCATGGGGGCGAGCGAGGAGTTCGTCGCGATCGGCGCCGAGATCGGCGTCATCCTGCTCCTGCTGATGCTGGGCCTGGAGTACACGGCCAGCGATCTGGTCTCCAACCTCAAGACCCAATACCCGGCCGGGCTCGTCGACTTCACCCTCAACGCCGTGCCCGGCGCCGTGGCCGCACTCCTGATGGGCTGGGGCCCCGTCGCCGCCGTGGTCCTGGCGGGGGTCACCTGGATCTCGTCCTCCGGTGTCATCGCCAAGGTCATGGGCGACCTCGGCCGCGTCGGCAACCGCGAGACCCCCGTCATCCTGTCGATCCTGGTCCTCGAGGACCTCGCCATGGCCGTCTACCTGCCCATCATCACCGCCCTGCTCGCCGGCGTGAGCCTCGCCGCCGGCAGCGCGACCCTGGCCATCGCCCTCGGTGTCGCCGGAGCCGTCCTGTTCGTCGCGGTCCGCTACGGGCGCCACATCTCCCGCTTCGTCTCCAGTGACGACCCCGAGAAGCTCCTCCTCGTCGTCCTCGGCCTGACGCTGCTCGTCGCCGGCATCGCCCAGCAGCTCCAAGTGTCCGCCGCGGTGGGTGCGTTCCTCGTCGGCATCGCGCTCTCGGGTGAGGTCGCCGAGGGCACGCACACGCTCCTCAGTCCGCTGCGCGACCTGTTCGCGGCCGTGTTCTTCGTCTTCTTCGGCCTGCACACCGATCCCGCCAGCATCCCGCCCGTCCTGCTGCCCGCGCTCGTCCTCGCCGTCGTCACCGCGGGGACGAAGATCGCCACCGGCTACTGGGCGGCGAAGCGGGCCGGGATCGGGGTCAAGGGGCGCTGGCGGGCGGGCGGCACGCTGGTGGCCCGCGGCGAGTTCTCCATCGTCATCGCAGGCCTCGCCGTCACCGCCGGCATCGAGCCCGCCTTGGGCCCGCTCGCCACGGCGTACGTGCTCATCCTCGTGGTGATCGGCCCGCTCACCGCCCGCTACACCGAACCCGTGGCCGCCTGGGCCGGGCGCCGCCGCACCCCGCCGCGTCCGGTGCTCACCGGGGTGCCTTCGCAGCCCGGATCTTCCGAGGACCTCAAGGACCCGGCCCAGGATCCGGCCGGCCGCGCGTGAGCGAGGACGCCTGGGCGGCGATCACCAGCCGGGCGACCGTGCCGCTGCTCGCCGCCGTCGGCGTCGGCGGGATCCGTACACCCGTACCGGAGCACCCGCGGCCACTGCCCCGGCCGGCCCCCCGGGCTGATCACCACACCGGGGGAGGGCGTCACCCCTGCGCCCTCGCGCCGGATCCTTCGCCGTGAGCCAGGCGGGCCAGGACCTTGGCGTACACCGTGGTGGCCGCGGCGGTGACGGTTGCCACAACCGCCAGTGCGAGGATGCCCAGGAGCGAGGGCCACTGCCGCAACCCGTCGCCACGGCAGACCCGTTCCTGGGGCCACGGCTCAACGAACGGGCCCCGGCACAGACTGCGCGACCCCTGATACGACGACACCTCGGGGCCGTAGTCGGCAAGCATCAGGAAGACGAAGCACCCCCACATCGCCAGTGCCAGGAGCATCCACGCGATCGACCATCCCTCGACCCGGCGCGCGTCCCGGCCCGTCTTCCCGGTGCCACCCGGTGCGGTGTCTGCGGGAACGGCTTCCGGAGCTGCCTCATCGGCTGCCATTCTTTCCCCCTCCGACGTCCAATGAATGATCTTCAGTTCACCACACCTGCCGGCACGTTCCCGCCGGTCGAGACGCAGCCGCGCACTTCGGTTCTCACCAGGGGCTGCGGATCCGGACTCCCAGGGCGCGGATCCGGGCCCGTCGCTCGGGTGAAGTCTCAAAAGCAAGTCCTCGCCGACGACGCGGTCTCGCTGCCGCATGGTGCAAAGAGTCTCCGGCGCGGCTTCGGCGACTTCCGGCTCTTTGCCGGTCGCGGCATCCACCAGGGCCTCCGTGACCGGCCTGGAGCGCAGTCCGGCGACCGCCCGTGCAACGCGGACCCGCTGCTCGGCGGGAACTGCCGGGTGGTGAGGGAGGCGAGGACATCGGCCGTGACGCGGGCATCCTGACGGGGCAGCACCCAGAAGACGTAGAGGAGCTGCGCGGGCAATTGAACGCGTTCTAGATCCTGGGGTGGGATGACGAACCGCGGCGGTGGAACCCGGCCGTTCAGCCCTCGTCGGTGGGCAGCCAGCAGCCGTGCAGGCCGAGCGGGACCCGGACGGGGATGCGGGCGCGCGCGACCGGCCCGGAAGCCGGGTCGCCGGCGGGGACGATCAGGAACCAGCTCGACCCGTCGGTGCGGTCGGTGGCGAACGTGAGCCAGTAGCCGTGCTCCTCGGAGTCGGTCCCCGGCTCGGGAGCGAAGACCGGTTCTCCGACCGACAGGTTCCCGGCGTCCCAGACGAGGGCGGTTCCCGTCCGCGCGTCGTGGAAGCGCACCGCGTCGTACTCTCCCGGCAGCAGCTCCGCGCGTCCGGTCGAGGTGGCCAGCGCGGTGTGCCGGTGGCGCCGGCCGATGAGGCGGTCGTCGATGCGGGGGAACTCCACCCGGGCGTCGTCCAGCAGGGTGCGGGTCACGGTGCCCGCCGCGGGGTCGAGGCGGGCCCGTGCCAGACCGCCGCTGGCCGGGTCCTGCGCCGCCCCCGGTGCGTCGCCGACGGTCAGCCGGCTCCACTGGACGTAGTCCAGGACCACCGGGGCGTCCGCGCCGGTGCCGTCGTCGTAGGCGTTCACGGTGTGCCACAGCCAGAACGCCTCGTCGGCCGCCCAGCGCGGCGGTCCGCCGTCGCGGGGGATCAAGGCCACACGGGTACCCCGCTCGGGCCGCCAGGCCAGGAAGGAGCCGCCCGCCATGGCCGCGTCCAGGTCGAAGAAGGCGGGGGCCAGGACCAGGACGGCGTACCGTCCGGTCAGGGCCATGTCGTGGATCATCATCGGCTCGTCCACGCCCTCGACGGTGGTGGGCCCGCGCGTGACGGCCCCGTCGCGGCCGATGACCGACCAGGTCAGGTACGGCGGCTCCAGGCCGTAGCAGAAGACGACCATCTCGCCCGTGACCGGGTCGATCTTGGGGTGGGCGGTGATCCCCGCGGGCAGGGCCCCCTCGAAGTCCTCGCTGCCGAGGGTCTCCAGCCCGGCGCCGATCCGGTACGGGCAGGCCGACTCGGCGAGGGCCAGCAGTCGGCCCCCGTGCCGTACGACGTTGATGTCGGGCAGGTCCCGGAAGGTCCCCGCGAGCGCCGGCCCGACCTGCTCGGCATCCGGCAGGATCATCGACTCCAGGCCTCCCCACAGGGCCCGCCCGGCCCGTTCCTCGGCCTCCAGGGCCGGGGTGCGCACGAACCGGTTGCGGTAGCGGGCGCGGCCCTCCGAGAGCCACACCCCGTGCAGCATGCCGTCGCCGTCGATGGGGTACAGGTACGAGCCGATCGGCGTGAAGCGGGGATTGGGCCCGTTGCGCAGGTACAGGCCGTCCAGGGCGGCCGGGATCTCGCCCGTCACCTCCAGCTCGGCGGCGTCGACCTCCTCGGTCACCGGCGCGAACGATCCCAGCAGGTGCGGGACGCGGGTGGGGTCGAAACGGGGCGGCGTGTGCGTGTTCACGGAACCTCCCGGGGCGTGGTGCGGCACCTTCCGGCACCTTCCAGTGGAACGCCGGACGGACACCGGTGCCACGCACCCCGGCCGCCGCCCGGAACGCGGAGCCGCACGGGGCTTCCCGCGACGGGAGGCGGACGGGTGCCGGGGGCCTCCGGTCGACACCCCGTGGCGGGCGGGGGAGCATGAACCCGAGGCTGCCCTGTCGTGGGCCCCTCCCCTTCCCCTCCCCGATGGGAGAACCCCATGTACCGAACCACCCGACGCGCCGTGGTCGCGTCCCTGCTGGTCTCCTCGGTCGTCTGCGGTGGCGCCGTCGCCCTCGCACCGGCCGCCGGCGCGGCGGTCCCGGCCGCCAGCTGTACGGTCACGCCTGGGCCGAACGACACGTACGTCACGATCACCGGCGAGGGGTTCACGGGACCTCGCAAACTCAACGACGGCGAGAGCACCGTGGACCTGGCGATAGGCCCGGACGGAACCTTCCGCGTGCAGCGCTTCCAGAAGAACGTCGACTACACGGTCCTCGCGGTCAACGAGGACCAGAACTTCGTCTTCGTGAACTGCAAGAGGGTGGGCTCGGCGGCGACACCGAAGCCTCAGAACCCGCAGAACACGACCCCGGTCAAGCCGGGTTCCCGGCGGGACGTCGCCCAGGGCCGCGCGGCGGGCACCCTGGCGGGAGCCGCGGCGGCCAAGAAGAGCTGCGAGACCAAGCCGGTGGCGGACAAGTCCGGCCAGCAGCACAGCAACGCCTACTGGCAGGCCTGGACCCAGGCGGCGAACAACGCCTTCAACCGGGTGTGCAAAGCCGGTTGAGCCACCTCGTCACTCAACCGGTGGAGCCGGAGGCTTCGTTGCGGGTTCTGATCCAGTTGGTCAGCTGCCGGTCCGGCTCGCCGTAGATGCGGATGCCGGCCCGCCGCGCACGGGCCGGCTGCGCCGTGGCCTCGGCGTCGCAGCCGACGTGCGCGGCGACATCGCGCAGCCGGCCCGGGTCCACGGTGTAGCCGCCTCCGTCCACGCCGCGCAGGACGGCTCCCCCCTTTTTCGTCCTCTTGACGATATGAACACCCCTTGTTATCGTCACATCGACGAAATCAAGGGGGTCCGTCATGGCCGACATCACCCGGCGCTTCGGCTGGCGTCATCTGCGCTCCGCGCCCACCGCTCACATCCGCCACCACAAGCGCGGCCGGCTCGTCCACGACGGGCTGGGGCTCAGTTTCTGGTACCGGTCGCTCTCGGCGGCGCTCTCCGAAGTCCCGGTCGACGACCGGGAGCTGGCCATGGCGTTCCACGCCCGTACGTCAGACTTCCAGGACGTCGCCGTGCAGGCCACCGTCACCTACCGGATCAGCGACCCGGCCGAAGCCGCGGCCCGACTCGACTTCTCCGTCGACCCGGACACCGGGAGCTGGCGCGGAGCCCCCTTGGAGCAGATCGCCACCCTCCTCACCGAGACCGCGCAGCAGCACACGCTCGACGTACTGGCCCGGACTCCGCTGGCCGCCGCCCTGGTGGACGGCGTCGCCTCCGTGCGGGGGAGCGTCGCCGCGGGCCTCGCCGCCGAGCCCAGGCTCCCGGCCACCGGCATCGACGTGGTGGCCGTGCGGGTCGTGGCGATCCGCCCGGAGGCCGAGGTGGAGCGCGCCCTGCGCACCCCGGCCCGCGAGCAGATCCAGCAGGAGGCGGACCGGGCCACCTACGAGCGGCGGGCCGTGGCCGTCGAGCGTGAGCGTGCCATCGCCGAGAACGAGCTGGCCAGCCAGATCGAACTGGCCAGGCGCGAGGAGCAGCTGATCGACCAGCGCGGCACCAACGCCCGCCGCGAAGCCGAGGAGAAGGCGGCGGCGGACGGCATCCGGACCGAGACCGAGGCGGCCCGCAAGGTCCGCCTGGCCCACGCGGACGCCGAGGCGGCGCGCGAGACGGGCGCGGCGCGCGCCGAGGTCCAGGCCGCCTGGCTGCGCGTGCACGACGAAGCCGGCCCGGGCACGCTGCAAGCCCTCGCGGCGACCCGGCTGGCGGAGAACCTGCCGCGGATCGAGAGCATCACCCTCTCTCCCGATGTCCTCACCGGGCTCCTCGCCAAGCTCGGACGTCCGGAAGGCGGCGCGGGCGCGTGAGCCTGGCCCCGCGGGCGGTGCTCGTACACCGCAGGACCGAGTACGAGGAGCTGCTCGCCCGGCACGGGACGCACGGGCAGGCCGCGTTCTTCCTTTCCAGCCGGGGCCGCTCGGTCGACGAGGTCGTCCGCCGCCACGAGCGCACGCGCCAGGCGCTGCGGGAGGTGGCGGCGGCGGTGCCGCTGACCTGGCGCAACGCCCGGGTGGAGCGGGCGGACCTGGACCGCTTCCTGTTCGCCCCGGAGGACGTGGTGGTCGTGGTCGGCCAGGACGGCCTGGTCGCCAACACCGCCAAGTACCTGCGCGGACAGCCGGTTGTGGGCATCGACACCGATCCCGGCCGAAACCCGGGGGTCCTGGTCCGTCACCGCTGCGCCGACACGGCCGCCCTGCTGCGTGCGGCGATCGCCGCCGGCGGCCGGACGGAGGAGCTCACCATGGTCGAGGCCGTGGCCGACGACACCCAGCGGCTCCTCGCGCTCAACGAGATCTATCTGGGCTCACCCGGTCACCAGACGGCCCGCTACCGCCTGGGCTCCGACGGCGACGAGGGCCCGGGTGAGGCCCAGGCCTCCTCCGGGGTACTGGTGGGCACCGGCACGGGCGCGACCGGCTGGCTGCGTTCCCTGTGGCAGGAGCGCGGCAGTTCCGCGGGGCTGCCCGCACCCTGCGAGCGGCGGCTCCTGTGGTTCGTACGGGAAGCCTGGCCCTCGCCCGCGACCGGAACGACGAGGGTCGCCGGTGAGCTGGGGCGGGGACAGGGGCTGCGCCTGACCGTGGAGTCGGACCGGATCGTGGTGTTCGGCGACGGGATGGAGGGCGACGCCCTGGAGCTGACCTGGGGCCAGAGCGTACGGCTGGGCATCGCGGGAACGTCGCTGCACCTGGTGGCGTGAGCGCCCGTGCAGGCAGCCATCGCGGAGGGCGCCCGCGGCGAACAGATATCCGTGCCCGCGGACTGAGATTTCAGCAAGCCCGGCGAGAGGATTTGTTTCCGCGGCCCACGGGTTTTAAATTCTTCATCCCCCGCCGGGCGCCGCGGCGTGCTACTGTCGATCTCGGTTGCAGTTGTGGTACCCAAAAAACTGGCGCCTCCGGTCGGCCCGCGTGCCGATGGAAGCACTTTATATTTCCGGACATTTTCCGGACGGGGCATCATCGCGGCGACACGGCATCCGTGCAGTGCGGATCCCGATGGACTGCCCCTGAGGAGACGTGCATGCCGGCTGGCACAGTGAAGTGGTTCAACGCGGCCAAGGGCTTCGGCTTCATCGAGCAGGACGGCGGCGGCCCCGACGTCTTCGCCCACTTCTCCAACATTGCCGCCCAGGGCTTCCGTGAGCTGGTCGAAGGCCAGAAGGTCACCTTCGACGTGGCGCAGGGCCAAAAGGGCCCGACGGCCGAGAACATCCTTCCCGCCTGACGGCGGCGCGCACTCTGTGGCTGGGGCCCGCATCCCTCGGGGTGCGGGCCCCAGCCACAGGCGTCACCTGCGTCACCTCCCGCAGTGGGTTCACCTGCGGGATTTCATCCAGGATGCAGGCCGGCATTTCACCCCGGCGTCACCTGTTTCAGCGCCTGCGCCCGCATGGACCGCCTGCGGCGCAGTTTCGCTTCCACATTTCGTTCGGCCCGTTCTTGCGATTCCCCGCGCTGTTTTTCCGCTGCTGGAATTCCTTGATACGCGCCGCATCAAGGAAGGTTCTGAATGAACCCCGCACGCACGAACAACCGCACCGCTCGCACCCGTGGCCGTAGCGGCGGCCCCTCTTTCGGCGCTTCCGCCGGTTCCGGCCGCAGCAGCCGCTACGGCTCGCCCGCCTCCAGCCGTTCGGGCGGCGGCCCGAGTCGTTCGGGCGGCCGCGGCCGGCGGCCCGCCGCGGTGCAGGGCGAGTTCGCCCCGCCGAAGACGATCACCCCCGCCCTGCCCGCCGTCGAGGCCTTCGCCGATCTGGACATGCCCCGGGAGCTGTTGGCCGCTCTCGTCGCGCAGGGCCTGAGCGTGCCGTTCCCCATCCAGGGAGCCACCCTGCCCAACACCCTCGCGGGTCGCGATGTACTCGGCCGTGGCCGCACCGGCTCCGGCAAGACCCTGGCCTTCGGCCTCGCGCTGCTGGCTCGTACCGCCGGGCAGCGGGCCGAGCCCCGCCAGCCGCTCGCCCTCGTCCTCGTACCGACGCGCGAGCTCGCGCAGCAGGTGACCGAGGCCCTGACTCCCTACGCCCGCTCGGTCAAGCTGCGCCTGACCACCGTCGTGGGCGGAATGTCGATCGGCAAGCAGGCCGGAGCACTGCGCGGCGGGTCCGAAGTCGTCGTCGCGACCCCGGGCCGCCTCAAGGACCTCATCGACCGCGGTGACTGCCGGCTGAACCAGGTCGCGATCACGGTCCTGGACGAGGCCGACCAGATGGCCGACATGGGCTTCATGCCGCAGGTCACCGCTCTCCTGGACCAGGTGCGCCCCGAGGGGCAGCGGATGCTGTTCTCCGCCACCCTGGACCGCAATGTCGACCTGCTGGTCCGCCGCTACCTGACCGACCCTGTCGTGCACTCGGTGGACCCCTCGGCCGGTGCGGTCACCACGATGGAGCACCACGTACTGCACGTCCACGGCAGCGACAAGCACCGGATGACGACGGAGATCGCGGCGCGCGACGGCCGGGTGATGATGTTCCTGGACACGAAGCACGCCGTCGACCGCCTGACCCAGGACCTGCTGAGCAGCGGTGTCCGGGCCGCTGCCCTGCACGGGGGCAAGTCGCAGCCGCAGCGCACCCGCACCCTCGCCCAGTTCAAGACCGGGCACGTCACCGTGCTCGTCGCCACCAACGTCGCGGCGCGCGGCATCCACGTCGACAGCCTCGACCTCGTCGTCAACGTGGACCCGCCCACCGATCCCAAGGACTACCTCCACCGCGGGGGCCGCACCGCCCGGGCCGGCGAGTCCGGCAGCGTCGTCACCCTCGTCACCCCGAACCAGCGCCGCGACATGAGCCGCCTCATGGCCGCCGCCGGCATCGTCCCCCAGACCACGGAAGTCCGATCGGGCGAGGAATCCCTGAACAGGATCACCGGCGCGCAGGCTCCTTCCGGCATCCCCGTCACCATCACCGCACCGGTGTCCGAGCGGTCCGGGCGCAGCGCCACCTCCCGCGGTCGACGCGGTTCCGCCACGCGTACCAGGCGGGTGGGCGGCGGACGGCGTTCCGCCGATGCGGCGGCCGCGTCATGACGGTCGAAGCGGCCCCGTGACCCGGCTGGGATTCGCGTGCCGCGGCCTGACCCGGGCCGACACGTCCACGCGCGGCCTCAGCCCGCTCCAGCAGGCCTCCGCGATGCTCGGCGCTCCGGCGACCGTCTGACCGCAGCGACCGGCGCGAGTCGGCAGGAGCACAGCGGGGAGGGTCCGACCGGCACGCGCCGGTCGGACCCTTGCACGTACGGGCGGAGCCGGGTCAGGGCATCTCGTCGGGGTCGCAGCTGGCCCGGCGCAGCCCGATCGTGCGCAGGGCTCGCATCAGGGCTTCGTGGTCTCCCTCGCGCACGACGTGGACGGCGCCCTCGACCTCGAGGCCGGACACGGCACGGGGCGTGCGGTCGGCGGCCGTCCGCAGCACCACCCCGCCCGGCGGGTCGAGGGAGCGCACCCCGCGGAACAGGCCGCGAAGGCCCGGGTCCGCGTCGAGGCTGTCGAGCCCGGAGGGCAGGGACAGGACGGTGATGTCGGGGAGAAGGATCCGGGCATGCGCGAGGGCGACGACGGGGTCGTGGGCATGCGACAGGACCCGGAAGTGCGGATTGCGCTGGATGCCGGCGCGCAGGAGCTCAAGCTGCTCGCCATCGGGCACGCCGACCACCAAAACCGTCATCACCTGCTCCATCCTGCGTTCCGGCACGCGGTGACGCGACCCGGGAGGCGCAGACCGAGCCGGCCGTGCCCGCACGCGCGCATACGACGCGCAGATCACGGTGGAGTGGGGTCGGAGCAGCCGGTGTCGCCCGCGGGCGGCCACACTGGAGCCATGAGCGAGCACCCCTTCACCGCTGACCTGACCAGCACCGGTGGCACCGACAGCGCCGGAAGCGCGCCGGGGCACACCGGCAAGCCCCAGTACCGCCACAACCTCCGGTACGAGAACCCCACCGGTGAGGCCTTGGGAAGCCAGGGGCACACACTGCGCGCGGCCCGCGGCCTCACCGTCGTGACGTGTGCCTGCGGCCTCGCCACCGAGGCGCTCCCCAGCGATGATGCGAGGCTCGTCTACGAGTCACACCGCAATGTGATCCGCGACGAGACGATGCGTGACGCCCCCCTGTAGGACGCGCAGGGAGGCGAGGGCCCCGCCCGGAGGCGGGGCCGGTCACTTCACCGAGCCCGCCATCACGCCTTGGACGAAGTGCCGCTGGAAGGCGAAGAAGACGACGAGCGGGACCACCAGGGACAGGAAGGCACCCGGCGCGAGCACGCCGATGTTGCTTCCGAACTGCCGCATCTGGGACTGCAGCGCGACCGTGAGGGGCTGGGACCCGCTGTCCGCGAACAGCAGCGCCACGAGCATGTCGTTCCAGACCCAGAGGAACTGGAAGATGGCCAGACTCGCGATGGCGGGCCGGCCGAGCGGCAGCACGAGCCGGAAGAAGATCCGCCACTCGCTGCCGCCGTCCATCCGGGCGGCCTCCAGCATCTCGCCCGGGATCTCGGCGAAGTAGTTGCGCAGCAGGAACACCGCGAACGGCAGCCCGTAGGCGACGTGGAACAGGACGACGCCGGCGATCGTGCCGAACAACCCCACCGCCCCGAAGAGTTTGGCCACGGGCAGCAGCCCGATCTGTACGGGTACCACCAGCAGCCCCACGACGACCAGGAAGATGCCGTCGCGGCCGGGGAAGTCGAGCCAGGCGAAGGCGTATCCGGCGAGTGCCGCGATGCCGACGACCAGGGCGGTGGTGGGAACCGAGATCAGGACGGTGTTCCCGAAGGCCTGCGCGATGCCCGAGTCCTTCAGCAGTGCGCTGTAGTTGTCGAGGGACAGCTGTGACGGATCGGCCAGCGCGGTCCACCACCCGTCGGAGGCGTTGTCCCGCTCGGAGCGCATCGAGGAGAGGAACAGGCCCGCCAGCGGTGTGATCCATACGAGTGCGACCAGGATCAGCAGCCCCTGGACGATCGAGCTGCCCAACAGGCGGGACGTGCGGCGCCGTTCGACGGCGCTGTGGCTGCTCATGCTCCGCTCCTTAGGAAGCGCCGGATGTTGAAGACCATGGCCGGGACGACCAGCAGGAGGAGGACCACGCTCAGTGCGCTGCCGAGCCCCTGGTCGTTGCCGCCTCCGAAGGAGACCAGCCACATCCGTGTGGCCAGTACGTTCGCGTCCTCCTGGACCGGCCCCGGCGCGATGATGTAGACGAGGTCGAAGACCTTCATCACGTTGATCACGAGGGTCACGAACACCACCGTGAGCACGGGCGCGAGCAGGGGGACGGTGATCCTTCGGAAGATCTGGCCCTCGCTGGCCCCGTCCATCCGGGCCGCTTCCAGCGCGTCACGGGGGATCGCCGCGAGTCCGGCGCCGATCAAGACCATCGCGAAACCGGTCCACACCCACAGGTAGGCGCCGATGATGGCGGGCGTCACCAGCGCCGGTCCGAGCCAGTTCACACCCTGGTAGGGGGCCGCGAAGTTGGCCGCGGGCAGCCGTACGGTGTACTCGCCGTCGGCCAGCCCGGTGAAGCGGAACGACCCGTCGTCGGCGGCGGTCGCGGTCGCGGCGACCCGGCCGTCCCGTACGGCCTCGACCATCATGCCGGGCAGGCCCTTCTCGCCCGGATCCACCGTGCCCGGTGTGCCCGCGCCGCCGGGGGCGAAGTCGAGGTACACGACTCCGCCGATCCCGTCCGCGGCCGGGGCCGCGGCGGCGGCGCCCTTCGCGCCGCCGGGCATCGCGTCGGGCGCCACCCCGACGAAGCCGAGACTGACCGAGCCCCCGGTCCGCACGGTCTTCGCGGTGCTGTACGGGCCGCCCGCCCGGCCGGTCAGGCCCTGGCCCTCCCGGATGCGGGCGGTCGGATAGGCGGCGGCGTCGTCGAAGGTGTCGTGGACGCCGACGACGACCGCGTTGAGCACGCCCCGGTTCGGATCCTGTTCGTAGGCGAGGCGGAAGACGATGCCCGCGGCGAGGAACGACACGGCCATCGGCAGGAAGAGCACCAGTTTGAACGCGGTCGCCCAGCGCACCTTCTCGGTGAGCACGGCGAGCATCAGCCCGAGCCCGGTCAGCAGGAGGGGGGCGACGACGACCCAGATGGTGCTGTTGCGGATCGCCTTGAGGGTGGCCGGGTCGTGGACGATCGCCGCATAGTTCCCGACCCCGACGAACCGGTCGCCGTCGGCGTCGAAGAGGCTGCGGCCGACGGAGAAGACGACCGGGTAGACGACCAGCGCACCGAGCAGCAGCAGGGCGGGCAGTACGAAGAGGATCGCGAGGCGGCGTTTCCTCCGGCGGGCCAGGCGCCGCGGGTCCGCCGGCCGGCGTGCGGTACGGGTGCCGGCGGCGGTGCTGCTCTTGGCGGGCCCGCTGCCGGCGGTCCCGCCGCCGGCGGTGCCGCTGTCGGCGGTCAGGGTGTCAGCCATGGCGGGCCGCCTCAGTTCCCGTACGCCTTGGCTGCCTCGGCTTCGAGTTTCGCCGCCGTGCCCTGCGGGTCCGACGGGTCGCGCAGGAAGTCCTGGAGGAGCTTCCACTCGCCCGCGCCCTTGGTGCCGCCGAACGCGGCAGGGGCCTGGTCCGACATGTCGAAGCGGACCGAATCGCCCGCCGCGACCAGCGACTTGGCGGTGTCGCGCGTGGTGTCGTCGCCGTACGCGGCGAGATCGACCTTGGTGTTCGGGGAAAGGAAGCCGCCCGCGCCGGCCCAGACCTCGGCCGCGTCGGGGCCCGACAGGAATTCCAGGAGCTTCATGCCGGCCTTGCCGTTCTTGCCGTCCTTCAGGACGACGGCCGCGTCACCGCCGCTGACGACCGGCGCGGTACCGCCGTCGACCGCGGGGAACGGGAAGAACTTCGCGTCTTGCCCGAGCTTCTTGCCGAACTGGTCCTTGGCGATCCCGCCCACGAAGTCGCCCTCGTAGACCATGCCCGCTTTCGGCTCGGGACCGAAGACCTGCTCGACCGAGGAGGGGAAGTCCGTGCCGAGGGCCGTCTGGGCGCCGCCGGCCACGAGCTGCTTGTCCTTGAACAGGTCGCCGAGCGTGGTCAGCGCCTTGACGACGCTGTCGTCGGTCCACTTGAGCTTGTGCTGGGCGAGCTGGTCGTACTTCTGCGGCCCCGCCTGCGAGAGGTAGATGTTCTCGAACCAGTCGGTGAGCGTCCAGCCGTCCTCGCCGGCTATGGCGAAGGCCGGGCGGCCGGAGTCGGCAAGGGTGCGGCCCGCCTTCAGCAGGTCGGCGTAGCTCTTCGGCTCGGCGGCGACGCCGGCCTGGGCGAAGGCCTGCGGGGCGTACCAGACGGTCGACTTGTGGGCTGCCTTGAAGTAGAGGCCGTAGTACGTGCCGTCGACGCTGCCGTAATCCTTCCACACCGGGGCGAGGGAGGATGCCGCCGTCTTGGCGGCCTCGTCGGACAGCGGCTGGAGCCAGCCCTCCTTGGCGAACTGCCGGAGCACGCCCACCTGGGGGACCATGACCACGTCGGGCGCGTTGCCGCCCTCGATCTTGCTGCCGACGAAGGTGGAGACGTTGTCGCCGGAGGGGACGAAGACGGTCTTGGCGCCGGTCTTCGCGGTGAAGGCGTCCAGGACCTTCTTGAAGTTCTTCTGTTCGCTGCCGGTCCAGACACCGGCCACGGTGACGGTCTGGCCGCTCAGTTCGCCGCCGCTCGCGGGGCCGGTGGTGGTGCCGCAGGCGGTGGCGCCGAGCGTGAGGGCGAGGGCCGCCGATGCGGTGGCCGCGGTGCGCCGGGTCGTCTTGCCGGGTCGTCGCATGATGAGGTCCTTTGCGCGTTCGGGTTCGGGGAAGAGGGGAGGCTGCGGGAACGGTCCGGTGTGCCGGGGGCCGCGGTTCACGGCGTCGGGCACTCGGCCGTCCACCACGCGGCGGTCGAGGCGGGGAGCACCCCGTCGGGGCAGGGGCCGCTGGCGAGCAGCGGGGTCCCCGCGACGGGGGCGGGCACCGGCTCCGTGCCGAAGTTGACCGCGCAGACCAGGCCGTCGCCGCGGGCCATCGCGAGCACCTGCGCGGGCGCGTCCAGCCAGCGCAGGGTGCCCTCGCCGAGCTGCGGCAGGCTGCGCCGCAGCTGGAGGCCTTCGCGGTAGAGGTGCCAGAAGGAACGGGTGTCGGCCAGGGCCCGGTCGGTGGAGTGCTCGGCGAACCACTCGGGCTGCGGCAGCCACGGTCTCGCGCCGGGCACCCCCTGGCTGAAGCCGAACGGGGAGGCGTGCCCCGACCAGGGCAGCGGCACGCGGCAGCCGTCCCGGATGTGCTTGCGGCTTCCGGTGCGGTGGAAGATCGGATCGGTGAGGACCTCGTCCGGCAGGTCGAGGACCTCGGGCAGTCCGAGCTCCTCGCCCTGGTAGACGTAGGCCGCGCCGGGCAGCGCGAGCATCAGCAGGGCGGCGGCGCGGGCGCGGGCGGCACCCAGCCCGCTGCCCTCCACCCCGGGCTCGCCCGCGTAGCGGGTGACCGTACGGACCTGGTCGTGGTTGTTGAGCACCCAGGTGACGGTGGAGCCGGTGCCGGCGATGTCCCGTATCGCCTCGGTGATCGTCGCGCGGAAGGCTTCGGCGTCCCAGGGAGCGCTGAGCAGGTCGAAGAAGAAGGCCTGGTGCAGTTCGTCGGGGCGGACGTACGCGGCGTGCTCGCGCGCGGTCGGCACCGACACCTCGCCGACCAGCAGCCGCTCCCGGCCGTCCCGGACGCCGTACTCCTCGCACACCGCGCGCCAGCGGCGCCACACGCCGTGCACCTCGGGCCGGTTCCAGGCGAGCTGGTTGACGGCGTCGCGGGCCCGCTCGTCGGCTCCGGGGTCCTCGGAGTCGGGCAGTTCGGGATGCTTGAACAGTCCGGCGGCGACATCGATGCGGAAGCCGTCGACGCCGCGGTCCAGCCAGAAGCGCAGCACCCGTTCGAACTCGTCGCCGACGGCCGGGTCGCGCCAGTTCAGGTCGGGCTGCTCGGGAGTGAACAGGTGCAGGTACCACTCGCCGGGGGTGCCGTCGGACTCCTGGACGCGGCTCCAGGCGGGACCGCCGAACATGGCGCGCCAGTTGTTGGGCGGCTCGGCCCCGGACGGACCGCGTCCGGGGGCGAAGTGGAAACGGGAGCGCTGCGCGCTGCCCGGCGCCGAGGCGAGCGCCGACCGGAACCACGGGTGCTCGCTCGAACAGTGGTTGGGGACGATGTCGAGCAGCAGCTTGAGCCCGAGGCGGTGGACGTCCGCGACCAGCCGGTCGAACTCGGCGAGGTCGCCGTAGACGGGGTCGACACCGCAGTGGTCGGCGACGTCGTAGCCGTGGTCGTGCTGCGGGGACGGGTAGAACGGGCTGAGCCAGATGCCGTCGACGCCGAGCTTGCGCAGGTAGGGGAGTCCGGCCCGGACGCCGGCCAGATCGCCGATGCCGTCGCCGGTGCTGTCGAGGAAGCTGCGGACGTAGACCTGGTAGATCACCGCGTCGCGCCACCAGGGGGCCGGTGCGGTGACGGTACGGGAGGGGTGGCCGGTGTCGGCCGGAAGGGTGCTGAGCATCTCGCGTCGACCTGTTCTGCTGAATGCGAGAGCGCCCCAGAGCGGGTGCGCTGTTATGCATGCATGTTAAGTAGCAGCGACTGGAAGGTGTCAACGATGTGTCCAGAAACAGCGAAAAGTTGGGGTGATTTGTTCGGGTATACCCGGGTGCACGAGGAAGGGCCTCTACTTAACATGTAAGTAGAGGCCCTTGAGGAAGGCGCACGAATGAGGAGGGGTCAGCCCCTGCGGGAGAGGCGCCCGAGCTCGCGCGCGAGCCGCGCCGCGGCCTGATCCGGCGTCTGGCGCAGCGCCATCACGTCCTGCGCCACGGCCTGCACGGCGAGGCTCACCTGGTCGTAGCGCGGACTCTTCGGGCGCGGCACCGCCGACAGCACGCTCTGGCGGAGCGTGGGCAGGTAGGGGTACGCGCGGACCAGCTCGGGGTCCTCGTACAGCGCGGCGCGCACCGGGGGCAGCGAGCCCTTGGTCAGCACCTGCCGCTGGACCCGTTCACTGGTCAGGTAGGAGATGAGGTCGGCCGCGGAGGCGGGGTGCCGCGCATGGCTGCTCACGGCGAGGTCGGAGCCCCCCAGCACACTGGTGCCGGGCCCGTCGGGTCCGGGCAGCGGCACGGCGCCGAACCTGCCCGCGACCTTCGAGCCGCTCGCCCCGGCGTCCGCGTACACGTACGGCCAGTTCCGCAGGAAGAGCAGCCGGCCGTCCTGGAAGGCCCGCCGCGATTCCTCCTCCTTGTAGCCGAGCGCGTCACGGGAGATCCAGCCGTCCCGTACGCCGTCCGCGAGGAAGCGCAGTCCGGTGCGCGCCGCGTCGGAGTCCACCGTCACCCGTGCGCCGTCGTCGCGCAGGATCGAACCGCCCGCCGAGTGCACGGCCTCGGTGACGTTGACGGTGAGGCCCTCGTACGGGAGGAACTGGCCGGCGTACCCGTCCAGCCCGTACTTCGGGGCGATCGTGCGCGCCTGGCGCGCCAGCTCGGCCCACGTGCGCGGCGGTTGCTCGCCCTCCTGGTCCAGGATGTCCTTGCGGTAGTAGAGCAGTCCCGCGTTGGTGACGTACGGGACCGCGTACAGGCGGCCGTCGAAGGTCGCGGTGTCGACGACCGGGCGCAGGAAGGCGTCCAGGGGGAAACGGCCGCGGTCGAGCGGGGCGATCCAGCCGGCCGCCGCGAACTCCGAGGTCCAGGCGACGTCGATGTTCAGCACGTCGAACCGGTCGCGGCCCGAGCGCAGTTCGCTGATCATCTGCGCCCGGGTCTCGTCGGCCGAGTCGGGCAGCTCGACGAGGGTGACGCGCTCGCCCGGGTGGGCGTCGTTCCAGTCGTCGAGGAGCGGGGGGAGGTAGTCGGTGAGATCGCCCGCCGTCACCAGCGTCAGGGGGCCGCGGCCCGCGGAGGCCGCGCCCGCGTCGGAGCGGACGCCGAAACCCGCGTATCCCGCCAGTACCACCGCCGCCACCAGGAGAGCCCTACCCGCGGCACGTGTCCACCGCATAGATTCCTCCCAGCGCACGACGCAGTGCTCGATCCGGCTGCGCCGCCGACCACCGTGGCCTATATATACCCGTTAGGCATGGGCGATACTAGACGTCCAGGCAGACGAGCCGGAGGGCGGCGCCACCCGGCCCGTTGCCGAGTGAACCGTTGACTACGGAGCGGGAAGGAGGGGGAGCGAGTGCGGCTGGCGCTCCTTGCGCTCCTCACCCGTAGCCCTGCGCACGGTTACGAGCTGAAGCAAGACCTTGAGAAGCTCTTGGGCGCCGCGTACCCTCAGCCCAACGTCGGCCAGATCTACGTCACCCTCGGCCGGCTGGAGAAGAGCGGCCTCATCGAAGGCGAGGACGTCGAGCAGTCGGGCCGGCCCAACAAGCGTACGTACAGGCTGACGGAGGCCGGGCGCGAGGCCGTGCTGGCCTGGTTCGAGGAAACCGCCGAGGAACCCCGGGTGCGGGACGAGTTCTTCATGAAGCTGGCGCTCGCACCGCAGTCCGGCCTGGCCGACCCCATCGCCTTGATCAACAAGCAGCGGCGGCAGTACCTCAACACCATGCGGGACCTGTCCAAGCTGGCCGCCGCCGAGGACCGCGACAACAAGATCTCCCAACTGCTGATCGAGGGCGCCATGCTGCACTTGCAGGCCGATCTCGACTGGCTGGAACGCTGTCAGGAGGAGCTGGAATGAGCGACGACGCCACCACGGCTCCGGCCGGACCCGCCGACACCGCCGGCACCGCCGCCACCACCGGGGCGGTGCCCATCCTGCGCGCCGAAGGCCTGACCAAGACGCACCACGGCGAAGGGCTGCCGGTGCACGCCGTGCGCGGGGTGGACCTGTCCGTCCAGCCGGGTGAGTTCGTCGCGGTCACCGGACCGTCGGGAGCGGGCAAGTCCACGCTGCTGCACCTGATCGGCGGACTCCAGCGGCCCGACAGCGGAAGGCTGTGGCTCGCCGGAGAGCGCGTCGACCAGTACCGCGAGGCACGCTGGGCCGTCCTCAGGCGCCGCAGCATCGGCGTCGTCTTCCAGTTCTTCAACCTGGTCTCCAACCTCACCGTCGCCGACAACGTCGAACTGCCCGCCCTGCTCGCCGGCGCCTCCCCGAAGACGGCCCGGGCGTCGCGCGCCGAACTGCTCGCCGAACTGGGCCTCGAAGGCCGCGAGCGGTCGATGCCCGGCGAGCTGTCCGGAGGCGAACAGCAGCGGGTCGCGCTCGCCCGCGCGCTCGTCAACCACCCCGCGCTCCTGCTCGCCGACGAACCGGCCGGCAGCCTCGACAGCAAGGGCACCCGCGAGGTGCTGCGGCTCCTCTCCCGGTTCCACCAGCGCGGACAGACGATCATGATGGTCACCCATGACGCCCGGATGGCCAGTGCCGCCGACCGCGTCATCAGCTTCTTCGACGGGCGCATAGCCGACGACGCACATCTCGACGGCGGACGGCGCGGCCCGGTCCGCGGCGTCTCCGGGGTACTGGACCTGGACCTGGAACCGAAGCGGTGACCGTGCGGGCCACCCTGCGCTGGGCACACGCCGACTTCCGCGCACACCGGGGCGAAGCACTCTTCGTCGTGCTGGCCAGCGCCGGGATCATCGCCTCGCTCCTGCTGGCCGGCGCCCTGTTCAGCTACGCCGCCAACCCCTGGCAGCGGATCTTCAACCAGTCCCACGGCGCCCACATCTGGCTGCACACCCGCGCGGGGGCGGACACGGACTCCCTGGTCGGCCTCGACGGCGTCGCAGCACTCTCCGGGCCCTACCGCACGACGGCGACGACGGTCGAGGCGCACGGCGCCCGGGCCGGGGTGACGCTGCGCGCGGCCGCGGCGGCACCCCCGGAGACGGGACGGCCGCTCCTCACCGCCGGCAGCTGGCTCACCCCTCCGCAGTCCGGTACCCGTACCGGCCCGGACGCCGGTACGGGTACCGGCACCGGCACCGGCACCGTCGTACTGGAGGCCTCGGTCGCGCGGGCGCTCTGGGCCGAGCCGGGCGACACCGTACGGGTCACCGGCCCGGACGGCGCTGCGCACGCACTGCGGGTGAGCGGGACAGCCGAGGTGGCCGAACCCCGCTACCACCCGGGCGGCGCGCCCGGCGTCGGCTGGGTGCTCGCCCCGGCCCTCGACGAGATCGCCCACGGGTCCACCGGGCAGAGCGTGGGCCTGCGCCTGACTGATCCCGACGACACCGACTTCATCGTCCAGCGCGCCGTGACGATGCTCGGCGCCGACCGCGTGGCCCAGGTCACCAAGTGGCAGCAGGCACGCGCCGAGGCGGGCGGCGACGACCGGCTCCTCGGGCAGGTGTTCGCCGTCTTCGGGCTCGGAGCACTGCTCGCGGCGGCGCTCGCCGCGGCCGGCGCCGTCGGCGCCCGGGTCCGCGGCCAGCTGCGGGACATCGCGATCCTCAAGGCCGTCGGCTTCACCCCGGGCCAGGTGGCCCGCGGATTCCTCGTACAGCACCTGGCCTTCGCCCTCCTCGGCGTGACCCTCGGCACGACGGCGATCGCCGTGCTCGGCGCGCGCATACCGGGGCGCATCGGTGAGGCTGCGGGGGTGTGGCAGGACCTGCCGGGCCACACCGGGCTCATGATCGGAGTGCCCTGCGGTGCGGTGCTGCTGATCGCGGCCGCCACCGGGCTGTCGGCCTGGCGGGCCGGACGGGTGCCGCCCGTGCCCGTGGCCCGTGCCGCCCTGCCGTCCGCCGCGCCGATGACCGCCCTCGGCAGGCGGGCCCTCGGAATGCGGGTGCCTCCCGCGCTGGTGCTGGGATGGCGCGCGGCGTTTCCGCGCCGGGGCCGGACGCTCGTGGCAGTGGGCCGCCTCGCCCTGCCGCTGGTGCTGATCACCGTCGCACTCGTCGCCTGGTCGACGCTGGACCAGTTCCGCAGCCGGCCCGCACAGATGGGGCTGCCCGCGGCGCTGACCGTACGCGCCGAACAGCCCGCGGGAACCTCCGACGCGGAACTGGAGAAGATCCTCGCGGCCGTACCGGACGTCGCCGAGGTCCACCCCGGTGCCGAGGTGGCGGCGCTCGTACCGGGCCAGACCGGCACCATCACACTGCGCGGGCTGGGCACGGCCGGGTCCCCCTACCCCTCCACGGTGGTGGAAGGTCGCGCGCCCGACGGCCCGGACGAGGCGGTGGCCGGGCAAGGGCTGCTCGATCTCCTCGGGGTGCGCGTCGGTGCATGGGTGCGGATGACCGTGGAGGGGCGGCCGCAGATCCTGCACGTGGTCGGCCGCTCCATCGAACCGGAATCCGGGGGCCGGGTGATCACCACGACTCTCGACGCACTGCGCGAGCGTGATCCGGCGCTGCGGCCCGACTTCCACGCCCTTGTACTGCGCGAGGGCGCGGACCCCCGGGCGGTGAGCGCCGCGCTCGCCACGGTGGCGGGCGGGACGCTGGAGATCCGGGAGACCCCCGATCCGGCCGACCGGCTGGAGCCGGCGCGCGCGGTGATCGCCGCCCTGATCGCTGTGCTGGCGCTGATCGGGCTGACGGAACTGCTGACGCTGATCAGTACGGGAGTGCGCGACCGGGGCCGGGACCTGCTCGCACTGAAGGCGATCGGGCTGACGCCCCGGCAGATCGGCTCCATGATCGTGACGGCCGCCGCACTGACCGCGCTGGCCGCCGCCGTGGTGGGGACGGTCCTGGGCGCGCTGTCCGGTGGCTGGCTCGTGGACGCGCAGGGAGCATCGAGCGGGATCGGGGCGGGCATCGCCCGGTTCCCCTCGGCGCCCGTGCTGTCGGTGGTGGTCGCCGGAGCCGTGCTCGGAGCGGTGGTGGCGGCGCTGGTGCCGGCGGCCCGGACCGCCCGGCGCAGGCCGGCGGACTCGCTGAGCGAAACTCTCTGACGGGAACAGAACGGACCGGACCGGACCGGCAAGGCGCGGCGGTGTGCCGGACCGGAGCCACGCCGCTCGGCGTGCGAGGTGCGTGCTCAGCGTGCGAGCTGCGTGCTCGGCGTCGTGTCCGGGCCCGGCGCGGCCGGGTCGACGGTCACCGTGATGAGCGTTGCGGCCACCACGCTGGCCAGGGCGAGCCCGGCGGCGAGGCGGCGCGAGGGCACGGACTTCCGGTGCCGGGCGGCCGCCCGGCGGGCCCGCGGCCGCGGCTCGGAAGCCGGCGCGGGCTGCGGGAGACGCACGGGCTCCAGGGGCGCGGAGTACTGGTTCATCGGAGAATCGGCGTCCTCAGTAGGTGAAGCACTCGGAGTGGATGCGTGCGGACGGGACGCCCGCCCTGAGCAGTGACGTGGTCGTGGCGTCGGCCATGCCGGGCGGCCCGCAGAGGTAGACGTCGCGGTCGGCCAGGTCGGGGACGAGGGCGCGCAGGGCCTGGGGCGCGAGCGGATCGTACGCGGCGTCGGAGCGGCCAACGAGATAGTGCAGTGCCGCCTTGCGGGACGAGGCGATGGCTTCCAGCTCCTCGCGCAGGACGAGTTGGCCGGCGTCGCCCGCGCGGTAGAGCAGCGTGAGGTCGCCGGGGCTCGCGGGCAGGGACTCGAAGAGGGCGCGCATCGGAGTGATGCCGATGCCGCCCGCGATCAGCAGGACCTTGGGGCGGGTGCGGCGCCGCTCGGTCAGCGCGCCGAACGGGCCGGTCGCCAGGACCCTGGTGCCGGGCCGCAGCCCGCGGACCCTGCGGGAGTGCCCGCCGAGGGCCTTCACGGTGATGCGGAGGCGGTCGTCGCGGGCGGGCGCGGAGAGCGAGAACGGCAGGGCGGTGTGCCACAGGCCGCCCCGCAGGAAGCGCCACCGAAAGAACTGGCCGGGTTCGGCGCGCAGCTCGCGGAGCCTGTCCCCTTGGATGGTGACGGATACCACGCCGGGGCCTTCGTGTTCCACCGCGGCGACGCGCAGTCCGTGCCGCAGGGCCTGGCGGACCGGGACGATCGCGCGGTACCAGGTGAGCAGTACGCCGACGACGGTGTGCAGCAGGGCCCAGAACCAGGCGGTGAAGGCGGTGACGGCGACGTCGGGGCCGGCCAGCTGGTGGACGAAACCCAGCGCGGCGGCGAGGTAGGTCAGCAGGTGGATGCCGCGCCAGGCTTCGTGCGAGACCCGGCGGCGTACGGCACGGACGGAGATCAGGCCCGCGCCCGCGAGCAGGGCGCCGCCCGCGAACGCGGCGATGAGGGCCGGGTACCGGAACATGGCCCCGGTGGCGGTCAGCAGGTCGGTCCCGGTGCGCAGGGCGTACACGACGAGGGCGAACAGCCCGTGGGCACCGCACAGGACCAGGACCCAGCGGCCGCCGAAGGCGTGCCAGCGGGCGAGGCGGTCGGCGCCGACGCCGTGCTCGACGGCCGGAACCCGGGCCATCAGGAAGAGCATGACGAGGATCCCGTAACCGGCGAGGAGCCCGCTGAGGTGCGCGGCGGCCCCGATCAGCTCGTCGGGCCGGGCGGAGGGGTGCACCTGGGCGGCCCACAGCAGGGTGACGAGGACCGCACCGGCGGCCAGCCCGGCCCGCAGCCGTTCGGAGGCGGTCTTCATCTGGGTCGCCCCGGGTCGGGAGCGCATGGCGGAGTGGGCCGGAGGGTCATGCCAAGATCCGTTTCGCTCGGTGTTGCAGGGGCATAGCAGCGGCAACTATGCGCAAACGCAATCGGTGCGAGCAATGGTGATGCACACAGGATGAGGTCCATCACGTGTGTCGATTCGCGCTTAATATCCGCATATCGGCGGCATATGGGTCTGTACGGGAATGGCTTGTTGCCCTCTGCGGACGCATGCTTGGAAAACTCTTTGCACTTTCACACCAGCACTGCGGCGAAGGTCTTCTTATCCGGCCGACGCGCTCCGGATCGCGGTGAGGGCACGCGTCACGTCCTCGTCGGTCGTCGACCAGTTGCTCACGGAGATCCGCATGACGCGACGGCCGCGCCACGTCGAGCCGCTGATCCACACCGTGCCGTCGGCGAGCAGCCGGGCGAGCACCGCCTCGGTGCGCTCGTCGCTGCCGAACTCGGCGCACACCTGCGTGAACACCACGTCGTTGAGCACGCTCGCGCCGTCGATCCCGGCGATGCCCGTACCGAACGCACGGGCGTGCCGGCACAGCCGCTCGACGAGGTCGGCCACTCCCGACCGGCCGAGGGACCTGAGTGCGGCCCACACGGTGAAGGCCCTGCCGCGCCGGGAGAGTTCGGGAACCTTGTCGACGGGGTCGCCGTACTCGTCCTGGATGAGGTAGTCGCCCTGCAGGCCCATGGAGGCCCGGACCGCGGACGGGTCGCGCACGACGGCGAGCCCGCAGTCGTACGGGACGTTCAGGGTCTTGTGGGCATCGGTCGCCCAGGAGTCGGCGTCCGCGCACCCCGCCGTCAGGTGTGCGTACCGCGGCGACGCGGCCGCCCATAGCCCGAAGGCGCCGTCCACGTGCACCCATGCGTCCGACGCGTGCGCCGCGCGGACCGTCTCGACGAAGGGGTCGAAGGCGCCGGAGTGGATGTCTCCCGCCTGGAGGACCACGATCGTCGGAATCCTCCCGCCGGCCGCCAGCGCGCTGCGCAGGGCCTCGGGCACGATGCGTCCCTGACCGTCCGACGCCACCGGCTCCGGCCTGCCGAGCCCGAGATAGCGCAACGCCAGGTCAACGGTGATGTGGCGGTCCTCACCCACGAGGACGCGGACCGCCGGTCCGCCCGCGAGCCCGTCGCGGGCGACGTCCCGGCCCGCGCGGCGGAGCACCGCGTCGCGCCCGGCGGCGAGGCAGGTGAAGTTCGCCATCGTGGCGCCCGTGGTGAAGCCGACGGCGCTGTCGCCCGGCAGACCGAGCAGGTCGAGCAGCCAACCGCCGGCGACGTCCTCCACCGCCGCGTACGCGGGCGAGACGGCACGCATCACACAGTTCTGGTCCCACGCGCTGACCAGCCAGTCCGTGGCCAGGGCGGCCGGTTCGGTGCCGCCGATCACGAACCCGTAGAAGCGGCCGCTGGGAAAGGCGGTGAGCCCGGGCTCACAGGCCGTGGCCAGCAGGTCGACGACATCGGCCGGCGGACTCGGACCGTCCGGCAGTCCGGTACCCAGCGCGCGCACGATCTCGTCGACCGAAGCACGGGCGGGAACCGGGCGGTCGTCCAGGCTCGACAGCCACCGGGTGGCATGGCCGTACGCCCGTCGGAGCGCCTCTTCGCGCGCGTCCATACCTCGGACTATGGGACCATCGCCGCCGCCGCGCAATCGAGCGGAGCGGGCGTCCGGCACGGCGCCGCGGCGCCGGCCGTCGCCGGCCCGTTCCGCCTCCGGATCGGCTGGAATTCCGCGCCGAATTTGTGCCGGGGCGGCTGCGGTGCATGATCGGGGGATGTCAGATCGCATCATTGCCGCCTGCGACGGCGCGGCGAAGGGTAATCCCGGACCGGCTGCCTGGGCGTGGGTCATCGCCGATCCGCAGGGCCGCCCCGAGCGCTGGGAAGCCGGGCCCCTGGGCCAGGCCACCAACAACGTGGGCGAGCTCACCGCCCTACAGCGGCTGCTGGAGTCCCTGGATCCCGGAACGGCCGTCGAGGTCCGGATGGACTCCCAGTACGCCATGAAGGCGGTGACCCAGTGGCTTCCGGCCTGGAAGCGCAACGGGTGGAAGACCGCGGCCGGAAAACCCGTCGCCAACCGGGAGCTCGTGGAGCGGATCGACGCGCTGCTGGGTGAGCGGGACGTCGAATTCCGCTACGTTCCGGCCCACCGCGAGGACGGCGACCTGCTGAACGCCATCGCCGACCAGGCCGCCAGTGACGCCGCCGTCAGCCAGCAGGCGGCCGGTACGGCCCTCGGCGGCGCGTCGCTCCCCGTACCCGCTCCCGCCCGGGCCTCCGCACCCCGTACCAAGCCCGCGGCCCGGGCCGGAGGAGGAGCCGGGAAGCCCGCGCGCAGCCGGGGCGGCTCGATCAAGGCGAAGTTCCCCGGCAGCTGCCCCTGCGGCAGGTCGTACGCGGCCGGTGAACAGATCACCAAGCTCGGCACCCGCTGGGGCCACCCGGGCTGCGCCGCCCCCGTACCGAGCGACGCCCCCGCGTAGCCGAAGAGCCCCGTCGGCCGCCGGCCGGTCAGCCTTCGGTGCCGCCGGGTGTGAGACGGCATCCGAGGGGCAGGCGCCCCGTGACGAGACTCCCACCCGACCAGCAGGGAGGCATTCCATGACGGAGAACGTGTGGGGATATCGCGAGACCTCGGGGCGCCTGGAGGACGTCGACCTGACGGGATTCAAGGTCGAGGCCGTCGACGGCGGTATCGGCAAGGTCGACAAGCACTCCGATGAGGCCGGCTCCGCCTACGTCGTGGTGGACACCGGTCCGTGGATCTTCGGCAAGGAGGTCCTCCTCCCGGCCGGCACCGTGTCCCGCATCGACGCGGACGAGGAGAAGATCTACGTCGACCGGACGAAGGAGCAGATCAAGAACGCTCCCGAGTTCCACCGGGACGAGCACCTCCAGGACCCCGGATACCGCGGGGAGATCGGTACGTACTACGACACCGGCATCGGCGGCCCGTTCGGTGGAAGCCACAGCTGATGCGAGGCATCGGGGAGCCGCCTCGGGGCGAGCGGGGAAGAGGGCCGAGGCCAAGGACAAGGACGGGGAACGGAGGCGTTTTTCGATGAAGGCATCGAAGGTGGCCTACAAGCCGGTCGGGCTGGTCTTGGGCGCAGGCGCCGGCCTGCTGGCCGGTGCGCTCTTCAAGGAGGTCTGGAAACTCGCCGGGCACGAGGACGCCGCCCCGAACGCCACCGACGAGGAACGGCACTGGCGCGAGATACTGATCGCCGCCGCCATCCAGGGTGCGATCTTCGCCCTGGTCAAGGCGGCCGTCCAGCGCTCCGGGGCCGTTGCCGTACGGCGTGTGTCGGGTACCTGGCCCGCCTGAGCCGCCCGCCGACCGCGCACGGCCGGACCTCCTCGACCCCGGCGTGATCGGCAAGACGCCCCCTAGAGCGTGTCCGGGCCGTGCCGCCGGCCCGCCCCGGCGCAGCGCAGGCACGCGGCCGCTTCGGGCCGCGCCTCCAGGCGGGCCGCCGAAATGCGTCGGCCACAGCCTTCGCACCACCCGTACACACCCCGCTCCAAGCGGTCCAGCGCCCGGTCGACCTCCTCCAGGTGCTCGGCCGCCCGGCGCAGCAGCGACGCGACGTGGGCGCGCTCGAACGCGGTGCTCGACCCCTCCGGATCGTGCTCGTCGTCGACCGCCACCAGGGCGTTCGCCTCGACGATGCCGTCGAAGTCGCGCCTCAGGGCCGCGATCTGCGCGGTCGTCGAAGCCCGCGAGACCTCCAGTCGCTCCCGCTGGGAGGCGGACTCGTCGGAAGCCGACAGGCCGTTCACGTGCGCGCCTCTGGCGCCTGGTCCGGCCGCGAGGCGCACGCTATGCACTCCGCGTCGATCTGGTCGGCGAGCTGGGTGAGGGCCTCGCTCATGGCCCGCACCGTCTCGGGATCGGCGTCGGGGGAGTCGTCCTCCAGAGCGGCCGTCCAGCCGTCGGCCACTCCCCGCAGGAGCGCCGTCACCTGCTCGGCCGGGATGACCACTCCGCCTTCCTCCGTGGGGATCAGCGGCAGGGCGAACGAGTGCATGGACCGCTCCTCCTCTCGTGCCGTGCGGACGTCGTGCGGTGCGGACGAGACGGTCGTCCCCCTCGAAGGGCTACCCGGTCGTTGCGGGTACAACCGGCGATGGCGCGAGGAGGATCCCCGCCCAGGAGCTCACCACGTTGCGTGCTCGCCCGTGCATGCCCCACCCGCGGTCAGCCGGATCGTCCGGAGCGCCGGCAGCGCCCGTATCGTTCCGCCGGCGGTTCACGGTCCCTCTCCCCGGGCCGGAGCGCGCGTCCGGGTGAGAGCGCGGGTGGCCGACTCGGAAGCGGGCATACGCCCGGGGGAACGGCACGGAGGACGAGCGAAGGGTCCCGCATGCGCAGCGTCGGCGTCGAAGAGGAACTGCTGCTGGTCGATCCGCGGACGGGGCGGCCGGCGGCCTCCGCCGGCGCGGTGCTGGCATCGGCCCTGCGGTCCGGAGGCCGGGCGGCCGGCGCCGGCGGGGAGATCCCGCTGGAGAAGGAACTGCACAAGGAACAGGTCGAGTGCGCGACCCGCCCGCTGACCCGGATGGACGAACTCCACCAGGAGATCCGCCGTTGGCGCGCCGAGGCCGCGCGGCACGCGGAAGCCGCCGGCGTCCTGGTGGCGGCCCTCGCTACCTGCCCGCTGCCGGTGGAGCCCTCGCTGAGCGTGGGGGAGCGCTACCAGTGGATCGCCCGGCAGTTCGGCCTGCCCGCACAGGAACAGCTGACCTGCGGGTGCCACGTGCACGTGGCGGTCGACTCCGACGAGGAGGGCGTGGCCGTCCTCGACCGCATCCGGCCCTGGCTCTCCGTCCTCACCGCGCTGAGCGCGAACTCACCGTTCTGGCAGGGAGAGGACACCACGTACGGCAGCTACCGCAGCAGGGTTTGGAACCGCTGGCCCTCGGCTGGCCCCGTGGACGTCTTCGGCTCGCCCGAGCGCTACCACGAACGGGTAAGGGCCATGGTCGCCACGGGGGCCATCCGCGACGAGGGGATGATCTACTTCGACGCGAGGCTGGCCGCCTCCTACCCGACGGTGGAGATCCGCGTGGCAGACGTCTGCCTGGACGCCTCGACCGCCGTACTGCTGGCTGCCCTGGTACGGGGCCTGGTGGACACGGCGGCCCGGGACTGGCGGGCAGGGGAACCGTCGCCCGCGGCCGACACGAGCCTGCTGCGGCTCGCCGCCTGGCGCGCGGCCCGGTCCGGGCTCGACGGACCGCTGATCCACCCGGCCACCTTGCGCGAGGACTCCGCCGAAGCCGTGATCCGGGGCCTGTACGACCACGTGCGGGAGGCTCTGGAAGACAACGGGGACGCCGGCTTCGTCAAGGCCGGCCTGGCCGAACTGCAGTCCCGCGGCAACGGCGCCCGCGTGCAGCGGGAGCTGCTGCGCACGGGTGGTGACCTGGCCGCCATGGTGCTCCGGTGCGCCCGGCGCACCCTCGGGGGCGAGGCCGGCTGAGGAGAATCCCAGCCATGTCGCGAAGACGAGCCGATGCCCCGGCGATGCACCCCCGGCACGAACGGCGCGGGGAGGCGCGGGCGCCTGCCGTGGTCGCCACACTCGCCGCGATCACCCTCTACCTGGCGCTGCCCCAGCAGTTGCTCGTCGCGCCCCGCTACGTGCTGCCCGCCCTGGAAGTGCTGCTGCTCCTGCCGCTGATCGCGAGCTTCTCAACGCCCAGGTCGAGGACGGGCGCGCCCTGCTGGTCGCGGCGCTTCAGGTCTGGCTGACCAATGTCATCGCCTTCGGCCTGGCCTGCTGGGAACTCGACCGCGGCGGGCCCGTCAGCCGCACCCAGCTGCCACGTGACCAGCTTCCGCTGGCGGACTTCCGGTTCTCCCAGGGACTACCTGTACGTGTCCGTCACCAACTCGACCGCCTTCAGCCCGACCGACACCATGCCGCTGTCGACGCGGGCCGAACTGCTGATGAGCGCCCAGAGCGTCTCCGCGCTGCTGACCTCGCTCCTCGTGATCGCCCGTGCGGTGAGCATCCTGCACTGAGCCGGTTCGCAACGGCGTGCGACTGCGCACAGATAGAGACGGAAATCGGGGGCAGACGCCGTCTGAGGCGCCAAGGCGGAGCAACCGTTCCGCCGAACTCAACGTGAGAACGAGGTACCTGATGATCGCCGTCGGACTGATTCTCCTGCTCATCGGATTTCTGACCGGAATCTCCCTCCTGTGGACCATCGGCGTCATCCTGCTGGTGGTGGGCGCGGTGCTGTGGCTCCTGGGCTCGGTCGGGCACGCGGTCGGCGGTCGGCGCCACTATTGGTGACCGCACCTGCGGTACACGGCGCGGGCGGGGCCCCTCACGGGGCCCCGCCCGCGCCGTTTGGCGGCGTTCGGCCTCGGCCGTCCCCGGCGCCGGTCAGACCCGCTGGCCGGCGGCCGGTTCCCGGGCCCGTTCGGCGTTGAACTGGGCCCCGGTGAGCAGGGCCAGATTGGCGATCCACAGCCAGACCAGGAACACCACGATGCCGGCCAGCGAGCCGTAGAGCCGGCCGTACGTGTCCAGCTCCGTGTACAGCGTGAACAGCACCGAGGCGGCCAGCCAGAGCAGGGCCGCCAGTACGCCGCCGGGCAGGCCGCGGCGGGTGCCCCGGCTCTGCACCGGTCCGGTGCGGAAGAGGACCAGCACCAGGAAGGTGACGGCCGCGAGCAGTACGGGCCAGCGCAGGAGCGCGACGGCCTCCGGGCTGCTCCCACCGACGGTCTGCGCCACCCACCGGGCCAGCGGCCCGGACACGACCAGCCCCACGGCGGCGACGACGAGCAGGACCAGCAGCAGCGCCGCGTTCACGATCAGCAAGTGGGCCGCGCGCAGCGGGGGCCGCCGGTCGGGCACGTGGTGCATCGCGTGCAGGGCACGGCGGAACACCGCCAGATAACTGCACGCCGACCACAACGCGCTCAGCACGCCGCTGATCAGCAGGGCCCACACCGACGACTGCTCCGCCGCGAGACCGCCGAGCGCGTCGCGCAACACCTGCGCCGACTGCGCAGGAGCGTACGAGGTGAGCTCGCTGATCAGCCGTTCCCTCGTCGCCCCGCCCTGCAGTCCCACGAGGGAGACCGCGATGACGAGCGCGGGCAGGAGCGCCAGGACGGCGTAGTAGGTGAGAGCGGCCGCGTGCTCGGCGAGGTTGTCGGTCCACACGCGGGCGGCCGTACGCCGCAGCTCGGCGCGGGTGCGTGCCGCGAGGGCGAGGACGGGCGGACGGCTGCGATGTGATGCGGTGCGGGGCATGTCGGTCACCCTGCGCGCGTGCCCGACATGGCCCGTCCGCATGCGCCGGCCGAGCACCCCGGTCCTGGGCGGCTCAGCCGGCGCGGCCCGGTGGTCAGTCGGAGGAAGCGGCCGGCTTCGCCACCGACAGGGGCTCGGCGATGTCCTCCAGCGAACGCCGCTCCGCCTTGACCGCGAGGAAGGCTGCCACCACACCTGCGGCGCACATCAGCGCCGCGCCGATCCGGAAGGCCAGCGCCGTGTCACCCACCACGCCAGACTCGGTCAGGTCGGCGAAGATCAGCGGGCCGCTGATGCCGCCGGCCGCGGTACCGAGGGCGTAGAAGAAGGCGATGGCCATGGCCCGGGTCTCCATGGGAAACACCTCGGACACGGTCAGGTACGCGCTCGAAGCACCCGCCGACGCGAAGAACAGCACCACGCACCAGCAGGCCGTCATCGTCGTCGCCGTCAGCGAACCCCGGTCGAACAGCCACGCCGTCCCGAACAGCAGCACACCCGACAGCAGATACGTGGAGGAGATCATGATCCGGCGCCCGACCGTGTCGAACAGCTTGCCGAGCAGCAGGGGGCCGAGGAGGTTGCCCGCGGCGATGACGGCGAAGTAGTAACCGGTGTGCCCCGTCGGCACGTCGAAGAACGTCGTCAGGATCGTGCCGAAGCCGAAGGTGATCGCGTTGTACAGGAACGCCTGCCCGATGAACAGCGCCAGCCCGAGGACCGCACGGCGCGGATAACGGCCGAAGACCGTCCGGGCGATGAGACCGAACCCGATGCTCTTGCGCTGCCGGATGGTGATCTCACCGGCCGGCGGCGGCAGCCGTTCGCCCTTCTCCTCCTCGATCCTCCGCTCCACGGACGCCACCAGTTCCTCGGCGTCCTCGTCCCGGCCGTGGATGAACTGCCAGCGCGGGCTCTCCGGAACGTGCCTGCGCACGAGCAGGACGACCAGCCCGAGGACGACCCCGAGGGCGAAGCTCAGCCGCCAGCCGAGGTTCTGCGGAAAGATGTCGGTGTCCAGCATGACCACGGACAGCAGGGCGCCGCCGATCGCGCCCAGCCAGTAAGTGCCGTTGATGATGAGGTCGACCCGGCCCCGGTAGAGGGACGGGATCAGCTCGTCGATCGCCGAGTTGATGGCCGCGTACTCGCCGCCGATACCGAAACCGGTGAGGAACCGGAAGAGGAAGAACCACCAGGACTCGAACGACAGCGCGGTCATCGCGGTCGCACCCAGATAGACGACCAGCGTCACCATGAAGAGCTTCTTGCGGCCGTAACGGTCGGTCAGCCAGCCGAAGAACAGCGCCCCCGAGCAGGCGCCCGCCACATAGAGGGCGGCGGCGACGCCGGTGACCTGGGCGGCGGTGATGTCCAGGCCGCTGCCCTCCTCGGCGAGACGTCCGGCGACGTTGCCGACGATGGTGACCTCGAGCCCGTCGAGGATCCAGACGGTGCCGAGGCCGATCACGATCATCCAGTGCCATCGGGACCACGGCAGACGGTCGAGACGGGCCGGCACGGCCGTGGTCACCGTGCCCATGGCGGCCGGCGCGGAGTCCTCCGGCGACGAGGCGGATGCCATCGCTCCCTGCTCCCTCCTGCTCGATCCCCCCACCCTGCCGGGTGCCCGCGAACCGTCCGGACATGCCACAGCTGCCGCGCGGCCCTGCGCCGGACAGCACCCAGCATGCGCGCGGCCCCCTTCACACCGGCCGCGACACACGGAAGCGGGGGACACGACGGCCGTCGCCGTGCCGGCGGGTGCGTTCAGGCGGCGCCCGACGGGGCACACGGTGTCTGCACGCCTTCCCCCAGCCCGTACGGTCCAGGAGACGCCATGACCCTCACGCAAGAGTCCGCCGAGTCGATCCCGGAGCTCCCGCGGACGCTGAGCGTGCCGACCGCCGACGCCCGCGTGGCCCGGCTCCGGCGGCGCCTGGAGCGCCTGATAGGGATAGCGGCGACCGAAGGCAATGCCCTCACCCCCTTGCGCAACGGGGACGAGATATTCGCCGCGATGCTGGCCGGCATCCGCAGAGCCCGGCACACCGTGGACATGATGACCTTCGTCTACTGGAAGGGCGAGATAGCCCGCGACTTCGCCCGGGCCCTCGCCGAGCGGGCCGGCGCCGGTGTGCGGGTCCGGCTGCTGCTCGACGGCTTCGGCAGCCGGCTGATCGAGAGGGAACTGCTGGACGCCATGGAGGAGGCCGGCGTGCAGGTGGCCTGGTTCCGCAAGCCCCTCCACCTCTCCCCGTTCAAGCAGAACCACCGCTGCCACCGCAAGGTCCTGGTCGTCGACGAGGAGACCGCGTTCACCGGCGGCGTCGGCATCGCCGAGGAATGGTGCGGCGACGCGCGCAACGAGCACGAATGGCGCGACACGCACGTCGAGGTCCGGGGACCCGCCGTCGACGGGATCGCCGCCGCGTTCGCGCAGAACTGGGCCGAGTGCCACGACGAACTCTTCGACGACCGCGACCGGTTCATCGACCATCGCCCGCAAGGCGACGCGATCGTCCAGGTCGTACGGGGCTCGGCAAGCTTCGGCTGGCAGGACATGCAGACTCTGGTGCGGGTCATGCTGGAATCCGCCGAGGAACGCTTCCGCCTGGCCACCGCCTACTTCTCACCCGACGCGTACTTCGTCGATCTGCTGTGCGCGACGGCCGGACGCGGGGTCGACGTGGAGATCCTCCTCCCCGGCCCCCACACCGACAAGCGGGTGTGCCAGCTCGCGGGCCAGCACCACTACGAGGACCTCGTCGCCCGCGGGGTGAAGATCTACCAGTACCAGCCGACGATGATGCACGCGAAGGTCATCACCGTCGACCGCGTCGCCGCGCTGGTCGGATCGACCAACTTCAACCGGCGCTCCCTCGACCACGACGAAGAGGTGATGCTCGCCGTCCTCGACGAGCGGTTCACCGGCGTCCTCGACGGACACTTCGACGAGGACATCGCGGCGAGCGAACTGATCGTGAAGGGCCGCTGGCACAGGCGCCCAGCCCTGCAGCGGGCCCGGGAACTGGCGGTACAGCCGATCCGCCGCTTCCTGTGAGCACCCCGACACCGTGAGCGCAGAAATGCGCAAACGGCGCAGGTCAGACCCGGTTCCAAGGTCCGGGTACGGGCGCCCTATCCTGCCCGGACCGCAGCTCTTCCGGTCTGCGGCGGGGAGGGAACCATGGGAAGCAGAAGCACCGCAGAGGCGACGTCCGTTCGGGAATGCCCGGAGTGCCGGGCCCCGGTCCCGGTGGACGTCAGGTACGTCGACTGGTGCGCCGCGTGCGACTGGAACGTCGATCCGGGCGCGCCGGACCCCGAGCCGGGCCGGATCCCGGCCGCACGGCGCAGGCTGGCGCACACGTACGGGGAGCAGCTCGCGGCCGAGATGGAGCGGGGCGGGGGCCGGAGCGGGCCCGTGGGGCGCGATGCCGCGACCGTGTCGGCGTTCGCGCTCTCCCTGCTGGTGCACGGCGTGACCGTGCTGCTGCTGGTGACCGGGATCCTGCTGATCGTGCTGGGCTGGGACACGGGCGTACAACCCGTGCTGGGCGCGTTGCTGCTCGGCCTCGCGGCGGTGCTGCGGCCCCGGCCCGGGCGGCTGCCCAAGCACGCGCCCGTGCTGTACCGGGCCGACGCGCCGCGGCTGTTCGAGCTGATCGACGAGGTGGGGGCCGCAGTGGGGACTGCCGGGGTACACGCGGTGGTGGTCGGCGCCGAGGCCGAAGCGGCGGTGACCACGTACGGCCTGCGGGCACGGCGCATGATGATCCTGGGCCTCGGACTGTGGGAGATCCTCCTGCCCCAGGAGCGGGTGGCGCTGCTGGGCCACGAGCTGGGCCACTTCGCCCACGGGGACACCCGGCGCGGCATCATGACGGGCGGAGCGCTGAAGGCGCTGTCCACCTGGTTCTACGTGCTGGCGCCGAACCGCCCGCAGGGGCTGATGGACTGGTTCGTGAACGCGGTGACGTTCCCGCCCCGGTGGACGGTGTACGGACTGCTCGTGCTCCTCGACCACCTGACCCTGCGGGCCTCGCAGCGAGCCGAGTACCTGGCCGACGTCAGCGCGGCCAGGGCCGGGTCCACGGAGGCGGCCGTCGGCTTGATGGACCGCCTGCTGGTCAGCCGGGCGGTCGGTTCCGAGCTGCGCCGGGAATCGGCGGCCGCCCAGATGCAGGGGGGCGCGGCCGGCCGCGGGGCACGCGACGCGGCGGAACGAGGGCTGTGGGAGCGGCTGGCCGCGCACATGGCCGCCGTCCCGGAGCACGAGTACGAGCGGCTGCGCCGGGTGGCGGCCCGGCGCGGGCACCGCGTGGACAGCACGCACCCGCCGACCCATCTGCGCCGCCGGTGCGCGGCGGCGGGCGGCCCGTACACGGCGCAGGTCACGTACGACGAGGACCGCGCTGCGGCGGTGGCGCAGGAACTGTCCCCGGCCCGCGCCACCCTGGCCCGCCGAGTCATCCGGGACTACGCGCACTGACCCCCGCCCACCACGTCCGCAGCCGGAAAACCCGTCGCGCGCCTCTCCTCGACGCAGAACAATCCAGGTCATGGGGACGGACATGCACGGGTTCATCGAATGTCGCGATGAGGACGACCGCCGCTGGAACGGTGCGATCGACATCGCGCACCTCTACGACGGGCGTTCCTACGCTGCCTTCGGGGCCCTGTTCGGCGTGCGCGACGCCACGTCGTTCCGCCCGCTCGCGGAATACCGCGGACTACCGGCTGACGTTTCGCCCGAGAGCCTTGCCGGCTTCGCGTCCTGGAGCCCCGATGCGGCGGGTGCGTCCTGGATCACGTGGGCGGAGCTGGCGGCCGCGGACTGGGACGAGGCCGCGAACGAGGTCGACGACTGCGTCCACGAGTTCCGCCGCGGCCCGGAGGGGACCTGGGAGATGCACGGCCGGAACACCGGCCTCGACCGCTTCGCCGAGCTGGCCCGCCCCGCCGCCCCCGAGGCTCTCTACCGGGCAGGCCGTACCTACCCCGACGGGACCGAGTGGCTCGACGGCGATCGTCTCTTCCGGGTCGGCCGCCTGAGGAGGAAGGACGCCGTGCTCGACGGCGAGTGGGGCGCCGTCTGGTCGGTGATGCGTACCCTGGCGAGCCGGTACGGCGACGAGGGGGTCCGCCTGGTCGTCTGGTTCGACGGCTGACTCGGCCGGATCCGCGGCGCAGCGGCGGTGGCGCACCGGGTGGCCCGCGCATTCACGGTCGCCGAACGGGCCAACGCGTGGGCGGGCTGCCGGGGAGGGTGCGCGCGGCGCGTCAGGTGCGCTGCTCCGAGGCGGTGCGGAACTGCAGGGCGATCCCGGCGGCCTCGGAGAAGCTCTTCTCGTCCGCGAGGATCACCTGGCCGGATGTGCCGGAGTCGGTCCATGCGCAGACGATCGGGCGTTCGGCGGCCGGCAGGAAGCCGCAGCTCAACTGGCCGCCCCAGGGGCCCGCTTCGAAGCCGGTGACCTCGGTCGCCCGGGCTCCGGCGAAGAAATTGCGCAGCTCTTGGGACATGGTGTCCGAGCGCTTCTCCTCGGCGAGGCGCGCGTCCCACTTGACGGCGTTGATCTGCAGCACGGCGCCTACCGGCCGCTCACCGGGACCGTTGTAGAACCAGCGCTTGCCCGAAGGCGCCTTCTGGGAGGTGAGCCGGTCGTATTAGGCGGCGGTCACGAATGCTGTACTGGACACCTGCGAGGCCGCGGACTTCGCCCTGTGGCCCACCGCGGTACGGCGTCTGGTGCGGCGGAGTCCGTCGTCGCTCCCGGTGGCCTGAGGATCCGTGACACCGTGACCGGAGTCACGGTGTTGCCCGTGTGCTGCTTCGGTCCGGCGAACTGGCGGGACTGAGCTCGACGAGGGCCTGGCCATGCCGGCCCCGAAAAGGGCAGCCACGGCTGAGGCGCTCTGCTGCGCGCCTGCCGAAGTCCGCGTCAGCCTTCCGGGCCGCGGTCGGCGCAGGCCTGCCCGGAGGCGGGACACGGCAGGGCGCTTCCACGAGTGAATCAATCATCCGAGGTACGGTTCCTACTGGCGCGCTGAGCGGTACACGGGGGATGACGACATGGAACTGATCGAGGAAATAGCAGCCATACGGGAGGGCAGCGGTGATCCGGCGCGGCTGATCGGCGAGTTCCGCCGGGCCGCGCTGCTCGTACCGCTGACGCTCCCGACCGGCGTAACCGACCGAGCCGACGGAGCCGCCGGCTCCGGCGAGTCCGACGGCATCGCCCACAGTGGCCTGATGTCCGCGGTGCAGGGTGGGATCCGCTGGTTCTACGCCTTCACGGACGAGGAGGCGCTGGCCCGGTTCGCTCGGGCGCGCGGCGCCGCCGACCGGGAGTGGGAGTACCTCGCGATCCTCGGCGCCCGGCTCGTGGACGCGGTGGTCCCGATGGTCGACGGACCGGCGGGGGTCGCCGTGAACGTGGCAGACGAGGACGGGTCCATGTTCTTCCCGCCGGTCAAGGGAATCGTCCCCGACGCGTACGCCGTGGACGCAGGCGACGCCGCGGACGTGGCCTGATGGCGGGCGACGGGGACCTCGAGGTCTCTCCGGCGGCCGTCAAGAACATCCGGGACGGCCTGCGCGCGGCGATCTCCGAGCTGCGCGAGTCCTCGGACGCGGCGGGAGCCTCGCAGGGCGAGGGTCTCAGCGACCTGTCGATGACGGGGATGGAGGCCGGGCACGCCGGGCTGGCCACCGACTTCGAGGACTTCTGCGAGCGCTGGGAGTGGGGCGTGCGCTCGCTGATCCAGGACGCCTCCACCCTCGCCGGGAACCTCGGCATCGCCGCGGGCACGGTGTGGGAGGAAGAGCAGTACATCGGCGGCGCGTTCAAGGTGGCCGTCAACGCGGGCTACGGAAACCCGCACGCGACCGAGGACGAGATCGAACAGAAGAGCTGGGGGGACATCTTCAGCGCGGACGTCTACAAGCCGGACTACAGCCAGGAGTCCTTCGAGAAGGGCGCCGAGGACATCGAGAAGACCTGGTCGGACACCAAGGACAAGGTGACCTCCACCGGCAAGATCGGTTCGCTGAAGGACCTGCTGGACCAGGCCGGCGGCAATGGGGGCGGTAACTGATGGGCTGGCGCGACTTCATACCCGACTCGGTCGAGGACGTGGCCGAGGACGCGGTCGAGAAGGTCGGCGACGCCGTCGAGTGGGCCGGCGACAAGACGGCCGACCTCGCGGAGGAGGTCGGCCTCGACGAAGCCGGGGACTGGATCCGGGAAAAGAGCCGCTCCGCCGCCAACGTGCTCGGCGCGGACGTCGCGGAGATGGAGCTAGGCCAGACCGACGACCCGAAGAAGCTGGTCTACGGCAGCGTCTCCAAGATCCGTGCCCAGGTTTCGCACCTGAACGACTTCAAGACCTCCTTCGACCAGGTCGGCAACGGCCTCAAGGGCATCGGAGAACCCGACGGCCTCAAGGGCAAGGCCGCGGACGCCTTCCAGAAGGCGGTGGCCAAGGAACCGCCCCGTTGGTTCAAGGCGGCCGAGGCGTTCGGGAAGGCCGCCGAGGCGATGGGCCGATTCGCCGAGACCGTCGAGTGGGCGCAGGGCCAGGCCAAGGAGGCCCTGGCGGAGTACGAGCATGCCCAGAAGGTTTCCACCGATGCCCGCAACGCGCACAACAAGCAGGTCGGCGCCTACAAGGACGCGGTGGAGGCGAAGAAGGACCCCCTGCCGCCCAGGCCGGTCGACGCCAAGGACTTCGTAGACCCCGGCAAGGCCCTGGCGACCGCCGCGCAGGACAAGCTCGACAGCGCCCGCAGACAGCGCAACGAGGTCGCGGAAACGACGCGTACGGCGGTCCGCGCGGCCCGCGACGCCGCTCCGCCCAAGCCCTCGTACGCCCAGCAGCTCGGCGACGGCCTGGACTACCTGGAACTCGCCAAGACGCACCTGGCGGGCGGCGTCATCAAGGGCACGGCCGGCATGCTCACCTTCGCCCGCGGCCTCAACCCCATGGACCCCTACAACCTGACCCACCCCGCCGAGTACCTGACGCACCTCAACTCGACGGCCGCGGGCCTGGTCACCGCGGCCAACGACCCCTGGGGCGCGGGCAAGCAGATGCTCGACGAGTTCATGAAGGACCCGAGCGAAGGCGTCGGCAAACTCCTGCCCGAACTCGTCGGCTCCAAGGGCCTCGGCTCCCTCAAGAAGGCCGGCTCGATAGCCAAGCACCTCGACGACGTGCCGACCGGCAAGGGGCGCGGTCCCCACGGCGCCGACCCCGAAGGCACGGGGCGATCGCCCAAGGAGGTCGTGTGCGACGGGGACCCCGTCGACATGGCCACCGGCCGGATGGTCCTGCCGCAGACCGACATCGCGCTCCCGGGCTCGTTCCCCCTGGTCTTCACCCGGACCTTCGAGTCGTCCTACCGGGCGGGCCGGTGGTTCGGGCCGTCCTGGTCCTCGACCGTCGACCAGAGGCTGGAAATCGACTCCGAAGGCGTCGTCCTCGTATGTGAGGACGGCAGCCTGCTGGCGTACCCGCACCCTGCCCCGGGCGTACCCGTACTGCCGACGCACGGACGCCGGCGGTGGCCCCTGGACCGCGACCGCGACACCTACGTGCTCACCGACCCGGAGACCGGCATTGTCCGGCACTTCACCGAGCGCCCCGACGGCGAGCCGGCACTGCTGACGCAGATCGACGACCGCAACGGCCGGTGGATCGCGTTCGAGTACGACGCGAGCGGCGCGCCGCAGGCCGTCGTCCACCACGGCGGCCAGCACCTGAAGATCACCACCGCCGAGGGCCGCGTCACTGCCCTGCACCTTGCCGCAGCCGCGCAGGACGGCACCGACCAGGAGATCCTCCGGTACGGCTACACCGACGGCCACCTCACCGACGTCACCAACTCCAGCGGCCGCCCCGTGCGGTTCGGATACGACGTCCACGGGCGGATCACCTCGTGGACGGACACCAACGGCGGCCGGTTCGACTACGTCTACGACGAACGCCACCGCTGCACCGCCCAGGCGGGCGGCAATGGCCACATGGCGGCCCGGTTCACCTGGGACGACACCGACCCGGAAACCGGCCTGCGCCTCACCTCCATCACCGACGGGCTGGGAAACACCACCCGGTACCTCGTGAACGACCGGGTCCAGGTCGTCGGACGGATCGACCCGACGGGAGCGGTCACCCGGTCGACCTTCGACCGCCACCACCGGCTGCTCTCCCAGACCGACCCCCTCGGCCACCTCACGCTCTCCGAGTACGACGACGAGGGCCGGCTCACCGGCGTCGTGCGCCCGGACGGCCGGCAGGTGCGCGCGGAGCACAACGAACTCGGCCTGCCCGTGCGCCTCACCCATGCCGACGGCACCGTCGTCCGCCAGGCCTACGACGAGCGGGGCAACCGCACCTCGTACACGGACGCCACCGGGGCGACCACCCGCTACGCCTACGACGAGGCGGGACACCTCACCTCGGTGACCGACGCGCTCGGCGCCACCACGACCGTGCGGTGCAACGCCGCCGGCCTGCCGATGGAGGTCACCGACCCGCTGGGCGCCGTGACGCGCTACGAACGCGACGCGTTCGGCAGACCGACGGCCATCACCGACCCGCTCGGAGCGGTCACCCGGTTCGAGTGGACGGTCGAAAGCCTGATCGCGACGTGCACCGAACCGGACGGCGCGCGCCGGACGTGGACGTACGACGGGGAGGGCAACTGCCGCACCCACACCGACGCCCTGGGCCAGAGCACCGAGTACGAGTACACGGACTTCGACCTGCTGGCGGCCCGGACCGACTCGGACGGGTCGCGGTACGAGTTCCGGCACAACGTCAACCTGCAACTCACGCGCGTCACCAACCCTCAGGGCCTGACCTGGGACTACGAGTACGACGCCGCCGGCCGGACCATGTCCGAGACCGACTTCGACGACCGCTCGCTGCACTACCGGTACGACAGCGCCGGACGGCTGACCGAGCGGGTGAACGGGCTCGGGCAGACCACCCGCTTCGAACGCAACGCCCTCGGCCAGGTCCTCCGGAAGAACAGCGAGGGCGCCGTCACCACCTACGAATACGACGTCTTCGACGAACTCGCGGTGGCGGCCAACGCGGACGTGACGCTGGTACGCCTGCGGGACCGCCACGGACGGCTCAAGTCCGAGACGGTCGACGGCCGCGAGCTGACCTACGACTACGACGCACTGGGCCGGCTCACGCAGCGGACCACCCCCAGCGGCGCCGTCACCACGCGCACCTACGACGCCGCCGGCCGGCCCGCGGAACTCACCTCATGCGGCCGTACGCTCGCCTTCGAGCGCGACGCGGCCGGCCGGGAACTCGTCCGGCGCCTCGGCGGGACGGTGGCCCTCGCCCACCGCTTCGACGCGGGCGGGCGCCTGGCCGAGCAGCGGATATCGGGTCGCGGCCGCACCCTGCAGCGCCGGGCGTACTCCTACCGCGCGGACGGGCACCTGGCCGCCGTCGAGGACCAGCTCTCCGGGACGCGCCGCTTCGACCTCGACGCGATGGGCCGCGTCACCGCCGTGCACGCCGCCGACTGGTCGGAGACGTACGCGTACGACGCGGCGGGCAACCAGACCGCCGCGGCCTGGCCCGCGAGCCACCCCGGCCAGGAGGCGACCGGCCCGCGGGCGTTCGAGGGCACCCGCATCACGCGGGCCGGCGCGGTCCGATACGAGCACGACGTGCAGGGCCGCACCGTCCTGCGGCAGAAGGCGCGCCTGTCACGCAAGCCGGACACCTGGCACTACACGTGGGATTCGGAGGACCGGCTGACCTCCACCGTGACGCCGGACGGCACGGTGTGGCGCTACCGCTACGACCCCCTCGGCCGGCGCACCTCCAAGCAGCGGCTCGCCGACGACGGCCGTACCGTCCTCGAGGAGACCCTCTTCACCTGGGAGGGCGCCACGCTGTGCGAACAGGTCAGCCAGGGCGGCGCCCTGCCGCTGCCCGTCGCGCTCACCTGGGACCACCTGGGGCTGCGGCCGGTCGCGCAGACCGAGCGCAGGATCGGCGGCGACACGCCGCAGGAGGCCGTGGACGCCCGGTTCTACGCGATGGTCACCGACCTCGTCGGCGCCCCCACCGAACTCGTCGACGAGTCCGGCGACCTCGCCTGGCGGACCCGCAGCACGCTGTGGGGCACGACGACGTGGGCGAGCGGGAGCACGGCGTACACGCCCCTGCGCTTCCCCGGCCAGTACTTCGACCCCGAGACCGGCCTCCACTACAACCTCCACCGGCACTACGACCCCGAGACGGCCCGCTACCTCAGCAACGACCCGCTCGGCCTCGACCCCGCCCCCAATCCGGCGACGTACGTGCACAACCCGCACACCTGGTCCGACCCCCTCGGCCTGAAGCCCTGCAAGATCCGGGTGTCCCCGGTCGCCTCCGACTGGGCGACGAAGGGCGCGCACATCCACATCCCGCTCAAGAAGGGGAAGGAGCACGAGGTCAGCATCACGGTGGACAAGGACGGCAACATCCAGGGCGCCCCCATCCGGCTGGAGGACGGCTGGGCCTCGGACAAGAGCGTCCAGCAGGCCGTGGACGCGGTGAACAACGACCCCAAGCTGCGCGCAGACCTCCTGGCCAAGGCCAAGTCGGCCAAGGAGCACATGGACACCCACAACTGGGGCAACTCGCAGAACCGCTCCGCGGAGATGCAGGCCCTGATCGACAAACTGGAGAATTGGCCGTGACCGGCATTGAATTCCTCGCCTCGTTCATCACGACCGGGCGCCTGCACGGCATCGGCATCGGCTCCACCCTCGCCGAGGTGGACCGGGCCCTGCAGCACCGCTGCGTCGATGTCGTCGGTGAGGGCGGAGTCTCGCTGCGCCGCGACTACGGCTTCGTCGAGTTCTACTTCAACCCCGGGGAGGAGTGGGTGATGTCCGGCGGCTCGATCGAGCTGCACCGCCTCGCGAACGCCCCGGAGCTGGCGGCCCGGTGGGCCGCCGGCACGGGCGTCGAGTTCGCCCCGTACACGGCGTGGGCCGAGGTGCGGCAGGCGCTCTCCGAGACGCCTTCGGCCCCGGAGTTCACGGTCGGCGACCAGGGAGGCTTCCTGGAGTACCGGGCGCCGAAGTCGTGCGTGTCCGTACTCGTCGTGGACGACGAGGAGGAGGAAAGGGGCTACCACGCGGGCCACGGGGACGTGTGGAGCGTCAGCCTGTGGGCCCCCGTACGAGCGGGCTGAACCGCCGACGGTGGTGATGCGCGGGTTCCCGAAGGACCGTACCGGCGGGGGCGCGGGACAAGGGGACACCGAGCGGGAGCCGCGTCACGGAGCGGTTCCCGCCACGGCGTGAACAGCCCGCGCTCACCCGGGCCTTCAGAGGATCAGGCGCGGACGGCGTGCCAAGGCGTGCACTTGCGCTCGCTGCCCTTGACGATGCACCCACGCAGCTTGTACGGGTGCCCCTCGGGCAGGTTGCCGGAAGCGACCGCGATGTAGATCGCCTTGTGGCCGCGCGTGGAAGCGACGCGGCCGGTGCTCAGCTCGGCCTCGACCGCCCAGCCGTCGGGGCTGATGTCCTTGGCGACGAGGGAGTCGCCCGGGATGTTGGGCGCGGGCTGCGGGTCGGCGTTCCACCGGGCGAAGCCCATGTCGTGGCCGTCCCTGGGGCTGATGATGTTGATCGTGTACGACCCGTCCGCCGACATCGCGGTGAGGCCCGAGACCCCGGTCGTGGACAGCGAGACATCGATGTCGGTCGAGAGGTCGCCCGTCTCGTCGGCGCTGGCCGTTGCGGCCCCCGCCGTGAGCGTCACGCCGATGAACAGGGCGGCCGTACCGAGGACCGCGCCGACGCGCTGGTGTATCGAACCCATGATTTCCTTCGTTCCCGCGCGCGACGGCACGCCGCCGCACGCACGCTCTCCCGCCGGCGTCGAACATCGCTGGCGGTCAGTCAAGACAACTGTAAACAAGCCATGTTGGAAACCTACTGGCGGGTACCCGTCTCACCGGAACGCCCCGACGGACCCGCATGTTCAGTGCTTCGGGAGGGCGCGGTGGTCCCGCCAGGCGGCCAGGGCCTGCTGGCGCGTGCCCTGCGGGTGGCGGGCGTGCCAGTCGCGCAGGAACCGGTTGAACTCGAACTGGGCGGCGACCTCGCGGGGTTCGGCGGCCCGGGCGCGGGTGGCGTGCCAGTGGGCGACGGCTTCGGCGAGCGTGTGTCCCGCGTGCTGTGCCACGTAGTCGCGCATGAAGGCGTCGAAGTGGAATCCGGGTCCGATCTCCCGGACGAAGAACTCCCGGAGCACCTGGCTGCACGGCTGCCCCTGCGGGATCACGGTGTCGCCGTCGACGGGGGCCGCGAGCCGGCGCCCGCCGCGGCGCGGGGCCCGCACCGGCTCCGGCGGCCGGTTCCCGTCGAGTGCGGCGGCCAGCCGGGCCGTCACCGCCGCCTTCCCGCCCCCGGCGGACAGGCCCATCTCCCGGGCGAGCGCCGAGAGTTCCGCCAGTGTCCAGTACCAGCGCAGCAATTCCGCCGCGGTCAGTGCCGGGGTCAGGGCAGGCCGGCTCTCCATTGAATTCGAACGCACGTTCACATACTACAGAGCCGCGGCCGAGGGGCCGCCGAGCGGTCGCCGTCGCCGCTCTATCGGCAGCTGCCGTAGGGGAGCAGTGCCATCTCGCGGGCGTTCTTGACCGCTGAGGCGAGCTGCCGCTGCTGCTGCGCCGTGACACGCGTGACGCGGCGGCTGCGGATCTTGCCTCGGTCGGAGATGAACTTCCGCAGCAGGTCGGTGTCCTTGTAGTCGATGTAGGTGATCTCCGCTGCGTCCAGTGGGTTGGGGCGGGACCCCAGGGGCTTGTGCGGGGCGTGGCGGCGGGCCATGAGTGTTCCTCGTGGTCGTCGGGTCGTCGGGTCGTCGGATTGTCAGGGCATCGGGTCGTCCGGTGGTCAGGACACCGGGTCGAGGAGGGAGTCGAAGGCGGCGGGGAGCGTTTTCCACCCCTCCCGGCCCGCCGCGTATTCGGCATCGGTGAGCAGGCAGGCATCGAGGAGTTGTTCCAGCCCGTGCCGGTCGAGGCCGGGGGAGGTGAAGACGAGGTGCTGACAGCAGTCGCCGTGTTCGGAGTGCCAGTCGAGCGAAGCCGCCGCCCTGCGCATCGGCGGCACCATCTCCCACGCCGCGTCCGGGAGGGACGCCAGCCAGGGTCCGGCGTTCTCCACGCAGAGGGCGCCGCCCGCGGCGTCCCAGGAGAGCAGGGTGTCGGGGCGGTCGGCGAGCCAGAACCGGCCGCGGCTGCGGGCGGCGGCGCAGCAGAGCTCTTCCAGGGCCTCGTAGAGGCGTTCGGGGTGGAAGGGGCGGCGGCGGTGCCAGACCAGGGTGGTCACGCCCGCTTCCTCCGCTTCCTGGGGGAGCAGCGCGCAGGCCGGATGCTGGGCGGCGGCTGCCGCCTCCGCGTCGAAGCCGGCGAAGGCCAGCCGGGCGAGTTCTCCGGAATGGGCGGGAACCTGTCGGGCGGTCGGGTGGAGCTGTGCGAGAAGGGCGCGGTCCTCGTCGTCGGCGTCTTCGCTGTCGACGAGGGCGAGTACGGGGGCGTACTCGAGCTGCCGGGCCCAGGTGTCGCCGACGGTGCGCCGGTCGGAGGCCGCCGCGGCGAGTCCCACGTCGGCCAGGTCGTCGCCGTTGACCAGGTACGGCAGCACGAGCGCGGGGTCGACGGCGGTGATCACTCCGGTGAGGTCGAGCACGCCGGCGCCGTGTGCGACCACGACCTCGGCCATCCCCTTGGGCTCGACCGAGTCCCAGAGCTCGACCACGGCCAGCCGGGTGAGGCCGCTGTCGGCCAGCCGCTTCAGCTCGGGGACGAGGTCCTCCCGCAGGGCGCAGCAGGCGCAGTCGTTGACGAGGGGCGCCTCGCTCCGGGACAGCTCTCCCGAGGTGTCGCGCACCAGCCGCAGCACCGTGCCCGCCGGCGCGGTGGCCAGGTCGTGGTGGAGGGCGATGCTGCCGGGAACGGTGCGCAGCAGCCGGTCCACGACTTCCCTGCGGGCGTCGGAGTGGAGTCCCGCGACGAGGGCGACGGACAGGGTCATGCCTTGCTCCCGTAGCGGCGCTGGAAGCGCTCGACGCGGCCGGCGGTGTCCAGGACGCGGGCGGTGCCGGTGTAGAAGGGGTGGCTCTGTGAGGAGATCTCGACGTCGATGACGGGGTAGGTGTTGCCGTCCTCCCACTCCACCGTCCTGTCGCTGGTGGCGGTCGAGCGCGTGAGGAAGGCGAAGTCGGCGGCCTTGTCGCGAAAGACGACGGGGCCGTAGGCGGGGTGGATTCCAGGCTTCAAGGCGGTGTCCTTCAGGAGGGAGGGGATCAGCGTTCTTCGCGGAAGTCGACGTGCCGGCGCACCACGGGGTCGAATTTGCGCAGCACCAGGCGGTCCGGGTCGTTGCGCCGGTTCTTGCGCGTGACGTACGTGTGGCCGGTCCCCGCCGTGGAGCGGAGCTTGACGATCGGGCGTACTTCGTTGCGAGCCATGGCGCTAGTATATGACAATGGTTTCCATTATCAAGAAGGAGCCGTTCCGAGAGAGGCAGGTAACCCCTTGTCCGCCCACTGTCAACTGACCGGCGCCCAGCCGGGCTTCGGCAACAACATCTCCCACTCGCACCGGCGCACCTCGCGCCGCTTCGACCCCAACATCCAGAGCAAGAGGTACTGGCTGCCCGGCGAGGGCCGCTACGTGCGGCTGAAGCTCTCCGCCAAGGCGATCAAGACCGTCGACGCCATCGGCGTGGAGGCCGCCGTGGCGCGGATCCGTGCCCGGGGGGTGAAGGTCTGATGGCCAAGCAGAGCAAGATCGCGCTGAACGAGAAGCGCAAGGCGGTCGTCGCGCGGTACGCAGCCCGGCGGGCCGAACTGAAGGTGGTCATCCGGCGCCCGTCCTCCACGGAGACCGAACGCGCGGCGGCGCTGGCGGAACTGCGCAGGCAGCCCCGCAATGCCAGCGCGACCCGGGTCCGCAACCGCGACGGCGTGGACGGCCGGCCCCGCGGACACCTCCGCAAGTTCGGATTGTCCCGGGTGCGCATGCGCGAGCAGGCGCACGCGGGGTTCCTCCCCGGAATCACCAAGTCGTCCTGGTAGTCCTCCAGGACTACCAGGACGCCAACGCACGCGAGGCGTGCCCACGTCTCCGGAGGGACGTGGGCACGCCGGGCGAGCGGGGGAGACGGGTTGCGGGGCCTGTCCCGCGCTATTCAGGCCGGCTGAAGCGCCGGGAGGCCCAGAGCAGTGCCGTGACTCCTACTGCCAGCAGGAGGGCGCTTTCCAGGAGTATGGGAGGCTGCCCGGTGGGCCATTCGAGGCCCGTCGTGGCTGTCTGGTTCGGTACCCGCAGTGCGATGCAGCGGCGGAGCAGGTCCACTCCGTACGCGAGCGGGTTGGCGGCGGCCAGCGTGTGGGCCCAGCCCGGCAGGTTCTCGATCGGGAAGAAGCCGCCGGAAAGGAACAGCAGGGGCGTCATCACGACGCCGAGCAGCATGTGGAAGACCTCGGGCCGGTTGAGGCCCACGGCCAGGGCGAGGGCCAGGGCGGTGATCGTGAAGGAGGTCAGGGCGATCCCGCCCAGGAGCAGGGCCAGGAGGAGGGGGTCGTAGGGCAGGCCGACGGCTCCTGCCAGGCCGAGCAGGACGACGCCTTGGATCGTGGAGACGATCGTGCCGCCCGCGCAGCTTCCGAGGAGCAGGGTGGACCGGCGGACCGGGGCCATCAGGAGTTCGCGCAGATAGCCGCTCTGGCGGTCGGTGATCAGACGGATGCCGACCATGATGGCTGGTGTCTGCACCGTCATCATCAGCATCCCCGGGAAGAGGTAGGCCTGGTATCCGGTGCCCAGTGAGGAATCCGGGATCAGGGCGGCCAGACCGCCCCCCAGGATGAAGAGGTAGAGCACCGGTTGGAGCAGCATGAGCGCGGCGTGGGCGCGCTGGGCCGACAGCCGCAGCAGGTCGCGGTAGACCAGGGCGTGGACCGCGCGCAGTTCGTGGCGCAGGCGGACGCCCCGCTCGCGGCCGGGGGCCCCGGGAGCCTCCGGGGTGCGGGTGGTGTCCGGGGCCGGTGGGGAAGGCGCGGTCATGGGGTCACCCCGGTTGCCGCCGCGGGGGAGACCGGTGCCGGGTGCCGGGGTGTGTGGATGCTGCGGCCGGTGTGGTGGAAGAAGACGTCGTCGAGCGTCGGCGGTGTGGCCGAGGCGGCGTGCACCGCGACGCCGTGGGATTCCAGCGCCGCGCACAGGCGCGGGATCCAGGCGCTGCCGTCCGGTACCCGCAGGGACACGCCCTCGGCGTCCAGGGTGACGGTGAGGTCCGCCGGCGCGGTGCGGCGCACGATCCGGCCTGCTGCCGTGTCGTCGCTGGTGCGCAGTGACACGCGGTCGTCTCCGATCGCCGCCTTCAGGGCGAGGGGTGTGCCCTGGGCCACGAGCCGGCCGTGGTCGATGATGGCGAGGCGGTCGCAGTTCTCCGCCTCCTCCAGGTAGTGGGTGGTGACGAAGATCGTGCTGCCGTGCTGGTCGCGCAGTGTGCGCAGGTGCTCCCAGACTTGGGCACGGGCGTGGGGGTCGAGTCCGGTGGTCGGTTCGTCGAGGAAGAGGACCCGGGGCGCGTGCAGCAGGCCGCGGGCGAGTTCCAGGCGGCGTCGCATGCCTCCGGACAGGGTGCGCACCGGGGAGCGCCGCCGGTCGGCCAGTCCGACGAGTTCGAGTGTCTCGGTGGTGCGCAGGCGGGCGTGGCCGCGGGTCAGTCCGTAGAGGCGCGCGTGGATGTGCAGGTTCTGTTCGGCCGTCAGGTCCGGATCCAGTGCGCTGTGCTGGAAGAGCATCCCGACCAGCTTCCGTACCTGGTCCGGCCGGTTCAGTACGTCTGCGCCCGCCACCGTGGCCTGTCCGGCGGTGGGGCGGGCCAGGGCGCAGAGCAGGGCGAGGGTGGTGGACTTTCCCGCACCGTTGGGGCCGAGGAAGGCGAACGTCTCGCCCTGGAGCACGTCCAGGTCGAGGCCGCGAACGGCGTGGGTGGTGGTCCCGTCCGGGCCCGGGTAGCTCTTGACGAGACCGCGGGTGGTGATGGCGTACACCGGCTCCGCCCGGCTCTGGACGGTGTCCCGGTCGGTGAGAGCGGTGGTCGGCAGGGTTGTCCGGGCGGGTGCGTCGTCACCGGCACGTGGCTGCATGGTCGAGTCCTCGTCTACGGGGGTGTCTTCCGCAGGCCTGCCGGCCGCAGCGGCCTTGACTCCGGCCGGGGGGGGGGGCCCGGGGGGCCCCCCCCCCCCCCGGGGGGGGGGGGGGGGCGCGGGGGGGGGGGGCGGCCGCGGTGGTGGGGGGGGTGAATCCCCCGCCCCCCCCACCGCCCCCGGCAGA
>NZ_JBIAXU010000022.1:22918-130810 GCF_042896985.1 Streptomyces sp. NPDC001194 | reverse complement strand
GAACGGACGCTTCCTTTGTACTCACCCTCTCGGGCTTTCCTCCGGGCTTTCGTTCTTCGTTCTTGCGTTTCCGACTCTATCAGAGTCAGTTCCGCCTGCTTTCCGGGGTCTTCGCTTTCGCGTTTTCCCTTTCCGGCGAGTCCGACTCTATCAGAAGTTTTCCACCGGATTTCCCGGCTTCGGATTCCTGAATGAGGAGTCGATTGTGCCCCACGGGAATTCAATTCCTGTTGGGGGCGAGAGAGACTTTAAACCATCGCTGCCGAACTTGTCCAGTTCGAGGCAACCGTTCGAATCTACCTCCCCACCGCGACGGTGTCAACAGTCGCTGCGGGACGACGAGGAGACTAGCAGCTGAACGGGGTCCGACGCACATCAGGCCGCCGTGGGCAGGGTGGCCGTCTGGTCCGCGGCTTCCACGTCGCCCGCCTCGCCGGCGCGCGCGGCCCGGCCGCCGAGGACGTAGACGTACGTCAGGAACAGGGCCTCGGCGGCGACGCCGATCGAGATGCGGGCCCAGGTCGGGAGGCCGGACGGGGTCACGAAGCCCTCGATCAGGCCCGATGCGAACAGCACCACCGCCAGGCCGATCGCCATGCCCAGCGCGGCGCGGCCCTGCTCCGCGAGGGCAGCCCGCCGGGTGCGCGGGCCCGGGTCGACGACCGTCCAGCCGAGGCGCAGGCCCGTGCCCGCGGCCACGAAGACCGCGGTCAGTTCGAGCAGGCCGTGCGGCAGGATCAGCCCGAGGAAGACGTCGAGGCGGCCGGCCGAGGCCATCAGGCCGATGCCCGTGCCGAGGTTGAGCATGTTCACGAAGAGGATCCAGAGCACCGGTATGCCCAGGAACGCGCCCAGGACCAGGCAGACCGCGGCCGCCTGGGCGTTGTTCGTCCAGACCTGGGCGGCGAAGGATCCCGCCGGGTTGCTGGAGTAGTACGTCTCGTACCCGCCGCCCGGCTTCGTGAGCGCCTTGAGGTCGTCCGGGGCCCCGATGGCGCCCTGGACCTCGGGATGCGTGGCTATCCACCATCCGAGCAGGACGCCGACCGCCGTGGAGATCAGGGCCGTCGGTATCCACCAGCGGCGGCTGCGGTAGACGGCGGCCGGGAAGCCCTCGGTGAAGAAGCGGGCGGCGTCGCGCCAGCCGGCCTTGCGGGCACCCGTCACCGTGGCGCGGGCGCGGGCGACGAGCTGCGTCAGGCGGCCCGTGAGCATCGGGTCCGGGGTGCTGGACTGGATCAGCGAGAGGTGGGTGGAGGCCCGCTGGTAGAGCGCGACGAGTTCGTCCGCCTCGGCTCCCGTCAGCCGGCGGCCGCGGCCGAGGAGCTGTTCCAGGCGGTCCCATTCCGCCCGGTGGGCCGTCACGAAGACGTCGAGATCCATCCGGTTACCGCTCCCCTGCCCCAGGACCTGCCTGCTTCTGCTTACTTCTACCGTGGTCAGCTTGGCAGACTGGATGAACCAAGGGGCGGGTCCGGTCACGGGAAAGGTGTGCAGGGTGAGCGATCTGGTGACGGGGGACGCGGTCGTCCTGGGGTTGCGGCCGGCGAGGCTGCCGAGCCGGGCGCTGGCGATCCTTCTCGACCTGCTCGTCTACCTCACCGGGTACCTGCTCATCTCGATCGGGCTGACCCTGGCGACCGCCTCGCTGGATCCGGCCGCGCAGGCCGCGGTGTCGGTGGCGAGCTTCCTCCTGGTGCTGGTCGGCATACCGATCGCGGTGGAGACGCTGTCCCACGGGCGATCGCTCGGCAAGCTCGCCTGCGGGCTGCGCGTCGTACGCGACGACGGGGGGCCGATCCGGTTCCGGCACGCGCTGGTGCGCGGCGCGATGGGGGTCGTGGAACTGCTGGCCACCTTCGGTGCCATCGCCTGCATCGCCTCGCTGGTCTCCGCGCGGGGCCGGCGGCTGGGTGACGTGTTCGCCGGGGCACTGGTCGTACGGGAGCGGGTGCCGGGGGCGCGGGTGATGCCGGTGCCGCCTCCGCCGCCGTGGCTGGCCGGGCGGTTCTCGGGGCTGGACCTGTCGGCCGTACCGGACGGGCTGTGGCTGGCGATACGGCAGTACCTGACGCGGATGAACCAGCTGGACCCGCAGGTCGGCGCCGCGATGGCGGTGCGGCTCGCCGATGATCTGGTCGCGCGTACGGGGACTCCGCCGCCGGTGGGGGTCCCGGCTCCCGCGTTCCTGATGGCGGTGGTGCACGAGCGGCAGTCCCGGGATGCGGCCCGCGCCTTCGGCCAGGGCGCGCCCGCGTACGCTCCGCCCGCCGCGCCCGTTGCGTACGCGCCGCCCGTCATGCCCGCCGCGTGGGGGCACCCGAGCCCAGGGGCGTACGCACCGCAGGCCGCACGGCCCGCGGCCACGCCGGTCCCGGTCGCGGTCCCGGTCGCGGTCCCGGGCGAGCTGCCCGCGACTCCCGAGCCGCCGCGGCCCGCGACGGGGTTCGCACCCCCGGCGTGATCGCCTAACCTGCGCGGCATGTCAGCCAACGTCGCATTCACCTTCCGCGTCACGGGCATCGAGGACGAGGCCCGGGCGCGAGCCGTCGCCGAGGAACTCCGGGAACTGATGCGGGACGAGAGCATCGGCCGCCAGGTCACGATCGGCGTCCGGGAGGAGGACGGCGTGCACGTCGTCACCGGCGGGACCGACTTCCCGGTCTCCGTCAGCCGCGCCCACCTGTGGTGCCCGGACTTCGAGAAGTCCGTCGCCTGGTACGCGAAGGAAGCCGCACCCTCGGCGATCTGCGCCGTCGAGTGGAGCCACCCCGACGAGCGGCGCTGATCCGGGGCCGGGGAGCCGCTCGAGGCCTCAGTCCTCGGGGAAGGCCGAGGGCGGGGTCTCCAGGTGCTCCAGCTCGATGCCCGGGGCCGCGAGGACCACGTCCCCCGCGATGTGGACCGTGTGGACCTCGCCCGTGTCCAGGGCGGTGACCTGGTACTCGTCCACCACGAGCGGTCCGCTGTCCGTCGCGTGCCCGGCCCGGTCCCGCAGCGCCCAGGCCTGGTCGACCGTACGGGGCGCCAGCACCGGGTCGGTGAGCGCGACGAGCCGGACCCGGGTCGCGGGGGCGCCGGGGGTCAGCCGCAGCAGGCGGGCCGTCGCGACGAGGAAGGCCGGCGAGGTGCCGGTGAAGCCCGCGGCGGGGACGTTGCCCTCGGTGGCCTCGGTCCCGGCGGGGTCGGAGCGCACCCAGGTCACCCCGTCGATGGCGGCGCCGCGGACCTGCCAGCTCGAAGCGTTGGCTTCGAGGCGGATGGGGCGGCCGAGTTCGTCGATCGCGAGGTCGACCGAGCCGCGGTGGCCGCCGTCCGGGCCGGTGAGCTGGGAGACGTAGCGCCAGCCGGAGGGGCCGGGCGCGCAGTGGAAGTGCTCCTCGCCGAGGGGCGTGTGGTCGTGCGGATCGTGGAGCGAGTAGCGGCCGCGGGGCATGGGGTGCCGTCCTTGCGTGCGTGGTGCCGGGTCGTGCGGGTCGTACCGGTCGTGCGGGTCGTACCGGTCGTGCGGGTCGTGCTCATGGGGCAGGCCCCCGGCGACGTACGTGCCGGGGGCCTGCTCGGTGCTGCGGATCCGCGGGGACCGGTGCGGGATCAGTAGCGGTAGTGGTCCGGCTTGTACGGGCCCTCGACCTTGACGCCGATGTAGTCGGCCTGCTCCTGGCGGAGCGTCGTGAGCTTGACGCCGAGGGCGTCAAGGTGGAGGCGGGCGACCTTCTCGTCGAGGTGCTTGGGCAACACGTAGACGTCGGTCGGGTACTCCGAGGGCTTGGTGAAGAGCTCGATCTGGGCCAGCGTCTGGTCCGCGAAGGAGTTCGACATCACGAACGACGGGTGGCCGGTCGCGTTGCCCAGGTTCAGCAGACGGCCCTCGGAGAGGACGATCAGGACCTTGCCGTCGGGGAACTTCCAGGTGTGGACCTGCGGCTTGACCTCGTCCTTGACGATGCCCTCGACCTTGGCCAGGCCGGCCATGTCGATCTCGTTGTCGAAGTGGCCGATGTTGCCCACGATCGCCTGGTGCTTCATCTTGGCCATGTCGGCGGCCATGATGATGTCCTTGTTGCCCGTGGTGGTGATGAAGATGTCGGCGGTCTCGACGACGTCGTCCAGCGTCGCGACCTGGAAGCCGTCCATGGCCGCCTGGAGCGCGCAGATCGGGTCGATCTCGGTGACGATGACGCGGGCGCCCTGGCCGCGGAGCGACTCGGCGCAGCCCTTGCCGACGTCGCCGTAGCCGAAGACGACGGCGACCTTGCCGCCGATGAGGACGTCGGTGGCGCGGTTGATGCCGTCGATGAGGGAGTGGCGGCAGCCGTACTTGTTGTCGAACTTCGACTTGGTGACCGCGTCGTTCACGTTGATCGCCGGGAAGAGCAGGGTGCCCTCGGCCATCATCTCGTACAGGCGGTGGACGCCGGTGGTGGTCTCCTCGGTGACGCCGCGGATCTCGGACGCGAGCTGCGTCCACTTCTGCGGGGTCTCGCCGAGGGTGCGGTTCAGCAGGGTGAGGATGTGGCCGTACTCCTCGGAGTCCGCCGTGGACGGGTCCGGGGCGGAGCCGGCCTTCTCGAACTCGACGCCCTTGTGGACGAGCAGGGTGGCGTCACCACCGTCGTCGAGGATCATGTTCGGGCCGCCGGTGGGGGTGTTCGGCCAGGTCAGCGCCTGCTCCGTGCACCACCAGTACTCCTCCAGCGTCTCGCCCTTCCAGGCGAAGACGGGTACGCCCTGCGGGTTCTCCGGGGTGCCGTTCGGGCCGACCGCGATGGCGGCGGCCGCGTGGTCCTGGGTGGAGAAGATGTTGCAGGAGGCCCAGCGGACGTCGGCGCCGAGGGCGACGAGGGTCTCGATCAGGACGGCGGTCTGCACGGTCATGTGCAGCGAGCCGGTGATGCGGGCGCCGGCCAGCGGCTGGGCCGCGGCGTACTCGCGGCGGATCGACATCAGGCCGGGCATCTCGTGCTCGGCGAGGGTGATCTCCTTGCGGCCGAAGGCGGCGAGGGAAAGGTCGGCGACCTTGAAGTCCATGGGTGCTGCTCTCCTCATGGGTCGAGAGGGTGGGTACGGCTGAGCCGCGCATCGCCTGTGCGGGCGGTGCACCGGGCACTCAGTCCGTCGGGGGTCCTCTCTCCCCTCGGCCGGTCGCGGAGACCGCCCGACCGCCATCAGCAGCGACGCCTGACACTGATGACGAATCTACACCGATCGGCCGAGCGCGCCCCAGTGGGCCGGGGAAGAAGTCGCCCTCCGAAGGGGCCGTCCGGCGGGGCGCATTCAGGCCTTTTGGACTTTTGATCGGGCCCTTGCGTGGTGGACGATTTTCCGGAGGATCGTTCGTACGCGCGTGAAGGAGATTGCAGTGACCACTCCGGCCGACTCTCCCGGTGGCGGGAGCGCGAACGGCGGCGAGCGCCCGAAGCTGCTCGCCGTGACCGCGTGCCCCACCGGGATCGCGCACACGTACATGGCCGCGGAGAAGCTCCAGCAGGCCGCCGCCCGCCTCGGCATCGACATGAAGGTGGAGACGCAGGGCTCCATCGGGGCCGAGAACGTGCTCACTGACAACGATGTCAGAGAGGCGGACGGCATCATCATCGCCGCCGACAAGGAGGTCGACCGCGCGCGGTTCGCCGGAAAGCGGGTGCTGTCCACCGGAGTCGCCGACGGCGTCCACCGGCCGGAGGAGCTGATCGAGCGCGTGCGGAGCGCGCCGGTGCAGACCGGGAGCGCGGCGGCCCCGGGCGGCGGCGGTGGTGGCGGTGGCGGCAAGGAGCGCAGCCTCGCGTACAAGGCGCTGATGAACGGCGTCTCGTACATGATCCCGTTCGTGGTGGTCGGCGGTCTGCTGATCGCCATCTCGCTGGCCCTCGGCGGGCACGCGACGCCCGAGGGCTACGTCATCCCCGAGGGCACCTTCTGGGCCCATGTGAACGCCATCGGCGGCATCGGTTTCCAGCTGATGATCCCGATCCTGTCCGGCTACATCGCGTACGCCATCGGCGACCGGCCGGCCCTCGTGCCCGGCATGATCGGCGGCTTCATCGCGAACACCGGGGCGTTGTACGACTCGAAGGCGGGCGCGGGCTTCATCGGCGCCATCGTGACCGGCTTCCTGGCCGGCTACCTGGTCCTGTGGATCAAGAAGGCCGAGGTCCCCAAGGCCGTGCAGCCGATCATGCCGATCATCGTGATCCCGATCGTCGCGACGACGGCGCTGGGCCTGTTCTTCGTCTACGTCATCGGCAAGCCGATCTCCTGGGTGTTCGAGAACCTGACGAGCTGGCTGTCCGGCATGACCGGCACCAGCACGATCCTGCTCGGCGCGATCCTCGGCCTCATGATCGCCTTCGACATGGGCGGTCCGGTCAACAAGACGGCGTTCCTCTTCGGTACGGGACTCATCGCGTCCGGGAACCACGCGGTCATGGGCATGTGCGCGGCGGCCATCCCGGTCATGCCGCTGGGCCAGGGCCTGGCGACGCTGCTGCGCCGCAGGCTGTACTCCGACCAGGAGCGCGAGACGGGCATGGCGGCGCTCTTCATGGGGATGTTCGGCATCTCGGAGGGCGCGATCCCGTTCGCGGCGGCGCGGCCGGCGATCGTCATCCCGGCGAACATGCTCGGTGGTGCGGTGGCCGGTGCGATCGCCGGTGTGGCGGGCGTGGGCGACCACGTGCCGCACGGCGGTCCGGTCGTGGCCGCGCTGGGCGCCGTCAGCGGCTGGGCCGGGTTCCTGATCGCCATCGCGGCCGGCACCGTGGTGACCGCCCTGGCCACCAACGCGCTCATCGGCCTCAAGGCGCGCCGGGGCCGGGTCGCCGCCGTGGTGCCCGTGACCGTCCGCGTCCCCGACCCCGAGCCCGAGCCCGCGCTCGCGGGGGTCGCCGCGGCCGCCGGTTCGGGTGCGGGTGCGGATGCGGGTGCGGATGCGGATGCGGGTGCGGGTGCGGCCGGTGCGCCCGAGGTGCTCTGCGGATACCTGACCGCGCAGACCGTGAAGACCGAGCTGGCCTCGGACTCCAAGGAGGCGGCCATCCGCGAGATGGCCGCGATGCTGGCCGCGACCGGCAACGTACGGGACGTGGACGAGCTCGTACGGGTCGCCCTGGCCCGCGAGGCCCGGGGCACGACGGGCCTCGGCGAGTCCATCGCGATCCCGCACGCCAAGACGGACGCGGTGTCCCGGCCGACGGTGGGCTTCGCCCGCTCCGACACGGGCATCGAGTGGGGCTCGCCGGACGGGACGAGGGCCCGGCTGGTCTTCATGATCTCGGTGCCGGAGGCCGCCGCCGGCGACGAGCACCTGCGCATCCTCGCGCTGCTGTCGCGCCGGCTCATGGACGCGGACTTCCGGGACCGGCTGCAGTCGGCCCCGGACGTCCCGGCGGTCCTGGACCTGCTCGGCGAGATCCGGTAGCCGGCGCGACCGTCACGGGGAAGGCCCCGTGACGGAGAAGGCCCCCGCCGCGCGCGGTCTGCGCTCGGCGGGGGCCTTCGTGCGTGGTGCGGGGGCATTCCCGCGCGGCGGGGGCGGCCTTCGTGCGTGGTGCGGGAACCGCGTCAGCCCTGCGCGGCGGCTTCCGCCTTGTAGATGTCGGGCTCCAGGTAGATCACGCGGGCGATCGGGACCGCCTCTCGGATCCGGGCCTCGGCGGCGTTGATCGCGTCCGCCACCTGGGTCGCCGTGTCGTCGCCCTCGACGGCGATCTTCGCGGCGACCAGGAGCTCCTCGGGGCCGAGGTGCAGGGTGCGCATGTGGATGACGCGGGTGACGACGTCCCCGTCGACGAGCGCGGCCTTGATCTTCTCGACGTCCTCCGTGCCGGCGGCCTCGCCGAGCAGCAGGGACTTGGTCTCGGCGGCCAGCACGATCGCGATGAGGATCAGCAGGGTGCCGATGCACAGGGTGCCGATGCCGTCCCAGACGCCGTCGCCGGTCGCGAGCGCGAGGCCGACGCCGCCGAGGGCGAGGACCAGGCCGACGAGCGCGCCGAAGTCCTCCAGCAGGACCACGGGCAGCTCGGGGGCCTTGGCGCGCCGGATGAACTGGCTCCAGGAGAGGGCGCCGCGGATCTCGTTCGACTCCTTGATCGCCGTCTTGAAGGAGAAGCCCTCGGCGATGATCGCGAACAGGAGCACGCCGATCGGCCAGTACCAGTCCTCGATGGGATGCGGGTGCTGGACCTTCTCGACGCCCTCGTAGATGGCGAACATGCCACCGACGGTGAAGAGCACGATGGATACGAGGAAGGCGTAGATGTAGCGTTCGCGCCCGTACCCGAAGGGGTGTTGCGGCGTCGCCTCCCGCTGGGCCTTCTTCCCGCCCAGCAGCAGCAGCCCCTGGTTCCCGGAGTCGGCCAGCGAGTGGACGCTTTCCGCGAGCATCGACGACGAGCCGCTGAAGACGAAGGCCACGAACTTGGCTACAGCGATGGCGAGGTTGGCGGCGAGTGCCGCCACGATCGCCCTGGTACCGCCCGACGCGCTCATGGGTTTTCGGAGTCCCTTCCTCGGTACGGCGCCCCTGCCCGGGGCGCCGCGCTACGGCGGCACATTGTTGCAGTCGTAGCGGCGGACGCCATGTTCACACCGACACGGTGGCCCGGAAAACGGTGCCGATACCGGACAGTTCGACCTTTTCGCCGGCAGGTACGAAGACCGACTCCCCGGGGGACAGGGTCAGTTCCCCGGCCTTCGGGCGGCCGGCCGTGCAGAGCAGGATCTGCGGGGCGGCGTCCGGGAGGAGGTGGGGGGCGGCGCCGGGGGCCAGGGCGAAGCGGGAGAGCCTGAATTCGTCGACGGGACTCTCGTAGACCTCCTCGCCGTTGCCCTCGGGACGCTGTACGGCCGGGTCGCCGGGCTCGAAGCGCACGATCTTCAGGAGTTCGGGCACGTCCACGTGTTTGGGGGTGAGCCCGGCGCGCAGCACGTTGTCGGAGTTGGCCAGCAGCTCCACGCCGAGGCCGTCGAGGTAGGCGTGCGGCACTCCGGCGCCGAGGAACATCGCCTCGCCGGGCTGGAGTCGCACGTGGTTGAGCAGCATGGCCGCGATCACGCCCGGGTCGCCCGGGTAGTGGTGGACGAGCGAGGCGTACGGGGCGTACGGGCCCGCGAGGCGCTCGATCGCGGCACCCGCCTCGGCGACCGTACGGGCCATCTCGGCACGGTCCGCGGTCAGTACGGCGGTGAGCATCTCGCGCAGGGCCGCCTCCTGCGGGTGGGCCCGCAGCAGGTCGGCGTACGGCTTGAGCGAGTCCACCCCGAGGCCTTCGAGGAGTTCGGCGGCGTCCAGCGGCGGGCGGAAGCCGCACAGGCCGTCGAAGGGGGTGAGCGCGCAGATCATCTCGGGCTTGTGGTTGGGGTCCTTGTAGTTGCGGTGGGGCGCGTCGGCCGGGATCCGGCGGTGCTCCTCGTCGGCGTAGCCCGCCTCGGCCTGCTCCAGGTCGGGGTGGACCTGGAGGGAGAGCGGGGCGCCGGCCGCGAGGAGTTTGAGGAGGAAGGGCAGCCGGGGGCCGAACTTGGTGACGGCGGCCGCGCCGAGCTCGCGCTCGGGGTCGGCGGCGATGACGTCCGCGAGCGTGGTCACGCCGGCGCCGCGGTCGAGACGGGAGGGGGCGCCGGGGTGGGCGCCCATCCACATCTCGGCCTGGGGCTCCCCGGTGGGTTCGACTCCGAGGAGCCCGGGGATCGCGGTGGTCGATCCCCAGGCGTAGGGGCGGATCGTATTCGTCAGGCGGTCCATCTTCGTCCGTCTTCCTGGATGAAGGGCCGGCACGGTGGTGTGCTCAGCCGTGTCCCCTGGTCGCCAGCGCCAGGTAGGCGGTGGCGAAGTCCGTGACGGCGAGGAGTTCGGCGAGCTGTTCCAGTTCGCTGCCCTCCTCCGGTTCGAGCTCGCTGATGGCCGTGTCGTGGCTGAGGGCGAGCTCGCGCGCGGCCGGGGCGGCGGTGAGGCCGCCCGCGGGCCGGTCGCGCAGCAGGACGATGCGGGCACGGAGGGCCTGGGGCTCCTCCACCCGGTCACGGAAGAAGCCTTCGGGGTCGGCGCCGGCGGCGAAGGAGCCGGCGAGCAGGACCCCGTGGGCGGGCAGCGCCTCGGGCAGGTCGGCGGCCAGTGCGGGCCGGCCGGCGAGCTCGGCGAGGGTGGCGGCGAAGCGGCGGCCGGCCGGTCCGGCGCCCGCGCCCTCGCTCCAGATGAGCGGGAGGGAGTCGGCGAGCTCGGCGGCGAGGGTCTTGGCCGGGTTGGAGTACGTGGCGATGGCCGGCCCGCAGCGCTCGGCGGTGCGGTCGAGGCGGTCGGCGACGCCCTGGAGGGTCTCGGGGGCGGCGGTGATCAGCCCGACCTTGTCGAGGAGTACGAGCAGCGGGGTCAGCAGGGCCCACAGGGCGCCGGGTCCGGCCGCGGCGGACTCGTCGTACTCCTGGTACGGGGCCTTCGCCATCGGCACGAGGAGCCCGTGGGCGCCGTCCACGGCCTCGCTCAGCGGCGACCGCTCGGGCGCGACGGCGACGACGGTGCAGCCGCGCCGGTAGGCCTGCTCGACGAGGAGACCGAGCCCGGGCTCGCTGCCGTCGGTGGTGGCGAGGAGCAGCAGGTCGACGGAGCCGGCCCAGCCGGGCAGCGACCAGCGCAGGGCGCCGGCGGCGTGGGCGACGCCGGTGGGGTGCAGGCGGGTGACCGGTGCGGAGGCGCCGGCGAGGGCGCCGAGCAGGTCGGCGACGCCGGTGGCGGCGGTGCCGGACCCGGCGATGAGGACGGCTCGGGGCCGGCCGTCGGGGCGCAGGTCGGCGAGGCCGGCGTCGGTCGCGTGCCGGGCCGCGGTGCGGACTCTGGCTCCGGCCTCGGCGGCGCCGCGGAGCAGTCCGCGGCGGTCGGCGCGGGCGAGCTCGTCCGGTGCGTCGAGGAGCGACTCGTCGAGCATTGCGGCCTCCGGCTGATTCAAAAGGGCGGGCGACTCGGTTGCTCGGGCGCCCGGCGCTGCGACGGGCGCCCCTTGATGCCTGTGCGTCCCGGGGCCTGCGGCCCGGGGTCGCGGCCTCAGGCGGGGCGGCGGGCCTCGTCGACGAGGAGGACCGGGATGCCGTCGCGGACCGGGTAGGCGAGGCCGCAGTCCTGGCCGGTGCAGATCAGCTCGGGAGCCGCTTCGTCCGCCGACTTGTCCTCGAGGGGCGAGTGGCAGGCGGGGCAGGCGAGGATCTCCAGAAGGCCGGCTTCGAGCGGCATGGGGCGGTTCCCTTCGAACATGCGGATTGGGCGAGGTCAGCGTACCGCCGGGCCGCACCTGGCGCGGCCCGGCGGTGACACGGGCTTTATGCCCGGACGAGGGCGAGGACCTCGTCGCGGACCTTGGCGAGGGTCTCGGGGTCGCGGGCCTCGACGTTGAGGCGCAGCAGCGGCTCGGTGTTGGAGGCGCGCAGGTTGAACCACCAGTCGGCGGAGGTGGCGGTCAGGCCGTCGAGCTCGTCGAGGGTGATCCCCTCGGCGGAGCCGTACGCGGCCTTGACGGCGGCGAGCCGGCCGGCCTGGTCGGCGACGGTGGAGTTGATCTCGCCGGAGCCCGCGTAGCGGTCGTACGAGGAGACCAGCTCGGAGAGCGGTCCCTCCTGGCCGCCGAGGGCCGCGAGGACGTGGAGCGCGGCGAGCATGCCGGTGTCCGCGTTCCAGAAGTCCTTGAAGTAGTAGTGCGCCGAGTGCTCGCCGCCGAAGATGGCGCCGGACGTGGCCATCTGCTCCTTGATGAAGGAGTGGCCGACGCGGGTGCGGACGGGGGTGCCGCCGTGCTCGCGGACGACCTCGGGGACCGACCAGGAGGTGATCAGGTTGTGGATCACCGTGCCGGTGCCGCCGTTGCGGGCCAGTTCGCGGGCCGCGACCAGGGCGGTGACGGCGGACGGGGAGACGCCCTCGCCCCGCTCGTCGACGACGAAGCAGCGGTCGGCGTCGCCGTCGAAGGCGAGGCCGAGGTCGGCGCCCTCGGCCCGCACGCGGGCCTGGAGGTCCACGATGTTCTTCGGGTCGAGGGGGTTGGCCTCGTGGTTCGGGAAGGTGCCGTCGAGCTCGAAGTACATCGGGACGAGCTCCAGCGGCAGGCCCTCGAACACGGTCGGGACGGTGTGCCCGCCCATGCCGTTGCCCGCGTCGACGACGACCTTGAGCGGGCGGATGGCGCCGAGGTCGACCAGGCCCTTGAGGTGCTCGGCGTAGCCGGCGAGGGTGTCCCGCTCGGTGATCGTGCCGGGGGCGGTGCCTTCGGCGACGGCCGGGGCGCCCTGCTCGGACCACTGCTCGACGAGCTCGCGGATGGTGGAGAGGCCGGAGTCCTGTCCGACGGGGGCGGCGCCGGCCCGGCAGAGCTTGATGCCGTTGTAGCGGGCCGGGTTGTGCGAGGCCGTGAACATCGCGCCGGGCAGGTCCAGCGTGCCGGAGGCGTAGTACAGCTGGTCGGTGGAGCAGAGCCCGATCAGGGTGACGTCCACGCCGCGGGCGGCCGCGCCGCGCGCGAAGGCCCCGGACAGGGCGGGGGAGGAGGGCCGCATGTCGTGGCCGACGACGATCGCGGTGGCACCGGTGACCTCGACGAAGGCGGCCCCGAACAGCTCGGCCAGCGACTCGTCCCACTCGTCGGGTACGACACCGCGTACGTCGTACGCCTTGACGATGTTCGAAAGATCTGCGGCCACTGCCTGCCCTCCTGAAGTGCTGTGCGGTGGAGCAAACCTACCTGCACGGAGAACGGCTTTTCAGACCATGTGATGTCAGGAGTCGGGCGAACGCAGGACGCGCAGGTGTCCGCGGCGCGTCTCCCCGGTGCCGTTGCCGCCGTTGGCCGGACCGGATCCGCCGGCCTGCGCCGTGCGGTCGTGCGGACGGGCCGCTTCACGGACGGCGTTGGCGAGCGCTTCGAGGTCGTCGCCGCTGGGGCGCGAGGGCGCGGAGCCGTCGGTCAGGCGCACGACGTCCCAGCCCCGCGGGGCTGTCAGGCGCTCGGAGTGCTCGGCGCACAGGTCGTAACAGTGGGGTTCCGCGTAGGTGGCGAGCGGGCCGAGGACTGCGGTCGAATCGGCGTAGACGTACGTCAGTGTCGCGACGGCAGGGCGGCCGCACGCGGTGCGCGAACAGCGACGTACAAGGCTCACGACGTTGGACGGTACCGCACTCTTGACCGGGCCGCGACGACTCTCCCCCGGCCCACTCCCCCGTGTCGTGCCCGCGGAGGGGCGCGGCGGGTCCGGAAACGCCCGGGTGGGAGGGGCCGCGAGGGCTACGCTGCGGGGGTGACCGACAGCCCCCTGCCCCCCGGCCCGCCCCGCCCCGCCGAGCCTCCCGCCGAGCCGCGGCCGCGCCGCCGCGACCGGCACGGGCGGGGGATGCGGGGGCCGCTGGCCCCGCCGCAGGTGCCGTTGTCGGCGAGCCGGGCGGAGCTGTTCGGGGACCTCGTACGGGACTCGGTCGAGCGGCTGGAGCGGCGGTTCCCGCAGCTGGCCGAGGTGGAGTTCGTGGTCGCCGACGTGCCGGGGCCGCCGGGCGGGCCCGACACCGGCTGGAACGACGAGGCGGTGCCGCTCGGGGCGCTGGCGGAGCCGGACGGAGCGGGGCGGCCGGCGCGGGTCGTGGTGTTCCGGCGGCCGGTGGAGATCCGGACGAAGAGCCGGGACGAGCGGGCTCTGCTGGTGCACGAGATCGTGGTGGAGCAGGTGGCCGAGCTGCTGGGGCTGTCCCCGGAGACGGTGGACCCGCGGTACGGGCAGGACTGACGGGCGGCCGGGGCTCGCGTACGGGCGGCCGGACCGTCCCGGCCGCCCGTACGGCGCTGCTTCGCGGACGTCCCTAGTCGGTCAGGACCGTGAGGTCCTGGGCGGCCTTGGGGACCGAGACCATCGCGTGATCGTCCGACAGCGGCTGGATCGTGAACATCGGGATCCCCTCGTGCGGCAGGGTCAGCGTCCGTGCCGCGTACACGGGCCCGCCGGAGACCGTCTCGACCGTCAGCGCGTACGCGCCCTTGGCGCCCGCCGGGGCCAGCGTCACCGCCTGCGTCGTGCCCGCCTTGACCGTGACCTCCTTCGAGGCCGGCTCCCCGGCCTCCGTGCCCGCCGACGCCGTCACCTTGACCTTCGCGTCCGTGCCGCCCGCCGCCGTCAGCGAGAGCACCGTCGCGTTCTCGTCGGCCCGGTTGTCGGCGACCGTGGCCCGGGTGCCCACCGCGGCGGTCGCCGGGACGAAGCCCAGCTCCTGCTTGGCCCCGCTGCCGCGGACCACGCGTACGGCGGCCACCACCGGTACGGCCTTCTTGCCGTCCGCCGGGGCCAGCACCAGCGAGCCCGCCTCGCCGCGGGTCACGTCCTTGAGGTCGACGCTCGCGGTCATCCCGCCCTTGACGTGCAGCTGTTCGTTGCCGGCCGGGCTGATCGAGCCGTTCGGCCCGGCCAGCTTGAGGGTGAGGTCCGCGTCCTCCTCGCCCGGCGCGAAGGCCACCAGCCGTACGGAGGCGGCGTCCGCGGGGATACCGGGCAGGACCAGCGAGCCCGCCGGGTCGGCGGAGGCCGGCAGCCAGTCCGAGCCCACCCCCTCCTCGCCGACCTGCACGGAGGCGCCGACCCGGCCCGCACGGGTCGTCACATGGGCGGTGACGTCCGGGAGCTGCGTTCCGGGGGCCAGCGAGGCCAGTGAGACGGCCTTGGTGGACTTGGGGTCGATCCGGATGTTCTCGCCGGTGCCGCCGTCGGACTTCACCGCCCCGTCCGGGCCGAACATCTTGATGTCGATCACGGCCGCGGTGTCGTCCGGGTTGGTGAGGTGCACGTAGTCCTCGCGTCCCTTGGCCGTGCTCGCGCCGGGGAACCAGAAGTCGGTGCCGGGCGTGGTGCAGCCGACGCCGAGGACCCCGCGCGCCCGGCCGACCGCGACCTTCGTGGTCTGCTGCGCGGTCCAGCCTGGGGCCAGGATCCCGTCGGCGACGCCCGTCAGCGCGGGCGCCTCCGCTCCGGAGGCGGTGGCTCCGGCCGGTTTGCCGCGCTCCTTGAGCTCCAGCACCGGCTTGGCCTCCTTGGTCGCGCCGAGGAGGCGGGCCGCGCCCTTGCCGCCCCCGGCGGCGCCGGGGGTGATCGCCGTGTACGTGGTCTCCGCGATGTCCGAGGAGCTGGGCGCCGGGCACACCAGCGCGGACCGCTCCACGGGCATCCGGGCCGCGGCGGCCGTCTTGGCCTCGGCGGCCGGGGCGGCGGGGGCGGTGAGGTACCCGACGCCGGTGACGGCCGCGAGGGCCGCGGCCACCGCCGCCAGCGTCAGGGGTGCGCGCTGCTTCACTGCTGGGGGCTCCCGTCGGGACGCGGCTCGTGGCTGCCGTAGCCGTCGTACGGCTGCTCGTACGGCGGGTAGGGGTACGGCGGCTGCTGGGGCGGCTGCTGCGGGTACGCCGGCTGGGCCTCGTAGCCCTGCTGCGGGTAGGGGTACTGCTCGTACTCGGGGGCCTGCGCGGGCGCCGGCACGTACGGCTGCTGGGGCTGCTGGGGCTGCTGCTCGTACGCGTAGCCCTGGTCCCCGTACGCCTGGTACGTGTACGCGTCCTCCCCGTACACCGGCTGCGCCGGGATCTGCGCGTACGGGTCGGCCACCGCGCCCGCGGGCTCCTCGGCGGGGGCCGTCGCGGTCTGCGCGGACTGGGCCTCCGCGCGCAGCCGGCGGGCCCTGCGGCCCTCTCCGGCCTCGCCCGCGGCGGAGCGCTCGGCGGTCTCCGCCTCCTCCTCCGGCAGGTCGTCGTCGAGGCTGGCCCGGCGGCCCGGCAGGGCCATCACGAGCAGGACGAGCGCGAGCAGGCCCTGGGCCCAGTGCCAGGCGGTCCGGGTCAGCGCGTCCTCGTGGACGAGGTCGAGGCGGCCGCCCGCGGCGGGCAGTTCGAAGCCCTGGGCCCAGCCGTCGAGCGTCTTCGGCTTGAGGGGCTTGCCGTCGAGGGTGGCCTCCCAGCCGGGGGCCGCCCGGTCGGCGATGCGCAGCACCCGGCCGGCGCCGCCCGCCTCGCTTGCCGGGATCTTGGTGTGGACCTCGACGGGGCCGGAGGCGACGGGGATGGGGGCTTCGCCCGGCTTGCCGGAGACGATGGTGGCGCGGGCGACCTGGCGGTCGACCCGCCACAGCGCGCTGCCGTCGAGCTGGCTCAGGCGGCTGAGGCCCGGGGTGGCGTCGAGGACCTTGCGCGTCTGCTGCGGGGCACCGTCGCGGACCAGGATGTAGCGGATCGCGAACCCGCTGAGCTGGTCGCTCTGGTCGGCGCCGGAGCCGGCGACGAGGCTGGAGACGACCTTGTCGAGCTGGGGGCTGCTGCCGGCCGCGGCGGCGAGTTCGGCGTCGCCGAGGCGGCCGCCGGAGCCGCGGACCAGGGTGTAGGAGACGGTGGCGGGCGAGGTGCCGCCGAGGACGAGGGTGCGGGCCTGGTCGCGGGTGCCGCTCTCCTCCGCGACGAACGCGGGGACCTGGACCGGGTCGCGCCGCTCCAGCGGGCCGTCGGCGCCGCTGATCATCCAGCCGGCCGCGCCGAGCAGCGGGCCTGCGGCCGCGCCGAGCGCGATCAGCGCGGCGAGCGGCTGGCGCCAGCCGAAGCTGCTGGCGGCGACCCGCTCCTTGGCCCCGTCGGCGCCGACCACGGCGGCGGCGAGGAGGGCGAGTCCGTAGACGAGGGTGGCGGGCCCGGCCCAGCCGGTGCGGTTGACCACGACGGCCAGCAGCAGCGCGGCGAGGGCGGCGGCCCAGGCGGTGCGGACGGCGAACTGCCGATCGGAGCGCAGCAGGGCGGCCAGGGCGGCGAGGACGACGCCGATGAGCAGCAGTCCGCCGGCGGTCCGGGGGCCGCCGGGGCTGATGCCGAGCAGGTCCAGGGCGGTGGCCGAGCCCGATCCGTAGGGCAGGCCGGCCTCGTGCAGCAGCCGGCCGGGGTGCGTGAGCAGGCTCAGCGACCAGGGGGCGAGCACGAGGAGCGGGACGGCGAGCGTGGCGAGCAGCCGCAGGCCGTACGCCTTCCACTCGGCGCGGCGCAGGACCAGCGCGGCGGTGCCGAGGGCGGCGGCGAGCGGCCAGACGACCGGGGTGAAGGCGGTGGCCAGTGTCAGCAGGAGGGTGTACGTCCACACCGGGCGCCAGCCGGACCGTTCGCTTTCGGCTCCGCCGAAGCCGAAGGCGGCGACGGCCGAGCGGGCGATGAGCGGGAGCACGATCGCGAGGACGGCGGTGCCGAGGCGGCCGCCGGCGAGGGCGCCGGTGACGGCGGGCAGGAAGGCGTAGGCGACGGCGGCCCAGGCGCGCAGCAGCCGGGATTCGACGAGCGGCCGTGAGGCGAAGTACGCGGTGAGCCCGGAGAGCGGGACCGAGCAGACGAGCAGCAGGGTCAGTGCGGCGCTGGTGGAGCCGAACAGCACGGTGGCGAGGGCGCCGAGGACCGCGAGGTAGGGGGGCGCTCCGGCGGTGGAGCCGACGGCGACGGGCTGCCAGTCGTCGGTGTAGGCGCGCCAGAGGGCGAGTCCGCTGTCGGGGGCGGGCAGCAGGGCGCCGCCCATGAGGGAGCCGCCGCCGAGCAGGGCGCGGCAGGCGATGACGGACACGAGCAGGAGGAGGGCGAAGAGGACGGGCGCGGGGTTGCGGGCGATCCGCTTGAGGCGCGCGAACTGTTCGATCTCGAGGTAGTCGGCGTCGTCGCCGCCGGGGCCGGATTCGACGGCTCCGCCGTGTCGGCCGACGGCGGCCGTGTCGGTTTCGCGGTCGGCGCCGATGTAGCCGGCGAGCTGTTCGGCGTTGGCCCGCAAGCTCGCGCCCGGGGGCGGGAACAGGGGGCGCAGTTCCTTGGCGGGGACGGCGGGGCGGCCGCGTCTGCGGCGGGCGCCGAGGATCCGGCCGGGGCGCAGCAGGGTGGCGAGGAGGCCGGTGATCTCGTCGACGGCCTGGCCGGGGGCCTTGCCGACGAGGTAGGCGAGGGTGCGCAGCACGGTGCCGACGAGCAGGCGGAGCAGGACGTACGGCAGGGCGCGGCCGGAGCTGTTGGCGAGGACCGTGTAGACGGCGCCGGCCTTGTCCACGCGGTGCGGGCTGGAGCTCGTACGTCCGGCGCAGTCGACGGTGCGGCGCTCGCGGGCGGCGGCCTCGGCGTGGCGCAGGACGGCGTCGGGGGCGACGAGGACGGTGTGGCCGGCGCTCTGGGCGCGCCAGCAGAGGTCCACGTCGTCGCGCATGAGCGGCAGGCGGCGGTCGAAGCCGCCGAGGGCCTCGTACACGTCGCGGCGTACGAGCATGCCGGCGGTGGAGACGGAGAGGACGGGGCGGATCTGGTCGTGCTGGCCCTGGTCCTGTTCGCGGCGGTCGAGTCCGGTCCAGCGGCGGCCGCTGCGGGCGATGGTGACGCCGGCTTCGAGGAGCTGCTTCTTGTCGTACCAGCCGCGCAGTTTGGGGCCGATGACGGCGGCGTCGGGGTTCTCGTCGGCTACGCGGAGCAGTTCGGTGAGGGCGTCGGGCTCGGGGGCGCTGTCGTCGTGGAGCAGCCAGAGCCACTGGACGGGTTCGCCGTGGGGGAGTTCGGGGAGGTCGTAGGCGTCGTCGCGCCAGGTGCGCCCGACGGGGTCCCAGCCGCTGGGGCGCTTGAGGTACGGGAGGTCCTCGGGGGTCAGGGTGCCGGCGTTGCGGACGGCTTCGTCGACGGCGGTGCCGAAGCCGGTGCGGCGGGCGAGGTGGAGGACGCGGTCCTCTCCGAGGGCCTCGCCGAGCAGGCGCGCGGAGTCGTCGGCGCTGCCGGTGTCGGCGGCGACGTGGCTCTGCGCGGGGCGTTCCTGGCCGAGGAGGCCGGCGAGCGTTTTGGGCAGCCAGCGGGCGCCGTCGTGGGCGACGAGGACCGCGGTGACGACGTGCCGGGGGAACTCGGGTGTGGCGGCAGCCTGGTGGGAGGCCGTCGACTGGCTGTGCAGGGACATCGCTCTACTGGCCCTCCGGCCTGGGGGTCCCCCCGGACGCGGTCCGGGGAGTGGATCCGGGGGTGGTGTGCTCCCGGAGGCTGCTGGACAGCGCCCCACACTAACGGCTGGAAACACAGCGGTCCGCCTCCTGCGGGGAAGGTGCAGGAGGCGGACCGTTTGCTCTGCTCGTTGCTCTGTTCCGTGCAGTGTTGCGTGCGGTGTCGCGCACGGTGCGCCGCGCGATGTTCCGCGTACCGCCGTGCCGTGCCGCGCGTTGCCGTGCGTCGCGCGGTGTTGCGCTGCGTGCTCAGACAGCCGCCTTTTTCAGCCGTCGGCGCTCGCGCTCGGAGAGGCCGCCCCAGATGCCGAATCGCTCGTCGTTGGCGAGTGCGTACTCGAGGCATTCGGAGCGGACTTCGCAGGCGAGGCAGACCTTCTTGGCCTCGCGGGTGGAGCCGCCCTTCTCGGGAAAGAAGGACTCGGGGTCGGTCTGGGCGCACAGAGCGCGCTCCTGCCATCCGAGCTCTTCGTCCGCCTCCTCGACCAGCAGTTCCTGAAACAGCTCGGTCATGTGCGCCCCTCGCTCTGTCTGTGCGTCCCCGTGGTGATGCCGTTACTCATCGCTACGTAACGACACGAGTGAAATTACAAGTGGGCCGCTCCCGGGCAGTCAAGCCGAGATCTGCTATTGGGCCCCTTATTCACTCTGCGGAACCAAGCGTATGCAGAAAGTGTTCATATCGCCAAAAATCGTGACACATGCATCCGGTGCCCCACAGGGCGCGTGTTCACCCGCAATCGACGTGCCACTCCGGGGTGCGGTTGCGATCAAGCCAAAGAAGCGGCGCAGATCACATTTAGATCACGGGGCGGCGCGTCGGGTTTGGGCGGGGCCTGTGCGGCATCGGCGCGATGTGAGCGCCACCTCCCCTCCATCGGTTTGCACAAACCTTTCTTCCAGCGCGGCAACCGGATCAGATGAAACTTTTGCGGCCATACGAGGCATTGGGTTGACAGTCGGGCCTTCGACCCGGTCTCCTTGTCTCCATGTCAGTGACCTCGACCGCCGCCCGGACCCCCATTCGTGGGTTCCTGAGCGCTGTCCAGGTTCGCTGTCGCTGTTGCAGCTGTTGATGCCTTCGGAGCTTCGGCTCCCCTGAGCTCCGGCCACCCCCACAGCGACCGCCAGCACGACTGACATCCGTCGAGGACACCCCCACGATGAACAGCACCGCCGCCACCCCCACCGCCCCCGCCGCCGCCCCCGTGGCCGTCGAGAGCGACCTCCAGATCGCCGGCGACATCCTCTCCGTCCAGCACCTCCTGCAGCCCGCCGGCGAACACCCGGCCACCGTCGCCGAGTTCGTCGGCCTGGCCCGCTCCATCGCCGCGAACCGCGCCGAGTGGGAACACCTCGTCGAGTACGACGCCACCACCCGCTGGTACCACCGGCTGCGCACCGGCCCCGGCTACGAGGTCTGGCTGCTCAGCTGGGTCCCCGGCCAGGGCAGCGGCCGCCACGACCACGGCGCCTCCTCCGGCGTCCTGACCGTCCTCGAAGGCGAGCTCACCGAGCACGGCCCCCGCGGACCGCTCACCCTCCGCGCCGGCGCCCAGCGCGTCTTCGCCCCCGGCTACGCCCACGAGGTCGTCAACGACGCCCTCGAAGGAGCCGTCAGCCTGCACGTCTACTTCCCGGGTCTGACCGCGATGCCGATGCACGGCTGCTCCCCGGCCGTGTCCGGGGCCGTCTCCGCCTGACCGCCCCGGCGGTCCCACACGCCCGGCAGACCCGCACCCCGCCCGGACGCCACCCCTCAACGACGGCCCGCGGCCGACTGACAGACTGTCCGCATGCGCATTGTTGTTCTGGCCGGCGGCATCGGCGGCGCCCGTTTCCTGCGCGGCCTCCAGGCCGCCGTCCCCGACGCGGACATCACGGTCATCGGGAACACCGGTGACGACATTCACCTGTTCGGGCTGAAGGTGTGCCCCGATCTGGACACGGTGATGTACACCCTCGGCGGTGGCATCAACGAGGACCAGGGCTGGGGCCGCACCGACGAGTCCTTCACCGTCAAGGAGGAGCTCGCGGCGTACGGGGTCGGACCGGACTGGTTCGGCCTCGGCGACCGCGACTTCGCCACCCACATCGTCCGCACGCAGATGCTCGGCGCGGGCTACCCGCTCAGCGCCGTCACCGAGGCGCTCTGCGACCGCTGGCAGCCCGGCGTCCGGCTGCTGCCCATGTCCGACGACCGCGTCGAGACGCACGTCGCGATCACCGACCCCGAGACCGGCGAGCGCCGCGTCGTCCACTTCCAGGAGTACTGGGTCCGGCTGCGCGCCTCGCTCGACGCGGAGGCCGTCGTACCCGTCGGCGCCGAACAGGCCAAGCCCGCGCCCGGCGTGCTCGAGGCCATCGCGGCCGCCGACCTGATCGTCTTCCCGCCGTCCAACCCGGTCGTCTCGGTCGGCACCATCCTCGCCGTGCCCGGCATCCGCGAGGCCGTGGCCGCCGCCGGTGCGCCCGTCGTCGGCCTCTCCCCCATCGTCGGGGGCGCGCCCGTGCGCGGGATGGCCGACAAGGTGCTCGCCGCCGTCGGCGTCGAATCCACCGCGGCGGCCGTCGCCCGGCACTACGGCGCCGAACTGCTCGACGGCTGGCTCGTGGACACCTCCGACGCGGACGCGGTCGCCGAGGTGGAGGCCGCCGGGATCGCCTGCCGCGCGGTGCCGCTGATGATGACCGACCTGGCCGCCACCGCCGAGATGGCCCGGGCCGCGCTGGCGCTGGCGGAGGCCGCCCGGTGAGCGTGCCGCCGTCCGTGCCCTCCCCGCCCTCCGTGCCCTCGTACGAGGTGCGCGCCGTCGCCGGGATCCCGGAGGTCCTCCCCGGCGACGACCTCGCCGCCCTGATCGCGGCGGCCGGGCCCGGACTGCGGGACGGGGACGTCCTGCTGGTCACCTCGAAGATCGTCTCCAAGGCGGAGGGCCGGATCGTCCGCGCCGAGTCCCGCGAGGACGCCATAGACGCCGAGACCGTGCGGGTCGTCGCCCGCCGGGGCGCGCTGCGGATCGTCGAGAACCGGCAGGGGCTCGTCATGGCGGCGGCCGGCGTCGACGCCTCGAACACCGAGCCGGGCACCGTGCTCCTGCTGCCCGAGGACCCCGACGCCTCGGCCGCCGCGATCCGCGCCGGTCTGCGCGGGCTGCTCGGCGTCGACGTCGGCGTCATCGTGACCGACACCTTCGGGCGGCCCTGGCGCTCCGGGCTCACGGACGTGGCGATCGGCGCGGCCGGGGTGCGGGTCCTGGACGACCTGCGCGGCGGCACGGACGACCGGGGCAATCCGCTGAGCGCGACGATAGTGGCCACGGCGGACGAACTGGCGGCGGCCGGGGACCTGGTCAAGGGGAAGGCGAGCGGGCTGCCCGTGGCCGTCGTACGGGGCCTGGGCCACGTGCTCGGCGAGGGTTCGGCGGCGGCCGACCTGGTGCGCGCACCGGCCGACGACATGTTCCGGCTGGGCACCTCGGAGGCGGTACGGGAAGCCGTGACGCAGCGGCGTACCGTACGGGCCTTCACGGACGAGCCGGTGGACCCGGGCGCGGTCCGCCGCGCGGTGGCGGCGGCCGTGACGGCCCCGGCCCCGCACCACACGACGCCGTGGCGGTTCGTCCTGCTGGAGTCGGCGCAGGCCCGGCTGGAGCTGCTGGACGCGATGCGCGACGCCTGGATCGAGGACCTGCGGCGCGACGGCAAGTCCGAGGAGTCCGTCGCCAAGCGGGTCCGGCGCGGCGACGTGCTGCGCAATGCCCCGTACCTGGTGGTGCCGTGCATGGTGACGGACGGGGCGCACGACTACGGGCACGCCCGGCGCGATGCGGCGGAGCGGGAGATGTTCGTGGTCGCGATGGGCGCGGGCGTGCAGAACTTCCTGGTCGCGCTGGCCGGGGAGCGGCTGGGCTCGGCGTGGGTTTCCTCGACGATGTTCTGCCGGGACGTGGTGCGCAAGGTGCTCGGGCTCCCCGAGGGCTGGGATCCGATGGGGGCGGTGGCGGTGGGCCACGCCGCGTCGGCTCCGCCGGAGCGGCCCGCGCGCTCGGCGGAGGCGTTCGTCGAGGTCCGCTGAGGCCCCCTAGAGCCTTCCGATGTCCGTCTTGGGCATCTTCGGGGTGCGTCGGGGCGGTACGCGGCCCGCCAGGAGGACGAGGCGGGCCGCGCGGTGGCGCTGGCCGGCGTACGGGGCGAGCAGCTCCAGCATCTCGGCGTCGTCGGCGTCCCGGTTCCCGGCGAGGGCGAAGCCGATGATGCCGGGCAGGTGCAGATCGCCGGTGGTGACGGCGTCGGCTGCGCCGTTGCTGCGCTGGAGGGTCTCGGCGGAGGTCCACGGGCCAATGCCGGGGACCGCCTCCAGCCGGGCGGCCGCCTGCGGGAGCTCCATCGCGGCGGCCTCCTCGAGACGGTTCGCCACGCGGGCGCAGCGGATGATCGCGGCGGAGCGCTTGGCGTCGACGCCGGCCTTGTGCCAGTCCCAGGACGGGATCAGTGCCCAGGTCCGGGCGTCGGGTACGACGTACAGGCCCTGCGGGAGGCCGCCCCGGGGGCCGGGCGCCGGCTCCCCGTACCCGCACACCAGCCGTCGCCAGGCCCGGTACGCCTCGTCACTGGTGACCTTCTGCTCCAGGACGGTCGGGATCAGGGACTCCAGGACCAGTCCGGTACGGGTGAGGCGCAGCCCCGGGCGGCGGCGGTGGCTGGCGTGCACGAGGCGGTGGCGGGGGACGAAGGCCGCGGGGTCGTCGCCGTCGCCGAGCAGGGCCGGGAGGGCGTCGAGCATCCACTCGGCGCCGGGGCCCCAGGCTTCGGCGTGGGCGGTGCCGGTGCGCGGGGCGAGGGCGACGCGGAGGGTGGCGGGGCCCTCGGGCGTCCGGCTGGTCTTCCAGACGGAGCCGTCGGGGGTGGTGCGGAAGGTGGGGTCGCCGGGTCCGCGCCGCAGCGGCCCGAGCGTGAGCCCGAGATCGACCCCCCGGCCGGGCGCCCACTCCCGGGACCGGACGCCCGCGGTGGCGGCGGCGCCCGCCCCGGCCCCGGTGGGCGCGGGCACGGTGGTGCGGCCGCCGCGGACGGCGGCGCGGGTGAGGGGGTCGAAGCGGCCGGCCATGCCTCGAGCGTAGCCCCGCCGACGCCGCCTAGGGGCGGCCCTGGAGCTTGGCCGAGGAGGTGCGGGTGGGCGGGAGCTGCGCGTACAGGAGCTTGCCCGGGCATTCCGTGGCGAAGCCGTCGCGGTGGCCCGAGATCACGTTGAGCTTGACGTTCGTGCCCTTCTTGAAGAGGTTGCCGCCGCCCGACTTCAGGGTCGTCTTCGCCCTCGGGTCCCGGTTGAACAGCCCGAGCTTCCAAGCCGTGAGCTGCGCCACCGCCTTGACGGCGGCCGCCGGCGGCGCGGTCTTCGAGTACGTGCCGAGCACGGCGACGCCCATGCTGTCCGTGTTGAACCCCATGGTGTGCGCGCCGAGCACCGCCTTGGCGACTCCGCCCGCCCTGCCCTCGTACACCGTGCCGCACTTGTCGACGGCGAAGTTGTAGCCGAGGTCGCGCCAGCCGCTGCTGACGACGTGGTAGCGGTACAGGCTGCGCAGCACCGCCGGGGCGTCCTTGCAGGCGTAGTTGTTGCCGGAGGCGCTGTGGTGGACGAAGGCCGCCTTGACCGTGCCCGTGTAGACGAAGCCCGACTCGCGCAGGGACTCGTCCGCGCCCCAGCCCAGCCGCGTCACGATCCGCGGCCGCGGGCCGATGTACGGGCGGGCCGCCGCGCTGAGGGTGCCGTCTCCGGCCATGACGGCGTCGGCGGTGGAGTCCGCCTTGTCGAGTGCGGTGATCTCCTTCGCGCCGAGTGCGGCCAGCGGGACGTTGACGGAGGAGGACTCGGCCGTCTCCATGGTCATGCCCGGCAGGGCCACGACGTCGCCCTTGTCGTCGCCCGCGGGCTCGTCGGCGGTGCCCGGCTTGCCGTTCTTGGCGTCGACCACCGTCACCGGGTCGGTCGCGCCCGGATCGACGAGCTCGATCCGCATGCCCGACGGGAGCCGGGCCCCCGCGCGGGTGGCCGGGGCTCCGGGTTCCGCCTGGACGCGGACCTCGATGCCGTCGGAGTCGCCGACCCAGAGCGGGGCGGTGCTGCCGCGGACCCGGCCGGAGTCGCTCTCCCGGGTGCCGAGGTCGGGGGCGTGTTCGCTGTTGTGGGTCTCGATGTCCTGCCAGTCGGACCAGTTTTTGGTCGTCACCGCGCGGGTGCGGACCTGGACCCGGCCGAACAGCCGGCTGCTCGCGTCGTCCCAGACGACGCCGACCAGCGAGAACCTCTTGACCTCGCGCGGGGGCAGCCCCCGGGTCTCGGGCAGCCGCGGTGAGGTGCTCATGCCGGGGAGGCCGGGCGAGCGGTCGGCCGCGGGCCCCAGGGGGGCGAGCGGCAGCGACTGGGTCGACCCGGCGGGGGTCACGGGGGCGGCGGCCGCGCCCAGCGAGGGCGCGGCCAGGGCCGGAGCGGAGAGGGCGAGCGGCAGGGCCAGGGCGGCGGCCGTCGCGACACCGATCGAGGAAGCAAGGAATCCACGCATGGAAGCGATGCTGGGCACAGTCACCACCGCGCGCCATCGGAGAACTGACGGTCCGTCCGATCCGGTCGGCGCGTCCCTCGCCCGTACGGAGGAGCCGGTGCCCGCCGTACGGGCGAGGGGCCCGCGTAGGCTGGGCCGGGTGAACGCCACCGACCGCACCCCTGCCGACCTGCTGCGATCCGCGCTCGCCGCCGATCCGGGCCGCCCGCTCATCACGTTCTACGACGACGCCACGGGCGAACGGGTCGAATTGTCCGTCGCCACCTTCGCCAATTGGGTGGCGAAGACCGCCAATCTGCTCCAGGGCGACCTCGGTGCCGAGCCCGGCGACCGGCTCGCGCTGCTGCTCCCCGCGCACTGGCAGAGCGCCGTGTGGCTGCTCGCCTGCGACTCGGTCGGGGTCGTGGCCTCGGTGGGCGGCCGCCCGGACGACGCCGATCTCGTCGTCAGCGGGCCGGACACGCTGGAGGAGGCCCTGGCGTGCGACGGCGAGCGCGTGGCGCTCGCACTGCGGCCGCTGGGCGGCCGTTTCCCGCAGCCGCCCGCCGGCTTCGCGGACTACGCGGTGGAGGTGCCGGGCCAGGGCGACCGCTTCGCCCCCTTCGTCCCGGTGGAGGCCGACGGTCCGGCGCTGATCGTCGACGGTGAGGAGTTCACGCACGCGCAGCTCGTCGAGCGCGCCCGCGCGGACGCGGCGGAGCGCGGCCTCACCGCCGGCTCCCGCCTCCTCTCCGGCCTGGGCTACGACACCTGGGAGGGCCTCTCGGCCGGTCTGTTCGCCGCCCTGGCGGCGGGCGCCTCGGTGGTCCTGTGCCGCAATCTGGACCGCCTCGCCCCGCAAGCCCTGACGGCCCGCACCGAAACCGAACGCGTCACCCACACCGCCGCGTAGAGCGGCTGCCCGAAAGGAGTCGAGTGGTGTGGCTCTCGTCTCTTTCGGGCGTGGGCTGGTGCTTACGCGGATGGGCTAACTTGGGACCCTCATAGGGCCCGAACCGGGTGGGGAGAAACAATTTTGGAAGCCATCCTGCTGGTCGGGGGGCAGGGGACGCGTCTGCGCCCCGTCACGGTCAACACCCCCAAGCCGATGGTGCGCGCGGCCGGTGTTCCGTTCCTCGCCCACCAGATAGCCAGGGCCGCCGCCGCCGGTGTCACGCACATCGTGATGGCCACCTGCTACCTCGCCGAGGTCTTCGAGCCGTACTTCGGCGACGGATCCGCCTTCGGCGTCTCGCTCGAGTACGTCGTCGAGGACGAGCCGCTGGGCACCGGCGGGGCCATCCGCAACGCCGCGCAGCGGCTGACCGGCGGGCCGGACTCGTCCGTGCTCGTCTTCAACGGCGACATCCTGACGGGCCTCGACATCGCCGCGCTCGTCGATTCCCACCGGGCGGCCGCCGCCGACGTCTCCCTGCACCTGGTGCAGGTCGAGGACCCGCGCGCGTTCGGCCTGGTCCCCACGGACTCCGAGGGGCGGGTGCTGGCCTTCACCGAGAAGCCGCAGACCCCCGAGGAGATCATCACCGACCAGATCAACGCCGGCTGCTACGTCTTCCGCCGCAGCGTGATCGACTCCATTCCGGCCGGGCGCCCCGTCTCCGTCGAACGCGAGACCTTCCCCGGCCTGCTCGCCTCCGGGGCCCGGCTCCACGGCGTCACCGAGAACACGTACTGGCTGGACCTCGGCAAGCCCGAGTCCTTCGTCCAGGCCTCCGCCGACCTCGTGCGCGGAGTCGTCTCCTCCCCGGCCGTGCCGGGCCCGCGCGGCGAGTCCCTCGTGCTCCCGGGCGCCGAGGTCGCGGACGGGGCGAAGCTGTCCGGAGGCACCGTCGTGGGCGCCGGAGCCCGGATCGGGGCGGGGGCCGTGGTCGACGGCTCCATCGTGCTCGACGGCGCGGTCATCGCCCCGGACACCCGGGTGCGCGCCAGCCTGATCGGCGTCGGCGCCACCGTGGGCCCGCGCACCGTGCTGGACGGCGCGGTGCTCGGAGACGGGTCCGTCGTCGGCTCGGACAACGAACTGCGCGCGGGCGCGCGGGTGTGGTGCGGGGCCGAACTCCCCTCCGCGGCCGTCCGTTTCTCCTCCGACCGCTGACGGAACGCCGTCACGGACGCACGGCGCCGTCACGGACGCACGGATGCCGCCGGTCCCTCGGAGGGGCCGGCGGCATCCGCACGTCCGTGACGGCTAGTTGGCCGTGACGGTGACCTTCTCGTCGTTCTGGATCTGCTTGACGAGCTGCTGCACCTTCGCCTTGTCCCACAGCAGGTTGCCGCCGCGCTCGCCCGAGATCGGCATGTTCATCGACACGCCCTCGCCGCCGCTGATGCCCTTCATCGCGAAGAACATGTCGGCCAGGTCCCACAGGGACATGTCCTTGTCCACGATCAGCGTGTCCAGGCCGGCGCCCAACACCGGGTACAGCTTGAAGGGGTTGAGGATCGTGCCCGGCGTCGCCGCCTGGTTGGCCAGCGTCGACAGGAACTTCTGCTGGTTCTTCGTACGCGCCAGGTCCGACTCGGCGAACGCGTACCGGGTCCGGACGAAGGCCAGTGCCTGGCTGCCGTTGAGGGTCTGCTCGCCGGCCTTGAAGTCGGCGCCCGACTTCTCGTCCTTGAAGCCCTTCTCGATGTTCATGTCGACACCGCCGAGCGCGTCCACGATGTTCGCGAACCCGGCGAAGCCGATCTCGGCGTAGTGGTCGATGCGCAGGCCCGTGTTGTGCTCCACGGTGCGCACGAGCAGTTCGGGGCCGTCGTCCGCGTACGCCGCGTTGAGCTTGGTGTGCTTGCCCGTGCCCGGGTACTTCTTCCCGGACTCGGAGCCGACGAAGGACGGGATCTCCACGTCCGAGTCGCGCGGCAGCGAGATCATCGTGTTGCCGCCGGAGCACGCCGCCAGGATCATCATCGAGTCGGTGCGCTTGCCCTCGGCCGAGCCCGTGTGGAGCTTCTTCTTGTCCTCGTCGGACAGGCCCTCGCGGCTGTCGGAGCCCACGACCAGGTACGTCGTGCAGTCGCCCTCCTTCGGGCGCTCGATGACCTTGGAGAGGTCGACCTCGCGGCGCACCTTGGAGTCGGCCCAGAAGTAGGTGCCGATGGTGGTCGCGAGCAGCGCCGTGACGAGCACGATGGAGCCGATCTTGATCCGCTTGCGCCAGTCCGGGGCCGGTCCGGCCGGTCGCCCCGGCCGCCCGCCGGGACCCCCCGGGCCACCGGGACCGGCCGGCGCGCCCGGGCCGCCCGGACCCGCCGGGGTGCTCTGCGGCCGCCCGTAGACCTGGCCGGTGCTGTAGCCGCTGTCGTAGCCGCCGTACGTGTCGTGGCTCGGGGCCTGCTGCGGAGGGACCCCGTACGCGGGCGGCTGCCCGGGCCGGGCCGGCGGCTGCGCCGGTCGCTGCGGTTGCTGCTGCGGCGGCACCGGCCGCTGCTGCCGGCGCTGGACGTGCGGCATCCGCCGGGCACCCTCGGGCTGCGCCTGCGCGCTGCCGCGTCCGTACCGGTCGTCGCCGTTGTCGTTGCGCCCCTCGGGCCACTCACTCATGCCGCCTAGGATGCCTGGCCGGAAGGGGTGCCCGACAGTCCGGGCGGCGCTTCGTTCCGGTGCTGTTGCAGAGCTGATGCCTGCGCGTCGGCTTTAAGGTGGGCGCATGACAGTGATACCGGACGTGACGGCCGGCGAACCCCAGGGCAAGCCGATCTCGGCCTCGCGGACCACCCTCAGCCACATCATGACGGCCAACGACACCAACCTCCTCGGCACCGTGCACGGTGGCGTGATCATGAAGCTGGTGGACGACGCCGCGGGCGCCGTCGCCGGGCGCCACTCCGGCGGCCCCGCCGTCACCGCGTCCATGGACGAGATGGCCTTCCTCGCCCCGGTCCGCGTGGGCGACCTCGTCCACGTGAAGGCACAGGTCAACTGGACCGGCCGCTCCTCCATGGAGATCGGCGTACGGGTCCTGGCCGAGCGGTGGAACGAGTCCACCCCCGCCACCCAGGTCGGCAGCGCCTACCTGGTCTTCACCGCCGTGGACGCCGAGGGCAAGCCGCGCACGGTCCCGCCGGTGCTCCCCGAGACCGACCAGGACCGCCGCCGCAACCAGGAGGCCCAGATCCGCCGCACGCACCGGCTCGCCCGGCGCCGGGCGATCATGGCGCTGCGCGAGGAGCGCGCGGCCCAGGGCTTCGACGACGACTGAGGCTCCCGCCGTCCGGCTACGTGCCGCAGATCACCTGGTCGCCCGTGACCACCCCGAACCGGCCCTGGTGCGGATCCTCGGGCCGGACCGGCACCACCTTCCGGTAGTCCGCCCCGGCGATCACCAGGACGGTCCGCCCCTGGCCCGCCACCGCCCGCAGCTCACTGCCGGGCAGCGCGGTCGACACCGTACGGGCCGAGCGGTCCCAGCGCGGGTCGTACGCGATCACCGTGCGCTTGACGTCGCGGCTCGCGCCGTTGCCCGGGGACCGGGTGGTGTCGAAGCCGGTGGCGCGCAGCGCCGTGTCCACGCGTCCGCCGAGCCCGTCGATCCGGGTGCCGTTCTCCACCTGCACCCGGATCTGCCCCGGCGGCACGTCCACCGGCACCGCGGGCTGCCGCTGCGGCGGGCTCGCGGGCTGCCGTCCGGGCGCGCCGGGGGCCAGGGGCCGGTCCAGGCGCAGCGCCTCGAAGAGCTTCGACGCCTTCGGCTCGTCCCACTTCACCGTCGAGCCGATGCCCTTGACGGCGTACGAGGGGTTCCCGATCGGGACCGAGGCGAACTCCGAGGACGACGGGGTGAAATCGCGCAGGGCCTGGCCCAGGGCCAGCATCTGCTCCGAGCCGAAGCCCCGGTCGGCCCGGACCGAGCCGAGCAGGGTGGAGCTGACCTCCTTGAACTTCACCGGGTTCAGCAGCACCCCGCCGCCGGTCGCCTGCTTGATCAGCGCGGCCACGAACCGCTGCTGGCGCTGCATCCGGCCGAGGTCGGCGGCCCCGTCCACATGGCGTGAGCGCACGTACTGCAAGGCCTGTCCGCCGCTGAGCCGGTGGCTGCCCGGCAGCAGGTCCAGGCCGGTGTTCTGGTCGTGCAGGGCCTTGGCCGTGCAGATCTCGACGCCGCCCATCGCGTCGACCGTCTTCATGAAGCTGGCGAAGTCGACCTCCAGGTAGTGGTCGATCTTCACCCTGGTCATGTTCTCGACGGTCCGTACGGTCAGCTGCGGCCCGCCCTCCGCGTACGCCGCGTTCAGCTTCACGGGGTGCGGCCCGTGCTGTTTCCCGCTGGACTCGTCCCGGTGCTCGGGCAGCTCGGCGTAGCTGTCGCGGGGCAGGCTGACCACGCTGGCCCGCTGCCGGTCGGCGGAGAGGTGCACCAGCATGACGGTGTCGGTGCAGTGACAGGGGGCGCCGCCGAGGCGGTACGCGCTCTTGTCCGCGGGGGTGATCTTGTCCCGGCCGTCGGTGCCGACCAGCAGGAAGTTCAGCCCGTGCCCGGCCTGGGGCCGGTTCTTCATGTCCTTGAAGGGGTCCACCCGCTCGATCCCGGTGTCCAGGCCGGTCATCACCGCGTGCCCGATCGCCCCGGAGCCCAGTACCGCCACGGCCAGCCCGGCCGCCAGCCGTACTCCCCACCGGGGCCGGTCCTTCCCCCGGCGCGGGCCCGGAGCACCGCCGCGCCGCGCGCGCTGCGGCCGCGGGGGCCGGGCGGGTCGGGTGGGACGGTGCGGCTGGGGCACGGGGGACACCTCCGCGGGGGCAGCAGGGCCTGCAGGAACGAACCAGACACATCAGGGGCCGGACGCTTCGGACCGGACACATCGGGCAGATCGTCAGAACAGTAGGCCCATACGATCAGCCTCTGTCCCTACCGATCATGCGGCGCGCACCCGTTTCCCCCGTACGCGGTAACGTGACACCGATACCCGACCTTGAAGGACCACATGCCCGCCCAGCAGCCCGCAGTCTCGGTGATCATGCCGGTGCTCAACGAGGAGCGCCATCTGCGTGACTCCGTCCGCCACATCCTCGGACAGGAGTACGCCGGTGAGATGGAGGTGGTGATCGCGCTGGGGCCGTCCAAGGACCGCACCGACGAGATCGCCGCCGAGCTCGTACGCGAGGACCCCCGCGTCGTCACCGTTCCGAACCCCTCCGGCCGCACCCCGGCCGCCCTCAACGCCGCCATCAAGGCCTCGCGTCACCCGATCGTGGTACGCGTCGACGGCCACGGCATGCTCTCGCCGAACTACATCGCCACCGCGGTCCGCCTCCTGGAGGAGACCGGTGCGCAGAACGTCGGCGGCATCATGCACGCCGAGGGCGAGAACGCCTGGGAGGACGCCGTCGCCGCCGCGATGACCTCCCGGATCGGCGTCGGCAACGCGGCCTTCCACACCGGGGGCAAGGCCGGTCCGGCCGACACCGTCTACCTCGGCGTCTTCCGCCGCGAGGCGCTGGAGCGGGCGGGCGGCTACAACGAGGAGTTCATCCGCGCCCAGGACTGGGAGCTGAACTTCCGCATCCGCGAGGCCGGCGGGCTCATCTGGTTCTCGCCCGAGCTGAAGGTCCAGTACCGGCCGCGCCCCTCCGTACGGGCGCTCGCCAAGCAGTACAAGGACTACGGCCGCTGGCGGCACGTGGTGGCCCGCTACCACTCGGGTTCGATCAACCTGCGCTACCTCGCCTCGCCGACCGCCCTGTGCGCGATCGCCGCGGGTGTCGTGGTCGGTGCGGCCGTCAGCCCGTGGGGCTTCGTGGTCCCGGCCGGCTACCTCGCGGCGATCACCGCGGGCTCGGTCCCGGCCGGCAAGGGGCTCTCCCTCAAGGCGCGGGCACAGATCCCGGTGGCCATGGCCACCATGCACATGTCCTGGGGCTTCGGCTTCCTGACCAGCCCGCGCTCGCTCGCGGCCAAGGTCATCGCGAGCCGCCGCCCGGCGGTGCAGCGGGACTTCGCCGGCGAGGTCTGACGCGGAGCGCGTACGTACGCACGAAGGGGCCCGGTGGCGCTGACGCCACCGGGCCCCTTCGTGCGTACGGGTCCTACCAGGTGAAGCCCGGCTGGATCGCCATGCACTCCTTGTCGTCGTCCCCGTTGAGCGGACGGGCGGAGTCCGGGGCCTTGGTCGGGGCGGGCGGCGGCGGGGTCGGCGCGTTGCCGGTCCGCCAGTCCTTGCCGACGAACAGCACGATCCCGGTGACGTCCTCGGACTTCTCCACGGCGCTCGCCGGCAGGCCGAGCGCGGTGGCCACGGCCGCCGCGTCACCCGCCTGGCCGGGGCTGGAGAAGCGGACCACGGTGGTGTCCTCGGCCCCGGTCTGCTGGGTGGCCTGGGCCTTGGTGAAGCCCTTGCCGACCAGGATCGCGGCGACGTCGTCGGCCCGGCCCTTGACCCGGGTCTGGGCGCCGTCCTTGCCTCCGGTCGCGTTGCGCACGGCGACGGCGATCTTCGCCGGGGGCGCGGCCGGATCGGCGGCCGGCTGCGACGGGACCGCGGCCGAGGGGGAGGCGGCCGCCGACGGGCTACCGCCCGCAGTGGCGGCCGGGTCCCCGGAGCCCTTGCCGTCGAGCGCGATGTCCTCGCGGACCATCCGGAACAGGGCCTCGGCCTCGACCGGCTTGGGCTCGACCCGGCCCTCCTCGCGGGTGCTGTACACCCACGGCATGGTGGTCATCGTGATCCGCCCGGTGGGGACCTTCTTGAGCTCCATGCTGAGGTCGTACAGCTTGTCGATCTTGTTCAGGCCGGGGTCCACGACCATGGCCTTGATGGCCGCCTGCGCCAGGCTGTTGAGCTTCACCGGGTTGCTGAGCTTGGCGTTCTTGCGGAACTCGCGGGCCATCGAGTTCATGTACATGTGCTGGGCGTGGGTGCGGCCGAGGTCGGTCCCGTCCTCGAAGCCGTAGCGGGTGCGCAGCCACTGCAGGGCCTGCTCGCCCTGGATGGTGTTGGTCCCCGCGGGCAGCTTCAGGCCGGAGCCCTTGCCGTCCTTGGTGCGCGACTCCACGTTCTGCTGGACGCAGACCGGGACGCCGCCGATGGCGTCCGCCATCGTCACCACGCCCTTGAAGTCGATCATCATGAAGTGGTCGATCGGGATGTGCGTGAGCTCCGTCCAGGCCGCGACCGTGCAGCCCGGCCCGCCCCGGCCGAGGGACTCGTTGGTCTGCACGAGGCCCTTGCTGGCCTGGTGGACCTTGCCGCCCGGCTCCGTGCACTTCGGCATCATCAGCATCGTGTCGCGCGGCATGGACACGACCGACATGTTGCTGCGGTCCGCCGACAGGTGCAGCAGCATCTGCACGTCCGCGAGGGGCGGGCCGTCGAAGGTGTCCTTGGCCCCGCCGAGGGCCTGGTTGGCCGCGTCGTCACGGGCGTCGGAGCCGATGAGGAGGATGTTCAGCGGGGTCTGGCCGAAGGCGTTGGGCTTGGAGCCGCCCAGCTTGTTCTCGCCGAGGTTCAGGACGTCCGTCTTGATGCTGCCGTTGAGGTGGCGGTAGTACAGGTAGCCGCCCGCCGCCGTCGCGAGTATGAGGAACGACAGGACGGAGGACACCCAGCGCAGCACCCGCCGGCGGCCGCGCCGCTTGGGAGCGCCGTCGCCGGACCCGTCTCTTGGTGGGGGGACGGTGCCGGACTCGCCGGATCCGCCGCCGGATATCTCACCGGACCGGGCGGGCGCCCCCTCCCCTCGCACGTTGCTGTGCCTCACACGTCCCCCTCAAGATTCACTTCGTGTCGTGGTGTGCCGGTGTTGCCGGTGTCGGTTCCCCCGGCACCTGCCGGCCCGGCTGCTCGCCTTGCTCGGTCGTGCTCGGCTCGCCTGCCCTGCCGTGGTGCGGCGCCGCGGCCGGCGGGCCGGCTCCCGGCCGGCCCGTCTGCGCGCCTGCGTCCTTGCGTTCCTGCCTGCCCCGGCCGCCCTACTTGGCGCAGATCGCCTTGTCGGCCTCGACCCGCTGGATGTCCTCCGGAGCCTTCTGCGGTGCGTTCAGCGAGATCCCCGCCCCCTTGAAGTCGGCGCCGAGCGTCAGCTTCATCGGGGTCTTGGGCGCGGCGTCGGCCGGGCCCATCTTCAGTGCCGTGGCCGGCAGCCCCATCATGTCGGCCAGCGCCCGGGCCTGGTCGGCCTGGTTGGGCGCGTACTCCAGCTGGGTCGTGTCGACCTTGGCGGGCGCGTTGCCGCGGTTGCTGGCCTTGTTCACGCCCTTGGTGTTCTGCAGCCAGGCCAGCGTGGTGGAGGCGGAGCCGCTGGGGCCGCCGCCGTTGTAGACGTCCACCCGTACGTCGCCGGCCGGGGCCCGGTTGCCCTGGAGCAGGGCGTCCGCCTTGCTCTTGGCCTCCGCGTCGGCCGCGTCCTTCGCCGCCTGCTCCTTCTGCTCGACCTCCGTCAGGGAGACGTCCCCCTGGATCATCTTCAGCAGCGGATCGGCCGACCCGTGCTCGACGACTACGGTCGCCTTCTTGCCCTCGGGCTCGGCCGGGTTGTCGAGCACCGGCAGCGTGGTGAAGGTGATGTTCTTCAGGTCCATGTCCTTCAACTCACCGGCGAGGTTGGTGAGTTTGTCGATGGAACCTATGCCCGAGTCCACGTTCAGCGACTTGGTGGCCGCCTCCGCGAGGGAGAAGAACTTCTTCGGACTGGTCAGCGTCTCCTTGGACTTCATCTCGCGCATCATCGAACCCAGGAACTGCTGCTGGGTCTTGATCCGGTCGAGGTCGCCGTGGTTGCCGAACGAGTGCCGGGTCCGTACGAAGGCCAGGGCCTGCTCGCCCTGGAGCCGGTGCTCGCCGGCGTCCAGCTTCAGCTTGGAGTCCTTGTCGTCCACCGCCTTGGCCAGGCAGACCGGAACACCTCCGACCGCCGTGCTCAGCACCTTCACCGCGTTGAAGTCGACCATCATGAAGTGGTCGACGGTGATCCCGGTGATCTCCTTCACGGTGCGCATCGTGCAGCCCGGGTCGCGGCCCTCCTGGCCGAGGCTGATGTTGAACCGGGTCCCCTTCTCGCCGGGGATGGTCTTCGTCGAGCCGTCGGGCTGCTTCGTCGGGCAGGCCGGGATGTTCGTGATCAGGTCGCGCGGGATGGACAGCGCGGTCGCGTTGCTGCGGTCCTTGGAGACGTGGAAGAGGATCGTCGTGTCGGCGTGGCCGACGCTCTCCGCGTCCCCGTAGCCCTCGTTGCCCGCGCCGCTGCGCTTGTCGGTGCCGATGACCAGGATGTTGATGGGCTGGTCCTTCTTGAACCCGCCCGTGCCCGCGTCGCCGACGTCGGTGACCTTGAGGTTGTTGTTCAGGTGGTCGTAGTACAGGTACGCGCCCACCGAACCGGCCACCAGGAGGAAGGCCAGGGTGCCGCCGGTGACGACGAGGATCCGCTTGCGCCGGCCGCCGCCACCGCCGCCCTTGCGCGGCCGGCCGCCGCGCCGCCCGGGCGGACCGTCGCCGCGCCGCGGCCCGGGAACCGCCGGGGACGGGGCCTTGGGGGCCGCCGGCGCGCCCGCGCCGGTGCGGCCCGGGGACGGTCTGCGGGGAGCGGCGACGGAGGGCTGCTGCTGCGCAGCGGAACGGTCCAGTCGCAGTTCGTAGTTGCCAGTGCGGGGGTTGAGCACCCACTGGTCTGCGGGGTCGATTTCTTCCGCCCGCCCACGGCTTTGCGCATCCACGGTTGCTCGAATCCTCCGTCGGTGCCTCGCGACGCGCCTCCCCCAAGACGCTCGGTCAACGATCCGGCTGCTGGTGCACGGCCTCATGGTCTGGCCGGGGCACCGGATCGCTCACCTTATCCGCCCCAGTTGACCGCAAACCATGGTGGTGACAAATTCCACTCCCCTTATAACGGCCCAAACCCCCCAAGGCCTTCGGATCGGGTACCGCCTTTTGGGATTGCTTTACCGGCAATCGGCCGTGCCCGCCGTGGTTCCCGTGAAGGTGGGGACGGGCGCGGGGGTGGTTCCGGTTCCCTCCGAGGGCTTCGGGGCCTCCCCTTCGGCGGCGCGGGCGCTCTGCGCGGGCTGTGCGGTTTCGGCCGCCGCCGGGCTCGGCGGGGTCACCTTGAGCGGCTTGTCCGTCCGCAGCTGCTCGAAGAGTTGGGCCGCCTCCGGCTGCACCAGCTCGTCCCGGTTCGGGTCGGCGGCGTACGGGCGGCGGGGCACCGTCAGGAACTTGACCTGCTCGGCCGGTATGTCCCGGATGCTCCGCACCAGTTCGTACAGGCCCCGCAGCGAGGCCAGTCCCGGGTCCGTGGTCACCGAGGAGGTCGCCGCGTCCAGCAGCGGGTACAGCCTTCCGGGGTTCAGCAGCACCCCGGTGCTCTGCACCTTCTTGACCAGCGAGCCGAGGAACTGCTGCTGGCGCTCCATCCGTTCGGTGTCGCTGCCGTTGCCCAGGCTGTAGCGGGCGCGGACGAAGCCGAGGGCCTGCTCGCCGTGCAGGGTCTGCCGGCCGGCCCGGAGCTTCAGTTTCGCCTCGGCGTCGTCCATCGGCTGCTTGAGGCAGACCTCCACCCCGCCGACCGCGTCGACCATCTTCTTGAACCCGATGAAATCCACCACCATGTGGTGGTCTATCCGTATTCCGGTGAGCTTCTCCACCGTACGGATCGTGCAGGCGGCCCCGCCCCACTCGTACGCCCAGTTGAACTGCGCGAGCCGCTCGGCGCTGCGGCTCCCGTCCGCCGTCAGGCAGGCCGGGATCGGTGTCATCAGGTCCCGGGGTATCGACACCGCCGTCGCGCTCCTGCGGTCCGCGGGCAGGTGCAGCAGGATCGCGGTGTCCGAGCGCTCGGTGCCGCGGTCCCGGCCGTAGCGGGCGTTCTCCTTGCCGGAGCGCGAGTCGGAGCCGATGAGCAGGATGTTCTGCGAGCCGCCCACGGCGTGCGTGGGGCGCTCGCGCTCGTAGCGCTCCAGCTCGGCCGCCGCGGAGGTGTCCTCGGTGATGTTCCCGTCGAGCTTGCGGTAGAGCCACCAGCCGACCGCGGCCCCGCACAGGACCAGCAGGGCCAGACCGAGCGCGATCCAGCGCAGGAGACGGCGCCGGCGGCCGCGCGGGGGCTTCGAGGAGCCTCCGGCCGCTTCGGTGCCGCCCGGTATGCCTGCGCTGTCGGTCACTGGCGTTTCCGTCCCCTCACCACGCACGTGCGGGCCGTACGGCTGAAACCACGGCCCCTGCCGATCGTGCCCCCACCTCACACCCGCGGCCCGGGGACAGCCCCCTGTCTAGGCCCGTCCGGGTGACAAATCGCCGCTCATCGCCCACACCTGCCGCTCGGACGCGAAACGGCCCCCGGCGGGTGCCGGGGGCCGTTCTCGGGACTGCGGGGCAGGCCGTGCTACGGGAGGTTGCGGGCCATCACGATGCGCTGGACCTGGTTCGTGCCCTCGTAGATCTGGGTGATCTTGGCATCGCGCATCATGCGCTCGACCGGGTAGTCGCGGGTGTAGCCGTAGCCGCCGAGGAGCTGGACGGCGTCCGTGGTGACCTCCATGGCGATGTCGGAGGCGAAGCACTTCGCCGCCGCGCCCAGGTACGTCAGGTCGGCGTCGCCGCGCTCGGAGGCGGCGGCGGCCTGGTAGGTCAGGGCGCGGGCGGCCGAGACCTTCATGGCCATGTCCGCGAGCATGAACTGCACGCCCTGGAAGTCGCCGATCGGCTTGCCGAACTGCTTGCGCTCCTGGACGTACCCCTTGGCGTAGTCCAGGGCGCCCTGGGCGATGCCGAGCGCCTGGGCCGCGATGGTGATGCGGGTGTGGTCGAGGGTCTTCATCGCCGTGGCGAAGCCGGTGCCCTCGGCGCCGATCATGCGGTCGGCCGGGATCCGCACGTTGTCGAGGTAGACCTCGCGGGTCGGGGAGCCCTTGATGCCGAGCTTCTTCTCCGGGGCGCCGAAGGAGACGCCCTCGTCGGACTTCTCGACGACGAACGCGCTGATGCCCTTGGAGCGCATCGAAGGGTCCGTCACGGCCATGACCGTGTAGTACTCGGAGACGCCCGCGTTGGTGATCCAGCGCTTGACGCCGTTGAGGACCCAGAAGTCCCCGTCGCGCACGGCGCGGGTCTTCATGCCGGCCGCGTCCGAGCCCGCGTCGGGCTCGGAGAGGCAGTACGAGAACATGCCGTCGCCCTTGGCCAGCGGGCCGAGGTACTTCTTCTTCAGGTTCTCGGAGCCGGAGAGGATCACCGGGAGCGAGCCGAGCTTGTTCACGGCCGGGATCAGGGAGGAGGACGCGCAGACGCGGGCCACCTCCTCGATCACGATCACGGTGGCCAGCGCGTCCGCGCCGGCGCCGCCGTAGACCTCGGGGACGTGGACGGCGTGCAGGTCGTTGGCGACGAGCGCGTCGTGGGCCTCCTGCGGGAAGCGGGCCTCCTCGTCGACCGCCGCGGCGAACGGCAGGATCTTCGCCTCGGCGAGCGAGCGGACGGACTCGCGGAGCATGTCGTGCTCCTCGGCCGGGCGGTACAGGTCGAAGTCGGCAGAACCCGCCAAGACTCTCACTCCCCAAGTGTGATGCGTGATGCTAACTACCGTTAAGTAACCCAAATCTTAGTGTCCGGCGTCCCGGCAGCGATATGTACGGCGTACGTGAGCTGCGTGACAGCCGGGTCTCCTGGGGAACGTCCCCCCGGACCGGCCCGACTATGCTCAGTGGCCGCAAACGGCCCCGCACCTCTGGAGCATCCATGGCCCCCCTCAGGATCACTGTGATCGGCACCGGCTACCTCGGCGCCACCCACGCCGCGGCGATGGCGGAGCTGGGCTTCGAGGTGCTCGGGCTGGACGTGGTGCCGGAGAAGATCGAGATGCTCTCCGCGGGCCGGGTGCCGATGTACGAGCCCGGCCTGGAGGAGCTCCTCGCCGCGCACGTCGAGGGCCTGCCGGGCTCCACCGGGCGGCTGCGCTTCACGCAGTCCTGGGAGGAGGTCGGCGCCTTCGGCGACGTCCACTTCGTCTGCGTGAACACCCCGCAGAAGCACGGCGAGTACGCCTGCGACATGAGCTACGTCGACTCGGCGATCGAGTCCCTCGCCCCGCACCTGACCCGCCCGGTCCTGGTCGTCGGCAAGTCCACCGTGCCCGTGGGCTCGGCGGAGCGGCTCGCCGCGAAGCTGGCCGGGCTGGCCCCCGCGGGCGACGAGGTCGAGCTGGCGTGGAACCCGGAGTTCCTGCGCGAGGGCTTCGCCGTACAGGACACCCTGCACCCCGACCGGATCGTGATCGGCGTCCACGGCGAGCGCGGCGAGAAGGTGCTGCGCGAGGTGTACGAGACCCCGATGGCGGAGGGCAGCCCGCTGGTGGTGACCGACTTCCCGACCGCCGAGCTCGTCAAGACCGCCGCCAACTCCTTCCTCGCCACCAAGATCTCGTTCATCAACGCGATGGCGGAGGTCTGCGAGGCGGCCGGCGGCGACGTGGTCAAGCTCGCCGAGGCCATCGGCCACGACGACCGCATCGGCAAGAAGTTCCTGCGCGCCGGCATCGGCTTCGGCGGCGGCTGCCTGCCCAAGGACATCCGCGCCTTCATGGCGCGCGCCGGCGAGCTCGGCGCGGACCAGGCGCTGACCTTCCTGCGCGAGGTCGACTCCATCAACATGCGCCGCCGCGGCCACATGGTCGAGCTGGCCCGCGAGGCCGTGGGCGGGTCCTTCCTCGGCAAGCGGGTCGCCGTGCTCGGCGCCACCTTCAAGCCGGACTCCGACGACGTCCGCGACTCCCCCGCGCTGAACGTGGCCGGACAGATCCACCTCCAGGGCGGCCAGGTCACCGTCTACGACCCGAAGGGCATGGACAACGCCCGCCGCGTCTTCCCGACGCTCGGGTACGCGGACTCGGCGCTGGAGGCCGCCCGCGGCGCGGAGGTCGTCCTGCACCTCACCGAGTGGCGCGAGTTCCGCGACCTCGACCCGGTGGAGCTGGGCGCGGTCGTCACCGACCGCCTGATCCTCGACGGCCGCAACGCCCTGGACACCGACCGCTGGCGCGCGGCCGGCTGGACCTACCGCGCGATGGGCCGCCCGCGCGCGTGAGCCCCGGGCCGCCCGCCGCGGCCGCAGCGCTCAGGCAGGTCTGCGGTGCTGGGCGGCACGCGCGGTGAATTCCGCGTCGCGCAGCACCCGCTGGGCGTTGCCCCAGGTCAGCAGGGCCAGGTCGGCCTCCGACCAGCCCCGGTCCAGCAGTTCCGCGATCAGCCGCGGATAGCCCGAGGGGTCGGTCAGGCCCGCCGGACGGGGGACGCCCGGCTCGGTGCCGAAGGCGGCTCCGAGGCCGACGCAGTGCGGGCCGGCGACGGCCCGTACGTGTTCCACGTGATCGGCCACCGCGTGCAGGGAGTCCCCGGTCTGCGCGGTGTCGAAGGTGACCATCGCCAGGCCCTGAGCGGCCCGCAGGGCCAGCAGGACCTCGTCGGTGACGTTCCCCGGATGCGGGTTCAGCGCCGCGGCGGCGGTGTGCGAGGCGATCACCGGCGCCTTGGAGGCCCCCGCCAGCTGGCAGGCCACCTCCGGCGTGCAGCCGGTCAGGTCCACGAGCATCGAAAGCCGGTTCATCTCCTTGACCACCTCGTGGCCGAAGGGCGTCAGCTCCGCCGCGGCCCAGGGCGCCCCCGCCGGCGCGAGGATCCGTACACCCAGCGCGTGGAAGGCCCGCAGCGCGCCCAGCGAGTCGGTCAGCGTACGTCCGGGCACGGGGCCCAGGAAAGAGGCGATCCGGCCCCGGTTGCGGGCGTCCGCCATGTCGTCGGCGGTCAGCGCGAGGCACAGGCCGTCCGGGTACCGGCGCATCAGGGCGAGCGCCACGTCGATCTGGTCGAGGGTGTCGGACAGCACGTGGTCGGCGGCCCCGGCCCCGCCCGGCGGCAGCAGGGACCAGAACTGGGCGCCCACCCCGCCCGCGCGCAGCCGCGGGATGTCGGTGTCGACGCCGCTGTCGGGGGTGTCGATGTCGTGGTACGGGCTCTGGCGCAGGGTCCGTACGAGGGTGTTGTGCCCGTCGGCGACGGGGTGCACGGACAGCATCGCGACGGCCCGTTCCAGCGCGGTGCCCGTCACCGGGGCGGGCGCGTCCTCGGCTCCCGCGGAGCCGGGGCCCGCGGGCACCGTGTCGGCGGTGTACGCGGTGTGCGCCGCAAAAGCGGTGTGCGGTTCATCCTGCAGGTCGGCCATGGCGTTCGGCTCCGGTCTCGGCGGCAGCAGGGAGAGAGATGCTGCCACGGTGACACGCGGGGCGGCCGGGCCGCCCGGCGGATGAGGCGTTCGGGTGTCACCCGCAGGTCACACCCCTCGCCGCAGCCGCCGGGAGAGCCGGCTCCGAGCGCTACAGCACCGCGTTCGAGGGGCCGCGGGACGCCGAGAGCTCGCGCGCCACCGCCTCCGCGTCGCGCAGCGCCCGTACCGCGTTGGACCAGGTCAGCTTGGCCAGGTCGGCCCTCGACCAGCCGCGCGCGAGGAGCTCCGCGATCAGGTTCGGGTAGCCCGCGACGTCGTCCAGCCCGGCCGGGGTGAAGGCCGTGCCGTCGTAGTCCCCGCCGATGCCGATGTGGTCGACGCCGGCCACCTCGCGCATGTGGTCCAGGTGGTCGGCGACCGTGGCGGCCGTGGCCACCGGGCGCGGGCGCCCGGCCTCGAAGGCCCGGTGCAGGGCCATCGCCTCGGGCGTGGTGTCGAGGTGGTGGAAGCCGTGCGCGCGCAGGTTCTCGTCCGCCGCCAGGGTCCACTCGACGGCTGCCGGGAGGATGAACTTCGGTACGAACGTGGCCATCGCGACGCCGCCGTTGGCCGGCAGCAGCTCCAGCACGTCGTCCGGGATGTTGCGCGGGTGTTCGCACACCGCCAGCGAGGACGAGTGCGAGAAGATCACCGGCGCGGCCGAGACGGCGAGCGCGTCGCGCATCGTCGTCGCGGCGACGTGCGAGAGGTCGACGAGCATGCCGATGCGGTTCATCTCGCGGACGACCTCGCGGCCGAAGTCGCTCAGACCGCCGTGGCGCGGCTCGTCGGTCGCCGAGTCCGCCCAGTCGATCGTGTCGTTGTGCGTGAGCGTCATGTAGCGCACGCCCAGCCGGTGCAGGGCGCGCAGCGTGGCGAGCGAGTTGTTGATGGAGTGGCCGCCCTCGGCGCCCATCAGCGAGGCGATCCGGCCGTCGGCGCGGGCCGCCTCCATGTCGTCGGCCGTCAGGGCCCGTACGAGGTCCGCCGGGTAACGGTCGATCAGCTGGGCGACGGCGTCGATCTGCTCCAGGGTGGCGCTGACCGCCGTGTCGCCCGCGTAGTCGGAGCGCACGTACACCGACCAGAACTGCGCGCCGACCCCGCCGGCGCGCAGCCGGGGGATGTCGGTGTGCAGCCGGCCGCGCTGGTCGTCGGCGATGTCCCGCCGGGCCAGGTCGTAGCGCACCTGCTCGCGCAGCGCCCACGGCAGGTCGTTGTGCCCGTCGACGACCGGGTGCTCGGCGAGCAGCTCCCGCGCCTCGCTCAGGCGCTGCGCGGCGCTCACTTGCCGAATCCGAAGGAGTCGGCGCCCGCGACCTTCGTCCGCAGCCGCTTGCCCTTCTCGGTGGCCTGGTCGTTCAGCTCCTGCTGGAAGTCCTTCATCCGGCCGAGCAGCTCCGGGTCGTGGGCGGCCAGCATCCGTACGGCCAGCAGCCCGGCATTGCGCGCCCCGGCGACGGAGACGGTGGCGACGGGGACCCCGGCGGGCATCTGGACGATCGACAGCAGGGAGTCCATGCCGTCGAGGTACTTCAGCGGCACCGGGACGCCGATGACCGGCAGCGGGGTGACGGAGGCGAGCATGCCGGGCAGGTGGGCGGCGCCGCCGGCCCCGGCGATGATCGCCTTGAGGCCGCGCTCGGCGGCCTGCTCCCCGTACGCGACCATCTCGCGCGGCATCCGGTGCGCCGAGACCACGTCGACCTCGTAAGGGATCTCGAACTCGTCCAGGGCCTTGGCGGCGGCCTCCATGACGGGCCAGTCGGAGTCCGAACCCATGACGATGCCGATGACGGGACCTGCGGTGGAGTTGCTCATGTGGTGATGGTTCCCCTGAGGTAGCCGGCTGCGTGGCGTGCGCGTTCCAGCACATCGTCCAGGTCGTCGCCGTAGGTGTTGACGTGGCCGACCTTGCGGCCGTGTTTCACGTCCTTGCCGTACATGTGGATCTTGAGCTGCGGGTCGTGGGCCATGCAGTGCAGGTACGCCGCGTACATGTCGGGGTAGTCCCCGCCGAGCACGTTCGCCATGACGGTCCAGCGGGCCCGGGGGCGCGGGTCGCCCAGGGGGAGGTCCAGGACCGCGCGGACGTGGTTGGCGAACTGGGAGGTGATCGCACCGTCCTGGGTCCAGTGGCCGCTGTTGTGCGGGCGCATCGCCAGTTCGTTGACGAGGATCCGGCCGTCGGGGGTCTCGAACAGCTCCACGGCCAGGTGACCGGTCACGCCGAGCTCCTTGGCGATGCGCAGGGCGAGGGCCTGGGCCTCGCCCGCGAGGGCCTCGGAGAGGTTCGGGGCGGGGGCGATCACCGTGTCGCACACGCCGTCGACCTGGACGGACTCGACCACGGGGTAGGCCACGGCCTGGCCGTGCGGGGAGCGGACGATGTTGGCCGCGAGCTCGCGGACGAAGTCGACCTTCTCCTCCGCCAGGACGGGCACACCGGCCTTGAAGGGCGCCTCGGCGTCCTCGGGGGTGCGGACGAACCACACGCCCTTGCCGTCGTAGCCGCCGCGCACGGTCTTGAGGATGATCGGGAAGCCGCCCCCCTCGGCCGCGAAGGCCGCCGCGTCCGCCGGATCGCTCACGATCCTGTGGCGGGGGCTCGGGGCGCCGATCTCGTCGAGCTTCGCACGCATCACCCCCTTGTCGGCGGCGTGCATCAGCGCGTCGGGCCCCGGGCGGACGGGGATGCCGTCCGCTTCCAGGGCCCGAAGGTGTCCGATGGGCACGTGCTCGTGGTCGAAAGTGATCACATCGCAGCCGCGCGCGAAGGCGCGCAACGTCTCCAGATCGCGATAGTCGCCGATGACGACGTCGCTCACGACCTGGGCCGCCGAGTCCTGTGGGGTGTCACTGAGGAGCTTGAATCTGATGCCGAGGGGGATACCCGCCTCGTGGGTCATGCGGGCGAGCTGACCGCCGCCGACCATGCCGACTACCGGGAACGTCACCTCTCCAGGGTATCCGCCGGTATTCCGCCATCCGGACGTGACCCTGGCCCGTTCTGGTCGACGCGCGTAGCATTTCCGCCCCCGTGTGCCGTGCGTCGCACGGTGTGCGAAGGCACAGACGGGCCCGTGGGGCGACACTTAGCATGGCCGGGTTGACCGAAGGCGGCAGACGCCTCCGCGGACGCCCCCGAGCGGGGCGGTGACGACAGGACTGATCCATCACATGAGTACGCCGCAGCAGGGTTCCGCGCTCGAACGCGTACGGGGCCTCGCCCGCGAGGTCGCGAAGTTCGGGGCCGTCGGCGGCATCGGTGTACTCGTCAACCTGGGCGTCTTCAACCTGATCCGCCACACGACCGACCTCCAGGTCGTCCGGGCGAGCGTCATAGCCACCGTCGTGGCCATCATCACCAACTACCTGGGCTTCCGGTACTTCACCTACCGCGACCGCGCCCGCACCGGCGGCTCCCGCGAGCTGCCGCTGTTCGTGGCCTTCAGCGTGATCGGCCTGGTGATCGAGAACGGCGTGCTGTACACCGCCACGTACGGGTTCGGCTGGGACGGTCCGCTCGCCACGAACGTGTTCAAGTTCATCGGCATCGGCACGGCCACCGTGTTCCGCTTCTGGTCGTACCGGACGTGGGTCTTCAAGGCCCTGCCGGAACCGGAGTCCGCGGGGGCCCCGCTCCCCGCCTCCGTCGTCTCCTCGCCGCGCGGCCTGGCCGCCGGGAGCCGGGCCCCCGAGCCCGCCCGCAAGTAGCGGCCCGCCCGCGAGGGGCGCGGACCGCCGCCCGCTCGGCGCACCGTTCGCTCAGCGCACCGTCTGTTCCGGCTCGGGCCGCTCCGGCGCCGTCCGGCTCAGGAACAGGGCGAACACCGGCGGCTGCGTCTGCAGCAGCTCCAGGCGCCCCCCGTCGGCCTCCGCGAGGTCCCGGGCCACCGCCAGCCCGATCCCGGTGGAGTTGCGCCCGCTGATCGCCCGCTCGAAGATCCGGTTGCCGAGGTCCGGCGGAACGCCCGGACCCTCGTCCGTGACCTCCAGCACCGCCTGGTTCCCGATCACCCGGGTACGCAGCGCCACGGTGCCGCCCCCGTGCATCAGCGCGTTCTCCACGAGGGTCGCCAGCACCTGCGAGACCGCACCCGGGGTGCCGACGGCCCGCATGCCCGTCTTGCCGGAGCGCACGATGGCCCGCCCCGCGCTGCGGTAGGCCGGCCGCCACTCCTCCACCTGCTGCTTGACGACCTCGTCCAGGTCGAAGGGGACCGCCGAGCCCGTCCGCGGGTCCCGCGAGTTCGTCAGCAGCCGCTCGACCACGTCCGTGAGCCGCTCCACCTGGGTCAGGGCGATCGTCGCCTCTTCCCGTACGGTCTCCAGGTCGTCGGTGACCGTGATCTCCTCCAGCCGCATCGACAGCGCCGTGAGCGGGGTGCGCAGCTGGTGCGAGGCGTCCGCGGCCAGCCGCCGCTCGGCGGTCAGCATCCGGCCGATCCGCTCCGCGCTGGAGTCCAGTACGTCCGCGACCCGGTCCAGCTCGGGGACCCCGTACCGCTTGTGCCGGGGCCGCGGGTCGCCCGATCCGAGCCGCTCGGCGGTCTCCGCCAGGTCGGTGAGGGGCGAGGCCAGCCGGTTGGCCTGGCGTACGGCGAGCAGTACGGCTGCCACGACGGCGAGCAGCGCCACCGCCCCGACCACGGCCAGGGTCCGGCCGACCTCCCGGGTCACCGTGGAGCGGGACTCCTCGACGACGACGGTCTCCCCCTGTTCACCCTTGGCGGTGCCGCGGATGACGCTGTCGGGGATCCGGTCGCCGACCTCCACGGGCGGCTGCCCGGGGACGGTGATCCGGGCGTAGCCGCCCATGTCCAGCTGCTCGGCGAGGGCCCGGGCGTCGATGGGCTTGCGCTCCAGGACGCTCGACTCGACCATGCCGACCAGGCGCAGCGCCTCGGACTCGATGCGGTCCTGGGCGCTGCTGGTGATCGTCCGGGTCTCCACGATCACCAGGGAGACCCCGAAGACGGCGATCACGACGAGCACCACGGCGAGCGTGGAGTTGATCAGGCGACGGCGCATGGCTGCGGGGGCCGCTCAGCTCTTCTCGAAGCGGAAACCGACCCCGCGGACGGTGGCGATGTAGCGGGGGTTCGCGGCGTCGTCGCCGAGCTTCTTGCGCAGCCAGGAGATGTGCATGTCGAGGGTCTTGGTGGAGGACCACCAGGTGGTGTCCCAGACCTCGCGCATCAGCTGGTCGCGGGTGACGACCCGGCCGGCGTCGCGGACCAGGACCCGGAGCAGGTCGAACTCCTTGGCCGTGAGCTGGAGCTCCTCCTCCCCCATCCACGCGCGGTGCGATTCGACGTCGATCCGCACGCCGTGGGTGGCGGGGGCCTGGGTGGCGTCGTTCGCCCCGCGCCGCAGCAGGGCCCGGACCCGGGCCAGCAGCTCGGCGAGGCGGAAGGGCTTGGTCACGTAGTCGTCGGCGCCGGCGTCCAGGCCGACGACCGTGTCGACCTCGTCCGCCCGGGCGGTGAGTACGAGAATGGGGAAGCCGTGGCCCTCGGCGCGCAGCCGGCGGGCGACTTCGAGGCCGTCCATGCCCGGCAGGCCCAGATCCAGGACGACGAGATCGACGCCGCCCTGAAGTCCCGCGTCCAGGGCGGTGGGTCCGTCCTCCCGGACCTCGACCTCGTACCCCTCCCGGCGCAGGGCGCGGGCCAGGGGCTCCGAGATGGATGCGTCGTCCTCGGCGAGCAGTACACGCGTCATGTGGGTGATGGTAGTCCGCGGCAGGTGCGTGCAGGGGCGTGCCTGAAGACCCCTTTCGATCTGGGCTTATGAACTACTAACGGCCTTCGAATACGATCAAACGGTTCCCCGGAATCCTGTGATCCATATCTCAAGTCCTTCCATATGCCGCAGTGTCCTGTCGTATGGTGGCGAGACGCCTGATGCACTACCCAGGGGACCTTTGTGCCGAAAAGCGAGCCAAAGACCTCAAATTCTGCTCTGGTCGGTTTCATCCGGCCCAGATGACAGTGAATGACCTGTGGGCCGGGCCCCGCGTGCGAAAGCTTCGCGCCGGGGCGTGGATCCCGGTTACGGACATCCCCTGCCCCCCTCCTTCGAGGACGGGGGCAGACCCCTGGGCGTGGGGTGGGGCGTTCGTCGCCGGTGCCGGCCACCCCCCACCGGGCGCTGTTCCGCTCACGAAGCGAAGCGTCCCGAGCAAGCAAGGATCGACCATGGCTTCCAGCCTGACGAGGGACTCGGCGGACCCGTCCACCGAGAAGACCTTCTTCGGCCACCCCCGTGGCCTGGCCACTCTGTTCATGACCGAGATGTGGGAGCGCTTCTCCTACTACGGCATGCGTGCACTCCTGGTGTACTACCTGGTCTCGGGCGGCGCCGACGCCGCCACGGGCAGCCAGGGTGGCGGTCTGGCCATGACCGCGGCCACCACCACGGCCATCTACTCCGTGTACGTCTCCATGGTCTACCTGATGGCCATGCCGGGCGGCTGGTTCGGTGACCGTGTCTGGGGCGCCCGCAAGACGGTCGCCATCGCCGGCTTCGTGATCATGGCCGGTCACCTCTCCCTGGCCGTCCCCGGCCAGGCGATGTTCTTCGTCGGTCTGATCCTCGTCGCGGCGGGCTCCGGTCTGCTGAAGGCCAACATCTCCACGATGGTCGGTCACCTGTACAACGGCCCGGAGGACCCGCGCCGTGACGGTGGCTTCACGCTCTTCTACATCGGCATCAACCTCGGTGCCTTCGTCGCCCCGCTCGTCGTCGGCACGGTCGGCAAGGAGCACAACTGGCACCTGGGCTTCGCCCTCGCCGCCGCCGGCATGGGCCTGGGTCTGACCCAGTTCCTGCTCGGCACCAAGCACCTGAGCCCGAAGAGCAGCATCGTTCCGAACCCGCTCTCGGCGGAGGAGCGCAAGGCCGTCCTGACCAAGGTCGTCCTCGCGGTCGTCGGCATCGCCGTCTTCTACGGCGCGGTCGTCGCCCTCGGCGCGTACACGCTCAACTGGGCGCTGGTCCCGCTGACCCTCGCCGGTCTGTTCATCCCGATCGCCGTCCTGACCCGCATCAAGCGCGACAAGGACCTCTCGGGCTCCGAGCAGTCGAAGATGACCGCGTACATCTGGTTCTTCATCGCCGCGGCCGTCTTCTGGATGATCTACGACCAGGGTGGCTCCACGCTGTCCCTGTTCGCGGACGACAAGACCGCCGACACCGTCTTCGGCCTCGGCTTCTCGGCCACCTGGTACCAGTCGCTGAACCCGCTGTTCGTGATGGCGCTGGCCCCGGTCTTCGCCTGGCTGTGGGTGTGGCTGGCGCGCAAGAACCAGGAGCCGAACACCATCGTGAAGTTCGCGATGGGCCTGGTCCTGATCGGTGCCTCGTTCTTCGTCTTCATCATCCCGATGAACATGGCGGGCGGCGACGTCAAGGTCTCCCCGATGTGGCTGGTCTCGATCTACATGATCCAGACCATCGGCGAGCTGTGCGTCTCCCCGGTCGGCCTCTCCGTCACCACGAAGATGGCTCCGCAGAAGTACGCCTCCCAGATGATGGGTGTCTGGTTCCTCGCGGTCACCGCCGGTGACTGCATCACCAGCCTCCTCTCCATCGGCGGTGTGGACCTGAACGGTCTCGGCGTGATCGCCCTGCAGGCGGCGGCCGCCGTCGTGGCCGGCTTCGCGGTCTACGCGTACCGCAAGAAGGTCCAGGCGCTCATGGGCGACGTGCACTGACGCACCCCCTCTGACGCACGCGGCGGCCCGGCACACCTCCTGGTGTGCCGGGCCGCCGTGTCGTTCCCCCGTACGGGTTACCGCGTACCGCGCAGCCGGCGCCACGGGGTGAAGGTGAAGACCGCGCCGCCGAGCAGGATCACCGTGCCGGCGACCAGGGCCAGGGCCTTGATGCCGCCCTCGTCCTCGGCACCCGTTTCGGCGAGGCCGCCCGAGGCGGAGGTGGAGCCGGTGGTGGACGGCGAGCCGGAGCCGCCCGCCTGGGCGGTGGTGTCGAGCTCCAGCGAGACGCCGCTGCTGGCCGCCTTGCAGGGCACGTTGATCGGGGTGGCCCCCGGGGCCATCGTGACGTCGATCGTCAGCTGGTCCGGGCTGAGCGTGACCTTCCCGGTCTTGCCGGGCTTGTAGGTGCCGGTCATGTCGCTGAGGCTGACCGGGGCCTTGTCCGGGATCGGCTCGGCGTTGGCCGGGCCGGAGACCTTGACCATGCCGCTGTCGGCGCCGCCGAGCTTGATGTTCATCGAGGGCTTGAGGGCGCCCGCCGGCAGGGCCATCGGGCTGGCCATCGCGCCCTTGGCGGTCTTGACGGTGAGGTCGTAGCTGCCGCCGTTCTTCTTGGCGTTGATGGTGACGGGCGTCTTGATCCCGCCGGGCACGACCGGACCGCAGTCGAAGGCGACCTCCACGGGCTTGCCGGGGAAGTCGGTCTGGCCCCCGGCTCCGCCGCTGGTGGCACCACCGTTCGTCACGCCGCCATTGGTGGCACCGCCGTTCGTGGCACCGCCGTTCGTGGCACCGCCGTTCGTGGCACCGCCATTGGTGGCGCCGCCGTTCGTCGTGCCGCCGCTGGTGCCGTCCGCCACGTCGATGGTGGCCCCGACGCCCACCTCACCCGTGGGTGCGCACTTGGTCACGAAGGTGCCGAAGGAGAAGGTGACCGCGACGTCGTACTTCCCGGGCGTCAGCGTGATCTTGCCCGCCTTGGTGAGCTTCAGCTTCCCCTTCATCGTGGACATCTGCATGGGGGCCTTCTTGGGGATCGGCGGGTTCTTCTTCTCCCCGACGACCTTCAGCTCGCCGCCCCCGCCGCCGACCGTGATCCAGCCGGTGGGCTGGACCGAGTCCTGCGGGATGTCCATCAGGTCCGTGTTGTTCGAGGCGGGCTTCACCGTCTCCCACGACACGTCGACCTCGTCACCGACCTTCGCCGAGGCCGGGGCGCTGACCTTGGCGGTGGTCTCGCCCTGGACCGGGTCGCCGCCGCCCGCCGGCGGTACGCACTTGACGTTGAACTTGGTCTCGGCCGCCTGGGCGGGAGCGGCCCCGATGGCGATGCCGGCGCCGCCGAGCAGCAGCGCGATCACGGCCGCGCTCACCCTCCGTTGGGTCTTCACAAAGGTCCCTTCGTCGTCGGACTGTTCTCAGACGGTGCGGACGCCTGTGGTACGTGTGGTGATCTCGGCCCCGGCGCGCTGTCCGGGGTGAACCACGGCAGGACCGCCGTGGTGGCTTGGGGGGAGGCCGGCGCGGCCGGCCGGGCGGCCTCCTGCTCCGGGAACGGCGCCTTCGCGCCCCGGTGGCGGCCACCGCCCGGCGCCGCCGAACGCGGCCGGACCCTGTCCACGACGGCCATGCCGATGCGGAAGACCGCGGCCGGGACCACCAGCAGGAGCAGGCCCCAGAACAGCAGCACCCCGTACGGGCGGTCCACGCCCCAGGGCTGGGTCGCCACGACCGTGTCCCCGTACTTGAGGGAGACGGTGTAGTCCCCGTGCGCCCCCGCCGCGAGGCTGACGTCCAGCCGGACCTCCGCCTTGCCGCCCGGCGGGATCGTGCCCTTCCACCGGACCTCGTCCCACAGCGGCGCGAAGACCCCGTGGGCGGTCCCGAGCTGGAAGACCGGATCCTTGACGGGCGCCGAGCCGAGGTTGCCGACGGTGACCGTGAACTTCCGGCTGGGCGGGGCGCCGAACCAGGTCAGCACCCCGTCCCCGCCCTCCAGCCGGACCCCGGTGAGCATCGCCAGGCGCGCCGTGCCGGACTCGGCCGGCAGCTCGGCCACCGGATGGTCCGTGATCTTCAGCGGGGCGGCCACGGTGGACTGGTCCCCGTTGACGGAGGTCACGTTGACCACGCAGGGGCAGGGCTTGGGCGGTGCGGCCACGGCCAGCCGGGCGGCGAAGCGCCCGTCGTCGCCGACGGAGACCGCGGCCCCGTCGGCGTTGGCGCAGCTGTTGGTGCCGCCGATCATGTTCTGCCCGCAGACCAGCAGCATCACCAGGGTCTTGGCGCGCCAGCCGGTCCCGGTGACGGTGATCTCGGTGCCCTTCGCGGCCTCCTGGAGCGAGAGCGCCACGGCGGGCTTGCCCTCGGCGGCGAGCGCCGCCGGGGCCGGGAAGAGGAGCAGGGCGCACAGCGCCAGCCCCGCCGCGATGAAGGCCATGGCCCTGCCGCCGACCGTCGCGCTCACCTGAATGCTCCCGTCAGCTCGTGTTCCGGTGCCCGCTCCCCCGCGGGTGCGGGCTCCTCGTCCGCCGTCGCCGCGCCCCGGCCCCGCCTGCCGCGCACGAGGAGCAGCGCGGCCAGGGCGACCCCGCCGAGGCCGAGCAGCCCGGCGCCGACCCGGGCGGCGACCCCCCAGGGCAGGAACCGGGCGGAGGCGGTCGCGGTGGCCGGGGCCGCGCCGGGGGCGGTGACCGTCAAGGTGAGGTCGACGTCGTCGAGGACCGGGGCTCCGGGCCAGGGCTCGGTCAGCGACACCCGCTGGCCGGGGAGCAGTTCCAGGGGCAGGGCGCGGGCGGTGCGGCCCGGGACCTCGCCGAAGAGGCCCTCGGCGCGCAGGGCCAGTTCGGGGGCGAGGGCCACGTTGCCCCGGTTGACCAGGGTGTAGGCGACGACCGTGCGGGCGCCCCGGCCGCGTACGGAGACGTCCTCGACCGTGAGGGCGGCCAGCGTCGGGCCGCCCACGCGCAGGTGGACCCGTACGCCCGCCTCGCGGCCGTCCGCGGCGGCGATCACGGCGGCCGGGTGGTCGCCGGGGAGGGAGGCGGGCGGCAGGGTGACGGTGAAGGGGACCACCGCGCGGGTGCGGGGCGGGACCTTCACGGTGGTGGCGGCCCCGAAGCTGAACCAGGAGCCGGCGCCCGGGTCCGCGCCGCTGCGGGAGCCCTCGGCCTCGGCCGGGCGGACGGCGAGGGCGCCGGCGGCCGTGTTGTAGGCGTCGGCCCCGCGCAGGGTCACGGTGCGCTCCCGGTCGGAGGTGTTGGTCAGGGCCAGCCGGTCCTCCAGGACGGTTCCGGCGGGGCCCGCGAGGTAGAAGTACGGGCGCGCCGGCGCGGTGCCCGCCGCCGCGGGCTCTGCGGTCCAGCCGGCCTCGTCGGCTCCGGAGGCGGCTGGGCCGGAGGCAGCGGGGCCGGAGGTGTCGGAGGCGGCGGTGGCGCCGCCCGCGGCCCCCAGCAGCAGGGCCGCGGCGAGCAGCGCGGTGCACAGGCGCCGGCCGGTGGCGGCCGTGGGGGACAAGGGGGTGGGGGTGTGGAGCACGGGCATGGCCGGGGGTGCTCCGTTCAGGACCGGGGGGCCCGCTGGCCGCGCCGGGTCAGCCAGAGCACTCCGGCGGCGCCGGTCAGCAGCACGGTGGCGCCGAGGGTGCCGAGGGCCAGGGCGGAGTCGGTGGGACCGGTCTGCGGGAGGGTGTCCTGCGCGGCGTCGGAGCCGCCGGACGACGCGGCGCCCGTCACGTCCAGCTCCAGCGAGGGCTTGGGGCTGTTGCCCGGAGTGCAGGTGGTGGTGGTCCCCAGTGCCTTGATGGTGAGCACGCCCGCGGTGAAGGTGACCTTGCCGCTCTTCTTGGGGGTGTAGGTGCCCGAGAGGTCGGTGATCTTGATGGGGGTGTTGGCGGGCACGGCCTCGGGGTTGGACGCTCCCGAGACCGGCACCGACGCCGTCTCGGCGCCTGCGACGAGGACGACGGCGCTGGGGCTCATGGCGCCCTTGCCGAGTTCGACGGGGCTGGACGAGACGCCCTTCTGGAAGGACATCGTCAGCTTGTACCCGTCGCCCTCCTTGACGGCCTTGATGTCGATCGGCGAGACCGCCGACTTGTCCCCGATGGGGGTCTTGCAGTCGTACGCGACGTCGACGACGTCCGCATGGGCTGCGGGGGCGGCCAGCAGGACCGCCGTTCCGGCCAGCGCGGAGGCCAGCGCGAGCGCGGTGGAGCGTTTCCGGTCGGACACCTTCGTCTTCCCCTCGTGCCACAAGTTCCTGACGGGACATCAGATTGGTGGCTCAAGGTACGCCCGGGGCCTTACGGAGGGAAGACAAAGGACAGGCCGGGATTGACCGTTCGTCAGTGCGCGCGGACGCCCTTCTGCCAGACCGCCGATACCAGCGGAACACCGGGCCGGTAGGCCAGGTGGACGTGGCTCGGAGCCTCCAGGAGGGCCAGGTCGGCGCGGGCCCCGGGGGCGATCCGGCCGATGTCGCCGCGGCGCAGTGCGCGGGCGCCGCCGGCGGTGGCCGACCAGAGCGCCTCGTCCGGGGTCATCCCCATGTCGCGCACGGCGAGGGCGATGCAGAAGGGCATCGAGCTCGTGTACGAGGAGCCCGGGTTGCAGTCCGTGGACAGCGCGACGGTGGCGCCCGCGTCGATCAGGCGGCGGGCATCGGGCCACTGCGCGCGGGTGGAGAACTCGGCGCCGGGCAGGAGGGTGGCGACGGTGGTGTCCGCGGCCTGGACCAGGGCGTCGACGTCGGAGTCGGTGAGGTGGGTGCAGTGGTCGGCGGAGGCGGCCTCCAGCTCCACGGCGAGCTGCACGCCGGGGCCGTAGGAGAGCTGGTTGGCGTGGACGCGCGGGATCAGCCCGGCGGCGGCGCCGGCGGTGAGGATCGCGCGGGCCTGGTCGCCGTCGAAGGCGCCCTTCTCGCAGAACACGTCGACCCAGCGGGCGTACGGGGCGCAGGCCGTCAGCATCTCGCCGGTGACGAGGTCGACGTAGCCGGCCGGGTCCTCGGCGTAGTCGGGCGAGACGATGTGCGCGCCGAGGTAGGTGACCTCCTCGGTGTGCGCGGCGGCGATGCGCAGGGCACGGGCCTCGTCGGCGACGGTGAGGCCGTAGCCCGACTTGGTCTCGAAGGTGGTGGTGCCCTGGCGGCGGGCCTCGTCGAGGTGGCGGACGAGGCCCGCTTCCAGCTCGGCGTCGGTGGCGGCGCGGGTGGCGGCGACGGTGGTGCGGATGCCGCCGGCGGAGTAGGCGCGGCCGGACATCCGGGCGTTGAACTCCTGCGTGCGGTCGCCCGCGAAGACGAGGTGGGAGTGGGAGTCGACGAAGCCGGGGATGACCGCGCGGCCGTTCGCGTCGAACGCGGAGTCGGCGCCCGGGGCCCGGCCGGCGGGGCCGACCCAGGCGATGGTCTCGCCGTCGATGACGACGGCCGCGTTCTCGATCAGGCCGAGGGGTGACCCGTCGCCGAGGGAGGGGTCGTTGGTGACGAGGCTGCCGATGTTGGTGACGAGGGTGGTGGTCATGGGTTCCTCTCGGGAGGTTCGTTTCCCCCACCCCGCCCCTTCCCGAAACCGGGGCCTGAGGCCCCGGCCCCCGCTCCTGGGGGCTCTGCCCCCGCACCCGGGTGCACCGGGCGCGGTACGCCGGTATCGGGGTCGGCGGCGGTGCCCCGGGGAACGGGGGAAGGGCGGGTGGGGGGCTTCCGGGCGTCAGCCGCGGACGGCCGCGATCGACTCGGACAGGGCGGACGGGACGTCCGGGACGAGGGTGTGCGCGCCGTCGCGGACGATGTGGCGGCCGCCGACCACCGTGTGGCGGACGTCCGAGGCCGTGGCCGCGAAGACGGCCGTCTCGGCGCCGAGCCGCGGCAGCGGACCTGCCGTGCGCACGGAGTCCAGCGCGATCGTGGTGAAGTCCGCGAGCGCGCCGACCTCCAAGCGGCCCGCGTCCGGCAGCCCGAGGGCGGCGTGGCCGTCCTCGGTGGCGGCCGTGAGCAGGGAGTTCGCCGTCCAGTGGCCCCGGGTGCGGCTGCGCAGGCGCTCGTTCAGCTCCATCGCGCGTGCCTCTTCCAGCAGGTCGATCACCGCGTGGCTGTCGCTGCCCAGGGACAGCGGGCTGCCCGCGTGCTGGAGCCGGGTCGCCGGGCCGATGCCGTCCGCGAGGTCGCGTTCGGTGGTGGGGCACATGCACGTACCGGTGGTGGTCCCGCCCAGCAGGGCGATGTCCGTGTCGGTGAGGTGCGTGTTGTGGACGCCGGTGGTGTGCGGGCCGAGCACCCCGTGGTCGGCCAGCAGCTGCGTCGGCGTGCGGCCGTGCGCGGCCTGGCAGGCCTCGTTCTCGGCGGTCTGCTCCGAGAGGTGCACGTGCAGCGGGGCCCGCCGCTCCTGCGCCCAGCGGGCGACGGTGCCCAGCTGGTCCGCCGGTACGGCGCGCACCGAGTGGATCGCCGCGCCGATCAGCGCGTGCCCGCGCGGCTTCAGGGCCGAGACCCGTTCCGCCCACGCCTCGGCCGCCCCGTCCGAGAACCGCAGCTGGTGGTGGTTGGGGGCCTCGCCGAAGCCCGACGAGAGGTATGCCGTGTCGAGCAGGGTGATCCGGATGCCGGCCGCCGCGGCCGCCTCGATCAGCGCCTCGCCCATCGCGTTGGGGTCGGCGTACGGGGCGCCGCCCGGCGCGTGGTGCACGTAGTGGAACTCGCCGACGTTGGTGATGCCGGCCAGCGCCATCTCCGCGTACACGGCCCGCGCGAGCGCGAAGTACGTGTCGGGGGTGAGGTTCTGGGCGACCTGGTACATGAACTCGCGCCAGGTCCAGAAGGTCCCGGAGCCCACCTGCACCAGCGAGCGCAGCGCCCGGTGGAAGGCGTGCGAGTGCGCGTTGGCCAGCCCGGGAACGGTCAGGCCCCGCAGCACCTCGGCGCCCGGCGGCGGGGTCTCGACCCCGGTCCGCAGGGTGCTGATCCGCCCGTCGGCGCCCCCCGCGGCGGAGCCGCCGATGGACACGGTCAGGGCCACGCCGGGCTCGACGTGCGTGCCGAGCCAGGCGTGTTCCAACCAGTACGTCTTCACCGGCAGGCCAGTCCTTCCAGTACGTCGGCCAGCGCGAGGACACCGGCCACGCAGTCGTCCTCGGGGGCGAACTCCTTCGGCGAGTGGGAGACGCCGGTCGGGTTCCGTACGAACAGCATCGCGGTCGGGACGGCCGCGGAGAGGATTCCGGCGTCGTGTCCCGCCCCGGTGCCGAGGACGGGGACCGAGCCGCCGAGGATGCGGTTCATCTCGTCGCGCAGGGCGTGCTCGAACTCGACGACCGGGGTGAAGGACTCCCGTACGACGGCCAGGTCGATGCCGTCCTGGTCGGCGCGCTCGCGGGCGGCCTTCTCGATGGCGGTGACCACGGTGTCCAGCGTCGCCTGGTCGGCGGCGCGGGAGTCGAGCCAGCCGCGTACCAGCGAGGGGATGGCGTTGACGCCGTTCGGCTCGACGGAGATCTTGCCGAAGGTCGCGACGGCGCCGGCGAGGGCCGCCTCCGTACGGGCGGCCAGGACCGTCGACGCGTACGTGAGCATCGGGTCGCGGCGGTCCACCAGACGGGTGGTGCCGGCGTGGTTGGCCTCGCCGCGGAAGTCGAACCGCCAGCGGCCGTGCGGCCAGATGGCGGACGCGATGCCGACGGCGTCGCCGGACAGGTCCAGGGCCCGGCCCTGCTCGACGTGGAGCTCGACGAACGCGCCGATGCGCGACAGCCGCTGCGGGTCGGCGCCGATCGCCGAGGGGTCGTACCCGGCGGCCTCCATGGCCTCGGGCAGGCTGACCCCGTCGGCGTCGCGGAGCTCGTACGCCTTCTCCTTGGTCAGCTGCCCGGCGGTCAGCCGGGAGCCGACGCAGGCGAGGCCGAAGCGGGCCCCTTCCTCGTCGCCGAAGTTGGTGATGGCCAGTGGCCTGGCGAACTCCACGCCCCTCCTGCGGAGTTCGTCCAGGGCCGCGAAGGAGGACACCACGCCGAGGGGGCCGTCGAAGGCGCCGCCGTCGGGCACGGAGTCCAGGTGGGAGCCGGTGACGACGGCGTCACCGGCGAGGGGGTCGCCGAGCCAGGCCCACTGGTTGCCGTTGCGGTCGGTCTCGTACGCGAGACCGCGGGCCTCGGCCTGCGCCTGGAACCAGGTCCGGCAGTCGGCGTCGGCCCCGGTCCACGCGTAGCGGCGGTAGCCGCCGGATTCGGCGTTGCGGCCGATGGGGGCGAGCTCGTTCCACATGCCGTGGAACGAGGTCGCCCCGGCGGGGTTGTCGCTCACGCGTCGTCGCCCTCGCGCATGGGGACGCGGACGCCGCGCTCGTCCGCCACCGTCTCGGCGATGTCGTAGCCCGCGTCGACGTGGCGGATGACGCCCATGCCGGGGTCGTTGGTGAGCACGCGGCGGATCTTCTCGCCCGCGAGCTTGGTGCCGTCGGCGACGGTGACCTGGCCGGCGTGGATGGAGCGGCCCATGCCGACGCCGCCGCCGTGGTGGATCGAGACCCAGGAGGCACCGGAGGCGACGTTGACCATGGCGTTGAGCAGCGGCCAGTCGGCGATCGCGTCGGAGCCGTCGAGCATGGCCTCGGTCTCGCGGTACGGGGAGGCCACCGAGCCGCAGTCGAGGTGGTCGCGGCCGATGGCCAGCGGGGCGGCGAGGGTGCCGTCGGCCACCATCTCGTTGAAGCGCTCGCCCGCCTTGTCTCGCTCGCCGTAGCCGAGCCAGCAGATGCGCGCAGGCAGGCCCTGGAAGTGGACGCGCTCGCCGGCCATCTTGATCCAGCGGTGGAGGGACTCGTTCTCGGGGAAGAGCTCCAGCATCGCCTTGTCGGTCTTGTGGATGTCCGAGGCCTCGCCGGACAGTGCCGCCCAGCGGAAGGGGCCCTTGCCCTCGCAGAAGAGGGGGCGGATGTAGGCCGGGACGAAGCCGGGGAAGGCGAACGCGCGGTCGTAGCCGGCCAGCTGGGCCTCGCCGCGGATGGAGTTGCCGTAGTCGAAGACCTCGGCGCCCGCGTCCATGAAGCCGACCATGGCCTCGACGTGCTTCGCCATCGACTCGCGGGCGCGGGTGGTGAACCCGGCCGGGTCCTTGGCCGCGTACGCCGCCATGTCGTCGAAGTCGACGCCGACGGGCAGGTACGCGAGCGGGTCGTGGGCGGAGGTCTGGTCCGTCACGATGTCGATCGGGGCGCCCTCGGCGAGCATCTGCGGGAGCAGCTCGGCGGCGTTGCCGAGGAGGCCGATGGAGAGCGGCTTGCGGGCGTCGCGGGCCTCGACGGCCAGCTGGAGGGCGTGGCGCAGGTCGTCGGCCTTGACGTCCAGGTAGCGGTGCTCGATGCGGCGGTCGATGGCGCGCGGGTCGACGTCGATGCAGATCGCGACGCCGTCGTTCATCGTCACGGCCAGCGGCTGGGCGCCGCCCATGCCGCCGAGGCCGGCGGTGAGGGTGATGGTGCCGGCGAGGGTCCCGTTGAACTTCTTGGCGGCGACGGCCGCGAAGGTCTCGTAGGTGCCCTGGAGGATGCCCTGGGTGCCGATGTAGATCCAGGAACCGGCGGTCATCTGGCCGTACATGGTCAGACCGAGGGACTCCAGGCGCCGGAACTCCTCCCAGTTGGCCCAGTCGCCGACCAGGTTGGAGTTGGCGAGCAGCACGCGCGGCGCCCACTCGTGGGTCTGCATCACGCCGACCGGGCGGCCGGACTGCACGAGCATCGTCTCGTCCTGCTTGAGGGTGCGCAGGGTGCGGACCATCGCGTCGTACGAGCGCCAGTCGCGGGCGGCCTTGCCGGTGCCGCCGTAGACGACGAGCTTGTCGGGGTGCTCGGCGACCTCGGGGTCGAGGTTGTTCTGCAGCATCCGGAGGGCGGCTTCCTGCTGCCATCCCAGGGTGCTGAGCTCGGTGCCGCGCGCAGCGCGTACGGGGCGGGGTCCTGACATGGCGGTGCCTCCTCCGATGTTGGGCAATCTATTCACATCCTGGCTTCCTGAATAGATTCAGTCAACAGCTGCGGGGCGGGCGGCCGGATGATTGGCTGGCGGACATGGCTGCCGAGACGCACGCGATGGACGCTCCGGACGCGGCGACGCGCCGGGATCTGGCCGTACGGGCCGCGGTGGAGCAGGGCCTGGTGGGCGGGGCGGAGGGCACGCCGCCCCTGGTCTGCCTGCTGGACGTGGCCGGGATCCGCGCCTCCGCCACCGCCCTGACCGGCGCCTTCGCGGCGGCGGTGGCGCCGGGTACGCCGCTCCTGCACGCCTTCGCCGTGAAGGCCTGCCCGCTCGTACCGGTGCTGCGGCTGCTGGCGGAGCTCGGCCTGGGCTGCGAGGTGGCCGGCCCGGGCGAGCTGGCGCTGGCCCGGGCGGCGGGGGTGGAGCCGGAGCGCACGGTGCTGGACTCCCCCGCCAAGACGGTGGCCGAGCTGCGCGAGGCACTGGCGCTCGGGATCGCGGTGAACGCGGACAACCGCCAGGAGCTGGACCGCCTGGACGAACTGGTCGCGGGCGCTCCCCCGCGCTCACCGATCGGGATCCGCATCAACCCCCAGACGGGCGCGGGCACCATCGGCGCCCTGTCCACGGCGACGGCCACGTCGAAGTTCGGGATCGCGCTGCGGGACCCGGGTGCCCGCGAGTGGCTGGTGCGCGCCTACGCCGACCGCCCGTGGCTGACCCGGCTGCACGTCCACTCGGGCTCCCAGGGCGTCCCCCTCCCCCTGATCGCGGAGGGGGTCCGGGACCTGCACGCCCTCGCCGAGGAGATCAACACGGCGGCCGGACGCCGCCAGGTCGACACCCTCGACATCGGCGGGGGCCTGCCGGTGGACTTCGCCTCGGACGCGCAGGCGCCGACGTACGCGCAGTACGTGGCCGCCCTCCGGGAAGCGGTCCCGGCCCTGTTCGACGGCCGCTACGGCCTGGTGACGGAGTTCGGCAGGTCACTGCTGGCCAAGCACGGGCTGGCGCTCTCCCGGGTCGAGTACACGAAGACCACCGGGGGCCGCCGCATCGCGCTGACGCACGCGGGGGTCCAGCTGGCCACCCGTACGGTGTACGCGCCGGCGGCCTGGCCGCTGCGGATCCTGCCGTACGACGCGAAGGGCGCCCCGAAGACGGGCCCGCCGGTCCCCCAGGACATCGCGGGCCCGGCCTGCTTCGCCGGCGACCTCCTGGCCACGGCCCGGGAGCTCCCGGAGTTGGCCCCGGGCGACCTGATCGCGGTCCCGGACACGGGGGCGTACTTCTTCACGGCCCACTACGGCTACAACAGCCTCCCCCGCCCCGCGGTCCACGGCTTCCGCACCACCCCGGCCGGCGAAACCCGCTTCACCCCGGTCCGCCCGGCCCAGTCCCCCGCCTCCCTGGTGGCGGAGGCGGGGGGCGGCTCCCGGGACGCGCTCCTGTGACGGAGCACCGCTCCGCGGACCGCTACTCCACGAACAGGCCGCGGGACGCCGCGCGGGCGTCGAAGGCCTCCAGGCGGGCCTGGGCATCGGGGAGGGCGTCGGCCATGGCCTCCAGGAGGACGCGGCCCAGCAGCATCGGCGCGCACGCCGTGTCGAAGGCCAGACCCGTGCCCACCGGCGCCGGGATCAGGAGGTCCGAGGAGCGGGCCACCGGCGCGAAGGCCGAATCGGCGACCGTCACCACCGTGAGCCCCGCCTCCCGCGCGTGGTCCAGCGCCTCCGCCACCTCCCGCGGATACCGCGGCAGCGCGAAGCACAGCAGCGCCGAGGCCCCCGCCCCGGCCGCCGCGTCGATCCGGTCGGCGAGCATCGAGCCGCCCTCGTCGAGGAGCCGTACGTCCGGATGCACCTTGGCGGCGAAGTACGCGAACCCGCGCGCCTGGGAGGACGCCGCCCGCAGCCCCAGTACGGGCAGCGGGCTGGAGGCGGCCAGCACCCGCCCGGCCTCCTCGACCGGCGACGGGTCGGCGAGCATCGCCGACAGCTGCCGCAGGTTCTCGATCTCGCCCTGGACGGCCTGCTGGTACTCGTTGTACGCGTCGTCCTGCGCGGCCGCGGCCGCGCGCTCGGCCGGCGCCACCTCGCGCAGGTGCCGGCGCAGCGCCGGATACCCGTCGAAGCCGAGCGCCACCGCGAAACGGGTCACCGAGGGCTGGCTCACCCCGGCCAGCTCCGCGAGCTCCACGCTCGACAGGAACGGCACGTCGGCCGCCCCGCGCACCATGCAGTGGGCGATCCGGCGCTGGGTGGGTGTCAGCCGGTGCCCCTCAAACAGCTTCTGCAGCCGCGCTGCCGGGCTGTCGCTCATCCCGACCCCTCCGTCCCCGTGCTTATTCAGTCACGGAGCACTCTGCATGCGGTTATGCAGCACGGCAAGCCGCGGACCGCTCCGCGAGACGTTCGCGGGCGGGGAGGGCGCGGAAGGAGTGTGCGCGGGGACCGCCGCACCCTCGCTGAGCGAGGGGCGGGACGACGGCGGTCCCCGCGAAGGACACGGGCCGGGTCAGGGCCGTCCGCGTCCGTGGCGTTCGCGCGGTCCGGGAGCCGCTCCGGAAGTACGCCAACGCCGTTCGGTGGTGCCGGCCGGAGCGTTCGCGCCCCTGCCGACAACCACCACTGTGCCGGAGCCGTGTTAAGCCGGTGCTGCCGCCACATGACGGGCCCGTACCTTTTGTGCGACGGGCACTTCGGCCATTCCTCGCGGCAGTTCGGCTACTTCGCGCCCTTGGCGAGGAACGCCAGCAGGTCCTGACGGCTCACCACACCGGTCGGCTTGCCCTCGACCAGCACGATCGCCGCGTCCGCCTCGCCCAGTACGGACATCAGCTCGGAGACCGGCTCGCCCGAACCGACCTGCGGCAGCGGCCGGCTCATGTGCTTCTCCAGCGGGTCCGACAGCGAGGCCTGCTTCGCGAACAGCGCCGCCAGCAGCTCCTTCTCCACGACCGAGCCGATGACCTCGGCGGCCATCACGTCCGGGTGGCCGGCGCCGGGCTTGACGATCGGCATCTGCGAGACGCCGTACTCGCGCAGCACCTCGATGGCCTCGCCCACGGTCTCCTCGGGGTGCATGTGGACCAGGGAGGGGATGCCGCCCTCCTTGTCGTTCAGCACGTCGCCGATGCGCGCGGCGGGGCCGGCCTCCTCCAGGAAGCCGTGTCCCGCCATCCACTCGTCGCTGAAGATCTTGCTGAGGTAGCCGCGGCCGCTGTCCGGCAGCAGGACGACGACCACGTCGTCCGGGCCGAGGCCCTCGGCGGCCTTGAGCGCCGCGACGACCGCCATGCCGCAGGAGCCGCCGACGAGCAGGCCCTCCTCCTTGGCGAGGCGGCGGGTCATCTGGAAGGAGTCCTTGTCGGACACCGCGATGATCTCGTCCGTCACGTCCGGGTCGTAGGCGGTCGGCCAGAAGTCCTCGCCGACGCCCTCGACCAGGTACGGACGGCCCGAGCCGCCGGAGTAGACCGAGCCCTCGGGGTCGGCGCCGATGACCTTGACCTTGCCGCCGGACACCTCCTTGAGGTAGTTGCCCGTACCCGAAATCGTGCCGCCCGTGCCGACGCCCGCGACGAAGTGGGTGATCTTCCCGTCCGTCTGGTCCCACAGCTCGGGACCGGTGGTCTCGTAGTGCGAACGGGGGTTGTTCGGGTTGCTGTACTGGTCGGGCTTCCAGGCGCCGGGCTCGCGCGCGAGGCGGTCGGAGACGTTGTAGTACGAGTCCGGGTGCTCCGGGTCGACGGCGGTCGGGCAGACCACGACCTCGGCTCCGTACGCGCGCATCACGTTGATCTTGTCCATGGACACCTTGTCAGGGCAGACGAAGATGCACTTGTAGCCCTTCTGCTGGGCCACGATGGCGAGTCCTACACCGGTGTTGCCGCTGGTGGGCTCCACGATGGTGCCGCCGGGCTTGAGGGCACCGCTCTGCTCGGCGGCCTCGATCATCCGGACGGCGATCCGGTCCTTCACGGATCCACCGGGATTGAAGTACTCGACCTTGGCAAGGACGGTGGCCTGCAGGCCTTCGGTCACACGGTTGAGCTTCACCAGCGGGGTGTTGCCGACGAGGCTGATCATCGAGTCGTGGAATTGCACCATGTTCTCCAGGGAGGGGACTCCACGGGTTCTCCGGGAGGTCCCGCCAGACTAAGCGGAAAGGGATTGGCCGACCGGCACTACGGGGCAGGTAGGTCATCGAGACCCGACGGGAAAGGGAGGTGGCTCGAGGGGTGTCCAGAGCGAGGACGGCCCGCCGGATCGCGGCGGGCGCGGCGTACGGCGGAGGCGGGCTCGGGCTGGTCGGAGCCGCCGCCGTGGGGCTGGTGCTGGCGGAGGTGCAGTTCGCGAAGCGGACGGTGGGCACCGGGCTCGGTGATCCGCCGCGGGCGGACGGGCTGTACGGGAGCGAGTTCGCGGCGCTGGCCGCCGCCGGTCCGCAGCCCGGCCAGGCCCCGCTGCGGCTCGGCATGATGGGCGACTCCACGGCGGCCGGGCTCGGCGTGCGCCGGGCCAGGCAGACCCCGGCCGCGCTGCTGGCCTCGGGGCTGGCGGCGGTGGCCGAGCGGCCGGTGGAGCTGCGGAACGTGGCCGTCTCCGGGGCCATGTCCGACGACCTCGACCGGCAGGCGGGGCTGCTCCTGGACGGGGAGCCGCCGCCGCCGGACGTGTGCGTGATCATGATCGGCGCGAACGACGTGACGCGGCGCATGCCGCCGACGCAGTCCGTGCGGCACCTGACCTCGGCCGTACGGAGACTGCGGCTCGCGGGCACCGAAGTGGTGGTCGGCACCTGCCCCGACCTGGGCACCATCGAGCCCGTCTACCAGCCGCTGCGGTGGCTGGCCCGGCGGGTCTCGCGCCAGCTGGCGGCCGCCCAGACGATAGGGGTCGTCGCCCTGGGGGCCCGTACGGTCTCCATGGGGGACCTGCTGGGTCCGGAGTTCGCGGCGAACCCGCGCGAGATGTTCGGCCCGGACTCCTACCACCCGTCGGCGGAGGGCTACGCGACGGCGGCCATGGCCGTCCTGCCCACGCTGTGCGCGGCGCTGTCGCTGTGGCCGGAGTCGGACCGGCTGGAGGTGGCGCGGAACGAGGACATGCTGCCGGTGGCCAAGGCCGCGTCGGCCGCCGCCGGGCAGGCGGGCACGGAGGTCACCCCGGCCCGCGGGCCGTGGGCCCTGCTGAAGCACCGCCGCCGCAGGCGGGTCCCGGCCGAGGACCTCACGGCTTCGGCCCCGCGGTCGGCGGGCCCGGCCCTGCCGCCCCGGGCCGACACCCCGTCCCCGAGCTGACGTCCCCCCGGGGGCCGGGTACGTCCGGCCCCCGGGGGCGTTCGAGGCGTGGGGACGCGCCGGGGTGGAACAGAAGCCCCGCCGGGCGCGTTGCACCGGCGGAGCGACCGGCATCACACGCCCAAGTCGGTGACCTCGACCGTACGGGCCGGTAACTTCGCTTGCGGTCCAGCAACGAGCCGCAACTCACCCCCCTTGGAGCCCCGATGCCCGAAGCAGTCATCGTTTCCGCCGCCCGCTCCCCGATCGGGCGCGCCTTCAAGGGGTCCCTCAAGGACGTGCGCCCGGACGACCTGACCGCCACGATCATCCAGGCCGCCCTCGCCAAGGTCCCCGAGCTGGACCCGCGCCAGATCGACGACCTGATGCTCGGCTGCGGCCTCCCGGGCGGCGAGCAGGGCAACAACCTGGCCCGCATCGTGGCCGTGCAGATGGGCATGGACTTCCTGCCCGGCACCACGATCACCCGCTACTGCTCCTCCTCCCTGCAGACCTCCCGCATGGCGCTGCACGCCATCAAGGCGGGCGAGGGCGACGTCTTCATCTCGGCCGGTGTCGAGACGGTCTCGCGGTTCGCCAAGGGCAACTCCGACTCCTGGCCCGACACCCACAACCCGCTCTTCGCCGACGCGGAGGCCCGTACGGCCGCCGTCGCGCAGACCGAGGGCTCCTCGTGGCAGGACCCGCGCGCGGAGGGCCTCGTCCCCGACGCCTACATCTCGATGGGCCAGACCGCCGAGAACCTGGCCCGCCTCAAGGGCGTGACCCGCCAGGACATGGACGAGTTCGGCGTCCGCTCGCAGAACCTCGCCGAGGCCGCCATCAAGAACGGCTTCTGGGAGCGGGAGATCACCCCGGTCACCACCCCGGACGGCACGGTCGTCTCCACGGACGACGGCCCGCGCGCCGGCGTCACCCTGGAGGGCGTCCAGGGCCTCAAGCCCGTCTTCCGCCCCGACGGCCTGGTCACGGCCGGCAACTGCTGCCCGCTCAACGACGGCGCCGCCGCGCTGGTCATCATGAGCGACACCAAGGCGCGGGAGCTGGGCCTGACCCCGCTGGCCCGGATCGTCTCCACCGGTGTCACCGGCCTCTCCCCCGAGATCATGGGCCTCGGCCCGGTCGAGGCCTCGAAGCAGGCCCTCAAGCGCGCCGGGCTGACCGTCGGCGACATCGACCTGTTCGAGATCAACGAGGCCTTCGCGGCCCAGGTCATCCCGTCGTACCGGGACCTGGAGATCCCGCTGGAGAAGCTGAACGTCAACGGTGGCGCCATCGCCGTCGGTCACCCCTTCGGGATGACCGGTGCCCGCATCACCGGCACGCTGATCAACAGCCTCCAGTTCCACGACAAGCAGTTCGGCCTCGAGACCATGTGCGTGGGCGGCGGCCAGGGCATGGCGATGGTCATCGAGCGGCTGAGCTGAGCCGGAGCGGAGGGTAGGGGTCGCCGTGAGGAACGAGCGGCGACGCCTGCCCTCAGCGGTGGCGAAGACCAGCGCGACCGGAAGAGGCGAGCGGCCGAGCTGATTCCACCGTCCAGGCGCCGCAAGGGATCTGCTTGATCCCTTGCGGCGTACTGACGCCGAATCTAATCCCGTCGCGGCCGACCTGTGACCGAATCTCCCCCAGGATGTGACCTTAGTCCTGGGGGTTTGGCATTTCCGCAGGTCAGAGCAGATTTGCAGGTCCCGAGTGTGACGAAAGCCCTGTCCAATTCGTGACGTAATGCACTGCACGCCATTCCCAGGTCAGGACACTCTGATGTAGGAAGTCGGGGGATCGAATCAATCAGGAGTTAGTCAGTGAGCGCCATGTCTCTTGCCCTGCTGCTGACCACGGCCGCCGCCGCGACCGTGGGCGCTGCTGCGCTGCACGCCGTACACGGCCTGCGCAAGCAGGTGACGGCCCTCCGCGGTGAGCTGGCGGCACCCGCCCACACCCGCGGCACGACCGTCCCGCACGCCCGCAGTGCCGTGCAGTCCCCCGCCGCCGAGATACGAGCCGCCGTCGCCGAGGCCCTGGCCGAGGAGCGCGAGCGCGAGCTCGCCGAGGCGCGGGCCTTCTGGGCCGCGCAGGAGGCCCGTGACGCGGCCGACGCTCCCTCGCTGCTGGGCGGGCTGCCCGGCCTCGGCGAGGACGGCCCGGCCGTCTTCCTGCCCCGTCAGGCCGACCTGGTGGGTCTGGAGCCGCTCCTCGGCGACGAAGCCGCCGACGACTACCCCGAGGACTCGGCCGAGCTGGCCGCCGCCCGCCGGCGCCACCCCTCGCACCCCGACTTCGTACCGGTCCAGGCCCCGGCCCCCGGCGCCGACCACGAGCGCACCGTCTCGCGCCTGGAGGAGCTCGCGGAGGCCCGCACGGCCCTCGCGGACGTCCGCCCGGGCCCGCTGGGCACGCTCGACGTGTACGTCTTCACCGACGGCACCACGCTCTGCATGACCCCGGGCCACCGGGAGACGGCCGAGCGCCTCGCCGAGGCACTGCGCTCGGGCACCGCGCCGGTCCTGCTGGGCGGCTCCGGCATCTCGGGCGCCTACGCGCTGACCTTCTCCTGCGGTGACACCCAGGACCCGGACAGCAACGTCTACATCCTCGCGGACCGCGTCATCGCGTCGCTCTGATCCGCGGCGCCACCGCGATCACGGCGCCGCCCTGATCACCGCGTCGCTCCGGCTTCCGCCCGCTCCACCAGCCGTACGGCCTCGTCCAGCATCTCGGACGGGGCCTTCGCTGTGTCCGGGAGCCCCAGCGGCCCCTCGGCGGCGGCGCGCAGCGCCTCCGCGAGGTCCAGTCCGGCCACCGCCACCTGATCCCCGACCACGAACACGCCCGCGTCGGGCATCTCCCGCGCCGGAGCCGCCCCCGCGCCCCGCCACGGCGCCTCCAGCGCCTGGGCCCGTACGGAGAGCTCGCGGGCCAGCTCCAGCGCCTCGGCGGCGGCCCCGCGCCGGAGACGGCTCTGCGGCATGGCCCGCAGCCGGTCGGCGAAACGTTCCACGGCGGCGGTCAGAGGCGAAGTATCAAGCACCCGGCCGACCTTACGCGCCGCCGCGGCGCCATTGCCAACGGGCGAACTCTCCGGCACGGTGGCGTGAAGAGAACAGCACAGAACGGCGATACCTCCGGAGGCGCCCATGTCCGTAGAGTTCTCCGAGCAGACCCACCGCAACATGATCGACAGAATCCCCCTGACCACCGGTCGTGAAGTGTCCGACTGGCTCCGCGCCGTGGACGACGGCCCCTCTCTCGTCCGGTTCGAGGAAAAGGTCAGCTGGCTGCGCGGCGCGCACGAACTCTCGTACGGCCAGGCCAAGGCGATCATCCACGAGTACGACCTGCGCAGGGCGGCCCGCAAGTTCGGCTGAGCCGTCCGCCGGCCCGATCCCCCGACCCGATCCCCCGACCCTCCGTCCCCGACCCCGTACCGACTCCGAAACGCGGGAAGGCCCCGCGAGCGGTGAGCTCGCGGGGCCTTCCCCCTGCCGTCCGCGCCGGCGCGGACGGCAGGGGCGACTAGTCGTCGCCGGAGAGGATCTGGAACAGGCGCAGCAGCTCCAGGTAGATCCAGACCAGGGTCAGCGTGAGGCCGAAGGCCGCCAGCCAGGCCTCGTCGCGCGGGGCGCCGTAGGCGATGCCGTCCTCGACCTGCTTGAAGTCCAGGGCGAGGAAGCAGGCGCCGAGGACGACGCCGACGATGCCGAACAGGATGCCGAGGCCGCCGCTGCGGAAGCCGAGGCCGTCACCGCCCGCGAAGACCGAGAACAGCAGGTTCGCGACCATGAGCAGCATGAAGCCCATGGCGGCCGCCATCACGAACCCGTAGAAACGGCGGGTGACGCGGATCCAGCGCATCTTGTACGCGAACAGCACGGAGGCGAAGACGCACATCGTGCCGAGCACGGCCTGGATGACCACGCCGGCACCGAAGTAGGTGCTGGTGGCCGCGGAGAGGACGCCGAGGAAGAAGCCCTCGAAGGCCGCGTACGCGAGGATGATCGGCGGGGAGGCCTTGCGCTTGAAGGACTGGACGAGCCCGAGGACCATCGCGACGAGCGCGGCGCCGACGGCGATGCCGTACGACTTGTTGACGTTCGCCGGGTCGACCGGCATGGCGATCCACGCGATCGTCGCCGTGAGGATGACCGTGCCGAGCGTCATGGCCGTACGGCTCACGACGTCGTCCATGGTCATCACGTCGGCGCGGGCGGGCGCCTGCGGCATGCCGGTGGCGGCGTCCGTGGCGTAGGGATTCGTCGCGTACGGGTTGGTCCCGGCCTGCTGGTGCTGCGCGTCAAAGCCCGCGTAGCCACCGTTGTCGCGGCTGAACCCCCGTCGCGAGAAGACCGGGTTGCTGCTCCTCATCTCACTCCTCCATGGCCACCGTGCGCGGCCTTGCAACAAGAGTAATGCGTTAGCAAAAATCTGACCCTACTGCTCAGGGAGGATCTTTGCCCACGACCCGCTGCCGCATTTATGCAGACCGCACGACAGATTTCCAATGATTTCCGCACATGGGGCCCGTCGGAGCCGGAGGCCGCCCCGGGGGAGGGAACAGGACGGCGGGGGCGCCCCTGGGGCGCCCCCGCCGTTCGTGTGTTCCGGTGCGTGCGGAACGTTCTCGTGCCCGGAGCCGGACTTGAACCGGCACGGCCTAAGCCAGCGAGGTTTAAGCTCGCCGTGTCTGCATTCCACCATCCGGGCGGGGTGTCGCGGCTCCCGCACAAAAGCACTGAACGCTGTGCCGAGCCTATCCGGATCATCGTGGTCGACAGTGGGCCCTCTATCCGATGTTGTCTGATTTTATTGGCGCTTGAGGGGCCGTCAGGCGCCAGAACGCACGGTGGGCCCGTTACGGACGGCGATCACCCGCGATACGGGATTGACGGGATTTCGACGGCCTTCGCCACCCGCGCGCCACCCCGGGCCACCCCCGCCCGCGGAAGCCGTCCCGAGGCCCTTCCCCCGACGCCGCACCGGGGCCGCCGTCATACCAGAGGAGGAGGCGGCCCGCCCCGTGATCAGACTCCAGTGGGCCAGGGAACGGGCACCTCGGCTGATCCCCCGCGGGGGTGCGCACGGCGACGATGGGAGCGTCCCGCCGATCCGCAGACCGCACCCCGGTCCGCAGCCCGAGGAGTCGCTTCCGTGACCACCATGAACTACGCCCCGCACACCACCCAGGCCGTGGCCGCCCGGGCCACCGGCCTCTCCAAGGTGTACGGCCAGGGCGAGACCCAGGTGGTCGCCCTCGACAACGTCTCCGTGGACTTCGGCCAGGGCCAGTTCACCGCGATCATGGGCCCCTCGGGTTCCGGCAAGTCCACCCTGATGCACTGCGTCGCCGGTCTGGACACCTTCTCCGCCGGCTCCGTCCGCATCGGCGAGACCGAGCTCTCCACCCTCAAGGACAAGCAGCTGACCCAGCTGCGCCGCGACAAGATCGGCTTCATCTTCCAGGCGTTCAACCTGCTGCCGACGCTGACGGCGCTGGAGAACATCACCCTGCCGATGGACATCGCGGGCCGCAAGCCCGACCGGCAGTGGCTGGACAACGTCATCGAGATGGTCGGCCTCTCCGGCCGCCTCGGCCACCGCCCCACCCAGCTCTCCGGCGGCCAGCAGCAGCGCGTGGCCGTCGCCCGCGCCCTGGCCTCCCGCCCCGAGATCATCTTCGGTGACGAGCCCACCGGAAACCTGGACTCCCGCTCCGGCGCCGAGGTCCTCGGCTTCCTGCGCAACTCCGTCCGCGAGCTCGGCCAGACCGTCGTCATGGTCACCCACGACCCGGTCGCCGCCTCCTACGCGGACCGCGTCATCTTCCTCGCCGACGGCCGCATCGTCGACGAGATGTACGGCCCCACCGCCGACGGGGTGCTCGACCGCATGAAGGCCTTCGACGCCAAGGGCCGCACCAGCTGAGGGACGTTCCCTCCCCGTCCCCGCTGACCCCTTACCCCCTGGACTCCTCCACCATGTTCCGTACCGCGCTGCGCAACGTGCTCGCGCACAAGGCCAGGCTGCTGATGACGGTGCTCGCCGTCGTCCTCGGCGTCGCCTTCGTCTCCGGCACCCTCGTCTTCACCGACACCCTCAGCAAGGCCCTCTCCGGCCAGTCCGCCAAGAGCTACGACGGCGTCGCCGTCTCCGTGACCTCGTACGGCCAGGGCCGGGGCGACGACGGCCAGAAGGAGGGCGAGGTCGGCCTCAGCCAGCAGACCCTCGACAAGGTCAAGGCGCTGGGAGGCGTCGACTCCGTCTCCGGCCGCGTCTCCGGCTTCGCAGGCGTCGGTGACGAGAAGGGCGAGCTGATCGGCTCCGGCTGGTCCAACAAGGGCTCCAACTACGCCCCCGTCAAGGACGGCAAGGACCCGCGCTACGCCTTCACCCAGGGCACCGGCCCGGCCAAGGCCGACCAGATCGCCCTCGACAAGGCGACCGCCGACACCGGCAAGTACAAGGTCGGCGACAAGGTCCGCGTCGCCACCAACGGCCCGGTGAAGGAGTACACCCTCTCCGGGATCTTCACCACCGAGGACGGCGCGGTCAGCGCGGGCGGCAGCCTGGTCCTCTTCGACACCGCCGTCGCCCAGGAGCTGTACCTCAAGCCCGGGTACTACGAGGAGCTGTCCGTCGCCGCCAAGGCCGGCACCTCCGCCGACCAGCTGCTCACCGACATCAAGCCGCTGCTCGACTCCAAGCACACCAAGGCCCAGACCGGCGCCGCCCTCGCCGCCGAGCAGGCCAAGGACGTCGAGCGGGGCATGTCGAACATGAACCAGATGCTGCTCGCGTTCGCCGGCATCGCGCTCTTCGTCGGCATCTTCCTGATCTACAACACCTTCACCATGCTGGTCACCCAGCGCACCAAGGAACTGGCCCTGCTGCGCGCCGTCGGCGCCAACCGCGGCCAGGTCATGCGCTCGGTCCTCACCGAGGCACTGGTCGTCGGCGTCGTCTCCGCCGTCGTCGGCCTGGTCGCCGGCACCGGCCTGGCGGTCGCCATGCGCTCCGCGATCGAGGCCTTCGGCGCCAAGCTCCCGGCGGGCGACCTCGTGATCGCCCCCGGCACCGTCGTCGCCGCCGTGGTCATCGGCGTCCTCGTCACCACCCTCGCCGCCCTCCTGCCCGCCTGGCGCACCGGCCGGATCGCCCCGGTCGCCGCCATGGGCAGCGCCCACCTCCCGGCCACCGCGAAGTCCCTGGTCGTACGGAACGTCCTCGGCTCGGTGATCAGCCTCGGCGGCATCGGCCTGGTCCTGCTCGGCGTGTCCATGGGCGGCGAGAACGGCCGCCTGACCGTCGGCGCCGGCGCGTTCTTCATGCTCATCGGCCTGATCGTGGTGCTGCCGCTGCTCTCCAAGCCGGTCATCGGAGCGATCCGCCCCGCGCTGCAGAAGGTCTTCGGCATCCCCGGCAAGCTGGCCGCGCAGAACGCCGTGCGCAACCCGCGCCGCACCGCGGTCACCGCCGCCTCCCTGTCGATCGGCCTGACGCTGGTCACCACCCTGTCGGTGCTCGGCATCACCATGGGCACGGCCGTCGACAAGATGAGCACGGACAAGCTGAAGGCCGACTACAAGGTCTCCATGGCCGCCGAGGGCATGAGCCTGGACAAGTCGGTCGCCGAGACGCTGGCCAAGGCCCCCGGCATCAAGGCGGTCTCCCCCCAGGCCGACGGCTACCTGAGGATCGGCGGCCAGTTCCGCTCCGCCTCCGGCGTCACTCCGTCCGCCATCGGCCAGATGCTGAACATCGACACCCTCAGCGGATCGATGGACAGCCTCGCCAAGGGCGAGGTGGCCGTCGCCGAGACGACCGCGAAGAAGCAGAACCTCTCCGTCGGGTCCGCGCTCGAAGTCCAGTACGACGACGGCCAGAAGGGCACGCTCAAGATCGGCGCCGTCTACAAGGACCTCGAGGGCCTGCTCTCCCCGTACGTGCTCGACAACAAGATCCTCGCCTCGCACAGCGAGGACCAGTACATCCGCGAGGTGTACGTCAACACCGCCGACGGGGCCTCGAAGGCCGCGCAGCAGACGGTGATCGACGCCCTGGGCAAGAACCCGGCGATCAAGGTCTCCACCCAGGAGGACATGCGCAACGAGATGGGCGGCATCATCAACACGATGCTGAACATCATGTACGGGCTGCTCGGCATGGCCCTGATCATCTCGGTGCTCGGCGTGGTCAACACCCTGGCGATGTCCGTCTTCGAGCGGACGCAGGAGATCGGCATGCTGCGGGCGATCGGCCTCGACCGCGGCCGGGTCAAGAACATGATCCGCCTGGAAGCCGTGGTCATCTCGCTCTTCGGCGCGGTGCTCGGCGTCGGGATCGGCGTCTTCCTCGCCTGGGCGGTGGGCACCACCATCTCCAAGGGGGTCCCGAACTACGCCCTGGTCCTCCCGTGGGACCGGATCGGCATCTTCCTCCTGCTCGCCGGCGTGGTCGGTGTCCTGGCGGCCATGTGGCCCGCGCGCAGCGCGGCCCGGCTGAACATGCTGACCGCCATCAAGACCGAGTAGGCGCGGCGTTCCACGGCAGGGACACGGAAGGGCCCCGGGGCACACGCCCCGGGGCCCTTCCCGCGCCGTACGGGCTCATGCCCCCCAGGTGCGCAGCCGCAGCGGCAGCCCCGAGCGCCCGGCCGCCGCGGGCTTCACCGCGAGGACCTGGTTGACGCCGAGCCGGCCGTGCTCGAAGCCCAGCGCCGAGGCCGCCATGTACAGCCGCCAGACCCGGGCCCGCCCCGGTGAGGTCAGCCGTACGGCCTCGTCCCAGTGCTTCTCCAGCCGCGCCACCCACGCCCGCAGCGTCAGTGCGTAGTGCTCGCGCAGCGCCTCCACGTCGCGGACCTCGAAACCGGCCCGCTCCAGCTCGCCCACCGTCGTGCCCAGCGGGGAGAGTTCCCCGTCGGGGAAGACGTAGGCGTCGATGAACTCGTCGATCCGGTGCGCCTCTTCGTCCGGCTCCGGCGGGCGCGCGATCTGGTGGTTCAGCAGGCGGCCGCCGGGCGCCAGCAGGGCGTGCAGGGTGCGGGCGTACTCGCGGTAGCGCTCCGCGCCGACGTGCTCGGCCATGCCGATGGACGAAATGGCGTCGTACGGGCCGTCCTTGACGTCCCGGTAGTCCTGGATCCGGATGTCGAGCCGGTCGGCCAGGCCCTCCTCCGCGGCCCGCTTGCGGGCGTACACGGCCTGCTCGCGCGAGAGGGTGATGCCGGTGACGCGGACCCCGTACTCCCGGGCGGCGTGCAGGGCCATGGAGCCCCAGCCGCAGCCGACGTCGAGGAGGCGCTCGCCGGGCCGCAGGCCCAGCTTCCGGCAGACCAGGTCGAGTTTGTCCCGCTGGGCCTCCTCCAGGGTGGAGCCGGGGCTCCAGTAGGCGCAGGAGTACACCATCGAGGGACCCAGGACGTGCTCGTAGAACTCGTTGCCGACGTCGTAGTGGTGACTGATCGCCTGGCGGTCCCGGGCCCTGGTGTGCGTCGGGCCGCCGCGGCGGGGGGCCTCCTCGGGCGGCGGCGCGGGCGCCGGCCACGGCCGGGCCAGGGCGACGAGGTCGCGCAGGGCGGCCCGGGCGGCGGGGTCGCGCAGCAGCGCGGCGGTCCCGGCGGCCCCCGCGGCCCGCTCCGGCAGCCGCGGAAGCTGGGGGCGCAGGGCACCGAGCTTGCCCAGGCCCGAGCGGCGCAGGGCCGGCGGGGTCTCGGGGACGGCGGCGGGCCCGCGCTCCCAGAGCAGTCCGGCCACCCGGTCCAGCAGTTCGAAGAGGTCGCCCTCCACGGTCAGGTCCCCCGCCACCCAGGCCCGGGCCAGGCCCAGTTCACCCGGCCGCCACAGCACGCGGCGCAGGGCGCGCCGGTTGGCCAGCACCAGGGTGGGTCCGGCGGGCGGCCCGGCCTCGCTGCCGTCCCAGGCGCGAATCCGGACGGGCAGGGGGGCGCCCAGCAGGGTCTCGGCAAGAGCGGCCAGCCGCGGCGCGGCTTCGGTCATCGTAGGCACCTCCGGTAATGATCCGACCGATCGGCCTACCCATTTCGGGCGGGCCTCAATCGGACGACACTCCGAACAGGCCTACGACGGACCCGAACAGGGGCATGCCGACGGGACCGGGGCACGCCGAAGGGGCCGCCCGCACCACGGATGGCGGGCGGCCCCTTCGGGGTCGTGCTGGAGGTGTTGCCGGTCAGGCCCGGGTCAGGAGGCCTTGGCCTTCGCGGCCGGGGCAGCGGCGGCGGCCGGAGCCGGCGCCGGCTTGGCGGCCTCGTAGAACTCCTCGCGCGGGGTCTCCAGCGCACCGAGGGAGACGACCTCGCGCTTGAGGAACATGGCGAGGGTCCAGTCGGCGAAGACGCGGATCTTGCGGTTCCAGGTCGGCATGGCCATGCCGTGGTAGCCACGGTGCATGTACCAGGCGAGCCGGCCCTTGAGCTTGATCTTCGTCTTGCCCATGACGATCATCGCGACGCCCTTGTGGAGGCCGAGGCCCGCCACCGCACCCTTGTTGGAGTGCGAGTACTCGGCCTGCGGGAAGCCCCGCATGCCCGAGATGACGTTGTCGCCGAGGACCTTGGCCTGGCGCAGCGCGTGCTGGGCGTTCGGCGGGCACCAGGCGTTCTCGACGCCGGCCTTGCGGGCGGCGACGTCCGGGACCTGGGCGTTGTCGCCCGCGGCCCAGATGTAGTCCGTGCCCTGGACCTGGAGGGTCGGGGCGGTGTCGACGTGGCCGCGCGGGCCCAGCGGCAGGCCGTAGCGGGCCAGCACCGGGTTGGGCTTGACGCCGGCGGTCCACACGAGGGTGTCGGAGTCGACCTCGAGGCCGTTCTTCAGCACCACGTGGCCGTCCACGCAGGAGTCCATCGAGGTGTTGAGGTAGATCTCGATGCCGCGGGACTCGAGGTGCTCCTTGCCCCAGGTGCCGAGCTTGGGCCCGACCTCGGGGAGGATCTTGTCGGCCGCGTCCACCAGGATGAAGCGCATGTCCTCGCGCTTGATGGTGGTGTAGTACTTCGCGGCGTCGCGGGCCATGTCCTCGACCTCGCCGATCGTCTCGGCACCGGCGAAGCCGCCGCCGACGAAGACGAAGGTGAGGGCCTTGCGGCGGACGTTCTCGTCCGTCGTGGACTCGGCCTTGTCGAGCTGCTCGAGGACGTGGTTGCGCAGGCCGATGCCCTCTTCGACGCCCTTCATGCCGATGCCCTGTTCGGCGAGGCCGGGGATCGGGAAGGTGCGGGAGACGGCGCCGAGCGCGATCACCAGGTAGTCGAAAGGCAGCTCGTACGCCTCGCCGACGAGCGGCGTGACGACGGCGACCTTGCGGTCCTGGTCGATGCTGGTGACCCGGCCGGTGAGAACCTCTGCCTTGGGCAGCACGCGTCGCAGCGGGACGACGACGTGCCGAGGCGAGATGCTGCCTGCGGCCACTTCGGGGAGGAAGGGCTGGTAGGTCATGTACGACCGCGGGTCGACGACCGTGACGGTCGCCTCGCCATAGCGCATCTTCTTCATGATCCGCTTGGCCGCGTACAGGCCTACGTACCCACCTCCTACAACGAGGATCCTGGGACGCTCCGTGGTGCTCATGGAACGAGTATCCAGCACCCACAGGGGTGACGCTCGTGAGCCCCTTCACAAGGTGACGGAAGGCCTCTGCTACACTGCGCGGCCCACGTGACGGAGGTCATGGCGCGAAACGGGAACCAGGGTGTAACAGGATTCGTTGTTCACCCGTCCTGAACTGGCCTCCAAGCCCGCAAGCGGAGTAGACCACCGGGTTGGTGGATACCTACCGAGGGGGTGGGACGGCGCCCCCGTTTCGCACGAACGCTCGGACAAAAGAGGCCCGATGGCCCGCGGAGCGCCCCGAAGGACCCTCCCCGCGGCCCATCGGACCTCTTTTCCTTGTGAAGAACTTCACGAACTTTCTGTGGAGGAGGGGACCTAAGGCCCCCGTAAGGACCTCCGAAAGCCCCCCGAAGGCCCTCGACGACCTTCGAAACAGCCCTCCGTCAGGCGATGCTGTAGAGCATCCCCAGTGGACCCGCACCGATTTGGCGCCGCACGGGTACGTGTACACATCCGCGCGTACACTGCCGTCATGAGTGAGAACGCCGTGACCGTGCGCGAAGCCCGTGCCCATCTCGCGGACCACATCAATCGTGCGGAGCAGGGCGCGCCGACCATAATCACCCGTAACGGCGTCCCGGTGGCTGCCCTGGTTCCCATCGCGGACTTCAACGCACTCGAAGAGGCGGCCGACGAACTGCTCGCCCGCGAGGCGGAGGCCGTGCTGGCCGAAGGCGGGCCGACCGTGACCATGGCCGAGCTGCTGGCCGACCTGTTCAGCGAACGGGGTGACGGCGCGGCGTGAAGTACGCGTTCCGGTTCACCACCGCGGCACAACGGCAGCTCCGGGCCATCGACAGGCCGGCCGCGATGCGCATCCTCGCCGCACTGACCGCGCTGGGAGACGATCCGTACCGTGAGGACGCCGACGTCAAGAAGCTCAGCGGACCGTCCCGCCTCTACCGGCTCCGGGTGGGCGGTTGCCGGATCGCCCATCAGGTCCTGGACGGCGAGCTCGTCATCCTCGCCGTCAAGGTCGGCGACCGGCGCGACGTCCACCGCAGCATCTGAGTCCGATGACGAAGGCGCCCAGGTCGGCTGACCTGGGCGCCTTCGTCACGGCGACTGTGCGGGTCACGACCGCCGGTCGTCCGCCTCAGGCGATGGACCAGGCGATGCCGTCGAGGATGTCGTGTTCCGAGACGACGACCTCCCGGGCTCCGGTGCGCTCCATGATGGCGAGGAGGACCAGGGTGCCCGCGCCGATCACGTCCACCCGGCCCGGGTGGAGGACCGGGATCGCCGCGCGCTCGGCGTGCACCGAGGTCAGCATCCGGTCGGTGATCTCGCGGACCTGCTCGTACGGGATCCGGGCGTGGTGGATCTCGGAGGAGATGTACTCCGGCAGCCCCAGGGCGATCCCGGCGACCGTGGTCACCGAGCCGGCCAGGCCCACCAGGGTGCGCGCCTCGGTCAGCGGGACCGTCTGCTCGACCAGGTCCAGCGCCGCCTCGATGTCGGCCCGTATGGCCGCGATCTGCTCCGCGGTCGGCGGGTCGGTGACCGCCCCGTCCACCACCAGGTGGCGCTCGGTCATCCGGACGCAGCCCACGTCGACCGAGCGGGCCGCCCGTACGTGCTCCTCGCCGACCACGAACTCGGTCGAGCCGCCGCCGATGTCCACCACCAGGAAGGGCTTCTCCATGTGGGTGGTGCCCGTCAGCTCGCGGGTGGCGCCGACGAAGGAGAACTCCGCCTCCTGGTCGCCGGAGATCACCTCGGGCTCGACGCCCAGGATGCCGAGGACGCCCCGGACGAACTCCTCGCGGTTCTCGGCGTCGCGCGAGGCCGAGGTCGCCACGAACCGCAGGCGCTCCGCGCCCAGCTCCTTGACGACCTCCGCGTACTCGCGGCAGGCCGCGAAGGTGCGCTCCAGCGCCTCCGGGGCCAGCCGGCCCGTCTTGTCCACGCCCTGGCCCAGGCGGACGATCGTCATCCGCCGGTCCAGCTCGACCAGCTCGCCGGTGGCCGGATCGCAGTCCGCGACGAGCAGGCGGATGGAGTTCGTACCGCAGTCGACGGCCGCGACGCGGGTCACGCCTTCGGCTCCTGCTGCTCCGCCTTCTGCGCGCACGGCGTGACGCAGGCGCCCTTGGCCCACCACTCCGGCAGCATCGCCAGCGCCTCGTCGCCGAACGGGTTCACGCCCGGGCCGGCGGCCAGCGAGTGGCCGACCAGCACGTGCAGGCACTTCACCCGGTCCGGCATCCCGCCGGCGCTCGGGAAGCCCTGGAGCACCTCGATGGAGTCGCGGCGCCGGATGTAGTCCTCGTGCGCGGCCTGGTACGCGGCGGCGAGCTCGGGGTCCTCGGCGAGCCGGGCCTGCATCTCCTTCATCACGCCGTTGGCCTCGAGCGTGCCGATCGCGGAGGCCGCGCGCGGGCAGGTGAGGTAGTACGTCGTCGGGAAGGGCGTGCCGTCGGGGAGGCGCGGGGCGGTCTCCACCACGTCCGGCTGGCCGCACGGGCAGCGGTGGGCGATGGCGCGCAGCCCGCGCGGCGGGCGGCCGAGCTGCTGCTCGAACGCCTCGATGTCCGCATCGGTCGGCTCGGTCCGGTCGGTCTGGGGCGGGGGCGTCTGCATGCCTGGAGGAAGTCTCTTCGTTCTCGTGGATGGGTGCGGGTACTCGTCACTCGCCGGGGCGGTCTGCCTTGTCGACGCCGTCCCAGACGTTCGAGTACCAGGGCCGGTCGGATCCGGCCGTTCCGGTGCGGTGCCGCTCGGCGGCCCCGGCCCCGGGGTCGGTCATGATGTAGCTGATCTCGCCCGGGCGGACGAAGTGCAGGTGCTTGCGCGCCTGCTGCTCCGCGTACGCGTTGTCCTGCCAGCGGGCCTTCTCGTCGCGGAGGCGTTCGAGGCGCCGGCCCGCGGCCTCGGCGGCCTTCCGCTGCTCCGCGATCTCCGAGCGCTGTGAGACGTACTGGCGCATCGGATACGCGAGGGCGACGACCAGCGTACAGAGGACGAGCACCAGGAGCGCGGCGCGGCCGGTGAGCCGGCTGCGGCGGACCTGACGGCGCGTCTGCGAACGGTAGACGTGGGCGGCGGTCCGCTCGCCGAGCTGCTTGAGCCTGGTCGCGGTGGAGAAGGTGGAGAACCGATCCCGGTTCCCGGCCATTGATCCCGCCTCCCCTGTGTCCCTCTGTCCCTGGGTACGTCGTGCGCGCTACGCAATACGTCCCCGCACACGGTACGGGACCGAGTGCGGGGACGTACGGAGGCCAGCCCCGGAGGGCCTGCCGTGATTAGCCCTTGAAGCGCGGGAAGGCGGAGCGGCCCGCGTACACGGCGGCGTCGTCGAGGATCTCCTCGATGCGCAGCAGCTGGTTGTACTTGGCGACGCGGTCCGAGCGGGCCGGGGCGCCGGTCTTGATCTGGCCGCAGTTCACGGCGACGGCGAGGTCGGCGATGGTGACGTCCTCGGTCTCGCCGGAGCGGTGCGACATCATGCACTTGAAGCCGTTGCGCTGGGCCATCTCGACGGCGTCGAGGGTCTCGGTCAGCGAACCGATCTGGTTCACCTTCACGAGCAGGGCGTTCGCGGAGCCCTCCTCGATGCCGCGGGCAAGGCGCTCCGGGTTGGTGACGAAGAGGTCGTCGCCGACGATCTGCACCTTGGAGCCGATGCGGTCGGTGATGGTCTTCCAGCCGGCCCAGTCGTCCTCGAACAGCGGGTCCTCGATGGAGACGAGCGGGTACGCGGAGACGAGCTCCTCGTAGTACTCGGTCATCTCGGCGGCCGAGCGGGACTGGCCCTCGAACTCGTACTTGCCGTCCTTGTAGAACTCGGACGCGGCGACGTCGAGCGCGAGCGCGATGTCCTTGCCCGGGACGTAGCCGGCCTGCTTGATGGCCTCGACGATGAGGTCGAGCGCGGCGCGGTTGGACTCCAGGTTCGGCGCGAAGCCGCCCTCGTCACCGAGACCGGTGGAGAGGCCCTTGGTGTGCAGGACCTTCTTGAGGGTGTGGTAGACCTCGGCACCCCAGCGAAGGGCCTCGGAGAAGGACTCCGCGCCGATCGGGGCGATCATGAACTCCTGGATGTCCACGTTGGAGTCCGCGTGCGAACCGCCGTTGAGGATGTTCATCATCGGAACGGGCAGCAGGTGCGCGTTCGGGCCGCCGAGGTAGCGGAAGAGCGGGAGGTCCGAGGCCTCGGACGCGGCGTGCGCGACGGCCAGGGAGACGCCGAGGATGGCGTTGGCGCCGAGGGAGCCCTTGTTCTCGGTGGCGTCCAGGTCGATCATGGCCTGGTCGATCAGGCGCTGCTCGGTGGCGTCGTAGCCGACGAGCTCCGGGCCGAGCTGCTCGATGACGGCGAGGACGGCCTTCTCGACACCCTTGCCCATGTAACGGTTGGGGTCACCGTCGCGGAGCTCGACGGCCTCGAAGGCACCGGTGGAGGCGCCGGACGGAACTGCAGCACGGCCGGTGCTGCCATCGTCGAGGCCCACCTCGACCTCGACCGTGGGGTTGCCTCGGGAGTCCAGGATTTCCCGGGCTACGACGACGTCGATGGACGGCACGAGCATCTCCTTCTGGGATGTGACGCTGGGTGTGCGGTGGCATGTCGGGCCGTGGGATGGCCCCGCCGCCTAGAGCCTAACCGGCTCCGGGCACTGGGCCGGCCGACCGCCCGCCCCCTGGGACGAAAAAGGGCCCGAATACCCGTCTTCCGGTACATAGGGACCCCGGCCACCGGTACAAACGCCGCCGCCCGGCGCGTGAGGGAAGACGCGCCGGGCGGTCGGGCTCCGCGGCGCCGCCGGGGCGGCCGCGGTTGTCACTGCGGAGTTCAGCTGAGCTTCAGCTTCTGACCCGGGAAGATCAGGTCGGCGTCCGAGACGATGTCCTTGTTGAGCTCGAAGAGCTTCTCCCAGCCACCCTTGACGCCGTTGGCCTCGGCGATGGTGCCCAGGGTGTCGCCGGCCTTGACCTCGTACGAGCCGTTGCCGGTCTTCACGACCGGGGCGGCCTCGGAGCGCTCGGAGCGGGTGACCGGCGCGGGGGTCTCGCGCTTGGTCTCCTTCTTCGTCTCGGTCTTCTTCGGCTGGGTCTTCTTGGTCTCGGTCTTCGTCTCCGTCTTCTTCGGGGTGTCGGTCGTACCACCACCGTTGTAAGAGGAGTTGGAGAGGCCCTTGCCGCAGACCGGCCAGGCGCCCTTGCCCTGGCCCTTGAGGACCTTCTCGGCGATGGCTATCTGCTGCGACTTGGAGGCCTGGTTCGGCATGCCCTGGCCGCCGTACCCCCGCCAGGTCTGGAGGGAGAACTGCAGGCCGCCGTAGTAGCCGTTGCCCGTGTTGATGGACCAGTTGCCGCCGGACTCGCACTGCGCCACGGCGTCCCACTGGGAGGCGGTGGCGGCGGAGGCCGAGCCGGCCGCCATCAGGGGGGCGGCTACGGCGACACCGGTGACACCGGCGAGCGTGACGATGCGAGCGGCCTTGGAGGCGCGACGGTGCTTGCCCTTGCCGGAAATCAGCATGGAGTTCTCCTCACCGACGCCTACGAGGTGAGCTGTCGGGTTCGGGCTGATGAGTGCCCGGCCGTGCGACGTGGCGCACGACTTAACCCCTAGCCGTTTCCTTGCCGTCTCTCAACGGCCGGTCCCGGCGCCTACCTTGGTTCCCCCGCTCCTGCCTTCGGCGCTTTACGCGACGACTGTTCCCTCCGTCCGCCGGCAGGATTCGGCGATGCGGTCGAAGGAGCCCGCGGTGGCGGGCGACTCAGAAGGTAGACAGGTCTCTCCCCGATGTTCAACGAGGAACACCGGGGAGAAACGGCCCCTACTTGCGCCCTCCTTACGTGCATTTGCGCAGGTGAGGGCGGGGTTTGCAGAAGGCTCCAGGCGGGACACGCCAGTTGACCGGAAGAGACACATGTCTCACTTGCAGATAACGGACATTCAGCCTTTTCCGGGTGTCCGAAGTGCCGCTGTTTTTAACTTAGATCCAGATTCTGGCCGGGCTTGATCAGATCGGCGTCATCACCGATGACCTGCTCGTTGGCCTGGTAGAGCGCGTTCCAGCCGCCCTTGACCCCCTTGGCGGAGGCAATGGTCGCCAGGCTGTCGCCCGCCTGGACCGTGTACGAGGGGTCCGACGCCGCGCCGGAGGCGACGGGCGCCTCAAGGGCGGGCGTACCGCGGTGCTTACCGGTGGCGGAGGGGTCCGGGATGCCCGCCGGGTCGGTGGTGGCACCCGGGGTGCCCGGGGCCGCGGGGGTGGTGGGAGCGGTCGGGTCGCCCGGAGCGGTCGGGGTGCCGGGCGCGGTCGGGGTGCCCGGAGCGGTCGGGGTGCCGGGCGCGGTCGGGGTGCCCGGGGCCGTCGGGGTGCCGGGGGTGCCCGGGAGCACCGGGTCGGTCGGCGAGGTGGACGGCACGTCCGGGTCGGGCATGACGGGCAGTCCGCTGCTGGGCGCGAGCGGCGCCGGCGGAATCGTGAAGTCCGGGGCCGGAGCCGGGGTGGGGGCGCCGAAGTCGCGCGCCTTCGCGCCGGAACCGCCGGCCGGGACCGAGGCGTCGGGGCGCGAGGCGGTCGGAGCGATCGGGGTGAGCGTGCCGGGCAGGCCCGGGTCCACGGTCGCCGCGGGGCCCTGCTGGGTCAGTCCGGCCGCCTCCGAGCAGTGGCCGAACGCCTGGGCGCCCTGGGTGCCCAGCACCCGCTCGGCGACGGCGATCTGCTGCGAACGGCTGGCGAGGTCGGGGCGCTCGGCGAACTCCAGGCCGCCCGACGCCTTCCACTCCTCCTGCGTGAACGAAAGTCCGCCGTAGGACCCGCTGCCGGAGTTGGCGCTCCAGGAGCCGCCGCTCTCACACTCGGCGACCTTGTCCCACGTGGAGGTCTCGGCTGCGCTCGCGCCGGTGGCGGCGAGCAGCGGCAGGGCCAACGCGGAACCGGTGACCCCGGCGGTGACGACTATCGCGGGTACCTGGCGGGGGCGTCTGTGGCGGCCGTTCCCGGAACGCATGAGCTGCACCTTTCGCATAACGGCTGGGTAACGGCAGAACCTAGCCGTCTTAGCACGCGAGTAACAACTCTTGACGGGGGCTGACTTACGGTCAGTGGGCGTTCAGGGGTTTCGGGCTGTGAACTTCACGGGAAGGGTGCGCAGGCCACGCATGATCAGACCCCCGCGCCAGCGAAGCTCGTTGGGCGGAACAGCGAGTTCCAGATCCGGCAGACGCGTCAGCAAAGTCGCAAGCGCCGTCTGTCCCTCAAGTCGTGCGAGCGGAGCGCCCAGGCAGTAGTGGATTCCGTGCCCGTATCCGAGGTGCTGGTTGTCGGTGCGGGAGAGGTCGAGGGTGTCCGGATCGGCGAACCGCTCGGGGTCCCGGTCGGCCGCGGCGAGGACGACGAGCACGGGATCGCCGGCCGCGACGTCCTGGCCGCCGAGGGTCAGCGGCTCGGTGGCGAACCGCCAGGTGGCCAGCTCGACGGGCCCGTCGTAGCGCAGCAGCTCCTCGATGCCGGTCTCCAGCAGGCCGCTCTCGCCGGCGGCGAGGGAGTCCTGGAGGCGGGTGCGCTGACCGGGGTTCATGAAGAGGGAGTGGACGCCGTTGCCGATGAGGTTGACCGTCGTCTCGAATCCGGCGAACAGCAGGATGAAGGCCATCGCGGTGGCCTCGGCCTCCGTCAGGTGGTCGCCGTGGTCGCTCGCACGGATCAGGTCCGAAATCAGGTCATTGCCCAGATCATCCCTTTTACGGTGGATGAGTTCGCCGAGATAGGTCCGCATCTGCTTCACGGAGCGGGCCACCCCGCCCCGCGGACCGCCGCCGTGCCGGATCATCATCCCGGCCCAGTCGCGGAAGTCGTCCTGGTCCTCGCGCGGTACGCCGAGCATCTCGCAGATGGCGTAGATGGGGAGCGGGAAGGCGAACTCGTGGATGAGGTCCGCTTCCCCCCGGCTCGCGAACTGCTCGATGAGGTGGTCGGTCAGCTCCTGGACCCGGGGGGTGAACTCGGCCACCCTGCGCGGGGTGAACGCCTTCGACACCAGCCGCCGCAGCCGTGTGTGGTCCGGCGGGTCGATGTTGAGCAGATGCGTCATCAGCTCCGCCTTGCGCTCCCCCGGGATGCCCGTCTTGCCCTTGGCGTGCGCCGGCTCCGCGTGGTGCGCCGGATTCTTGCTGAGCCGCTGGTCGGCGAGGGCCTGGCGGGCGTCCGCGTACCGGGTGACCAGCCAGGCCTCGACCCCGCTGGGCAGCTTGGTGCGGTGCACCGGGGAGTGCTCGCGCAGCCAGGCGTACGCCGGATACGGATCGGTGGCGAACTCCCAGTCGAACAGGGTCGGGCCCTGGGGAGGGGTGCCGTCTTCGGGGGCTGCGGGGGCTGCGGGGGTCGGCTCATGCACCCGCTGACCGTATCCCGCGCGCCCGCCGCCATCCCATATGGGTGGTTCGCCGCGGCTGTCCGCAGATCCGCCATCGCTTGACCTCACGTTCCCCGGCGTTCCTACTTTCGGTCTTGTGGATGTGAGGATCTTGAAGAGCAGCTTCGCGGTGGTGGAGAGAAGGGCCGAGCACGCGGTCAAGTACTTCTACTCCCACCTCTTCTGGCACAACCCCGGGATCCGCGAGCTCTTCCCCGCCTCCGCCGAGGACATGGAACGCCAGCGCGACCGGCTCTTCGCCGCGCTGACCCACGTGGTCACCCGCCTCGACGACGAAGAGGGCCTGCTCCCCTATCTCCACGACCTCGGCCGCGACCACCGCAAGTTCCTCGCCGGCCCCGAGCACTACGCGGCCCTCGGCGCCAGCCTCCTCGCCGCGCTCGCCCGGACCTGCGGCGAGGCCTGGACCCCGACCGTGGAGAAGGCCTGGTCCGAGGCCTACCAGGTGATCGCCGACGCCATGACGGCCGGGGCCGCCGCGAGCGAGGACCCGCCGTGGTGGGACGCCGAGATCGTGCGCCACCTCCAGTACGGGGAGGACATCGGGGTGCTGACCCTGCGCCCGCACGCCCCCTTCCCGCACCTCCCCGGCCAGTACGCGAGCGTGAGCTGCGAACGGGTCCCGAAGGTCTGGCGCACGTACTCCATCGGGAACGCCCCGCGCCCGGACGGCACCCTCGACCTGCACGTCAGCCGCATCGAGGGCGGCCGCCTGAGCACCTCCCTGGTCCGCGAGGCCCGGCCCGGCGAGGTGCTGCGGCTCGGCGCGGCCGGCGGGCAGCTGACGCTGCGCCGCGCCGACCGGCCCGTCAGCCTCATCGCGGCGGGCACCGGCTGGGCGCCGATCCGGGCCATGGTGGAGGAGCTCGCCGCGGAACCTCCCGACCGGGACGTACGGCTCTTCGTCGTCGCCCGGGACGCGGCGCACCTCTACGACCGCCCGCTGATCGACGAGTACGCCGCCTCCTTCGGCCGGCTCGGCGTCACCTACATCACGCCCGCCCCCGGGCTCCACCGCGACCAGGCCACCGGGCGGCTCGCGACCGCTCTCGGCCACCGGGCCATGTGGCCCGAGCAGGACGTCTATCTCAGCGGGCCGCCGCCGTTCGTCGAGCAGACCGTGCGGGTGCTGAAGGAGCTGGGAGCCCTGCCGGGCAGGATCTTCCACGACTCGCTGCCCGCCGCGGGCACCGGCCACGGCCCGGGCGGGCGTCCCCTCGGCTTCGGCGAGTGGTTCCTCGGCCGCCCCGAGCCGCACTGGCACAACCCTTCGGGCCGCGCGCCCCGGTAGGACCGCCCGCGGTCAGTCGGTGTCCGCCGCGCCGACCCCCTCGGCCGCGCGGATCGCGTCCCGGTAGACGCGGGCCGCCGCGCGCAGCGCGGTCTCCGGGTCGATGCCCGCCGCCTCGGCGCGCGCCGCCAGTTCCAGCAGCTCGTACCCGATGCCCTCGCCGCGGGGCAGTCCCACGGCCACGCCGCCCGTACGGACCCGGCCGGCGAGCTTGGCCGCGAGGGCGAGTCCGGGCTGGCCCAGCGGGATCCCGTCGGTGACCGACTCCCGCTGCTTCTCGACCGCCTTGGTGCGCTGCCAGTGCGCGTTGACGTCCTCGGGGGTCTGCGCGTCCGCGTCCCCGAAGACGTGCGGGTGCCGGTGGATCAGCTTCTCGACGAGGCCGCCGGCCACGTCGTCGATGGAGAACGGCTCTTCCGGATGCTCCTCGGCGATCCGCGCGTGGAAGACCACCTGCAGGAGTACGTCCCCGAGCTCCTCGCGCAGCGCCTCCCGGTCCCCGTCCTCGATGGCCTCGACGAGTTCGTACGACTCCTCGGTGGCGTACTTGACCAGTCCCTCGTGGGTCTGGCGCGAGGTCCAGGGGCATTCGCGGCGGACCCGGTCCATCACCTGGACGAGATCGAGCAGGCGGGCGCCGGGCAGATCGTACGAGCCGGGCAGCAGTTCGAGGTCGGGCATGTCGACCCGGCCGGAGCCGGCGAGGCGGGCCAGTCCGTCGGTGAGCCGCCGGTCGCCCTCTCCGGACGGGATCACCACGACCGTGCGGCCGCCGGCGCAGGCCTCGACCAGCGCCTGCGCGTCCGGGCTCTCGTGCGCGACCTCGACTCCCGCCTCGCGCAGGTACGGCAGCTGCGGATGGCCCGGGTCGGCGCACAGCACCCGGTCCGCGGCGTGCAGCACCTGCCAGGCCGGCCAGGACAGCAGGCCGGGGGCGACCCGGTGGCTCGCGGTCAGCAGGACGATCCGGCCGGCGGCCGTGGCGTCGGGGCCGGCCATGGCGGCCGGGGCCGGGGCGGGCACGGCGGGGGCGGGTTCGGCGGCGTGGTCGTTCACCCTCCGAACCTACCTCCGGACGGGCGGCTCAGGCTCCGGCGGGGGCCTGCTCGGGCCGGGTCCGCTGGACGATCCAGGGGGTGTCCTGGTCACCGAGCACGATCTGCTGCGCGTCCCAGACGCCGTAGCGCGGGTTCACCTCGATGTGCAGGGTCTTCGCGGCGGACGCCAGCTTCTCGACGGCCTTGTCCTGGCTGCCGTAGTGGTCGAAGAGCTTGTCGCGCAGCAGCTTGAACCGGGCGTCCGCGTCGAGCTGCCCGGGCGCCAGCTGGGCCTGCTCCAGGGCCGCCGCGGTCAGCTTCTCGGCTCCGCCCGCCTTCTCCAGCTGCGCCTTGCGGAAGTCCTGGACCTCCTTCTCGCTGACGCTCACGCCGGCGTCCTTCGCGGCGCGCTCCAGCACGACGGTCTGGATCATCTTGTTGAGCTTGACGCGCTCCAGGCCGGGCGAGGACTGGATCAGCTGGGCCGCGGTGGACCCGGTCTCGTTCTGTGCCGCCCGGACGTCGTTGACCTGGGCCTGGAGCGCGGAGGTGGTGATGCGTTCGCCGCCCACGACGGCCGCGGTGCCGGGCCGGGCCTGGCCCGAGCAGGCGGACAGCAGGGGGGCCGCCACGAGCAGGGCGGCGGAGACGGAGAGCGCAGTGCGACGGTGCAAAGGAGCCTCCAGGGCCGGGAGATTGTGCGTCGGTGCACAAGGGCCGTGCGGTGATCGATGGTATGCAGTCAAGCTGATCCGAGCCACCGCTTCGACCAACGATTCCCGGGGTGTTGGGGTACGCGTCTGTTGATGTCGCAGCCACCCGGCGGCCACCCTCCCGTCCACCGGCGGTGCCAGAGTCGGCCCACCATGTCGACACCGCACCGCTCGCCGCGCCGCCTGAGCCTGCGCGGCTCGGCCCTCGCCGCCCTGATCACGGTGGTGGCCGTCTGCGCCGGGGACGCGGTCGCCCGCGTGTTCCCCTACGGACACCGCCACCGCAGCATCAACGACCTCGGCAACCAGTTCGTCCCCTTCCACGCCCACCTGTGGGACCTCCTGCACGGGCGGGCGGAGGGCGGACTGCTGTTCAACTGGCAGTCCGGCTTCGGCACGAGCTTCCTGCCCGACTTCGGCACCTACCTCTCCAGCCCCTTCGCCGTGCTCGTCGCCCTCTTCCCGCGCGAGGACATCGACCTCGCGGTGTACGTGGTGACGGTGCTCAAGACGGCGGCGGCCGCGGCGGCGATGGCCTGGCTGCTGCGCACCCAGCGCCGCGGGCCGTGGTGGGGGGCGAGCCTGCTGGCGGCCTCGTACGCGCTGTGCGGCTGGTCGGTGATCGAGGCCTCCTACAACCCGATGTGGCTGGACGGGCTGATCACGTTCCCGCTCCTGTGTCTGACGGGTGAATGGGCGCTGCGGGGCCGCCGGCCCGCCACCGCCGTCCTCGTGGTGGCGCTCTGCTGGACGGCGAACTTCTACACCGCCTACATGGCGACGCTGGGCGCGGCGCTCGTGCTCCTGGTACGGGTGGTGCTGACGCGCGGGGGCGCACGGGAACGGCTGACCGTGCTCGTCCGGTGTGCCGGCACGACCCTGCTGGGCACCGCGGTGTCCGCGCCGGTGCTGCTCCCGCTGTTCCTCAGCTCGAAGCAGGCCTACCCGGGGTGGACGCGGCGGTTCGACCCGGTGTCATGGCCGGACCTGTTCGCGCGTCTCCTGCCCGCGACGTACTCCTTCTCCTCCCCGGCGCTGTTCGTGGGCACGGGGACGCTGCTGCTGGTGGCGGCCCTGCCGTTCCACGGTGCGCTGCCGGTGCGCACCCGCCTGTGGTGGGCGGGGCTGACGGCGGCCGTGCTGGTCTCCTTCCAGTGGACGCCGACACACCTGGCCTGGCACGTCTTCGCGACCCCGAACGGGAGCCCGTACCGGCAGACGTTCGTGCTGGCCGGGGTGGCCGTGATCGCCGCGTGGACCGGGCTGGCGGCCGGGCTGCCCAAGCCGCGGGCGCTGGCGGCGGGAGCCGCGGTGCTGGCCGCGGCGGCCGCGGCGGCCGCCGGCAGCACGCTGGCCACGGCCTGGGGCCTCGCGCTGTTCTGCGGCGGGTCGGCCGTGGCGGCGGTGGCCTGGTGGTCCCTGCGCCACCGCAGGCTGGTGCTCCCGGCGGCCGGGGCGCTGGCGCTCGTACTGATCGGGCAGGCGGCCGCGACGACGGCGTTCGGGCACAAGGGCAAGCTCGGCGGGCTGGACGACTACCCCTCGTGGGGCCCGGCGCACACGGCGCGCTCCGCGGCGCTCGCGGGCGCCGAGGGCTGGCCCGCGTACCGCACGGACCCGAGCCGGCCGGCGCTGACGGGCAACGATCCGCTGCTGCTCGGCGGGGAGGGCGGCGCGTACTACAGCAGCCACACCCCGGACGTGTTCACGCGCACGATGGTGGCCCTCGGCGCGGGCTGGACCTCTCGCGGGCGCAACGTGCAGAGCATCGACAACCCGGTGACGGACGCGGTCTTCGCGGTCGGCGCCCGCCTGCGGCCCGACGGCACGGTCGGCCGCGCGCGGGTCGTCCCCCCGCTGCTCACGGTCCGCCCGCCGGGGCCCGCGCCCTCGTACGGGGCGTTCGACGGGCCCCCGTTCGCCAACCAGGAGCTGCTGCTGGGCGCCGAGGTGTACGAGGACCCCGTCGCGCCCGGGGTGTGCCGCGCGGGCACGGAGGCCTACCTGTGGGCCCCGGAGTACAACGCGACGGCCCGCCTCACGGACGGCCGCGCCTTCCGCCTGAACGGCAACGCCCCCCGCAACCGGGCGGCCCTCCAGCCGCTCGGCGCGTCCCGCGGCGCCTCCTCGGCGCTGGTCTTCGACGCACCGGCGCCGCCGCGCTGGGCCCTGTCCTGCCTGGACCGGGCCCGGCTGGACCCGGCGGTCGCCGCCCTGCGGGCGACGGCGCCGACGGGGCTGCGCGTCGGCTCCTCGACCGTCAGCGCCAGGGTCCCGGCGGGCACCGAGGGCACGGTGGTCCTCTCCTCCCCGGCGATCGAGGGCTGGACCTGCAACGGCCGGCCGGCCACGCCCTACCTGGGCCTGGTCTCCGTCCCGCTGACCCCCGCCACCACCGGCATCAGCTGCTCCTTCCGGCCCCCGGGCCTCGTCCCGGGGACGGCGGCCGCGGGGACGGCCCTGCTCGTGCTGGCCGGGCTGCTCCTGGCGGAGCGCCGCCGCAGGCCCCGGACCGGCGAGGCCGCGCCCGCGGGCGGCCCGGAGGCCGGCGCGCCCGCGGAGCTCGTCCGGGCCGGGGCCTGAGGCCGGGGCGCCTCGGCGGGCCCGGCCCGGCCGGCCCGGCTCAGCGCACCCGGCTCAGCGCACCTGGCTGAGCCATTGGAGGGTGCGGCGGACCTCCGCCGAGAAGGGGTGGTTCGGGCCGTGGATGCGGTCCGCGTCGAACAGCAGGCGGACCAGGGTGTCGTGGGCCGCGGGCCGGTCTCCCAGGGAGAGCAGCAGGTGCGCTATCCGGCGCCGTACCTCCAGCGGGAGACCCGGGTCCGGGTTCGCGTAGTGGTTCTCGAACAGCGGGAGCAGTGAACGGTATTCGGCCAGGGCCGCCCCCGGCGCGTCGAGCTGTTCCAGGCACTGCGCCGCGTCGTAGCGAAAGCGCAGGGACTGGGGGTCGCCCGCCGGGAACTCGTCCGCGAGGCGGCGCAGTTCGGGCAGGGCGCGGCGGTACTGGCCGTCGTCCATCAGTGTGGCCGCGTACTGCTTGCGCAGGGAGCGGACCACCGTCGAGTGCTCGCCGTGCTCGGCCGCCGCGGCCGGCAGGATCCCGCCGAGGATGTCCACGGCCTGGGTGAGGCGGCCCTGCTCCAGGAGGCTGCGGGCCTCGTCCACCGCGGCCGGGATGTCCGGCTTGGGCGGCGTCGGCGTGGGCGGGGAGGTCGGCTGCGGCGGGATGGTGGCGGCGCGGTCCGGCCACGGTGCCTGCGGGCGCAGGAAGGGGCGGGTCGGGTCGAGCGCGCCGGCCGGGCTGCCCTGCTTGGGCAGCAGCGAGGTCAGGGACTCGTACACGTGCTGCGCGGAGGCCGGGCGGTCCTGCGGGTCCTTCGCCAGGAGGTGCAGCAGGACCGCCTCCAGCTGGTGCGGGACCTCCGGGCGCAGCCGGCGCACCGGGACCGGCGGCTCGTACAGGTGGCGGTGCAGGACGCCGAGGGCGGTGGACCCGGCGAAGGGGACGTTGCCGCTGAGGAGTTCGTACAGCAGCACGCCGAGGGCGTAGAGGTCGGTGTACGGGCCGACGGCGCCGCCCATCGCCTGCTCGGGCGCCATGTACGCCGGGCTGCCGATCGGGGTGCCGGTGCTGGTGAGGCGGGTGGTGTCGGTGTCCATCACGGAGGCGACGCCGAGGTCCAGGACCAGCACGGTGCCGTCCGGGCGGATCATCACGTTGCGCGGCTTCAGGTCGCGGTGCACGATCGGCACCGCGTGCACCGCCGACAGCACCCCGCACAGCTGCGCGACCACGGCGACCGCCCACGGCCAGGGGTACGGGTCGTGCTGCGCGAGGTGGTCGGCGAGGTCGGTGCCCTCGACGTAGCCCATGACGAGGAACAGCTCGTCGCCGTCGCTGCCCGCGTCGTGGACCGTGACCAGGCCCGGGTGGTCCACCTGCGCCGTCACCCGGCACTCGCGCACGAAACGGCGGCGCAGCTCGTCGGCGACGGAGCCGGGGCCGGCCACCTTGTCGGGGCGCAGCAGTTTGACGGCGACGCGGCGGTCCAGCCGCTGGTCGTACGCCGTCCAGACCTGGCCCATGCCGCCCTGTCCCAAGACGGACGCCAGCCGGTAGCGCTCGCCGATGATCCGGTCGTCGTCCGTCACCGGGCCGGGCCCTCACCGTCGTTGCCGGGGGCCTGCGGGTTGGGGTTCGGGTTCGGGTTCGGGTGGGGGTGCGGCGTCTGCTTGCGCAGCAGTTCGCTCAGCTCGTCGAGCTCGGCGCGCACCTGTCCGATGCGCGGCGGCGTGGCCGGGCCGGGGGCCGGGGTCGGCGTGGAGCCGGGGGTGGGGGTGGGCGTGGGCGTCTGCTGGTGATGCTGCTGCTGCGCCGGCGGATATCCGTACGCCGGGCGCTGCGGGTGCTGTTGCGGCGGTACGTACGGCGCGGGCTGCGCCGGGTACCAGGAGGCCGTCGGGGCCGCCGCCCGGCCCGAGTGGTGCTGGATGTCGGCGACGAGGAAGTACACGCAGGTCAGGAACCCGGTGATGATGACGCCGAAGGCGCCCGTGTTGCCCTGCCAGCCGTCGGTCCGGGGCGTCGGGTCGGCGCCGATCAGCGCGACCCAGCCGACGGTGAGCACGCAGTTGACGGCCAGCAGCCACCAGTCCCGGGGTTTGCGGGTGACGACCGCGAGCCGCAGCATCGTGCCCCAGCCCAGGAAGCCGCAGCTCAGGATGGGCAGCAGGGCGAACAGCACGCGCAGTGCCACGACTCCCCCGGTACTGGGCTGGGGGCCTTGCTGCGGCGGGAGGCCGGGGCCGTGCATCGCTGCTCCTGACGGACCGTGTCGACGAAGTTTCGGGTCTGAGCGTATACAGCGTTTCCGGCCGCCAGTGAGGGGATGTGCGCAACCGTTGCAGGGTCGCCGCACACCTCCCGGCGGACGCGGGCCGCGAGGGGCGCGCGGAAATCGAGGACGCCCCCTGACCGGCGGCGACTACCCTCGGCAGTCGAGTTGTTGTTCCAGGGGGGAATCCACATGCGAAGCCGGACCATCGGCGTGTCGGTGCTGACCACGACGGCCTTGTTCGGACTGACGACGGCCTGCGCGCCGGTCGGCGGGAGCAAGGCCGCCGACATCGGCCGGGCCGCCCGCGCCGCCGCGTCGGCGTCGGCCGGGGCCACGCCCGCGCCGGCCGCGAAGGGCAAGGCCACCGGCATGCTCGCGGACCTGTCGGGCGCCGAGATCCTGAGCCAGTCGCACGAGGCGATGCGCAAGGTCGAATCGACCCGGGTCGTCGCGAAGATGCACGAGGAGGGCAGCCCGCTCGAGTTCGACCTCACCCTCGACAAGAAGGGCAGCTGCAAGGGCACGGTCCGGTACGACGGGATGGGCAAGGTGGACCTGATCAAGTCCGCGGAGCTGATCCACTTCAAGGGCGACGCCGACTACTGGCGGGCCACGGCCGCGAAGGAACACGCCCCCAAGAGGCAGGCGGACGCGATGGTCACGATGCTCGCCGACCGCTGGCTGAAGATGCCGGTCTCCGACGCCAAGGCCGCCGCGATGAAGCACATGTGCGATCTGGACAAGCTGACGGACGGCCGCGGCCGGCCCAACCCGCTGGCCCGCAAGGGCGAGACGGTCACCATCGACGGCAAGCAGGCGATGGCGGTCATCACGGCCGCCAGGAACGGCACGGAGACCGACTACATCGCGACCCAGGGCACTCCGTACGTCCTCAAGTCCACCGTCTCGGGGGACGAGACCGGCGAGGTCCTCTTCTCCGCCTTCGGCGCTCCGGTCGACACGGCCCTGCCGGAGGGCGCGGACGTACTGGACCTGTCGAAACTGGGCGACGGCGGAGCGGCCGAAACGGTCTGAACCTCCGCGGCCCGCGCCGCGGCCGGGGCGCTCCGGCAAGGAGCGGTCCCGGCCGCGTACGCGTTACGACCCGAGGATCGTGGTGAGGAACTCCCCGGTCCAGGCCAGCAGCTCCCGCCCGACCAGCGGCTTCCCGCCCACCCGGGCCGTCTTCGGCCTCGGGACGAGCACCTGCGAAGTGGCGGGCTTGAGCACCGTGCCCGGGTACAGCCGCTTGAGGCGCAGCTCCTGCGATTCGCGCAACTCCACCGGGCCGAAGCGGATGTTGGGCCCCTGGAGGGTGATGTCGCCGACCCCGCAGGCCCGCGCCAGCATGCGCAGCCCCGCCACCAGCAGCAGGTTCTCCACGGGCTCCGGCAGCTTGCCGTAGCGGTCGTGCAGCTCCTCCCGTACGGCCTTGATGTCCGCCTCGGAGTTCGCCGACGCGATGGACCGGTAGGCCTGCAGGCGCAGCCGCTCGCCGGGCGCGTAGTCGTGCGGGACGTGCGCGTCGACGGGCAGCTCGATCTTGACCTCCAGCGGCGGCTCCTCCTCCACCCCGCCTTCGACGGCGGCCCGGTAGTCGGCGACGGCCTCGCCGACCATGCGGATGTAGAGGTCGAAGCCGACGCCCGCGATGTGGCCGGACTGCTCTCCGCCGAGCAGGTTGCCCGCGCCGCGGATCTCCAGGTCCTTCATCGCCACGTACATGCCCGCGCCCATCTCGGTGTGCTGGGCGATCGTCGCGAGCCGCTCGTGCGCGGTCTCGGTCAGCGGCTTCTCCGGCGGGTAGAGGAAGTACGCGTACCCGCGCTCGCGGCCGCGGCCGACGCGGCCGCGCAGCTGGTGGAGCTGGGAGAGGCCGAAGTTGTCGCCGCGCTCCACGATGAGGGTGTTGGCGTTGGAGATGTCGATGCCGGACTCGACGATCGTCGTCGAGACGAGCACGTCGAACTTCTTCTCCCAGAAGTCCACCACGACCTGCTCCAGCGCCTGTTCGGACATCTGCCCGTGCGCCGTCGCGATCCGCGCCTCGGGGACGATCTCGCGCAGCTTGGCCGCCGCCCGGTCGATGGACTCGACCCGGTTGTGGATGTAGAAGCACTGGCCCTCGCGCAGCAGCTCGCGCCGGATGGCCGCGCCGATCTGCTTCTCCTCGTACGGGCCGACGAAGGTGAGCACCGGGTGGCGCTCCTCCGGCGGGGTGGTGATGGTCGACATCTCGCGGATGCCGGTCACCGCCATCTCCAGGGTGCGCGGGATCGGGGTCGCGGACATCGTCAGGACGTCGACGTTGGCGCGCAGCTTCTTCAGCTGTTCCTTGTGCTCGACGCCGAAGCGCTGCTCCTCGTCGACGATGACCAGGCCCAGGTCCTTGAACTTGGTCTCCTGCGAGAACAGCCGGTGCGTGCCGATGACGATGTCGACCGAGCCTTCCTTCAGCCCCTCCAGGGTGGCCTTGGACTCGGTGTCGCTCTGGAAGCGGGACAGCGCCTTCACGTTGACCGGGAACTGGCTGTAGCGCTCGGAGAAGGTCCCGAAGTGCTGCTGCACGAGCAGCGTGGTCGGGACGAGCACGGCGACCTGCTTGCCGTCCTGGACCGCCTTGAAGGCCGCTCGCACGGCGATCTCGGTCTTGCCGTAGCCGACGTCGCCGCAGATCAGGCGGTCCATGGGGACCGACTTCTCCATGTCCTCCTTGACCTCGGCGATGGTGGTGAGCTGGTCGGGCGTCTCCGCGTACGGGAAGGCGTCCTCCAGCTCGCGCTGCCAGGGGGTGTCCGGGCCGAAGGTGTGGCCGGGGGCCGCCATGCGGGCGCTGTAGAGCTTGATGAGGTCGGCGGCGATCTCCTTGACCGCCTTCTTGGCGCGCGCCTTGGTCTTGGTCCAGTCGGCGCCGCCGAGCCGGTGCAGGGTCGGGGCCTCGCCGCCGACGTACTTGGTGACCTGCTCCAGCTGGTCGGTGGGGATGTAGAGCCGGTCGCCGGGCTGGCCGCGCTTGGCGGGGGCGTACTCGACGAGGAGGTACTCGCGGGTGGCGCCCTGGACGGTGCGCTGCACCATCTCGATGTAGCGGCCGACGCCGTGCTGTTCGTGGACGATGTAGTCGCCGACCTCCAGGGTGAGGGGGTCGACGGACTTGCGGCGCCGGGTCGGCATCCGGCCGAGGTCCTTGGTGGCGGTGCGCTGGCCGGTCAGGTCGGTCTCGGTGAGGACGGCCAGCTTCAGCGCCGGGTCGACGAACCCGTTGTCGAGGGAGCCGCACGTCACGTGGACGATCGACGGCTCCAGGGTGCGCAGGTCGGCCTCCAGGCGGGCCGCGATGCCCTCGCCGCCGAGCACCTCGACGGTGCGGGCGGCCGGGCCGTGGCCCTCGGTGAGGTAGACGGTGTGCCAGCCGTCGGCGATCCAGCCCTTGGTGTCGGCCAGCGCCCGGGCGGTGTCGCCGCGGTAGGCCTCGGGGGCGTGCATGCCGAGCTTGAGGGTGTCCCCGCCGCCTTCGGCCTCGCCGGCGGCGAACGGGGAGACCGACCACCACATCATGCCGAGCTCGCGCGCGTGCTCGCGTACGTCCGCGATCCCGCGCAGCGAGGCCGCGCCGACGTCGATCGGGGCCTGGCCGCCGCCGGCGGTCGCGGCCCAGGAGGCCATCAGGAACTCCTGGGAGGTCGCGACGAGGTCGGCGGCGCGGGTGCGGACCCGCTCGGGGTCGCACACGACGGCCATGGACCCGGCCGGCAGGACGTCGATCAGCAGTTCCATGTCGTCGACGAGGACCGGCGCGAGGGATTCCATGCCCTCGACCGCGATCCCCTCGGCGATCTTGTTCAGCAGTTCGCCGAGCTCGGGGTGGGCCTCGGCGAGGGCCGCGGCCCGCTCCCGCACCTCGTCGGTCAGCAGCAGCTCCCGGCAGGGCGGGGCCCACAGTCCGTGCTCGGCGACCTCCAGGGAGCGCTGGTCGGCGACCTTGAAGTAGCGGATCTCCTCGACCTCGTCGCCCCAGAACTCCACGCGCAGCGGGTGCTCCTCGGTGGGCGGGAACACGTCGAGGATGCCGCCGCGCACGGCGAACTCCCCGCGCTTCTCGACGAGCTCGACGCGGGCGTAGGCGGCCGCGGCCAGCGCCTCGGTCACCTCTCCCAGATCGGCGCTCTCGCCGTGCCGCAGGCTGACCGGGACCAGGTCCCCAAGCCCCTGGACCTGCGGCTGGAGCACGGACCGGATCGGTGCGACGACGACGGAGACGGGCCCCGCCGCCGGGTCGTCCTTGCTCGGGTGCACGAGCCGGCGCAGTACGGCGAGCCGCCGGCCCACGGTGTCGCTGCGCGGGGAGAGCCGCTCGTGCGGAAGGGTCTCCCAGGACGGGTACTCGGCCACTTCCTCGGGCGGCAGGAAGGAGCGCAGCGCGGCGGCCAGGTCCTCGGCCTCCCGCCCGGTGGCGGTGACCGCGAGCACGGTCCGCCCGCTCCTGGCCGCCAGCGCGGCGATGGCGAAGGGCCGCGCGGCCGGGGGTCCGACGAGGTCCACGTGCATGCGGTTGCCGTCCCCGGCCGCGGTGACCGCCTCGGCGAGGGCCGGGTCCCGGGTGACGGCGTCGAGCAGTCCGTGCAGGCTCATGAAAGGAGGCTTCCGTCCGGTGAAGGGGCAACGCGAAGGGCCCGACACGTCTCACGGGCCGGGGCTTCCCACCCTACGACGCGCCCCGGTCCCCCGCGCGAGGGATTGCGGTCACCGCGGGGCGCGGGGACGGCCGGGGACGGCCGTCGGCCCCGGTCGGCCCCGAAGGGCCGGCCGGGGCCGGCGGTCCCCCGAACGAACGCCGAGCCGGTTACTCGCTCGCGATCGCGTTCAGTACGTTCATCCGCCCTGCCCGGAAGGCCGGGACCAGTGCGGCGAACAGGCCCACGAAGGCCGACCCGGCGAAGACGCCGATGATCGTCGGCCAGGGGATCTCCAGCACCTTCAGGCCCTCCAGGGCGAGCAGCTGCTGCGCGGTGGCTCCCCAGCCCATGCCCAGGCCCAGGCCCAGCAGGGCGCCGAAGAGGGCGATGACCACCGATTCCAGGCGGATCATGCGGCGCAGCTGGCGGCGGGAGAGGCCGATGGCGCGCATCAGGCCGATCTCGCGGGTCCGCTCGACCACCGAGAGGGCCAGGGTGTTCACGACGCCCAGGACCGCGACGATGATCGCGAGGCCGAGGAGCCCGTAGACCATGTTCAGCAGCTGGCCGACCTGGTCCTTGAGGGACTTCTTGTAGTCGGTCTGGTTCTGCACCTGGTACTGGGGGTACTGCGCGAGCGCCCCCTTGACGGCGGAGTACGCGGCGTCCGCCTTGCCGTCGGCCGCCTTGGCCAGCAGCATGAACGGCCGCGGCATCCGGTCGGCCGGCAGGAACTGCTCGGCGGTCGCGGTGCTGATGTACATCACGCCCTTGTCGAGGTTGCCCTCGTCGGAGGTGATCGCGGCGACCTTCAGCCTGGCGGTCCGGCCGCCGGTGAAGGCGACCGTCAGCTCGTCGCCGAGCTTGACGTGGTGCTCGTCCGCGTAGACGGAGCCGACCGACATCGCGTCCTTGCCGTACGCCGCCGCGTGCTCGCCGGCGATCATCTTGCGCCGGACGTCCTGGGCGTAGGTGGGGTCGTTGACGCTGATGCCGTCCTTCTTGACGGATCCGTCGGGGGCGGTGATCTCCGCCTCCACCTGCCGGTACGCGGTGACGTGGTCCAGGCCCTTGGTGTCGCGCAGCGCCTGCTCGGCCTGCGGCATGATCGGCTGGCCGGTCTGGGACTGGACGATGTAGTCCGCGCCGACCGACTTGTCGAGCTCATCGGTGGCGGAGGCCACCATCGAGGAACCGACCACCGACAGGCAGGCGACCAGCGCCAGTCCGATCATCAGGGCGGCCGCGGTGGCTCCGGTACGGCGCGGGTTGCGCAGCGCGTTGCGCTCGGCGAGGCGGCCGACGGACCCGAAGGGCCGCAGGACGATGCCGGAGAGCAGCCGGACCACGAGGCCGGCGAGCAGCGGGCCGATCACGATGAAGCCGATGAGGGTGAACAGCACGCCCAGGGAGAGCCAGAGCGAGCCGGCCGCGGCCTTGTCGGCGGCCGCGGCGAGGAACAGCCCCGCGCCGCCGATGCCGGTGAGGACCAGGCCCACGGCGGCCCGGATGCGGCCGGCCTTCTTGTCGCCGGGGGTGCCGGCTTCGCGCAGGGCGGCCATCGGGGAGACCTTGCCGGCCCGGCGGGCCGGGATGAAGGCCGAGACGACGGTGACGATGATCCCGAGCACCAGGCCGACGACCGGGGTGGTCCAGGCGATGGTCAGGTCGTCGGTGGACAGGTGCATGCCCATCTGGCCCATGAGCTGCATCAGGCCGACGGCCAGGCCCACGCCGGCGCCGACCCCGAGGACCGAGCCGACCAGGCCGAGCAGGAAGGCCTCGACGATCACGGACTTGAGTATCTGGCCGCTGTCGGCGCCGATGGCGCGCATCAGGCCGATCTCGCGGGTGCGCTGGGCGACCAGCATCGAGAAGGTGTTGAAGATGAGGAAGATGCCGACGAGGAAGGCGATCCCGGCGAAGCCGAGCATCACGTACTTCATGACGTCGAGGAAGGAGCCGACGTCCTTGCGGTTGGCGTCCGCGGATTCCTTGGCGGTCTGGAGCTTGTACGTGTCCGCGCCGACGGCCTTCGCGATGTTCGTCTTCAGCTGCTCGTCGCCGACCCCGTCCTTGGCGGTGACGTTGACGTGCGTGAAGAGGCCGGGGCCGCCGAGCAGCTTCTCCTGCGCGGTGGGGGTGTCGAAGTAGACGATCGCCGCACCCGGGTTGGTCACGGTGAAGGTGGCGATGCCGCTGATCTTCGCGCGGATGTCACCGGTGATGGCGATGGTGCGCAGCTCGTCGCCGAGCCGCAGGTGGTGCTTCTTCGCGGTGTCGGCGTCGACCATCATCTCGGTCGGGCCGCGTGGGGCCTGGCCGGAGGTGATCTTCATCGACTTGAGCTCGTTGTCGTTCCAGTTGCCCGCGATGGTCGGGGCGCCGGTGGTCGAGCCCATGTTCTCGTTCTCGGCGTTGACCACCGTGACCGACATCGAGACGACGGCGCCCTCGGCGCTCTTGACGCCCTCGGCGCCGCGCACCTGCTCGACGGCGGAGGCCGGCAGCATCTCGGGCTTGCCTCGGTTCGGATTGTCCTCGCCGCCCTTGGCCTCCTTCGGGCTGACCGTGACGTTGGCGGTGGTGACACCGAACAGCTTGTCGAAGGTGGTGTTCATGGTGTCGGTGAACACCAGGGTTCCGCAGACGAAGGCCACGGAGAGCAGGACGGCGACGGCCGAGAGCGCCATCCGCCCCTTGTGCGCGACGAAGTTGCGCCGCGAGGTCTTCAGTACGGTGCCCGCGCTCACGAGGTCCGCCCGCGCGCGTCGAAGTCCTTCATCCGGTCGAGCACCTGGTCGGCGGTGGGCTCGTACATCTCGTCCACGATCCGGCCGTCGGCCAGGAAGATCACCCGGTCCGCGTACGAGGCGGCCACCGGGTCGTGCGTGACCATCACGATGGTCTGGCCGAGCTCGTCCACCGAGCGGCGCAGGAAGCCGAGGACCTCGGCACCGGCCCGGGAGTCCAGGTTTCCGGTGGGCTCGTCGCCGAAGATGATCTGCGGGCGGGCCGCGAGGGCGCGGGCCACGGCCACGCGCTGCTGCTGGCCGCCGGAGAGCTCGGTCGGGCGGTGCTTGAGGCGTCCGGCGAGGCCGACGGTCTCGACGACCCGGTTCAGCCACTCCGCGTCCGGCTTGCGGCCCGCGATGTCCATGGGGAGCGTGATGTTCTCCAGGGCGTTGAGCGTGGGCAGCAGGTTGAAGGCCTGGAAGATGAAGCCGATCCGGTCACGGCGCAGCTGCGTGAGCTTCTTGTCCTTCAGCCCGGTGATCTCGGTGTCGTCCAGGTGGATCTGTCCGCTGGTCACCGTGTCGAGGCCGGCGAGGCAGTGCATCAGCGTGGACTTGCCGGAGCCGGAAGGCCCCATGATCGCCGTGAACTGGCCGCGCTTGATGTCCACGTCGACCTCGTCGAGGGCGACCACGCGGGTCTCCCCGGAGCCGTAGGCCTTGACGACCTTGCGCGCCCGGGCCGCGACGGCTTCATGCCCTCCAGTACCCCCGTGCCTGGTTTCGGTCATAGCCGCTGTCACGGTGCTTCCCCTCGTTGGTTCGCCGCTCGCGCTGCCGCGCGCATGGCTGGATCTCGCCGTCTTGGCGTCTTGAAGTCTGCGGGGCGGAGGCGGTCGGCGCCCTGGTGCCCATCGCCGTATCCACCGGGGGGTTAACCCCACCCCTGCCCGTAGGAACCAGTTAAGGACCTCCCCGGGCGGTCCTCCTCCTCCGCCGGGACGAATGACCCCTGGCCCCTTGTGAGGAGCAACCCCTAGGGGTTCTGCATCCTTTGGCGGATCACCTCTGGGGGATACCGGGGGGATACCGCCGGATACCCCGCGATGAGATGGTGTTCCCCGCGGATACGTGCACGGTGAAAGGATCTTGGTGGGCGCAGAGGAGAGCACGGGCGAACGCACCGGGACCGGACCGGAGACCGGACCGGGGACCGGCGCGGCGGCCACGGGCGCGCGGACCCCCCGTACCGCCCTGGTCAGTGCCCTCATGCTGGCGATGGCACTCGTCGCCCTCGACAGCTCCGTCGTCTCCACCGCCGTCCCGCAGATCGTCGGCGACCTCGGCGGCTTCTCCGTCTTCTCCTGGCTCTTCGCGGGCTACCTGCTGGCCGTCACCGTCACGCTCCCGGTCTACGGCAAGCTCTCCGACACCTTCGGCCGCAAGCCCGTACTCCTCTTCGGCATAGCCCTGTTCGTCGTCGGCTCGCTTCTGTGCGCGCTCGCCTGGAACATGGCCGCCCTCATAGCCTTCCGCCTCGTCCAGGGGCTGGGCGGCGGCGCCCTGCAGGGCACGGTGCAGACCCTGGCCGCCGACCTCTATCCGCTCAAGGACCGCCCGAGGATCCAGGCCCGGATGTCCTCCGTCTGGGCCGCGTCCGCGGTGGCCGGCCCGGCGCTCGGCGGGCTCATCGCCTCGTACGCCGACTGGCGCTGGATCTTCCTGATCAACCTGCCGCTCGGCGGCCTGGCCCTGTGGATGCTCGCCCGCCACCTGGTGGAGCCCGTACGGTCCCCGGGCCGCCGCGGCCCGATCGACTGGGCGGGCGCCCTCGGCGTTTTCGCCTGTGGCGGCCTGCTGCTCTTCGCCCTCGTCCAGGGCGGGGTCGCCTGGCCCTGGCCGTCCGCGCCCTCCCTGGGACTGCTGGGCGCGAGCGCACTGCTGGCGGCCGTGGTCGTCCGGATCGAACGCCGGGCTGCGGAGCCGGTCATTCCGGGGTGGGTCTGGCGCCGGCGCACCATAGCCGCCGTGAACCTGGCCCTCGGCGCACTCGGGGTGCTCATGATCGCCCCGATGGTCTTCGTCCCCACCTACGCCCAGTCCGTGCTCGGCCTCGGGGCCGTCAGCGCCGGGCTCGTCATGTCCGCGATGACCCTCACCTGGCCGCTGTCCGCCGCCTTCAGCCAGCACGTCTACCGGCGCATCGGCTTCCGCAACTCCGCCGCCGTCGGGATCTCGCTGGCCGCCGTGATCCTGTTCTCGTTCACGCTGCTCCCCTACCCCGCCCGGCCCTGGCAGCCCACGCTGATCATGCTGCTGCTGGGCGCCGCCCTCGGCCTGTTCCAACTGCCGCTGATCGTCGGGGTCCAGGCCACCGTGGGCTGGTCCGAGCGGGGTACGACGACGGCCTCCGTGCTGTTCTGCCGCCAGGTCGGCCAGAGCCTCGGGGCCGCGCTGCTCGGCGCCGTCGCCAACGCGACGATCGCCGCCCGGCTGGCGCACGCCCCGATGTCCGGGCTGCCGGACCACCTCGACGACGTGTCCAAGGCCCTCGACCGGCCGGACCTGCTCCCCGCGGCCGCCGCCGACTACCTGCGCCGGTCGGTGGCCGCCGCCGTGGACCACATCTTCCTTGGCGCGACCGCCGCGGCCGTCGCCGCGCTGCTCGTCCTGCTCTTCGTGGCACCCCGGCGGTTCCCGATCCTGGAGGAGCACCAGGAGCAGGCGCGGACCGACGCCTAGCCCTGGAAGGCGCCCCCGGGTACGGCTTGTCATGACCCCGGTCAACGGAGTAGACCTCGAGTCCTGCATCCGAGATCCGTTCCGGGGGGACGACATGGCTTCCGCACTCTTCGCACTGGCGTTACTGGCCGCCCTGGCCGGGCCGATCGGCCTGCGGCTGCGCCGCCACCCGGGGTTCGTCACCGGCCGCGACGGCCGCCTCTCCACCTCCATCACCCTGGCCCTGGCCTGGACGGTGATCCTGGTCTGGCTCCTGCTCACGATCCTCGCGTACGGGCTCACCGCGGGCGGCGGCGCCGGCTGGTTCTCCGGGGAGCACGGCCCGCTGTCCTCCCTGACCACGGTGTACCTGCCGCTGCTCGGCGGCCCGTACGTGGCGATGATCGCGGCGAAGACCGTCGTCGGGATCCGCCTCGAGAACGGCAGCATGGCCAAGCCCGCCCCGAAGCCCACCGGCTCCGGACAGCGGCCGCTGCGCGAGCTCATCGCGAACGACAGCGGGCGCACCGACCTCGTCGACCTCCAGTACGTGGCGCTCAGCGCGGTCACCATGCTGTACGTGGTGCTCTTCTTCCTCTCCGACGTGGGCGGCGGGCTGCCCCGCCTCCCCGCCGAGATCTGGGCGCTGACGGGCGCACCCGCCGGGGCGTACCTGGTGAACAAGATGGCCACGCGCGCGAATCCGGTGATCACGCGTGTGGTCCCCGCGGACGGCGCGCTGGTCGTGGAGGGCGGCGGCTTCGGCCCGGAGGCCCGGGTCGAGCTCGACTCCACCGTCCTGCCCACCGAGTACGACCCGGCGACGGGCACTTTGACCGCGCGGCTCCCGGCCGCCGGCGCACCCGCCGCGTTCACGGTGGTGGTCACCTCCCGCGGCCTGCGCAGCGACCCGTACCGGCACGCGCCCGCGGCCCCGGCGCCCGTCCCGGCCACGACCCCGCGGCCGGCCGGCTAGCAAAGGCAGGGGCGGGGCCCGGTCACGGGAGCTTCGCGAGGAAATCCCCGATCAGCGGGGCGATCTCCGCGAGGTGCGTCTCGAGTGCGAAGTGCCCCGCCCCGTCGATGACGTGCACCTCGGCGTCCGGCGCGTCCCGCAGGTACGCCTTGGCCCCCGCCGGGACGAAGAACGGGTCCCCGGCGCCCCAGACGACCAGGACCGGCACCCGGGAGGCCCGCAGCCAGGCCTGCCAGGCGGGGTACCGGTCGAAGTTCGAGGAGTAGTCGAAGGCGAGGTCGGCCTGCGCGTCGGCGCGGCCCGGCAGCCCGACGTAGTGCACGTCGAGCGTCCGTCCGTCCGGGGAGACCAGGCCGGGGTCGGCCACGCCGGCCTCGTACTGGAAGCGGATGCCCTCGGGGGTGAACAGCCCGCGCACCTTCTCCTCGTCGCCCGGCACCTCCCGCCGGTGTCCGGCGAACGCGCGGGCCGCGTCGGAGAGCCCCTCTTCGTACGCGTTGCCGTTCTGCACGATCAGGCCGGTCACCCGCTCGGGGCGGCGCGCGGCGATCCGCAGCCCGACGGGGGCGCCGTAGTCGAAGACGTAGAGGGCGAAGCGGTCCAGCCCGAGGGCGTCGGTGAAGCCCTCCACGACGTCCGCGAGCCGGTCGAAGGTGTAGGTGAAGCCCGCCGGGGCCTCGGTCCGGCCGAAGCCGGGGAGGTCGGGGGCGATCAGCCGGTACGGGGTGTCGCCGAGGGCGTCCATCAGCCGGGCGAACTGGTGCGAGGAGGTGGGGAATCCGTGCAAGAGCAGCAGGACCGGCCCGTCGGCCGGGCCGCTCTCGCGGTAGGCGACGCGGACCCCGTGGACGTCGGCGGTACGGTGCTGGACGAGCGACATCACATGCCTCCAATGGCCTTGTTCCCATTAGTCTCACTCGGGACTTCTAACGGGTCAAGTGCTTCGCGTAGCATTAGCGCCATGACGTCGACCCCGCCCTTCCCCCTCACGGGCGAACCCCTCGCCCTCGACCTGCTCAACACCCGCCCCGCGGGCGCGGGCGATCTGATCGCAGGTCCGGAGGGACTCTCGGCCTGGCTGGCCGCACAGGAGGGCCGGCTCGGTCCGGCCGGGAAGGCCGGCCCGGAGGAGGTGGCCGCCGTACACGCCCTGCGGGAGGCGGCCGGCGCTGCGCTCGCGGCCGCGCGGCGCGGCGAGCGCCCCCCGGCGGGCGCCCTGCGCACGCTGAACGAGGCCTCGGCGGGAGCCCCGGCCCACCGGGAGCTCGCCTGGACCCCGGAGACCGGACTGACGGCGGCCGCGCACCGCACGGGCACCCCGGCCCGGCGGCTCGCGGCGGAACTGGCCGACGCCGTGGCCGGACTCCTGACGGACCCCCGGGTGCGGGACGTGCGGGAGTGCGAGGGGGCGGACTGCGTCCTGCTGTTCCTCCCCGCCAACCCGAGGCGCCGCTGGTGCGTGGCCTCGGCCTGTGGAAACCGCGCCCGCGTGGCCCGCTACTACGCCCGCCACAAGCCCTGACCGGCCGCCGGTCCCGGGCCGGCCGACTGTCCCGGGCGGGCGGCAGTCCCGGGCGGCCGGCAGTCCCGGGCGGCCGGCCGTCCCGGGCGGCCGGCCGTCAGCCCTCGGCCGGGGCCCGGCCCGTCAGCGCCGCCAGGCTGGAGCGGACGTGGTTCATGTGCGCCCGCATCTCGTCCTGCGCCTCCCCGTGCTCGCGCAGGATCCGCTCCGTCTCCCGGCCCGTCCGCTCCTCCTGCACCCGGGCCTCCGCCAGCAGCTCCGCCGCCCGCGCCTCCGCGTCCTCCTGCCCGTGCCGCGCCGACTCCTCCACCTCCGCGTACTCCCGGCGCGCCTCCGCCAGCCGGACCTCCGCGTACCGCTCCAGCTCCGCGTGGCGGGCCTCCAGATCGGCCTCCCGGGCAGCCAGCTCCCGCTCCGCCGCGTCCCACCGCTCCGCGTGCTCCTGCTCGCGGTCGGCCAGCAGCCCGTCCGACCGGCGCCGCATCTCCGTGAGCGCCGCCTGCGCCTGCGTCCGCCACTCCGACGCGTCGTCCTTCGCCTCCGCGCGGATCGCGTCGGCCTCCCGCCCCGACCGCAGCAGCCCCTGCCGCGCCCGGACCTCGGTCTGCTCGCGCACCGCGTCCGCATCCTGGCGCGCCAGCTCCGCAGCCCGGTCCGCGTACGCCTCGGCCGCGCCCATCGCGTCCACCGCGTCGGCCCGCGCGTCCCGGCGTACGGTGTCGGCCTCCTCCTCCACCAGCAAGAGGATCCGCCGCGCCCGCTCGCTCAGCTCGTCGTACGTCTGCGGAGCCAGCGCGGCCACCGCCTCGCGCAGCCGCTGGGCCTCCGCCTCCATCCGCTTCGCGAGGACCGTCAGCCGCGCCACCCGCTCCCACGCCTCGTCCCGGCTGCCGGAGAGCCGGGCGAGATACCGGTCGACCTCTTCCGTGCGGTAGCCGCGACCTCGTACGGTCGCGAAACCCGGTCCGTGAGGTGACATGGGAGCAGTCATCCTGGAAGCGCCTCTCTCGGGGTGATTCCTGTCAAGGATGCGCCATTTGCGGCCAGAAGCCGGAATGGCCGGGCCGGGACCCCGTACGAGGGTCCCGGCCCGGCCATCCGCCCGATCATCCGATCAGAGCAACCCGTCCCACATCTGTTCCAGCAGCACCGACCACCAGCTCTCCGGCGACGCCAGCGCCGCGCTGTCGAGCCCCGCCAGATTCGTCTGGAAATCGACGGTCCAGCGCCCGGCCTGCTCCGGCGTCAGATGCTGCCGCAGCCGCCACATGTGACCCAGCATCGCCAGCGAGCGGGCGAACTGCGGCAGGCTCGAATTCACGAACTGCGGCGGCACCGGAGCACCGCCCGGACCGGCCTCCACCGGGACCGCCACTATGTGCGCCGTCCCGTACTGCACGCACAGCGCCTTGCCGAAGTCGCTGCCCACCACCAGGTACGAGCCCGCGTCGGACGCCGGCTGCACCTGCCGCTGCGCCGCCAGCTCCGCCAGCGTGGGCACCGGCTGGCCCGGCACCGCCTGCGCCCAGAAGAACGGCCCGAAGTCCGTCGGCAGACCCGCCCACACCAGGGTCTGCGCCACGATCTCCGGCACGCCCTGGCGCGACACCGCACGCTGATCGAAGCGGAACACGCCCTGCGGGCCGAAGGCCCCGGCCAGCTCAGCTCCGATGGCGTCCAGCGGAATCGCCGGCTGCAGCTGCACCTGCGGCACCGGCACCCGTACCGGCGCGGGGCGCGCCGGGCCGTCCGCCACCTGGTGCAGCTCACCCTGATGGGTCAGCAGGTGCCGCATGCCCTGCTGGCGGCCCGCGTGGTCCTTGCCGTACGGGGCCACGCTCGTGATCCGGACCTGCGGCCAGGTCTCCCGGATCATCCGGGCGCAGTAACCGCCGGGCAGCTCACAGGACTCCAGCTCGGTGTGGAGCTCCAGCACCTGCTGCGGCGGCACGTTCATCGCGCGCAGCTCGTACAGGATCTGCCATTCGGGGTGCGGGGTGCCGGGCGCGGAACGCCGGATGAGCTGCTGCTCGGAGCCGTCGGGCGCGCGGTAGCGCAGGACGGCCTGGTAGCCCGGGCCGACCGTGGGCGCACCGGCGGGCGCCGGGGGCTGCCCGGCGGGACCGGGACCGGCCTGCGGCTGCCCGGGCGGGCCGGGGGGCGCGGGCGGCTGACCCGTCACGGCCGGACCCGCCAGCATCGTCGCGGCGTGGTCGAGCCCGCCCCCGGACGCACCGGGAGCCCCCGGCGGACCGGGCGGCTGGGGTACGCCGGGACCGGCGAGCATCGTGGCGGCCTGATGGGCCGGGCCCCCGGGAGCCCCGGGCGGGCCGGGGGGCGCGGGCGGCTGACCGGTCACGGCCGGACCGGCCAGCATCGTCGCCGCATGGTCGAGGCCGCGCCCCAGCGAACCGGGAGCCCCCGGCGGACCGGGAGGAGCCGGCGGCTGACCCGCACCCGGAGCACCCGGAGCACCCGGAGCACCGGGCGGACCCGGAGGCGCCGGCGGCTGACCCGTCACGGCCGGACCCGCCAGCATCGTCGCCGCATGGTCGAGGCCGCGCCCCAGCGAACCGGGAGCCCCCGGCGGACCGGGAGGAGCCGGCGGCTGACCCGCACCCGGAGC
>NZ_JBIAXU010000022.1:0-22820 GCF_042896985.1 Streptomyces sp. NPDC001194 | reverse complement strand
GCACCCGGAGCACCCGGAGCACCGGGCGGACCCGGAGGCGCCGGCGGCTGACCCGTCACGGCCGGACCCGCCAGCATCGTTGCGGCGTGGTCGAGGCCGGGGGCACCGGGCGGGCCCGGAGGCATCGCCGGCGCCGCGCCCGGCCGGGAGACCTGGGCCTTGCTCGTCGGCGCGTCGGCGATCGACCCCGAATCCGGAGCGCCGCCCGCACCCGGGCCGAGGTCCAGCGCGGGCGCGATCGCCGTCTTCGGGAGCCGGCTGCCCCCGGGAATCAGCGCGGTCTTGGCCTCGGAGGACCCGGCGGACGGCGGAGCCATGTCCTCCAGGTCCGAGCCCGACAGCGGCGGCGCGAACACCGTCGCGGGCAGCGGCACGGACACGTCGTCCGCCCCGGAGTTCACATCGGTCCCGGCCCACGGCGTGGCCCCGGCCGGCACCCCGTCGTTCGCGGTCGGCTCGTACGGCACCTCGCGGCGCAGCGGAACCGCCTCCACCGGCGCGGGAGCCGGAGCAGCGGGCTCCGCGGCGGGAACTGGCCCGGGCGCGGCCGCCACGGGCTCCGCGGGAAGCGGCGCCGGCGCCGGCGGAATCCCCGCCCGGTCCGCCGCCTCCTGCAGCCACTCCGGCGGACTCAGCATGAACGAGGTCTGCTCCGAGTCGATCCGCGGCGTCGGCACCGAGGCCTCCGCCACCGGCGCGGCCGCGGCCCCGTACTCCTCCTCGTAGCGGCGGATCACCTCACCCACCGGCAGTCCGGGCCACAGCGTCACCTCACCGCTGTCCCGCGCGATGACCAGCCGCTGCCGGCCGCCGCCGGACACCGGACCGGCCGCGCGGTCCTCCGCCCACACCACGAACCCGAGCCCGAACTCCCGTACGCGCACCTCGCGGTGCTGGTACGCGGGCACGTCCCCGTTGATCCACTCCTCGGCGCGCTCCTGCGCCTGCGCAAACGTCACCATCGCGCCGTCACCCCTCCACCGGTGCCGCGCCGGGCACGGGAACCGAGCGTGCGAATCCGCCGTCCACCATCAGACCGGCCACCGTTTCCAACTCCGGCGGGTTCCCCGCCAACCGCTCCAGAAAGGCATCGAAATCGGCACCGCACGGCAGCAACAGACGCTCCACGCGCTCCTGCACCGACCAGCCGTCCTGGTCGCGGGCGTCGTCGTACGGGGAGAACCAGACCGAGCCGATCTCCGCGCCCTTCACCTTCACCGCGAGCAGACCGCCCTGGACGAAGGCCACGCACAGGTAGTCCTTCGTCAGGTGGTCCCGCAGACACTTGTTGACGTACACGAGGTCGTTGACCGCCGCTTCCTCACGCACCGTGAAGAAGGGCTGGTCCACCAGCAGACCGAGGTCCACGTCGAGCCCGGCGCCCACCGGCGCACAGCCGCCCGCCGCCTTCAGGAACGCGCGGTACGCCTCCGGCAGCCGGTAGCCGAGGTCCTCCTCGACGCCCTGCACGGCCTCCTCGGAGACGGACACGACCGTCTTCGGCAGCCCCAGGTGCACCGGGCGCAGCTCCTGCAACGGCCGCGTCCCGCGCTTGCCGTGGTCGACCGGGGCCGTCGCCAGCCCCGCGTGGTGCCGCAGCAGCGCCTTCACCTCGACCGGGACCAGCTCCATCCGCCGCGTCCCGGCCACGTGGTGCCAGGTCCAGCCGTGCGGGGTCGCCACCGGTCCGACGGTGTCCCACAGCGCATGGCCTGCCGCGTGCATCGCCGCGTTCGCGGACACGCAGTCCGTCAGCCGCAGCTCGTCCACGCCGAAGCCCTCCGGGGGCTCGGCGATCTCCACCGCCGCGCGCGCGTACGGGGAGAAGTCGGGATGTCCGTCCGCGTCCATCCGTACCCCGTGGGGATGCCGAGCTGCCCGGACCGGGTCCGGGAAATGCACGACCTGCCCGGAGTACGCGGCGTTGGGTGGCACGGCCTGCTGCCCGAGCCGACCTGTCGTCATGGCGGTAGCCCCCTGCTGGATCTGGCTGGTTCACCACAGCCTATGTGGTCGGGCAAGAGCCTCACCCGCACGCGACCCCCGCACCCGCGCGAGGGCCAGGAACATCCGAATTGATACGAATATTCGACCCCGCTTCCACACGACAGGGGACATTTGACAGGCTGTCCCCGCAGCACGGGGGCGTGCGCGACAGCGGCCACCACCGCCGCCACGGGAGGGAAGACGCGACCATGCAGAACACGGCGACACGCACGGACACGGCCGACGGCGCCTCGGCACCGGGCGGCCAGGGCGACCAGGGGGCCGGGCAGCCGGCCGGGGGAACGTCCGCGGCCGGAGACCCCCGCCTGCGCTGGAGCGGCACCGACGGCCGGCCCGCCGCACCCGTCCTGCGCTTCCGCCGCGACGGCATCCTGCCCACCGTCGCCGCCGCCCTCTCCGTACGCGGCGAGACCCTCACCGGAACCGCGGGCAAGGCCGACCAGCCACCCGCCCTGCACCCGCTCGTCCAGGACTTCCTCGACACCCTCACCAGCGGCCAACGGGAACGCTTCACCGGCCGCTGCCCGGAAGCGATACTGCTCTCCCGCCACCTCACGGCCACGGAGGGCGCCCGCAGCAGGCGCGCCGCCCGCAAGCCACTCACCGCGGGCGAAGCGCGCCGCTCCCTGAAGCACTCCAAGATCACCGCGCGCCGCATCCGCGAGGACGGCGACCCGCTCCACGGCAGCTACGCACCTCCCTGCCGCTCCTGCGAAGCGCTCCTCGCCCACTTCGGCGTCCGCGCCGTCGACCTCACCCCCGCGTCAGAGAAGGCCTGACCTCCCACACCATGACCACCTCCTCCTCCGCCTCCTACGACCGCTCCTCGGCCACCCGCTTCCCGGGCGCCGTGGACTCCGCCCTGCGCACCGCCGGCTGGGAGCCCGGCCGCTGGGACATCAAGCAGGCCGAGTTCTGGGCCGACGCGCTGCGCGACCACACCACCCCGGCCGGCCACCGGCACACGGTCTTCCCGGCCGCGGTCGAGGCCTGGGCCGAGTTCGGCGGGCTCCGCATCACGGCGCCCGGCCCCGGCCGCCAGATAGCCCCCACCCCCGTCCGCCTCGACCCGCTCACGGGCCTCCATCTCGCCCGCACCTTCGCCGACCTCGGCCGCGCCCTGTCCACGGAGCTCTGCCCCCTGGGCGTCGACGCCGACGCCGGCTCCCACCTCGCCATCGACCGCGAGGGCCGCGTCTACGGGATCGACCACACCGGCGACTGGTACCTGGGCGGCGGCGTGGACGAGGCCCTTATCCTCCTCCTCACCGGCCTCCAGCCCACCCGCCTCACCACGGCGCCGTAGGACGCGTCCGCGCGCGCCGGCCGGGCCGGCCGGGCCGGGACGCCCTCTGGAGGTGTCTTGCCGATCACGCCGCGCTCGCGGTGGCGGGCGTGATCGGCAAGGCACCCCTACGCCCGGCGCGGGGCGCGCGGCAGGACCGCCGAGACCTTGAAGCCGCCGTCGTCGGTCGGGCCGGACACGAAGACGCCGCCGAGGCCGAGCACCCGCTCGCGCATGCCGACGAGCCCGTTCCCCCCGCTCGGCAGGCCCGGCTGGACCACGTCCGCCCCGCAGGGCCCGTTCTCCACCTGCATGGCCACCTCACCCTCCCGGTGAGCCAGCCGCACCACCACCCGCGCGCCCGGCGCGTGCTTGTGGCAGTTGGTCAGCGCCTCCTGCACCACCCGGTACGCCGTCTGCTCCACCTCCGCCGGGTACCCCGGCCCCGCGCCCCGGACGTCCAGCTCCACGGCCATCCCGGCCGCGCGCGACTGCCCGACCAGTGCTTCGAGCTCGGCCAGCGAGGGCCCGGGCCCGTCCTCGAAACCGCCGGCCGGCGCGGCCACCGCCGCCACCGCCGCGACGGCCGCCACGGCGGCGGGGATCCGCTTCGGCGGCTCGGCCGCCCGCAGCACGCCGAGCATCTCCCGCAGCTCCGTCAACGCCTGGCGCCCCATGTCCCCCACGAGCGCGGCGTTCTTCGCCGCGCGCTCCGGGTCCTTGGCCGCCACCGCCTCCAGCGCCGCCGCGTGCACCACCATCAGCGACACCCGGTGCGCCACGACGTCGTGCATCTCCCGCGCGATCCGCGTCCGTTCCTCGGTACGGGCCCACTCGGCCCGCTCCTCCGCCCGGTCCGCGAGCAGCGACAGCTCGCGCTCCAGGGAGTCCGCCCGCTCGTGCAGGCTCTCCATCAGCCGCCGCCGCGCCCCTATGTAGAGGCCGAGCAGCACCGGCGGCACGGTCAGCGCCACCGCCACGAACACGGACAGCACGATGACGAGCGACTGCGAGGCCCCCTGGTCCCCGCTGGTCCGCACGTACATCACCACGAAGGTCGCGACCAGCGACATCGCGGTCAGCGTCGCGGTGATCCGCCGGGGCACCTCGCAGGCGGCCAGCGTGTACAGCCCGACCACCCCGAGCAGGAAGCCCATCGCGGCCGGCGACACGGCGATCCCGACCAGCACCACGGCGATCGGCCAGCGCCGCCGCAGTACGAGCGTGGACCCCACGAGCAGCCCGAAGACCACCCCGACCGGCACCGGAACCCCGGCCTCGTGCGCGAAGGGCACCCCCTCGACGGCGCATTCGACGGCCGAGACCGCCGCCAGCCCCACATCGAGCACGGCCCCCCGCGGCCGGTCCCACCACCACGGTCCGTCGCGCCCGGCCCCGCCCCGCTCTTCCCCCGTATCGGTCATGCCGTCCAGCGTACGCAGCGCCCCCGGCGCACAGGCGAACCGAATTCCGGCGGGCCGGAGCGCACGGAAGGCGATGCGAAGCGCCGATCTTTACCGTCGCGTCGAGAGGTGGTGGTGCGGCATAGTAGGTGCCGTCGACTCGACCACCAGGCAGTAATATCCGGTCAAGTCGGAATGATCCCCTGTGGTGTAATTGGCAGCACTGAGGCTTTTGGTGCCTTATGTCCGGGTTCGAGTCCTGGCGGGGGAGCTCTTGTACACGCGGGTCCTGACCGGTCGGTCGGGACCCGGCTTCGTTTCCGGGGTGCGGCCCCCCGGTATCCTTCACGGGTCCAGCACCCGAAGCCGAAGGGCACACCCGTGAGCGCCAACCGCCCGGCAGCCGTCGTCGTACTCGCAGCGGGTGAAGGCACCCGCATGAAGTCGGCCACTCCCAAGGTTCTGCACGAGATCTGCGGGCGCTCGCTCGTGGGCCACGTCGTCGCCGCCTCGCGCGAGCTGGACCCCGAACACCTCGTGGTCGTCGTCGGCCACGCCCGCGAGCAGGTCACCGCGCACCTCGCCGACATCGACGCCGGCGTCCGCACCGCCGTCCAGTACGAGCAGAACGGCACCGGACACGCCGTCCGCATGGCCCTCGAAGAGCTCGGCGGCCAGCAGAGCGGCACCGTGGTCGTCGTCTGCGGCGACACCCCCCTGCTGACCGGCGAGACCCTCGCGCAGCTCGCGCGGACGCACGAGGCCGACGGCAACGCCGTCACCGTGCTCACCGCCGAGGTGCCGGACTCCACCGGCTACGGCCGGATCATCCGCGGCGCGGACGGCGCCGTCACCGCGATCGTCGAGCACAAGGACGCCACCGATTCCCAGCGCGCGATCCGGGAGATCAACTCCGGGGTCTTCGCCTTCGACGGCGCCCTCCTCGCGGACGCCCTCGGCAAGGTGCGCACGGACAACAGCCAGGGCGAGGAGTACCTCACCGACGTGCTCGGCATCCTGCGCGAGGCCGGTCACCGCGTCGGCGCGGCCGTCGGCGGCGACCACCGCCAGATCCTCGGGATCAACAACCGCGTCCAGCTCGCCGAGGCCCGCGCGCTGCTCAACGCCCGCCTCCTCGAGCAGGCGATGCTCGCCGGCGTGACGGTCGTCGACCCCGCGAGCACGTTCGTGGACGTGACGGTGACCTTCGGGCAGGACTCCCTGATCCACCCCGGCACCCAGCTGCTCGGCGCGACGCACGTCGCCGAGGGCGCCGAGGTCGGCCCGAACACGCGCCTGAAGGACACGCAGGTGGGCCCGCGGGCGCGCGTGGACAACACCGTGGCGGACACGGCGGTCATCGGCGAGTCGGCGTCCGTCGGCCCGTACGCGTACCTGCGTCCCGGTACGAACCTGGGCGCGAAGGCGAAGGCCGGCACGTACGTGGAGATGAAGAACGCGACGATCGGCGAGGGCACGAAGGTGCCGCACCTGTCGTACGTGGGCGACGCGACGATCGGCGAGTACACGAACATCGGCGCCGCGAGCGTCTTCGTGAACTACGACGGCGAGCACAAGCACCACACCACCATCGGCTCACACTGCAAGACGGGCTCGGACAACATGTTTGTGGCGCCCGTCACGATCGGGGACGGCGCGTACACGGCCGCCGGTTCGGTGATCACGAAGGACGTCCCGCCGGGTGCGCTGGCCGTGGCCCGCGGTCAGCAGCGCAATATCGAGGGCTGGGTGGCCCGCAAGCGTCCGGGAAGCGCCGCGGCCACGGCGGCCCAGTCGGTGGTCCAGGAGGACTCGGACCCCCGCTGAGGCCTCGTTGAGGTGAACTGACCGGAAACAGGTAGGCCCGGCAGGGCGTACCGTGATAGGTACACGCAATTCGGCTGGCTCACCGTGTGCGGGACGGACGCACACGGGGGCGAGCAGCTTTCAACACGTCTGAGGAGACTGTGCTGTGACCGGGATCAAGACGACCGGCGAGAAGAAGCTGATGCTCTTCTCCGGCCGCGCCCACCCCGAGCTGGCCGAGGAGGTTGCGCATCAGCTGGGCGTCGCCCTCGTGCCGACCAAGGCTTTCGACTTCGCGAACGGCGAGATCTACGTCCGCTTCCAGGAGTCGGCTCGTGGCGCGGACTGCTTCCTGATCCAGAGCCACACGGCTCCGATCAACAAGTGGATCATGGAGCAGCTGATCATGATCGACGCGCTGAAGCGCGCGTCGGCCCGCTCCATCACCGTGATCATCCCCTCCTACGGGTACGCCCGCCAGGACAAGAAGCACAAGGGCCGCGAGCCGATCTCGGCCCGCCTGGTCGCCGATCTGCTGAAGACCGCGGGTGCCGACCGCATCCTCACGGTCGACCTGCACACGGACCAGATCCAGGGCTTCTTCGACGGCCCGGTGGACCACCTGTCGGCGCTGCCGGTCCTCGCGGACTACGTGGGCGCGAAGGTGGACCGCTCGAAGCTGACGATCGTCTCCCCGGACGCCGGCCGCGTGCGCGTCGCCGACCGCTGGTGCGACCGTCTGGACGCGCCGCTGGCGATCGTGCACAAGCGCCGCGACAAGGACGTCGCGAACCAGGTGACGGTCCACGAGGTCGTCGGTGAGGTCCGCGGCCGCGTCTGCGTCCTGGTCGACGACATGATCGACACGGGCGGCACGATCTGCGCCGCCGCCGACGCGCTCTTCGCGCACGGCGCGGAGGACGTCATCGTGACGGCCACGCACGGCATCCTCTCGGGGCCGGCGGCGGACCGCCTGAAGAACTCGAAGGTCAGCGAGTTCATCTTCACGAACACCCTGCCGGACCCGTCCGACCTGGAGCTCGACAAGATCACGGTCCTGTCGATCGCCCCGATGGTCGCGCGCGCGGTGCGCGAGGTGTTCGAGGACGGCTCGGTCACCAGCCTGTTCGAAGAGCAGCAGTAACCGACAGCACAGAGATCCTTTTGGGTGCGGCCTCCGCGCCGGGTAGACTCCTCGAGTTGCTCGGCGAGGGAGGCCGCACCTTTTCGGTGTCGGCGCTCCGTTATCGACGCGCTCTTCGTAGCAGGCCGTTCAGGCCGGGTGACTGTGTCCCTTTCCATCACCCCACGAGGAGTGAGCATGTCCGAGGTCAAGCTTTCCGCCGAGCTCCGCACCACCTTCGGCAAGGGCTCCGCCCGCCAGGCCCGTCGCGACGCCCTGGTTCCCGGCGTCATCTACGGCCACGGCAACGACCCGAAGCACGTCAACGTCGAGGGCCACGGCCTGGCGCTGGCGCTGCGCACCCCGAACGTCCTGATCTCCCTGGACATCGCGGGCGACGGCACCGAGCTGGTCATCCCGAAGGCCGTGCAGAAGCACCCCCTGAAGCGTTCGATCTCCCACGTCGACTTCCTGATCGTCAAGAAGGGCGAGAAGGTCACCGTCGAGGTCGCCGTCGTCACCGAGGGCGAGCTGGCCCCCGGCGCCAACATGCTGGAGACCCTCCTCAACACCATCACGGTCGAGGCCGAGGCCACCCACATCCCGACCGAGGTCACCGTCTCCATCGCGGGCCTCGAGGCCGGTGCCTCCATCCACGCCAAGGACCTGGTCCTGCCGGCCGGCACCACGCTGGCCGTCGACGGTGACACCGCCGTCCTGCAGGTCGTCGCCCCGCAGGCCGAGGAGCCGGCCGCCGAGGCCGCCGAGGGCGAAGAGGCCTGAGCCTCGCCCCTCCCCCTCAGCACTTGCTGATCGACCGCCGTCCGGCTCCACTGGGAGCGGGACGGCGGTCGTCCCCGTTTAAGGAGCATGGATGTCGGACGACGCGGCGCCGTGGCTGATCGTCGGCCTCGGTAACCCCGGTGCGGAGTACGCGGGCAACCGCCACAACATCGGGTTCATGGTGGTGGACCTGCTGGCCGAGCGGATGCGCGGGAAGTTCAAGGCGCACAAGGCACGGGCGCAGGTGGTCGAGGGCCGCATGGGCCCGCCGGGACCGGCGAACCGCCGGGTGGTGCTGGCCAAGCCCATGTCCTTCATGAACCTGTCGGGCGGGCCGGTGACGGCGCTGCGCGACTTCTACAAGGTGCCGCTGGACCGGATCGTGGCGGTCCACGACGAGCTGGACATCGACTATCCGACGCTGCGGCTGAAGCTGGGCGGCGGGGACAACGGCCACAACGGCCTGAAGTCCATGACGAAGTCGATGGGGCCGGACTACCACCGGGTGCGCTGCGGCATCGGCCGCCCGCCGGGGCGCATGCAGGTCGCGGACTTCGTGCTGAAGGACTTCTCGTCCACGGAGCGCAAGGAGCTCGACTGGTTCGTGGACCGGGCCGCGGACTCCGTGGAGTGCCTGATCGCGGAGGGCCTGGAACGCGCCCAGTCCGCCTACAACTCCTGACGGACGCACGATACGGGGAAGCCCCCGCACCGGCCGGTGCGGGGGCTTCCCCGTGTTCCGGGCCCGGTACGGGCCCCGGGCGCGGTCAGCCGGTGTTGCGCAGGCCCGCGGCCACGCCGTTGACCGTGAGCAGCAGGGCCCTGGCCAGCAGCGGGTCCGCCTCTTCGCCGCGGGCGGCGGCCGCGCGCTGGCGGGCCAGCAGGGATACCTGGAGGTAGGAGATCGGGTCCAGGTAGGCGTCGCGGACGTCGAAGGTCTGCTGGAGGACCGGGTTGGAGTCCAGGAGCTTCTGGCCGCCGGTGATGCGCAGGACCTCGCGGACGGTGAGCTCGTGTTCGGCCTCGATGCGCGCGAAGACGTGCTTGAGGTCGTCCGGGACGAGGGTGTCGACGTAGTGGCGGGCGATCCGCAGGTCGGTCTTGGCCAGCGTCATCTCGACGTTGGACAGGAAGTTGCGGAAGAAGTGCCAGCGCGCGCCCATCTCGGCGAGGGCGTCGCCCTGACCGGCCTCGCGCAGGGCCTTCAGGCCCGAGCCGACCCCGTACCAGCCGGGGACGATCTGACGGGACTGGGTCCAGCCGAAGACCCACGGAATGGCGCGCAGGCCGTCGAGGCCCGCGCCCGAGTCGGGGCGGCGGGAGGGGCGGGAGCCCAGGTGGAGGTCGGCGAGCTGGTCGACGGGGGTCGCGGCGAAGAAGTACGCCGGCAGGTCCGGGTCCTCGACGAGCTCCCGGTACGCGGTGTGCGCGGCGTCCGAGACGGTGTCCATGGCCGCGTCCCAGCGCGCGAGGTCGTCCTCGGACTGCCGGGGGGCGGTGTGCAGCGCGGAGGCCTGGAGGGTGGCCGCGACGGTCAGCTCCAGGTTCTCGCGGGCCAGCGACGGTACGAGGTACTTGTCGGAGATGACCTCGCCCTGCTCGGTGACCTTGATCTCGCCCTCCAGGGTGCCCCAGGGCTGCGCGAGGATCGCGTCGTGCGAGGGGCCGCCGCCGCGGCCGACGGTGCCGCCGCGGCCGTGGAAGAGGCGCAGCCGCACCCCATAGCGGTGGGCGACGTCGCGCAGCCGGCGCTGGGCGCGGTGGATCTCCCACTGGCTGGTGGTGATGCCGCCGAACTTGGAGGAGTCGGAGTAGCCGAGCATGACCTCCTGGACGTCGCCGCGCAGCGAGACGAGGCGCCGGTAGGAGGGGTCGGCGAGCATCGCGTCGAGGATGACGTCGGCGGCGCGCAGCTCGTCGGTGGTCTCCAGGAGCGGGACGATGCCGATCTTGGCCCAGCCCGCGTGGAGGTCGACGAGGCCGGCCTCACGGGCGAGGACCGCGGCGGCGAAGACGTCGTCGGCGCCCTGGCACATCGAGATGATGTACGACTCGATGACCTCGGGGCCGAACTTCTCGAAGGCGTCCTTGATGGCGGAGAAGACGCCGAGGGTCTTGTGCCCCGCGGCGTCGAGCGGCGCCGGGGTGGGGGCCAGCGGGCGGCGCGAGCGCAGCTCCTTGGCGAGGAGCTTCTGCCGGTAGTCGCGCGGCATGTCGGCGTAGCGCCAGGACTCCTCGCCGAGCCGGTCGAAGAGCTGGCCCAGCGCGTGGTGGTGGGCGTCGGCGTGTTCGCGGACGTCCATCGTCGCGAGCTGGAGGCCGAAGGCGGCCAGCGTGCGGATGGTGCGGTCCATGCGGCCGTCGGCGAAGAGGGCGCCGCGGTGCTCGCGCAGGGAGGTCTGGATGAGGGTGAGGTCCGTGAGGAGCTCGGCGGTGCCGAGGTAGTCGCGGCCTTCCTCGTGTGCGGTGCCCTTGGCGAGGCGCTCGCGGGTGTTGACGAGCTTCTGCCGGATGCAGGTGGCCTTGAGGCGGTACGGCTCCTCCGCGTTCAGCCGCTTGTAGCGCGGGCTGATCTCGGGGAGGCGCTCCAGGTCCGCCTGGAGGGAGGAGAGGAGCTCCTCGGTGGCGCCGGTGTAGCGGATGGAGTTCGACAGCAGTCCGCGCAGGAAGTCGATCAGCTCGAGGGCGTCGGAGATGCCGTGCTCGTGCTGGAGGATCAGGACGTCGCGGGTGACCTCGGGCGTGACGTTGGGGTTGCCGTCGCGGTCGCCGCCGATCCAGGTGCCGAAGGTGAGCGGGCGGGTGCCGGCCGGGATCTCGACGCCGACGCGCTGGAGCTCGGCGGCGAGGTCCTCGAGTACGTCGCCCACCGCGCCCGCGTGCAGCTCGTCGAGGTAGTAGATGGCGTTGCGGGCCTCGTCGGCGGGTTCGGGCCGCACCACGCGCAGCTCGTCGGTCTGCCAGACGAGGTCGATGTTCTCGGCGAGGCGCAGGTCGTGGCGGCGGCGCTCGCCGGCGCCGGCGACGGGCTCCTCCAGCAGGGCCGCGATGCGGCGCAGCTTGTTGAGGACGCTGCGGCGGGCCGCCTCGGTGGGGTGCGCCGTGAAGACCGGGCGGACGTTGAGGTTCTTGACCGTCTCGCGCAGGTGCTCGGGGTCGGCGTCCTTGAGCATGTCGGCGGTGCGGGCGAGGAGCCCGCCCTCCGCGGCGCGGTGGGCGCGCAGCTCCTTGCCGCGGTGCACCTGCTCGGTGACGTTGGCGAGGTGGAAGTAGGTGGAGAAGGCCCGTACGAGCTTGGCGGCGGTCTCCAGGTCGGTGTCGCCGAGCAGTGCGGCGGCGGCTTCGCCGTCGGTGCGCGTCAGGGCACGCACTTGTTCGACGAGGTCGAGGAGTTCTCGGCCTTCCTGACGGACGAGGGTCTCGCCGAGGAGGTCGCCGAGGCGGCGGATGTCCGCCCGCAGCTCCGCGTTGGCGGCGACGGCGGTGGCCGGGGCCTTGGCCGGGGTGGAGGAGGCCTGGTCAGCACTGCTCACAGGTGCGGCTCCTTGCAGTGTTCGAGCGCTACTGGGAGGTGGGCTCCGGGATGCGCGGGGGCGTCTGGACTCCTTACCCGGCCGTTGCCGGGAGGGGCCAGGGGGGTGTCCCCCGCCTGATGCGCAGCTCGGCTGCCCGTGCGGACCGCGCTGTCCGACGACACCAGGATAGGTGTCCGGGCCTCGTGCCTCGCTAAACGTCTCACCAGGCGGCGCGCGGGCTGCCGCGAGCGCCCCCGAGAGCGCCTCGGGCCCGGTCGCGCTCCCCTTGCCCCGGGCCTCGCCTTTGCCATACTTACGTTGCCGTAGGTTACGGATCCGTAGCCAGGGCCGGCGCCCAGGCGCCCCGCCGATTCCTCACCCCCCAGGGGACCCTTCATGACCACCAGTCCCGAAGTGATCGAGGACGCCTCGGCGACCTCCGATTCCGCTTCCCCCGTGCCCTCCGCGACGCTCGGAGGCGAGAGCAAGCGGTCCGTCGAACAGATCGCCCTGCTGCTGTTCATCGTCGTTCCCTTCCTGGCGCTCCTGGCGGCGGTGCCGCTGGTCTGGGGCTGGGGGGTGAGCTGGCTGGACCTCGGCCTGATGGTGTTCATGTACTTCCTGGCCTGTCACGGCATCACCATCGGCTTCCACCGGTACTTCACGCACGGTTCCTTCAAGGCGAAGCGGCCGCTGCGGATCGTGCTGGCCGTGATGGGCTCGATGGCGGTGGAGGGCCCGCTGGTGCGCTGGGTGGCGGACCACCGCAAGCACCACAAGTTCTCCGACCACGACGGCGACCCGCATTCGCCGTGGCGGTTCGGCGAGACCGTCCCGGCCCTGATGAAGGGGCTGTGGTGGGCGCACATCGGGTGGCTCTTCGACGAGGAGCAGACCAACCAGCAGAAGTACGCCCCGGACCTGGTCAAGGACCCGGCGATCCGGCGGATCTCGCGTGACTTCGTGCTGTGGACGATCGTGTCGCTGGCGATCCCGCCGCTGGTCGGCGGCCTGGTGACGATGTCGTGGTGGGGTGCGTTCACGGCGTTCTTCTGGGGTTCCCTGGTCCGGGTCGCGCTGCTGCACCACGTGACGTGGTCGATCAACTCGATCTGCCACGCGGTGGGCAAGCGCCCGTTCAAGTCCCGGGACCGCTCCGGCAACGTGTGGTGGCTGGCGGTGCTCTCGTGCGGGGAGTCCTGGCACAACCTGCACCACGCGGACCCGACCTCGGCCCGGCACGGCGTGCTGCGCGGCCAGGTCGACTCCAGCGCCCGGCTGATCCGGTGGTTCGAGCTGGCGGGCTGGGCGACGGACGTGCGCTGGCCGTCCGAGGACCGCATCGACGCCCGGCGCAGGGAAAACGCGTCGAACGCGGCATGATGGGGGACGTGGCGATCGACGGCAGCAGTTCCAGCAGCGACAAGCCCCGGCGCGGCCGCCGGGTCCGGATGACGGGCGCCGAACGGCGCCAGCAGCTGCTGGACATCGGCCGCACCCTGTTCGCGGAAAAGGGCTTCGAGGGCACGTCGGTGGAGGAGATCGCCGCGAAGGCCGGGGTCTCCAAGCCGGTGGTGTACGAGCACTTCGGGGGCAAGGAGGGCCTGTACGCGGTCGTCGTGGACCGGGAGATGCGCCAGCTGCTGGACGGGGTGACGGGCGCGCTGACGGCCGGGCACCCGCGGGAGCTGCTGGAGCAGGCGGCCTTCGCGCTGCTCGACTACATCGAGTCGTACACGGACGGCTTCCGCATCCTCGTCCGGGACTCGCCGGTCGCCCAGTCGACGGGCACGTTCGCCTCGCTGATCAGCGACATCGCCACGCAGGTCGAGGACATCCTCGGGCTGGAGTTCAAGGCGCGCGGATTCGACCCGAAGCTGGCCCCGCTGTACGCGCAGGCGCTGGTCGGGATGGTCGCGCTGACCGGGCAGTGGTGGCTGGACGTGCGCCGGCCGAAGAAGGCGGAGGTCGCGGCGCACCTGGTGAACCTGGCCTGGCACGGGCTGGACGGGCTGGAGTCGAAGCCCCGGCTGGTGGGCCACCGCAAGAGCTGAGCGGTACCGCGGCGCACGACGCGACGGCGCCCCGTCACCGGAGATCCGGCGGCGGGGCGCCGTCGCGCGGCGGCCTCAGCCGAGGGGTTCGAGGAACTCGAGCCGGTTGCCCACCGGGTCCTCGGAGTAGAAGCGTCGGTGTCCCGGCAGGTTGTCGTCCCAGACGACGGTGGCTCCGCGCTCCTCCAGTCTCCGCGCGTACGCCTCGATCCCCGTCACCCTCAGTCCCGGGTGCGCCTTGCGGGCGGGCCGGAAGTCCTCCTCGACCCCCAGGTGCAGCTGCACCGGGCCGGCGGCGAACCAGCAGCCGCCGCGGGCGGCGAGTACGGGCGGCTTGGGCACCTCGGTCATGCCGAGGACGTGCGCGTAGTACGCGCGGAGCCGGTCCTCCGAGCCGGGCGGCGCGGCGAGTTGGACGTGGTCGACTGCGTTCAGCATGGTCACGGCTCCTTGCGGGCGACGGCGAAGATGCGGCGGAACGGGAAGACGGTGCCGCACGGCCCGGGCGGGTAGGCCTCGCGCAGCAGGTCGCGGTATTCGGCGAGGAAGGCCTCCACGGCCCCCCGGTCGTCCCCGAGTGCGGTCAGGACGGGCCGCAGGGCGGTCCCCTTGACCCAGTCGAGCACCGGGTCGGTGCCCGTGAGCAGCTGGTGGTAGGTGGTGTCCCAGATGTCGACGGCGCAGCCCAGCTCGATGAGCCGGGCCAGGTACTCGGCGGGTTCGAGGATGTGCGTGTAGCGGGCGCCGTGGCCGGCGAGGCGGCTGCGCCAGCGCGGGGTGTCGCAGAGCCGGGCGAGCAGGGCGTGGCTGGGGGCGGTGAAGTTCGCGGGTATCTGGAAGGCGAAGGTGCCGCCGGGGCGCAGTCCGTGGATCCAGGGGGCGAAGGAGCCGGGGTGGCTCGGGACCCACTGGAGGGCCGCGTTGGAGACGATCAGGTCGTACGGCTCCTCCGGGAGCCAGCTCGCGAGGTCGCCGTGGCGGAAGTCGAGGCGGCCGCCCCGGGAGGTGACGCCCGCGTACTCGTCGGTGGCGCGGCGGAGCATCTGCGGGGAGAGGTCGAAGCCGGTGATGTGGGCCTCGGGCCAGCGCTCGGCGAGGAGCGCGGTGACGTTGCCGGGACCGCAGCCGAGGTCGGCGATACGGGCGGGGCTGCCGGGAAGCTCGGGTATCCGGCTCAGGAGGTCGAGGAAGGGCCGGGTCCGGTGTCCGGCGTGTCGGAGGTACTGCTGGGGGTCCCAGGTGGGCGCGGCATGGGCGGTGGGTGCTGCGGGGGTCCTTGCCGACGTGGTATCGGAATGCATGTTCGAGCCTCCCTGCTGGCGGGGCGGGCGGAAGCGGAAGCGGTTCCGGCCCCCTCCATGCCCATCGTCGCCCAGAATATATCTTGACGTCAAGACTCATGGGATCGAGATATCTATTCCCGAGATCCTCGATTTGAAGAGACTTCACGTCGACAGACCCCTTACACTGATCGGCATGGAGGACGAGGTCGACCGATTGGTCGCGGCATGGCGGCGGGAGCGCCCTGACCTCGACGTGGAACCGCTCGAAGTGCTGAGCCGCGTCAGCAGGCTCGCCCGCCACCTCGACCGCGCCCGCAGGCTGGCCTTCTCCGAGCACGGCCTGGAACCATGGGAGTTCGACGTCCTGACGTCGCTGCGCCGCGCCGGCGCCCCCTACCAGCTCTCCCCCGGCCAGCTGCTGACGCAGACCCTGGTCACCTCGGGCACCATGACCAACCGCATCGACCGGCTCGCCAAGAAGGGCCTCGTCGAGCGGCTGCCCGACCCCAACGACCGCCGCGGGGTACTGGTCCGGCTCACCCCGGAGGGGCGTGACCGCGCCGACCAGGCCCTGGCCGGCCTGCTGGCCCAGGAGAGGGCGATCCTCGCCCAGCTCTCCCAGGCCCAGCGCGGCGATCTCGCGGGGCTGCTACGCCAGTTGACCGCTCCGTTCGACAACATCCCCGGCTAGGTCGGCCGGCCGCACCCCGGCCCGCCGGGCCAGTGCCACCGCCGCGAGCGTGGAGTGCACGCCGAGCTTGCCCAGCACGTTCTGCATGTGCGTGCGGACGGTGTGCGGGGACAGGAACAGCCGCGCCGCCACGTCCTTTCGGCCCAGCCCCGCCACCATGCACCGCAGCACCTCGTGCTCGCGCGGCGTGAGGGACTCGACGAGCCGCTCGCTGTCCGTACGGTGCTTGCGCGCGGCGGTCAGTTCGCGCAGGACTCCGGTGAGCAGCGCGGGCGGCAGGTGGGTCTCCTCGCGCAGGACTCCGCGGATGACGGCCAGCAGCCGCGAGAGCGAGCAGTCCTTCGCCACCCAGCCGGAAGCCCCCGCCTGGAGGGCGTGCGCGGCCCGGCGCGGATCGTCGCGCTCCGCCAGCACGACGGTACGGACCCCGGGGTGCGACACCCGCACCCCGGCGACCAGCGCGATCCCGTCCGCGCCGGGCGGCGGGCCGGAGCCCGATTCGCGCTGGGCGGGCACGGCCCCGGCGGCGCCCAGATCGGCGTCGACGAGCAGGACGTCGAAGCGGCGGCCCTCGGCCACCGCGCGTTCGAGGCAGCGCAGCGCGGCGGGACCGCTGCCGGCCGCGGACACGTCCACGTCGGGCTCGGCCGCGAGCGCGGCTGCGAGCGATTCGGCGAAAATGCGGTGATCGTCGACCACGAGAACCCGGATGCGAACCACAAAACCCCCAAGGGTCGGGGAACGGACGACTGCGGGTACGGCGCCCGGACCGGGTGATCCGCAGCTGCCGCGGCCGCCGCCGAGACATCTCTGCACTACCCCGGACCGGACGCCGTACCCGGCGTGTCTCGACCCCTGAATCAACACCGGCCCCCACCGGTGTCACGCATCAGCGTAGAACGGGTGGCGGCGCGCGGTTGGCCGAATAGCAGAAGTTTTCCGAGCGATTTTCCGGCTGGGCAGGCGTGAACCGGGTTCGCGATGGCCTGAATTCGACCACGTGGACGATCTGGAAGGCGGTTTCCGGCACGCCTGTGCCCCGGGCAGTTGCACGGGGGGCTTTTCACCCGGCGCGTGCACGCCGGGCGCCCGCGCACCGCGCCCTCCCACGGCGCCCCCGCCCGTCCGCGCTCCCCGCGCACGCCGCCGCCCGTACCACCCCCTATGCACCGCGCCCCCCGCACCGTCGGGTGCGGGGGGCGCGGGCGAGGGCGGGGCGGCGGGTCAGGAACGGTGCTTGCGGGTGAAGTTCCAGGCGTCCGTGATGATGCCGGTGAGGTCCGAGCGGGCCGGGGTCCAGCCGAGCCGCTCGTGGGCGGCGCGCGCGGAGGCGACGAGCACCGCCGGGTCGCCGGCCCGGCGCGGGGCGACGACCTCGGGGATCTCCGCACCGGTGACCTTGCGGACCGTCTCGACGACCTCGCGGACCGAGAAGCCGTTGCCGTTGCCGAGGTTGCAGATCAGGTGCTCGCCCGCGGTGGCCGCCTCCAGCGCGGCCAGGTGGGCCTCCGCCAGGTCGGCCACGTGGATGTAGTCGCGCACGCAGGTGCCGTCCGGGGTCGGGTAGTCCTCGCCGAACACGGAGATCGACTCCCGCTCGCCCAGGGCGACCTGGAGCACCAGCGGGATCAGGTGCGTCTCGGGGTCGTGCCGCTCGCCGAACTCCCCGTACGCGCCGGCCACGTTGAAGTAGCGCAGCGAGACCGCCGCGACTCCGTGCGCCGCGCACTCGCCGGCGATCATGTGGTCGACGGCCAGCTTCGAAGCGCCGTACGGGTTGGTGGGCTTGGTGACCGAGTCCTCGGTGAGCAGGCCCTCGGTGGGCTCGCCGTAGGTGGCGGCGGTGGAGGAGAAGACCAGCTTGCGCACCCCGTGCGTGCGCATCGCGGCCAGCAGGGCCAGCGTGCCGCCGACGTTGTTCTCCCAGTACTTGCCGGGGTTGGCGACGGACTCGCCGACCTGCGAGGAGGCCGCGAAGTGCAGCACCGCGTCGTAGGAGGGGTCCAGGTACCGCTCGGCGTCCTGGATCCGGCCCTCGACGAAGGAGGCGCCCGCGGGGACGCCCTCGCGGAAACCGGTGGAGAGGTCGTCGAGGACGGTGACCTCGTGCCCGGCCTCCAGCAGGTGCGCCGCGACGACGCTGCCGACGTACCCGGCGCCGCCGGTGACCATGTACTTGAAAGTCGCCGTCTTGCTCACTCGTCTACTGCCTCTCGCGCGGGGATGCACGCGGGCGCGTGCACATGCCGGTCACTGGCTTACCGGATTACGGGCCTGCGGGGAAATCGGCGGCCGCCGCCGGCAGCCCCGCCGGCCCCGCCCGGTCCAGCAGGCCGGTACGGGCGGCCAGCGCGGCCGCCTCCAGCCGGGAGCCGACGCCCAGCTTCATCAGCACCCGCTGCACGTGCGTGCGGGCGGTGCTCGGCGCGATCTCCATGCCCGCCGCGATGAGCCGGGTGTCCTCGCCCTCGGCGACCCGGACCAGCACCTCCACCTCGCGCGGGGTGAGCAGCCGCAGCAGCCGGCTGCCCTCGTCGTCGGGCTGGGCGGCGGGGTTGAGGAGTTCCGCGAAGGCCCCCTGGAGCAGCTGCGGGGAGATCGCCACCTCCCCCGCCCGCGCCTTGGCCAGCGCCCGCTCCACCCCTTCGATCCGCTCGTCGTGGCGTACGTACCCGCAGGCACCGGCGGCGAAGGCGGCCGCGATCCCGCGCGGGCTCGGCACCGGGCCGAGGACGACCACGGCGATCTGCGGCCGTTCCCGCTTGATGCGGACGACCGGTTCGAAGACCCCCGGCTCGGCGGGCGTCGCGGTGCCCAGCAGGCAGACCTCGGGCGCCCGGCTGATGACCAGCTCGGCGGCGCCCGCGGCCGGGGCGGCCGCGGCCAGCACCCGGTGCCCGCGCAGCTTGAGGGCCGAGGCCAGCGCCTCGGCCAGCAGCCGGTGCTCGTCGAGCACCATGACCCGTACGCCCATCGCGCACCCACCCCCGACCCTTCTGACCCGGCAAGCTACACGCTTGTTCGACGGTGCGCGGCGGTTACCGCGCAGAAGCCCCCGGAAGGCGGACCTTCCGGGGGCTTCTGCACGCCGCGGTGAACGGCCGGGATCGGCCGGGGATCAGCTGGCGCCGAACGAGACGAACAGGTACTCGGGGTCACCCTTGTCGGAGTACGGCTTCCTGGCCGTGGTCCGGGAGATGAAGAGCTTGCCGTTGTGGTAGCGGTACTCGGAGAACTCCGGCGAGAAACCGGTCTCGGCGGTGCGGCTCGCCTTCTCCGCCGGGTTCTCCATGAGGACGGTCTCCTTCATCGTCGTACCGTCGATGCTGACGACCTGGCCGCCCTTGTCGTACGGGGGCTCCTTGTACGCGATGATGTTCGGCCCGTCCATGCGGAGCGGGAACATGGTGTACCGCTCGCCCGCGTCGGCGCGGTCGGTGGTCTGCTTGCCGGTCTCCAGGTCGAAGGAGACCAGCTCGTTGGTGCGGCCGACCTCCGCCTTGCCCTGGTGCTCGATCGAGGGCAGGTAGACCTTGCCGTTGCCGACCACGAAGCCGGAGCACTTCTCGACCTCGGTGCCGCCGCACTTGCCGCCGAAGTTGCCGGAGGCGAGCGAGATGCGCGCCTTCAGCTCGCCCTTGGGGTCGACGACGAAGAGGTCGCTGACGCCGGTGGCGTTCTTGGCGGTCTTGCCCACGTCGGCGGCGACGATCAGGGGCTTGGTGGAGACGATGGACGCCCACTCGATGCCCGGGGAGAGCTTGTACGAGGAAGTCTGGGCGCCGGTGGCCGGATCCAGGGTCTGCGCGTACAGCGTCTGGTTGTCGCCGCGGCCGCACTTGCGGATCACGCCGAGGGCCTCGCCGCCGGCGTAGCCGCTGTCGTAGCAGCCCTCGCCGTCGACCTTGGGCGTCCACAGGGGCTTGCCGTCGGCGAGGTTCCAGGCGGCGCCGCCGCTGGTGCCGCCCGCGGCGACGGTCTGGCCGCTGAGCGTGACCTCGTAGTAGGAGGCGGGCCTGTCGCCGGTGGTGGCGCCCTTGGCGTTGCCGGACCACACGAGCTTGCCGGCGTTCAGGTCGATGACGCCGACCTCGGTGCACGCCGGGTACTTGTTCTCGGGCGTGGGCTTGGTGGGCCGGAAGAGGACCGCCGTCTTGTTGTCGCTGACGTGCTTGGTGGCGCCGCAGAGCTCGCCCGGGAGCGGGATCTCCCACTTCTTGCCGCCGTCGACGGTGTTGTAGCCGACGACCTTCGCCACGTCCGACTTGATGTAGGTCGAGTCGGTGAGCCAGGAGCCCGCGACCGTGACGACCTCTTCCGGGGTCGGGTTCGGCTGGTTGAACAGCGGCTTCGACTTGGTGTTGGCGGGCGCCTTCTCCGCACCGGGGGTGCCGGAGCCGGGCTTGTCGCCGCCGGTGGTGCCGTTCGCGGTGGGCTGCTTGTCGCTGCCGCCGTCGTCACCCGAGACGTACCAGAAGCCGCCCGCGACGATCAGGACGATGGCCACCAGGGCCGCGCCGACGATCATCAGCTGGTTGCGGACGTCGTTGCCGCCGCCCGCCCCGGCCGGGGCCGGGGACTGGGCCGCGTACATGGGGGCCGTGGGCGCCCCGTAGGACGGCTGGGCGCCGGCTCCGGCGGCGGGCTGCTGCTGCTGCGGGTAGCCGTAGCCCTGCTGGGGATAGCCGTACGCCGGCTGCCCCTGCGGGGGCACGCCCGGCGCGGCGGGCGCGGTCGGCGCGCCCTGCGGTACGGGCGGCTGCTGCGGGGCCGTCGGCGGCATCGGCGGCTGCTGCGGGGCGGCCGGCGGCACGGGCGGCACCGGAGGCGACGCGCCGAAGCCCCCGGGCGGGGGATCCTGCGGCGCTCCGAAGCCGCCGGCGGGCGGCTGGTTGGGGGGCGGCGGGGTACTCATCGCTTGCTACTGCCTCTCGGTGGGCGGCTCGGGGACTTGCTGCTCGTCACTTGCCGAAGACCATCAGGAGCTTCTCGGCGGCGCCCTTGGCGAGAAGGCGGGACTGGGAGACGAAGAGGCGGCCGTCCGCGTAGTCGACGATCGGGGTGAAGAAGCTGCTCTCGATCGGGGCGGACGTTCCCGACGGGTTGCGCAGCAGCACGGTGGGCGTGCCGCCCGCGGCCGGGATCGAGACGACCTCGCCGCCCTGGTCGGAGGTGGCCTTGCGGTAGGCGATCAGCTGCCCGTTCGCGGCGCTCAGCGGGGTGATCGTGCGGCCGTCGCCGGCGGGGGTGCGCCACTTGGCCTTTCCGCTGTCCAGGTCGAAGGCGACGATCTCGTTGGCCTTGCCGGACTCGGCGACGGTCGGCATGTAGAGGGTGTTGCCGTCCACGGCGGTGGTGGAGCACACCTCGACGGAGCGGAAGAGGCCGTTGGTGCACTCCGTGGCGAAGCTGCCCTCGCCGCTGACGGTGGCGCGCTGCTTCCCGTCGGGTCCGAGGACCACGATGGCACGTTCCTTCTTGTCCTGGTTGCCGATGTCGAGGACGAGGGGGTCGAGCGAGTAGACGGCGCCGACCTTGTACTTGGCCGGCAGCCTGAAGGTCCAGGTCTTCTTGCCGGTGACCGGGTCGGCATCGGAGACCTCGCTGGAGAGGTCGTCGTCGTAGCAGGTCGAGATGGCGATCATCTTGTTCTTGGCCGCCACGTACGAGTCGGGCTTGCAGCCCTCGGCGCCGGCGCTGCCGAAGAGCTTGTCGCCGGTGCTCACCTTGAAGGCGCTGGCCGTGCCGCTGCGGCTGACGGCGACGGTGTCGCCGGTGATGCCCAGACTGGGGCTGGTCATGATGTCGAAGAGCCCCTCCTTGGGGACCTCCTTCGTCCAGCCCTCCTTGCCGGCCTTGAGGTCGACCTGCTTCATCTGGTTGCAGGTGGCGGAGTCGCCGTCGCCGTCCTTGACCATCACGACCGTCTTGGACTCGGCGGTGGTCTGCTTGGTGACGGAGCAGATGGGGGTCGGGAACGCGAGCGTCCACCTCTCCTTGCCGTCGGTCACCCCGTACGCGGTGAGGTTCTTCCAGACGCTCTTGACGACCGTGTCGCCGACGATCCACTGGCCGGCCGAGTCCACGCCCAGGCCGGGCCCGTCGACCTTGGCCGTCTTGAGCCAGAGGGTCTTGTCCTCGCCCTGCTTGCGGCCGGCGTTGAGGTCCTCGGACTCCTTGCCGCCGTTCCCGCTGCCGTCGCCCTTGTCCACCTCGGCGGAGGGCTTGCCGTCGGCGGGGGCGGAGCTCTGCGCGACGGGCTTCTTCGGGTCCCCGTCGCCGCCGGCGAAGAAGGCGAAGTAGCCGCCGGTACCGAGGACGAGCACGCCGGCGACGGCCGCGGCGACGACGACCGCCGTCTTGTTCTTCGGCTGCGGTGCGCCCCCGGCCGGGTGCATGCCGACGGTGGGCATGCCGGGCGGCGGCGGGAAATGGCCCTGCTGGGGCATCGGCGGCTGCGGCATCGGCTGCGCGGGCTGCGTCGGCGGCTGCTGCGCGTAGGGGTTCTCACCCTGCTGCGGGTATCCGTACCCGGGCTGCGGCGGGCCGGGCAGGTGACCGTAACCGGAAGGTGTGGGCGGCTGGTTCGGCGGCTGGGGCGGCTCGGTCATCAGCGCATACCTTCGGCGTCGGGTGGCGTAGGGGGATGACCTTTCTATCACTGACAGCGCTTTTACATCGGGCCGGTCCAGCCCCTGTTCCCAAGGGAGGACCGGCCCGTGACAGCGCCGTTATCAGGTCAGTTGGAGCCTTCGCCCGGCCCGGCCGAAGACACCCCCTAGGGCGTGTCCGCAAAGTCCCGCCTGCCCCGCGACGCCCGGCACGCGCTCTCGGCGCACCGGGCGAAATCCCGAGTACGTCCAGTACAAG
>NZ_JBIAXU010000021.1:74472-153952 GCF_042896985.1 Streptomyces sp. NPDC001194 | reverse complement strand
GCCCCCGTCCCCCGCCGCGACCGTCCGCGTGTTCATCGCCCTCGCCCCGCCCGACGAGGCCAAGGAGGAACTGGCGAGGGAACTGCTGCCCGCCTACCGCGCCTACCCCGGCATGCGCTGGAACCGCATCGAGGACTGGCACATCACCCTGGCCTTCCTCGGTGAACTGCCGGTCGGCGCGGTCCCGCTCCTGCAGCCGCCGCTCGCCGCCCTCGCGGCGGCCCACCGGCCGCTGGAGCTGGCCCTGCGCGGCAGCGGACACTTCGACCAACGCGTCCTGTGGAGCGGGATCGACGGGGAGATCGACGGGCTGCACCTGCTCACTTCACAGGTCCGCACCGTCGTCAGGGAATGCGGGATCCCCTTCGAAGAGCGGCCGCTGCGACCGCACTTGACGTTGGCCCGCGCCCGCCGCAGCGATCCGTCCAGCACGTCGGAAGTCGCCGCCACGCTCGCCGGGTTCACCGGCCGCACCTGGCCTGCCGAACGCCTCCACCTGGTCGGCAGCAACATAGGCCGCGGCCCCGGCCCGATCCATTACCGCGACATCCGGTCCTGGCAATTCACCGGCTCGCACTGAACCCGTATGGAGTACTTCCGCGTCCGCCGTTCCGGAAAATAATCAATGACTATGAGCACGGACGATTTTACTCAACCGAGATCCTTTGAAGCCGTGTCCGATGACGGGAACTTCGCGCCGATCGGACAAAACTGGTCCGCCATCGAGAGCCAATACGCAATGTCACCGACGCAGAACCTCAACCGGGACTGTTTCAGCAACACAATGCGGAGGTATCACGATTGAGCAGTACCAGCACGGACAACCGAAAACGCTCCATCGACCACTACTCGACGACCCGCCGCATCGCCACAGTTCTCACGTTCTCCGTCATAATCTCCCTGGCCAGTTTCACCGGCCCCGCCGCCGAGGCCCAGGCGGCCTCACCGTACGGCGCCAAGGCCGTCGAAATCGCCGCATCCAAGCGGGGTGCGCCCTACGTCTACGGAGCCACGGGGCCACGGGAATTCGATTGCTCGGGCCTCACGCTCTACGCCTTCCGAAAGGCCGGCCGGGTGCTTCCCCGCACCGCCGACGAGCAGTACGAACACACCCGCCACATCGGCCGGGTTCAGCGCGTACCGGGCGATCTCGTATTCTTCCCCGCGGGCGCGACCATAGGACATGTGGGAATCTATGCCGGTCACGACAAGATCTGGCACGCCCCGCGGCCGGGCACGCGCGTACGGCTCGAGCGCATCTGGAGCGGAGACGTCCGCTACACCCGCGCCACGTGAGCGGCGGCCTCGGGTCCGCGGCCGGCCCGGGACGCCCCCGGGCGATCGCAGGGGGCTCCGAAACGCGCGAGGCAGTGCCACACCCTCTTGATGGCCTGCGGGTCGTGGCCTCCCTCCCGAGCGGCGTCACCGAGGATGCGGGGGTCGAGGACGCCGTCGAGCGCGATCCGCGCGCCCAACTCGACGTACTCCCGGCCGCGGTACTCGGGGTGGCGGCGGAGTTCGTCCACCGTGAGCCGGAAGCCGCCGTGCCATTCCAGGGGGCAGCCGAGGCGCCGGGCCTCCTCCTCGACGGGAGTGTCCCGGAAAGCGGGGTCCAGGACCAGCGCCTCCACGTCACGGTCCGGTCGGACCTGCCCGTGGACCTGCGCCTCGATGTAGTCGTCGAGCGCGTCCTGGTCGTCGGCCAGGGCGAGTTCGATCAGCGGCATGCGGTCGGCGACTGCGAAGTCCGACGGTTCGAGGAAGCTGTCGGGGTAGCAGAACGTGGTCCGCTCCAGCGTGCGGGCGGTGAGCCGGAAATGGGCCGAACCGAACCGCGGCGCCGCCCCGACCGCCTTGTCGCGGAAGTTCAACGCCCCGTAGACGGGCCGGTCTTGAGCTGGCGCCTCGTCGTAGGCTCCGTTGAAGATCCGGCTCTCCCAGCGCCATCGGTCTCCGCCGGGACGGGCCGTGAGCCCGCCGTTGCTCGTTCCCGTGACGAACTGCGAGTGGTAGACGGCGTCGTCGGCCAGAGAGGCGAGCGCCGACCGGCCGTGCGCCACGCGGTCGGGGTGGAAGTTGAGGGTCACCCTCAGCGCCGGATCGACCGGAGGGCCCGACGACAGCTCCGCGACATGGCGAAGGGCCCGGTCCTGCGGCGTCCGATCGGTTTCGAGGCTCATGCGGACAGTGTTTCCCGAGCCGATCGCCCGGTGCGCGACATTTTCCCGGCGCAGGGGTCACCACGGGAAGTCGAGCAGCGGAGTGATCCGTTCGGCGGCGGCGTGGCCGTTCAGCGGCATGGCGTCGGCTTCGGGGCCACCCGGTGTCCGTTCGGCCGGATTTCCGCATGCCGCCCGGGCCGTGGGGCCCCGGCCGCCTACTGTGGACGGGGCGGTCGACCCACCCGCGGTGAGCATGAGGAGCGAGGCGTGTCCGGAGCAGATGCCGAGGTGGCGGTACTGATCGTCGGGGGCGGGCCGGTCGGGCTCACCGCCCGGGCGCTGCTGGCCCGCTGGGGCGTGCCGACGCTGCTGGTCGAGAAGCACGACGGCCTCTCGCCGTTCCCGCGGTCCCGGCTGGTCAACGTGCGCTCGATGGAGATCTTCCGCCAACTGGGGCTGGCCGCCCGGATCACCGCCGCCGCGTTCGCGCCCGAGTACGGCCGCGCCCGCTTCCGTGACACCCTGTACGACCCGGACTTCGCCTCGGCGGCGATGGTCGGGGTCGAAGCCCCGGTGCCCGAGAGCCCCGAGATCGGCGTGCTCACCTCGCAGGACCGCCTCGAACCCGTCCTCCTCTCCGCCGCCGACACGCCGTTGCGGTTCGGGGTGGAGCTCACCGGCCTGGCCGAGGAACCCGACGGCGTCGTGGCCGTGCTCCTCGACCGCCGGAGCGGCGCGCGGACACGCGTCCGGGCCCGCTACGTGATCGCCGCCGACGGCGCGCGTTCCACCGTCCGCGAGCGCCTCGGCATCGACACCACCGGCCCCGGCGCGATGGGCGATTTCACCACGGTCGTCTTCGACGCCGACCTCGGGCACTGGAGCGCCCGTCAGCCCGCCGGGGTCTACTTCACCGCGCACGGATCGTTCGGGCCGGTCCACCCCGAAGGGGGCTGGCTGTGGTTCGGTCCCACGCCGGGGGACGGCCCCCGGACCGACTGGTCCGGCCTCGTCTCGCGCGCCCTCGGTCCCGGCGCGGACGTACGGGCCGACGTACGGCGGGTGCAGCACTGGGTGATGCACGCCTTCGTCGCCGAGCGCTTCCGGCACGGCCGGATCCTGCTGGCCGGCGACGCCGCGCACGCGATCCCGCCGATCGGCGGCCTCGGCATGAACACCGGCATCGCCGACGCGCACAACCTCTGCTGGAAGCTGGCGGGCGTACTGCGCGGGTGGGCCGGACCGGGCCTCCTCGACACGTACGCCGCCGAACGGGTGCCCGTCGCCCACCGGACGCTGCGCCAGGCGGTGGCCAACGCCCGGCTCATGGTTCAGGTCCAGGAACGGCGTCGCGACCAGCTCCGCGGCGGCGCACCGGCCGAGGGCCGGATCGAACTTCCCTGGTCGGAACGGTACTTCGCGCAGCTGGGCCTCGTACTCGGCGCCGCGTACCGCTCAACCGCCGTCCTCGGCGAAGACTGCGATGCGGACACGGGCGCGGGCGCGGACACGGGCGCGGATGCGGACACCGATGCGGACACCGATTACGTCCCCACCCCGCGGCCCGGCCATCGCATGCCGCACCTGTGGCTCGCGGACGGCCGCTCCACGCTCGACGCCTGCGGCGAATGGTTCACCCTGCTCACGCCGGACCCCGCCCGCTGGGAACACGAGAGCGCCGCGCCGTGGCCGCTGCGCATCGAGTCCCTGCCCGCGGAGCACGCCGACCTCTGCGGCCTCGGCCCGCAGGGCGCACTGCTCATCCGACCCGACGGTCACATCGGCGCCCTCCGGCACGGAATGCCATGACCAGCGGGCCGGTCCGGACCGCTCCTTCTCCGCCACGGGCCGAGCCTTCAGCGGGAAAACTCTTGATGCCGCAGTAGAATGGCCGGTTGTTCGACGCCGGACCGGAACAACCCGGGCAGACCTGGGCTCCGCCGGCGACCCGGATGTCCCCCCGGGAGCGAGACGCGAGGGCCGATGGCAGCCACACCTGAGCACGGTGACCTGACCTTGCTCGACGACCAGGACGCGCACGAGGAGTCCGGCAAGTCCGCCCGGTTCTCCGCCGGGCCCGCCGCCCCCACGCGCACCCTCGTCGATGTCTTCGAAGCCTCCGTACGGGCGTACCCCGACGAGCCCGCCCTCGACGACGGCTCCGCCCAGCTGACCTACCGGGCGCTGGCCGCCGAGGTCGAACGCCGTCGGCGCGCGCTCGCGGAGGCCGGTGTGGGTCTCGGCGACCGGGTGGGCGTCCGCGTCCCGTCCGGGACCAATGAACTGTATGTGGCCATTCTCGCCGTGCTCGCCGCGGGCGCCGCCTACGTGCCCGTCGACGCCGAGGACCCCGACGAGCGGGCCGAGCTGGTCTTCGGCGAGGCGGGCGTGCGGGCCGTGGTGGGCGGCGGACAGCGCATCGAGGCCACCGGCCTGCCGGACGTTCCCGTGTCCGCCGCGCGCCCCGGGCCCGAGCACGACGCGTGGATCATCTTCACCTCCGGCTCCACCGGCAAGCCCAAGGGCGTGGCCGTCAGCCACCGCAGCGCCGCCGCGTTCGTGGACGCCGAGGCCGAGCTGTTCCTCGCCGAGGAGCCCATCGGTCCCGGCGACCGGGTCATGGCCGGCCTGTCCGTCGCCTTCGACGCCTCCTGCGAGGAGATGTGGCTGGCCTGGCGCCACGGCGCCTGCCTCGTGCCGGTCCCCCGCTCCCAGGTCCGCAGCGGCGCCGACCTCGGCCCCTGGCTGGTGGAGCAGGAGATCAGCGTGGTGTCCACGGTGCCGACCCTGGCCGCGCTCTGGGAGCCGGAGACCCTCGACGAGGTCCGGCTGCTGATCTTCGGCGGCGAGGCCTGCCCGCCCGAGCTGACGCAGCGCCTGGTCACCGAGGGCCGCGAGGTCTGGAACACGTACGGGCCCACCGAGGCCACCGTCGTCGCCTGCGCCTCGCTCCTGACCGGCGAGGAGCCGATCCGGATCGGCCTCCCGCTGAACGGCTGGGAGCTGGCCGTGGTCGACGAGTCCGGCGAACCGGTCCCCATGGGCGGCAGCGGCCAGCTCGTGATCGGCGGCGTCGGTCTGGCCCGCTACCTCGACCCCGAGAAGGACGCCGAGAAGTACGCCCCGCTGGAATCCCTCGGCTGGGAGCGCGCCTACCGCAGCGGCGACCTGGTCCGCGCGGAACCCGAGGGCCTGGTCTTCCTCGGCCGCGGCGACGAGCAGATCAAGCTCGGCGGCCGCCGGATCGAGCTGGGCGAGGTGGACGCGGCGCTCCAGGCCCTGCCCGGCGTCGCCGGCGCGGCCGCGGCCGTCCGCACGGCGCGCAGCGGCAACCAGCTGCTCGTGGGCTACCTGGTCGTCCAGGAGGGCTGGGACCACGCGGCGGCCGTGGAGCGCCTGCGCGCCGAGCTGCCTGCCGCCCTCGTACCGCTGCTCGCGCCGGTCGACGAGCTGCCGACCCGCACCTCCGGCAAGGTGGACCGCGACGCGCTGCCCTGGCCGCTGCCCGAGCTGGAGACCACCGGCCCCACCGAACAGCTGTACGGCACCGAGGCCTGGCTCGCCGAGCAGTGGACCGAGACCCTCGGGGTGACCGTCGGCGGCGCCGCCGACGACTTCTTCGCGATCGGCGGCAACAGTCTGGCCGCCGCCCAGCTCACCACCCGCCTGCGCACCCGCTACCCGCGCGCGGCCGTCCTCGACATCTACCAGCAGCCCGTCCTGCGCAAGCTGGCCCGGCGGCTGGAGAAGTCCGTACGGGAGGACGAGGCCTCCCGGGTCGTGGCACCCGTGCCGCTGCGGGCCAAGCTGGTGCAGTCGCTCCTGCTGCTCCCGCTGTTCACCCTGGTGGGTCTGCGCTGGAGCGTGGCCCTGCTGGCGCTCGGCAACGCGCTGCACTGGTTCGGTGCCTATCCATGGGCGCCGACCGCCTCGTGGTGGGCCGTGGTCCCCGCCGCCGTGCTGTTCTTCAGCCCGCCCGGCCGCCTCGCGATCGCGGCCGGCGGCGCGCGTCTGCTGCTGCGCGGGGTGAAGGCGGGACGCCACCCGCGCGGCGGAAGCGTCCACCTGAGGCTGTGGACGGCCGAGCGGCTGGCCGAGTACGCCGGCGCGACCTCGCTCACCGGTTCCTGGCTGGAGCGGTACGCGCGGGCCCTCGGCGCCAAGGTCGGCCCCGAGGTGGACCTGCACTCGCTGCCTCCGGTGACGGGCATGCTCAAGCTGGGCCGCGGCTGCGCCGTGGAGTCCGAGGTGGACCTGTGCGGGCACTGGCTGGACGGAGACCGGCTCGTGATCGGCCCGGTCAAGGTCGGTGCGGGCGCCGTGGTCGGCACCCGGAGCATGCTGTTCCCCGGTGCGCGGGTCGGCAAGCGGGCCGAGGTGGCCCCCGGCTCGGCCGTGGCCGGGACGGTCCCCACCGGTCAGCGCTGGGCCGGCGCCCCGGCCGTCAAGCTCGGCAAGGCCAAGCACACCTGGCCCAAGCAGCGCCCGCCGCGCGGGCTCTTCTGGCGGGCCGCCTACGGGGCGGCCGGCATCGGCCTGAGCGCGCTGCCGGTGCTCTCCACCGTGCCCGCGCTGCTCGTGGTGAGCCGGTTCGTGCCCGCCGACGCCCCGCTGGCCGAGGTGCTGCGCGGGGCCCTGCTCGCCGTGGTGCCCGGGGCCCTCGCGTACGGGTTCACGTACGCGGCGCTGCTGCTGGTCTCCGTGCGGCTGCTCAGCCTGGGCCTGCGCACGGGAACGCATCCGACGCACAGCCGGATCGGGTGGCAGGCCTGGACGGTCACCCAGCTGATGGACCTGGCGCGCGAGACGCTCTTCCCCCTGTACGCCGGGCTGATCACCCCCGTGTGGCTGCGGCTGCTCGGCATGAAGATCGGCAGGGGCGCGGAGGTCTCCACCGTGCTCGCGCTGCCGAGCCTGACCACCGTCGGCGAGGGCGCGTTCCTCGCCGACGACACCCTGACCGCCCCGTACGAGCTGGGCGGCGGCTGGATGCGCATCGGGCAGTCCGAGATCGGCCGCCGGGCGTTCCTCGGCAACTCGGGCATGACCGCGCCCGGCCGCAGCGTGCCGGACGGCGGGCTGGTCGGCGTGCTCTCGGCCACCCCGAAGAAGGCCAAGAAGGGCAGCTCCTACCTGGGCCTGCCGCCGGTGAAGCTGCCCCGCTCCACCGAGACCTCCGACCAGAGCCGGACGTACGATCCGCCCGCGCACCTGCTGTGGGCACGCGGCCTCGTGGAGCTGTGCCGGCTCCTGCCGGTCTTCTGCTCGGCCGCGCTGGCCGTACTGGTGGTGGCGGCGCTGTGCGCCCTTGCCACGGCGGGCGGAGGGCCGGGGGTCTGGGGCACCGCGCTGCTCTCCGGGGTGGTGCTGCTCGCCGCCGGGGCGGCCGCGGGCGCGGTCTCGGTGGCCGCGAAGTGGCTGCTGGTGGGCCGGCACCGGGCCGGAGAGCACCCGCTGTGGAGCGGCTTCGTGTGGCGCAACGAGCTGGCCGACACCTTCGTCGAGGTACTGGCCGTGCCGTGGCTGGCCGGATCGGTGCCCGGTACCCCGCTGCTGAACCTGTGGCTGCGCGGACTGGGGGCCCGGATCGGCCGGGGCGTGTGGTGCGAAAGCTACTGGCTGCCCGAGTCGGACCTGGTGGAGCTGGGTGACGGGGTGACCGTGAACCGCGGATGCGTGTTGCAGACTCACCTCTTCCACGACCGGATCTTGAGGACGGATACTGTGGTCCTCCGCGAGGGCGCCACGCTGGGCCCGGGCGGCATCGTCCTGCCCGGAAGTTCGGTCGGGGCCCACAGCACGCTGGGTCCCGCCTCTCTCGTGATGGCCGGGGAATCCGTCCCCGCCGACACCCGTTGGCTGGGCAACCCGATCGAGGCATGGCGGACCTGACAAGGGTCCGGGCACAGCGCAGGGAGCGGAAGCGGTTATGAACGGCCAGAGAACAGCGGCATCGGACCCGTACTTCCCCGACAACGGAGACTCCCGTTACCGCGTGCACCGGTACGAACTCGCTCTGGAGTACCGGCCCGGCCCCAACCGGCTGGCCGGTACCGCGCGGATCAGCGCGATCGCCGGGCGGGCGCCGCTCACCGAGTTCCACCTGAACCTGGCCGAGTTCAAAATAGGCCGGGTCATGGTGAACGGCCGGGCCCCGCACTACACCCACCGGGGCGGCAAGCTCCGCATCCGCCCGGCCAAGCCGCTGGCCGCCGGCTCCGCCTTCACGGTGGAGGTGCACTGGGCGGGCAACCCCAAGCCGGTCCGCAGCCCGTGGGGCGGGCTCGGCTGGGAGGAGCTGACCGACGGGGCGCTGGTGGCCAGCCAGCCGGTCGGCGCGCCCTCCTGGTACCCGTGCAACGACCGGCCCGCCGACAAGGCCTCGTACCAGATCTCGATCAACACCCCCTCCTCGTACACGGTGGTGGCGGGCGGGCGGCTGCTCACCCGGACGACCCGCGCGTCCACGACGACCTGGGTGTACGAGCAGCCCGCGCCGACCTCCAGCTACCTGGTCGGCCTGGCCATCGGCGTGTACCAGACGGTCCTGCTCGGTGACCCCGGGCTCGGCGGCGTGCCGATGAGCGCCCACGTGCCGGCCCACCTCCTGCCGCAGTTCTCCCGCGACTTCGCCCGGCAGCCCGCCATGATGCAGCTGTTCGAGGACCTGTTCGGTCCTTATCCGTTCGCGGAGTACGCGGTGGTCGTCGCCGACGAGGAACTGGACGTTCCGGTGGAGGCCCAGGGCCTCTCCCTGTTCGGCGCCAACCACGTCGACGGCGCCCGCGGCTCGGAGCGGCTCGTCGCCCACGAGCTCGCCCACCAGTGGTTCGGCAACAGCGTGACCATCGCCGACTGGCGGCACATCTGGCTCAACGAGGGCTTCGCGAAGTACGCCGAGTGGCTGTGGTCGGAGCGCTCCGGCGGCCGCACCGCGCACGAGCAGGCGGCCGCCGCGCACCGGCTGCTGACCTCGCAGCCGCAGGACCTGCGGCTGGTCGACCCGGGCCGCAAGCTGATGTTCGACGACCGCCTGTACCAGCGCGGGGGGCTCGCGGTGCACGCGATCCGCTGCGCCCTGGGCGACGGCGCGTTCTTCCGCATGCTGCGCGACTGGACCACCGTGCACCGCCACGGTGTGGTGAGCACCGCCGCCTTCACCACGCACGTGGCCCGGTACGCGGCCGAGCCGGTGGACGAGGTGTTCTCGGCCTGGCTGTACGAGCCTGCCCTGCCGCCGCTGCCGGTCCCCCGGCCCGTGCGGCCGTCGGCCTCGACGCCGGCGAAGCCCGGTTACCCGCCCACGAACGGCCGGCCCAGCCGGGGCCGGACCTCCGCCTGAGCCGCGGGACAGGGGCCGCGGGCGGGGCCCCGGGCCGGATCCACGAACGTGCTCAGGCAGCGCCGAGCTCGTACGAGAGGTGCTGCGGGGCCAGCGCGGTCAGGAAGGCGTGCGCGTCGAAGATCTCGCCGGGCGCGGCGACGAGGCCTGCCGTCTTGACCCGTCCGTCGAGGATGCGGCCGACCGCTTCGACGACGAGGGGCGCGGTGACGGCGTAGATGTCCTGGCCGCGGGCCACCGCGCGGCGCCGGGTGGAGCCCGTGCGGACGGTGACGTCGACGAGGAAGGTCTGCGCGGAGCGGCCCCGCTCGTCGACCGGCTCCGGCGCTGCCGTGGCCGGTGCCAGGACGTCCTCGACCGCCCCGGTCGTCATGAAGGTCCGGATGTCCGGGGCGGACAGGTGGTGGGCGATGGTCACGGTGTCCGTGGTGGTGAACTCGCCGATCACGTCCTGGTCCCCGACCGGAGCGGGGAAGGACCACTGCCCGGTGGGCGCGGCGTCGCCGCGCAGCTCGAGGCGGCCGTTCGCGTAGACGAGCCGGCGGCCCTCGCGCCTGCTCCGCGACACCCGGCCGGACCCGCGCGTCCCGGCGGTGGGCCGCCAGCTGCTGAGGGCGAACGCGATGTCGATCCCGTCGGCCGCCGTGACCTCTCCCAGGGCGGCGGTGGCGAGCAGATCGCCGAGGCCCCCGTAGAACGCCATCGCGGGCACGACCACGATCCCGGCCTCGCGGGCCCGGTCCGCGAAGCCGGCGAAGGTGTCGGCGACGGCCTCCACCTCGCCCGCGACGTCGAGATAGGCGATCCGTGCGCGCAGCGCCGCCTCGATGACGGGTGCGGAGGTCTCCGCGAAGGGTCCGGCGCAGTTGATCACGGCGGCGGCGCCGGCCAGCGCGCGGTCGAGCGCCTCCGGGTCGTCCACCGACGCCGGCCGGACGTCGAGTCCGGGGAACTCCGCGGCCAGCGCCGCCAGTTTGCCGGCGTCGCGGCCGGACAGGACCGGTGTCAGCCCCCGGTCCAGCAGCTCGGCGACGACGAAGCGTCCCGTGTGTCCGTACGCGCCGAAGACCACTACCGCCGCCACCGCTCGATTCGATTCCATGAGGCTCCCCCGTCGGTCGATCACTGGTGCCATCGTGCCCGCCGCGGCCGTCGACGGGGAGGTGCGGCAATGCCACGCCCCCTACACTTTCGGACATGAGCCTTGTCGCGCTGGCGGTCACGTCGGGGGTTCCCCATTTCGAACTCGCGGCGGCCTGCGACGTGTTCGGGGTCGACCGCTCGGATCTTGCGGACCCCTGGTACGAGTTCGTCCTGTGCGGGCCGCCTTCCGTGCCCGTCGGCGGCCGCTTCCGGGTCGAACCCGACGCGGGACTGGACCGGTTGGTGCAGGCGGACACCGTGATCGTCCCCGCCTGCGCCGACCTCGAGGCCGACCCGCCCGCCGAACTGGTCGAGGCCGTGCGCGCCGCGCACGAGGCGGGCGCCCGGGTGGCCTCCCTGTGCACGGGTGCGTTCGTACTGGCGGCAGCGGGGCTGCTGGACGGGCGGCGGGCCACCACGCACTGGCTGCACGCAGCCGCGCTGGCCGCCAAGTACCCCCGGGTGGAGGTGGATCCGGACGTGCTGTACGTGGACGACGGCCGCGTGCTCACCTCGGCCGGCAAGGCCGCCGCGATGGACCTGTGCCTGCACCTGGTCCGCCTCGACCACGGCTCGGCCGTCGCCAACCAGGTCGCCCGGCGCCTGGTCGTCCCGCCGCACCGGGCGGGGGGCCAGGCCCAGTTCGTCACCACTCCGGTGCCCGAACCGCGCGACCACCCCCTGGAATCGCTGCTCGCCTGGACGATGGCACGGCTCGACCAGCCGCTGACCGTCGAGGACCTGGCCCGGCGGGCGAACATGAGCTCGCGCCACCTGGCGCGGGTGTTCACCGACGTCACCGGCACCACTCCGCTGCGCTGGCTGCTGACCCAGCGCATCCACCGCGCCCAGGAGCTCTTGGAGACCACGGACGAGACCGTCGGCACGATCGCCACGGCCACCGGCATGGGCACCGACGCCACGCTGCGCCGTCATTTCAACCGCACGGTAGGCGTCCCGCCGGACGCCTACCGGCGCACGTTCCGCACCGCCGCGCGGTAGGGACGGAAGAACGCGCGGAGTTCCCCGGCGTACAGCTCGGGCTCCTCGAACGGTGCGAAGTGGCCGCCTCGCGGGGGCTCGGTCGCGTACACGACGTTCGCCGTGCGCTCCAGCCACGCCCGTGGCGGGCGGACCACGTCCCCGCGGAAGATCGAGAAGCCGGACGGCACCTCGACCCGGCGGGCGTGCTGGGCGGGCGGGATCGCGGCGTTCGCCCGGTACATGCGCAGGGAAGAGCCGATCGTCCCGGTGAGCCAGTAGAGCGTGACGCCGGTGAGGATCTCGTCCTTCGTGAAACTCCGCTCGATGTCCCCGCCGCAGTCACTCCACGCCCGGAGCTTCTCCACGATCCACGCGGCGAGTCCGGCCGGGGAGTCGGTCAGCCCGAAGGCGGCGGTCTGGGGTTTGGTCCGCTGCATGGCGGCGTACCCGCCCTCGGTCGCACCCCAGGCCGCGGCCGCCTCCAGCCAGGCGCGTTCCTCGGGGGCGAGTTCCGCCGGATCGCCGGTGAAGAGCGGCAGACCCGCGTCCGTACGGTGGACGGCGACGACCCGTTCGGGGTGGTCGAGCGCGAGGTAGCGGCTCACGTGGCTGCCGAGGTCCCCGCCGGCCGCGCCGAACCGCCCGTACCCGAGCACCTCCATCAGTTCGGCCCACAGCCCGGCGACGGCGATGGCGTCGAGGGGCGGGCCGGCGGGGTGCTCGGAGTACCCGAAGCCCGGCATGTCGGGGACGACCACGTCGAACGCGTCGGCGGGATCGGCGCCGTGCGCCGCGGGGTCGGCGAGGAGCGGGACGACCTTCGAGTACCGCCAGAACGAGTCCGGCCAGCCGTGCCCGAGGACCAGCGGCAGGACGGGCGTCCCGGGCGGGGCCACGGCGCGGGCGTGCACGAAGTGGACCCCCGGCCCGGATCCGCCGCCGAGCGGCACGCGGAAGCGGGGCAGCCGGGCGAGCGCCTCCTCCTGCGCCGCCCAGTCGAACCCGTCCGCCCAGTAGGCGACGAGTTCGCGCAGGTAGGCGAGGTCGGTCCCGAGGGACCAGCCGGCGCCCTCGGGTGCGTCCGGCCATCGCGTGGCGCGCAGCCGCGCGCGGAGGTCTTCGAGCGCCGCGGGATCGGTGGAGGGGGTGAACGGCTCGGGGCGGGGGGAGGCGTCCGGCATGGGGCGCATCCTAGGCGGACGCGCCCCGGCGCGGGCAGCGGCTCGACGACCCGTCGCGGCGGGTCCTTCCGCATTCCGCTGCCGGGAGACGGCGGCGCCCCGGGCGGTCCGGCACGCCGGCGGCGTGCGGGACCGCCCGGGGCCGGGGGCCGACCACCGCTCAGTCGGTGCCGAACTCCATCGCCGCGCGGTCCAGCAGCTCGTCGTCCTCGGAGACCTCGCCGCGGGAGGCGATGGCCTCGGCGCCGCCCTCCGGCATGGCGCCGATCAGTCCGGTCGCCGCCGCCTGCGCGGCGCCGATCAGCTCGGGGTGCGCGGTGCCGACGATGCCGAGGCCCGCGTACTGCTCGAGCCGGGCGCGCGAGTCGGCGATGTCGAGGTTGCGCATGGTGAGCTGGCCGATCCGGTCCACCGGGCCGAACGCCGAGTCCTCGGTGCGCTCCATCGAGAGCTTGTCCGGGTGGTAGCTGAAGGCCGGGCCCGTGGTGTCGAGGATCGAGTAGTCCTCGCCGCGCCGCAGACGCAGGGTCACCTCGCCGGTGACGGCCGAGCCGACCCAGCGCTGGAGCGACTCGCGGACCATCAGGGCCTGCGGGTCCAGCCAGCGGCCCTCGTACATGAGCCGGCCCAGGCGCCGTCCCTCGTAGTGGTAGTGCGCGAGGGTGTCCTCGTTGTGGATCGCGTTCACGAGACGCTCGTACGCGGCGTGCAGGAGGGCCATGCCGGGCGCCTCGTAGATGCCGCGGCTCTTGGCCTCGATGATCCGGTTCTCGATCTGGTCCGACATGCCCATGCCGTGGCGGCCGCCGATGGCGTTGGCCTCCATCACCAGGTCGACCGGGGAGTGGAACTCCTTGCCGTTGATCGTCACCGGCCGGCCCTGGTCGAAGCCGATGGTGACGTCCTCGGCGGCGATCTCGACCGAGGGGTCCCAGAACCGCACGCCCATGATCGGCTGCACGGTCTCCACACCGGTGTCGAGGTGCTCCAGCGTCTTGGCCTCGTGGGTGGCGCCCCAGATGTTGGCGTCGGTGGAGTACGCCTTCTCGGTGCTGTCGCGGTACGGCAGCCCGTGGGCGAGGAGCCACTCGGACATCTCCTTGCGCCCGCCGAGCTCGTGGACGAAGTCGGCGTCGAGCCACGGCTTGTAGATGCGCAGGTGGGGGTTGGCGAGCAGGCCGTAGCGGTAGAACCGCTCGATGTCGTTGCCCTTGAAGGTCGAGCCGTCGCCCCAGATCTGCACGTCGTCCTCGAGCATCGCCCGGACCAGCAGGGTGCCGGTGACGGCGCGGCCCAGCGGCGTGGTGTTGAAGTACGCACGACCGCCCGAGCGGATGTGGAACGCGCCGCACGCGAGCGCGGCCAGGCCCTCCTCGACCAGCGCCGCCCGGCAGTCGACCAGGCGCGCGATCTCGGCACCGTAGGCCTTCGCGCGGCCGGGCACCGACGCGATGTCGGGCTCGTCGTACTGGCCGATGTCGGCGGTGTAGGTGCAGGGGACGGCACCCTTGTCGCGCATCCACGCGACCGCGACGGAGGTGTCGAGGCCGCCGGAGAAGGCGATGCCGACGCGCTCGCCGGTGGGCAGGGAGGTGAGAACCTTTGACATAGGAAGAGTATGCACTTAAACGCATGGCTATGCAAACCCGTGCCCACGCCCCTCGCCCCATGGCCCCATCGGGGTGCGGGTGACCGACGAGTACGGTTCGGATCATGCATGTCTCCACCACCGCCAACGCCCCCGCGAACGGGACGGGGGGCCGTGAACACCACTAGAACCCTCTGCTTCGTCATCGCGGCGCTCTCCTCGTACGCAGCGCTCGTCTACCGGCTGTGCCAGGCGGGGCGGAGCCGGCGGGACACCGCCTACCGCGCCCTGGTGGTCACCCTGTCGCTCCAGTGCCTCACGTTCACGATGGGCGCCGTCGCCATGGGGGGCGACAGCTTCCTGGGCGTGGGGAACCTGGCCATCCTGGTGATGCACGTGTCGGCGGTCGCCTTCTGCGTCAGCGCGCAGATCATCCTGCTGCGCTGGGCGGCGGCCACCGAGGAGGCGGTGCGCAGGGTCCGCCACTGGCTGATCACGGGAACGGCGCTCGGCGCACTGCTGATCGCCCTCTTCTTCGTCGCCGACGGGCCCGCCCGTCCCGCGACGGACTTCAACACCGGCAGCGGGCAGCCGCCGGTCCTCGCGTACCTCCTGGTCTTCGTCGTCTCCCAGGCGGTTCCGTGCGTGACCATCTTCCGCCAGTGCGGCCCGTACGCACGGATGACGGACAAGGCCCCGCTGCGGCAGGCTCTGCGCCTGCTCTCCGTCGCCGCGGTGGTCCTCTTCCTCTACTGCACGTGCCGGACGGTCAACATCCTCACCGCCGCGGCGGGGATCGACATCGGCGTCTGGCAGCTCGCCTCCAACGTGTTCAGCACGGCGGGCATCGTCCTCCTCTCACTGGGCCTGACCATCTCGTCCTGGGAGGCTTCTGCGGCCAAGCTGCTGGACTGGCTGCGCAGTTACCGTTCGTACCGGGCGCTGTACCCGCTCTGGCGGGACCTGTACGAGGCCTCCCCGGACATCGTCCTGGAGCCGCCGGGTGCGGCTGCGGTCCCGGTCTCCGACCTGAACTACCGGCTGCACCGGCGGGTCGTCGAAATACGGGACGGGTGGCGGGACTTGCGCCCGTACATCGACCGGTCCGCGGCCGGCGCCGGGGAGACGGATCCGGGGGCGGGCCACGAGCACCGGCAGGCGCTGGCCGAGGCGGCGCAGATCAGGCAGGCCCTGCGGGCGAAGCGCACCGGGACCGTCCCCGATCACAGCAGGGACGCGGGCGGGTTCGAGGACCGCGACCCGGACAACTTCACGGCGGAGGTGGCCTGGCTCACCCAAGTCGCGTCCGTCTACCGTAAGATCAGTTAAGCGGGTCGAGAGCTCCCGCCCGGTCTGCCCCCCGTCAGGCCGGGCGGGTTTCCCCGTATTCAGCCGGACCCGGAGGCACATGCCGACCCGACCGGCCCCCATCCCCCGAGGGCCGGCCCGAGCCGGGTCGATGCGGCCGGCGACTCACTCGACTACCCCCGTGGAGCAAAGTTAGCTGCCAGCTATCGACGGGTCCACGGTGACGGACTCACGACGGATTGTCAACTGACCGCTAATCTGCAAAACTGGAAAATAGCTGAGAGCAATGTCGGGGATGCGGCGGTAGGGAGATGCGCAGTGTCCGAGGCTGACGACCGGCCCGTGCTGGCAGTGCGTCTGGACGACCTCTTCAAGACGGTCCGCCCCAAGGGCAGGCGCTGGACCAATGCCGAGGTCGCCGAGGAGCTGAAGCGGGTCAATCCCGAAATCAAAGCCGGCGGCGTGTACCTGTCCCAGCTGCGGACGGGCAAGCGCTCCAACCCCTCACCGGATCTGCTGGCCGCCCTCGCCCGCTTCTTCGGCGTTTCGGTCGCCTACTTCTTCGACGACGAGGTCGCCGAGTCGGTGCTCGGCGAGATAGCCGCCATCGAGGCCCTGCGACAGGCGGGAGTGCGCTCCGTCGCGATGCGCGCGGCCGGCATGAAGAAGGAGAACCTCCAGGCCATCACGGCCATCATGGACCAGTACCGGCAGATGCAGGGCCTTCCGCCCGTCACCGACCCCGCGGAGCCCCCGGAATCCGCCGGCCCCTCCCGCGCCGCGGGCCCCCCGGATCCCGGGTGAGGCTGCCCGGGAGGGGACGGTCGGCCGACCGGGACCGCCGCAGGCGGCTCAAGAAGCTCCGGAAGGACGGCGCGCGGCGGATCGCCGCACTCGGTCTCCCGCCGGGAGCCGACGTGGCGGAGCTCTGCCGCCACCTCGGCGATGCACGCGAGCGGCCCATCACCCTGGTCCCCGTGCCGATGCCCGCTTCACAGCCGTGCGGCATGTGGGTCGCCGCACGCGACGAGGACCTGATCTTCTACGACGCCGACACCACCGGTGCGCACCAGGAACACATCGTCCTGCACGAGCTGGGACACATCATCTGCAGTCACCGCGGAGCCGGCCTGCTCGACGAGGTGAGCTCGCGCATCCTCTTCCCCAACCTCGACCCCGCACTCGTACGCGACATGCTCATGCGCGCCACGTACGACGACGTCCAGGAGCAGGAGGCGGAGATCATCGCCTATCTGCTCTCCCGGCGGCTGGGCGGCGCGCACGCGCCCGAGACCCCGCCGGCCGCCGCGGCCGGCGGCCCGGGCGGCACGTCCGAAACGCTCGACCGCATCGAGCGCACGCTGTTCTGACGCAGGTCCTCACCGCGGGGCGGCCAACCGCTCGCGCCACCAGTCCACCGTCGCCCCGACCTGCTCGCCGACGGGAGTGGCGCGAGCCGCGAACTCGGATGCGTACGCCGTCGAATCGACGACGAACGGGCGGTCGAACTGGTAGCGGACCTCCTTCAGTTCGCGGATCAGCGGCGAGAAGAGCGACACCGCGCCCAATACGGCGGACGGCAGCCGTCGCACCGCGACGGGTCCCGTTCCCGCCCGTGCGGCGAGCCGGTCCACCATCTCCCGGACGGACAGCGCGGGTCCCGTCGGCGCGTGCCAGGCGCGTCCCCAGGCCCGCTCCTCGCCCGCCACCTCGACCAGGGTCCGGGCCACATCGGGGAGGTAGCTCCAGCTGTGCGGGGCGTCCGGATCGCCGAGGGTGGAGACGGGCTTGCCCCGGAGCAGTGGCGGCATGACGCGCCCGGCCAGGTGCCCGCCGTCGGTCACGCCGGGCCCGAAGAAGTCCGAGGCCCGCACCTCCACCGCCCTGATGCGGCCCTCGTCGTGCAGCTTGCGTGCCGCTTCCCAACCGGCCGCGCGCACCCTGCCCTTGGTCCCGGTGGCCGCCAGGGGAAGCTCCTCGGTCAGGGGGCCGTCCACGGGTCCGTAGCCGTAGAGGTTGCCCAGCATGACCAGGACGGCCCCGCTCTCCTCGGCCGCGCGACAGACGGACGCGATCAGCCCAGGCCATTCGGCGGCCCAGCGGTGGTAGGGCGGAGCGGCGCAGTGGTGGATCGCGGCGGCGCCCCGCGCCGCCTCGGCCAGCCGTCTGCCGTCCGTCGCGTCCAGCGCGACGTGTTCGATGCCGGGCTCGGCGCCGCGGCCCGACCTGGTCACGACCCGTACCGAATGCCCCTCTTCGACGAGGAGTCGAGCGGTGGCGGCCCCGGCGGGCCCGAATCCCATGACGACATGAAGGCTCACGGGCGAACACTAGCGCGATCACCGTGCGCCTCCACCGGATCCATCCGGATGAGCCATCCAGTTACCATCTCCCCATGACGACGCCACTGCGCAGGGACGCGGCCCGCAACTGGGAGCGGATCGTCGCGGTCGCCCGTGACCTGGTCGACCAGGGCACGACGCTTCAGCTCAACGACGTCGCCCGGCGCGCCGGACTCGGCGTGGGCACCGTCTACCGGCACTTCGCCACGCCCGAGGCGCTGTTGGAGACGGTCGCCACCCCCCGCCTGGAGGCCCTGACCGCCCACGGCGAGCGGGCCCTGGCCGACCCGGACCCCTGGCACGCGCTGGAAGGCTTTCTGACCCGCACCCTCGAAGCGCAGGTCACCGACGCCTCCCTGGCCCCGGTCACGGCCGCCCCCGAAGACGCGCTGCCGCGCACCACGGAACTCAAGACGGCCCTGTGGTCGACCGGCCGGGAGCTGCTCGACCGGGCCCGGGCGGCCGGGGCCGTCCGGTCCGACCTGGCCCCGGGCGATCTGGTCCCGCTCATGTGCGGCATCGCGTACGCCGTGGACGTCCACGGCGGCGATCGCGCCGGCCGCGTCGACACCGCCCACCGCTACCTGGCCACCCTGCTCGAAGGCCTGCGCGCCGCCGCGCCCCCCGGACCGTGATCCTCGTCCGGGCCCGGAGGACGTGCCGCCGGCCCGCGGCCGCTCATGCCTCGCCGGGCAGGGTCACGTCCTTCGCCTCGCCGTGCACGGTGACGGCGCTGCCGTCGACGGAGATCCCGGACGGGACGAGGCCGAGGGGCAGGGCGGGGAGCTTGCGTTCCGCCTCCTTGAGCGCGGCCGCGATCCGGGGATTGGCCGGGTTCAGGGGACTCCCGGCCAGGGACGCCGACGTCGGTTCGAGCGTGACGGTGTCACCGGTCAGCTTGAGCGCGGCGGTCACGACCAGCGGTACGCCCATGACGGACCGGGAGATCTCCAGCCGCCCGTCGTGCCCGGTCAGCCGGACGCCGGGACCGCGCTTCGCCCCGAGGGCGTCGAGCGGGACCTTGAACTCCGCCCGGGCCTGCGCCGCCGCGTACCCGCCGGCCGACTTGGACACGTCGTGCAGGTCGAAGGAGGCGGTGACGGGCAAACCGTCCCCTGTCTTCGCCCGGCCCTCCACCTCGACCTCCGGGTAGGTTCCCGCCGCCGCGCTCCACAGGAACGGGAAGCCGCCGATGGAGACGCTGGGCGGCGCCACCAGCGCGCTCTGCCGCGCGGCGATCCGGTCGGCCATCCGACCCTCGGCGACACCGGCCGCCACGCGGTCGGCCAGCACGACGACGGCGAGCAGAGCGCACGCCCCGGCCGCCGCCCACCGCCGGGCACGGCGCGGCCGCCGCGCCGCGGTTCCTCGTGCGGCCGTTCCTCGTGCGGCGGTTCCTCGTACGGCGGTTCCTCGTACGCCGGCCTTCGCGCGCGCGTCGGCCCGGGCGGTGCGGTGGTTCATGCGTCGTTCCTCACGGGTTCGGGTGCGGCGGCGGTGCGGACGACGGCCTCCTCGCCGCCTTCGACGTGCATCTGCGGCAGGAGCCGGTCGAGCCGGCCCGGCAGCCACCAGTTGGCCTTGCCGAGCAGGACCATCGTGGTGGGGACGAGGAGCCCGCGGACGACCGTGGCGTCGAGCGCGACGGCGGTGGCGAGGCCGATGCCGAACATCTTGACCACGGGGTCGTCCCACAGGAGGTACCCGAGGAAGACGCACACCATGATCAGCGCGGCGGAGGTGATGATCCTGCCGGTCCGCGCCAGGCCGGTGATCACCGCGCCGCGGTTGTCGCCGCTCGCCAGCCACGCCTCGCGGACCGCGCTCAGCAGGAAGACCTCGTAGTCCATGGAGAGCCCGAACAGGACGGCGAACATGAGCAGCGGTACGTAGCCGGGGATCGGCACGGGTCCGCCGAGGCCGAGCGGGGCCGCTCCCCAGCCCCATTGGAACAGCGCGGTGAGCACGCCGTAGGCGGCGGCCACCGAGAGGAGGTTGAGCACGGCGGCCTTGGCTGCGACCAGCGGGGAGCGGAAGGCCAGGAGGAGGAGCAGTCCGGCGATGGCGAGGACGACCCCGATGACGGCGGGCAGGCGCTGCGCGAGCCGGTCGTTGAGGTCCAGCTGGGTCGCGGGGATGCCGCCCACGTGGGCTTCCCGGCCGGTGCTCTCCGTGACGGGCGGGAGGGTGCGCTCGCGCAGGCGGTGCACCAGGTCGGCGGTACGGGGATCGCCGGGCGCGGTGGTGGGCGTGACCTGCCAGCGCACGGTCCGCCCGTCGCGGCTCAGTTGGGCGGGTCCGACCGCGGCGACTCCGCTGGTGTCCTTCAGCGCCCGGCCGACGGCCGTGACGGCCGGGTCCGCCGGGCCGGAAGCCGGTTTCGGCAGCGTGTCGGTCACCTGGAGCGGTCCGTTGACGCCCGGGCCGAACGCGGATGCGAGCCGGTCGTAGGCCGTACGGCCGGACGTGCCGGGGGACTTGTCGCCGCCGTCGAGCTGCCCGAAGGACAGCTGGGCCGCCGCGAGCGCCGGCAGGACGAAGAAGGCCAGGCCCGCGAGCAGGTACCGCCACGGGCGGTCGGCGACGTGCCGGGCGATGCGCGCCCAGCCGCGGGCGGGCGGCGGGGAGTCCTGCGGCCGGTCCGCGGGGGACGGCGCGGAACCCGGCACGGGGGCCAGGCGCCGGCCCAGCAGGGCGAACAGCGCGGGGAGGAGCGTGAGGGTGGCGGCCATGGCGACCAGGACGGCGATGCCGGGCGCGAGCGCCAGCGCGCGGAGCAGCGGCAGGCCGCCGAGGGCCAGGCTCGCGAGCGCCGCGATGACCGCGGTGCCGGCGAAGGCGACCGACTTGCCGGAGGCGCCGATCGTGAGGGCCGCCGCGTCCTCCACCGTCTTCCCGGCGGTGAGGAATTCACGGAAGCGGGTGAGGCAGAAGAGGCTGTAGTCGATGCCCACCCCGAGCCCGATCATCGCCGCGATGGTGGCGCCGGAGGACGGCATGTCCGTCACGTGGCCGGTGAGGCCGACGACTGCGAGGGAGATGCCGAGTCCCACGACGGCCGTGGCCAGCGGCAGGGCGGCCGCGACGGGCTTTCGGAAGCCGAGGTAGAGGACGGCGAAGGCGGCGACGAGCCCGATGACCTCGCTGCTCCGGGTCGACTTCTTGTCGGCCGCCTCGGCGAGGTTGCCGCCGGGAGTGACCTCGATCCCGGCCGCTTCGGCCGGTTCGGCGGCGTCCATGAGGTCGTGGACGACATCGGCGGTGACGTCCCGGCCCGCCAGGTCCAGCTCGACCGCGAGGTAGGCGGTGTGTCCGTCGGGGGCCAGGGCCTCGCCGCCGGCCGGCTCGTACGGGGTGGTGACGGCGAGGACGTGGTCGCGGGCGGCGAGCGCGCGGGCCGTCTCCTGGACCGCGTCGCGGGCGCGGTCCGAGGTGAGGGGCAGGCCGTCGGCGGGCGTGTGCAGGACCAGGGGCTGGCGGCCGGAGGCGGAGTCGGCGAACGCGAGGGCGGCGTCGTGGGCGGCCTGACTGTCGCTGCCCGGTATGGAGACCGTCTCGGTGGTGGCGCTGCCGAGTACGCCCACCGCCGCGGCCAGGCCCACCAGCAGCAGGAGCCAGGCCGTGATGACCCGTTTCGGCCGTCGGGCGCACCAGCGCCCCAAGGTGACGAACATGCGTACGGAATCCCCCTCGTGCGGTGTGGCTGATTTCCCTTATCCTTGCACCCCGAGTGCAATTAAATCAACGCGCGCGGATTTGCGACAATGGCGACGAGTGACGTCGGGAGGGGTCAACGTGCAGCAGTCGGCCGGCCAGCCACAGGAGCGGCTCGCGGACGGTCGCGCCGAGCGCAGCCGCCAGTCCCGCGTGAAGATCGCGGACGCGGTGCTGTCCCTGCTCGACGAGGGCGAGTCGCACTTCCCCGCCGACCGCGTCGCCGAGCGCGCCGGCGTCTCCCGCCGCCTGGTCTTCCACCACTTCGCCGACATGTCCCAGCTGGTGGAGACGGCGATCGCGCGGCGCCTGGAACAGCTCATGGAGCAGACCAGGCCCCTGCCGACCGACGGTCCGCGATCCGCGCGGATCGCGGCACTGACGGAACAGCGCTCGCGGATCCTGGAGTGGATCACCCCGGCCCAGCTGACGCTCATGCGGCTGGATCAGCACGGGGACCGGATCCAGGAGGTCACCCGGCAGGTCCTGGACTTCGCCCGGGGCCGGCTGGCCGACATCTTCGCCGAGGAGCTCGACCGACTGCCCGCCGAGCGCAGGACCGAGGTGCTGTACGGGCTGGACGCGGTGACCACCTGGGGCGCCTGGTACCACTGGCGCAACAGCGGCCTGAGCGTCGAGGCGGCCGCGCGGACGATGGAGACGGCCGTGCACGCCCTCCTGGCCGGTACGGATCCGGCCAGGCCGGCCGACCGGCGGTAGCGCGCCCGCTCCGCTACTTCGCGTCGGCCCCGGACAGCACCCGGCGATCGGGCTGCGCGGGCCGCCGGCCGCTCGCACGGCTCCCGTCCCGCGCGAGCCGCCGGTGCAGGGCGGGTCCGCCGGCCGCGATGCCCACGAACAGCACGACCGCGGTGATCAGGCTCGGCTCGGAGACCCACAGGCCGAGCACCTGGTCGAGGAGCAGGGCCCCCGCCACCAGCAACACCTTCCCGAGCAGCAGGCCGGAGTGGAGCCGGCGGTCGACGGGCCGGCCCAGGCGGGCCCGGCGGCGGTGCAGCAGCGACATCACCAGTGCGGCACACGCGACGAGCGCGACGAGACGCAGGGCGTGCTCCCAGGCGGGGGTGTCCGAGCCCCAGGCCCAGACCCCACCCATGACGGCCCCCGCGACTACGTAGATCCGACGCTCCGGCACGACTGCCTCCTGACCCTCGAGGGTCATACGACACGGAAACAACTTGCACTTCAAGTGTCATAACTTTGGACGTATCCGTCAAGCCCGGCCGCTTTCGAGCCGCCGGAGGCGTTCGACTAGGGTCGGCAGGGCAGCGCACCCATGAATCACCATCGACCACGAGGAGCAGCCGTGAGCCGGCCGGCGTCCACCGTTCTGCAGCAGGAGATCGCCAGGGAACTCCAGGTGTCGGAGACCTTCGACGCCGACCGGGAGATCGAGCGCCGGGTGGCCTTCCTGGCCGAGCGGCTCACCTCCACCGGCCTGCGCTCCCTGGTCCTCGGCATCAGCGGCGGGGTGGACTCCACCACGGCCGGACGGCTGTGCCAGCTCGCGGTGGAGCGGGCCCGCGAGGCCGGTCACGAGGCGACGTTCTACGCGATGCGGCTGCCGTACGGAGTCCAGGCGGACGAGCACGACGCCCAGCTGGCCCTCGGCTTCATCGAGGCGGACCGGGTACTGACCGTGGACGTGAAGCCCGCCAGCGACGCCGCACTGGAGGCGGCCCTCGCCGGGGGCACCGTGTTCCGGGACGCCCACCACCAGGACTTCGTTCAGGGCAACATCAAGGCCCGCCAGCGCATGATCGCCCAGTACGCGGTGGCCGGGGCCCACGACGGCCTGGTCGTCGGCACCGACCACGCGGCCGAGGCGGTCTCCGGCTTCTTCACGAAGTTCGGCGACGGCGCGGCCGACCTGGTCCCGCTGACCGGCCTGACCAAGCGCCGGGTGCGTGCCGTGGCCGACGTCCTGGGCGCCCCCGCGGAGCTGGTCTGGAAGACCCCCACCGCGGACCTGGAGACCCTGGACCCGGGCAAGGCCGACGAGGACGCGCTGGGTGTCACGTACGACGACATCGACGACTTCCTGGAGGGCAAGCCGGTCGACGAGCGCGCCTTCGACACGATCGTCCGCCGCTACCGCCTGACCGACCACAAGCGCCGGCTCCCGATCGCCCCGTAGTGCGGCGCCGGGTCGGGCGCATCGCGGTGGGCGGGGCGGGCTCCTACGCTTGAGGGAGCACCTCGGGGGCTCGGGGAGCCGTGTTGTCGAGCCTGGGCAGGGGTGACCGGTCATGGGCAGGTGCCGTCCGTTCCGTGAGCGCCGGGTCCGGCGTGCGGGAGTGCCGGCGGCGGTGGCGACACTGCTGGCCGCCCTGTGCGCGGGTACCGGCTCCGCCTCCGCCTCCATGGGCACGGACTTCGACCCCGCCACCGTGCGGAAGCTCGACGCGGCGATCACGGAGGTCATGAAGCAGACCGGCATGCCCGGTCTGAACATCGGCCTGTGGATGCCCGGCCGCGGCGTGTACGAGAAGTCCTTCGGCGTCGCGGACAAGCAGACCGGCACGCCCATGAAGTCCGACCTCTACTCGCGGATCGGCAGCGTCACCAAGACCTTCACCGTCACCGGAGTCCTCCAGCTGGTCGACCAGGGCAAGGTCGGCCTCGACGACCCCGTCTCGCGGTACGTCTCCGGCGTCCCCGGCGGGGACTCCATCACGCTGCGCCAACTGGCGAACATGCGCAGCGGCCTCTTCGACTACACGACGGACAAGAAGTGGCTGGACGGCGTCCGCGCCGACCCGCACCGCGCGTACACCCCCCGCCAGCTGCTGGACGTGGCCTTCGCCCATCCCCCGAACTTCAAGCCGGGCGCCAAGTCGGAGTACAGCAACACGAACACCATCCTGCTCGGGATGCTGGTCGAGAAGGTCAGCGGGCAGAGCCTCTCCGACTACCTCCGGGAGCACGTGTTCGCGCCGCTGAAGCTGAACGCCACCTCCCTGCCCGGTGACAGCGCCATGCCCGATCCGCACGCCCACGGGTACACGGACTTCACCCCGAAGGGCACCGTCGCCGACGCCACCGACTGGAACCCCTCCTGGGCCTGGGCCGCCGGCGCGGCCATCTCCGACCTCGACGACCTGCACACCTGGGCCCCGGCGCTCGCGGACGGCCGGCTGCTGACCCCCAGGACGCAGGCCGAACGGCTGCGGACGCTCCCGATCGGGGCCGTCCCCGGCGCCTCGTACGGCCTCGGCATCCTCGACTTCAACGGCTGGCTCGGCCACAACGGCGAGCTGCCCGGCTACGAGACGATCGCCGCCCAACTCCCGGCCGAGAAAGCCACCTTGGTGGTGCTCGTCAACAGCGACATCGACTACCGCGGCAAGAACCTGTCCAGCATGATCGGGAACGCGGTCACCTCGATCGTGACCCCCGACCACCTCTGGCCGGCGCCGGTGGCCGCCAAGCCGAAGTAGTCCCCGGCCGCAGTCGGCCGAGGCGGTCCATGTGACCATGGCCTCCTTTGGCACACGCACATCCGCATTGCCGCATTTCATGGGGGGACCATGCGCACCCGTACCACCACCGTCTCCGCCGGCCTCGCCGCCGCCCTCGCGACGGTGCTCCTCCTGACCGGCTGCACCGCGTCCGGCGGAAGCCCGAAGGGCAAGGACGGCGGCAGCAGCGCCGCGGCGCCCGCTCCCGTCGCGCCCGGTGGCGGCTCGGGGTTCGAGGGCCCCCGGCCGCAGGACCAGAACCTGCTCGCCTGGACGGGCGACCCCAACGACGCGGGGCACGTGACCGCCCAGTCGGTCGCCGGGGTGGCCGGACGGGTCACCCTCGTACGGATCGTGCTGCGCGAGCAGATCACCTGGTCCAACATCTGGCTCGGGCTGGCGGGGATCGACCCGAACGCCCAGCTCTCCCAGAACTTCCTCGGCGTCTACGACGCGAGCGGCACCCTGCGCGCGTCCACCGCGGACATCTCGCCACAGCTGATGACCGATGCGATCGCCAAGCCGTTCCCCCTCGCCAAGCCCTTCACCGCCGCCCCCGGCACCTATTTCATCGCCCTCCTCCTCAACGGCACCTGGGCGACCAACGGCCTCACCCTCAAGGCCACGGGCGCCGGGATCTCGGTGAACGCGGGCCTGACACCGCCGAACCTCCGCTACAGCACCCTGCTGACCGGCCAGACCTCCCTGCCGGCCACCGTGAACCTCGGTGAGCAGTCCACCGGCACCATCAACACGGGCTGGGGCAGCCAGTGGTACGCGATCTCCTGATCCGGGCGGGCCGCCGAACCGCGGGGCTGCGGGGCCGCTGAACCGCGGGGGCGCGGGCCGTGTCGCCCCGTGACCGCATGACCGCAGCTCAGGCGCCCCTCCGCCCGGCCTCCGCGGCGCAGCGGGTGCGGGGTACGGCCGGATGAGCGAAGCTGGGGACGGCTTTACCACGAGGCGGGACCCGAGCGGGACCGCCGATGCGAGGAGGGCTTCGTGGACGTTTCACGAGTCGGCGGGCTCACTCCCGCGACCCGGACCCGGAACGGGGTGCGGACGGCCACCCTGCTGTGCGCGGCCGCGGCCCTCGCGGTCGGAGCGGCCGTACCCGCCGCCGCACCCGCTTCCGCGCAGCAGACGCCCCGGGCCGTCATGGATCCGAATCCGGTCGTGGTCGTCGACTGCTTCTCCAAGGGCCAGGTGCGCCCCCGGGAGTACCTGCTGGCCTGCGGCGACGGGAACAACCGTCTCATCCGGCTGCGCTGGGACAGCTGGGGGCGGCGGACCGCTACGGCCACGGGCATCGACATGGTGAACGACTGCACCCCGTACTGCGCGGCGGGCCGCTTCCGCGCGTACCCGGTCAAGGTGACCCTGAACAACCCGCGGTCCTGGCCCGACCACCCCGACGTGCAGCGGTACACCACGATGCGGCTCCTCTACACCGACACCGCCCCGCCGCCGGTCCCCAAGGACGTGACGTACAAGCTCGTCTACTGACCGGCCCCGGCTACCGGCCGGCTCGATCGGCCTGACCGCCGAGGCGGGCGCTGATCAGGTAGGCCGCCTCTTCCGACAGCCGGGCGCGCCGCTCGTCCTCCTGGGCCCGTTCGAGTTCGCCCCGCAGTGCCAGCTCGGTGCGCAGTACGGTCGCCCGCGGCACCGGGACCCGCTGCCCGGGTTTCTCGGTGAACGGCTGGAGTTCGGCCGCCGAGACCTGGGCGTCCGGCGAGGAGCCGCGGCGGAGCGAGAGGAACACCCGGGCCAGCCAGTCGGCCGGGATCTGGACCATCAGATCTGTCATATCCGGGAAACGACGGGCCGCCCCCGCCGTGACTGCCGCTCCCCCGACCGGCTCAGTGCCCCTCCCCCGGCGCCCGGCGGGCGATGGAGGCCGAGCCGCGGCCCGTCGGGGCCGCGGCTCGGAGGCGGGGGTGGATCAGGACTTCTTGACCTCGTCGATGCAGAGCACGAACTGCTTGCCCGAGCTGCGGCGGGAGCCGCGCATCTGCTCCTGGTAGCCGATGTCCGACTGGCCCTTGCACTGGTTCGTGTCGAGGCTGTCGGGGATCACCTTGACCACCTTGTACTCGGCGTTCGCGCCGCCGCACTTCACCACCTGGAGGTCGGGGCTGATGGTGTTGCCCTTGTTCGTCAGGCAGTCCCCGACCTTCGCCTTGTCGGCGTCGTCCCGGCTGGCGTAGTAGCCCACCGCGGCCGCGATGACGACGACCACGGCGACGATGATCTTCAGGATCTTCATGACCCCCATGCGCTTCTGCGGAGGCGCGGGCGGGGCGGCGAACTGCTGCGGCGGGTAGGCGTACTGCTGCGGCGGGGCCCCGTACGGCGGCTGGCCCGGCTGCTGGGGCTGTCCGTATCCCGGCTGGGGCGGGTAGCCCTGCGGCGGCTGCTGGGCGTGCGGGGCGGGCTGGCCGTACGGGCCGGGGCCCTGCTGCGGCGGGTAGGTCATGCGGAAAATCCCCCGTGAACGTGTGCACTGCGCATTGCTTGACGTGCGCACGCTATAACAAGCCACCTACATCGGCCGCATTCACCCGAGGCGTCCGCGGCCCTACCCGTGGAAGGCGGTCGCGCGAACGGTGGTGCCGCAGAGCGCGAACTCACCGCCGTCGCTGGGCGCCAGCTGGTGGCGTCCGCCCGCGACGCCCACCACCATCGACGGCGCGACGAAGGGATCCGCGCCGGAGGCGCAGTAGCCGTCCGCCTCACCGAGCACCGGCGTGAAGGTGAGCTGCGACGAGGCCCGGCCGCCGGCGGCCAGCTGCACCGGTGCCGACTTGCCGACCCGGATCACCTGGAGCGGCTTGTTCTTGTCCGGCGAGCCCTGGCCCGCGAGTGCCACGGTCGGATAGCCGTTCAGTACGCACGGCTTCGCGCTCTTGTTGGTCACCGTGATCCGTACCTGCGCGGACCCGGCCGGCTGTGCGCTGTCGGCGACGACCTGGCTGCTCGTGCACGGGGCCGCCGGCCGGCGTGGCCCGTCCCCGCTGGCCGCCGCCCCGGAACCGGCGAACACCGCTCCGGACGCGAAGCCCGCCAGCAGGAGCACGGACGAGGCCTTGATCGCGACGCATCGCGTGGCGCGTTTCATGGGTTGCCCTCCACGGTCCGCCCGGAGCGCCGGAGCTGCTCGGGCCTGCCCCCTCCCCCAGCGTCCCACCAACGGGCGCCATCGGCGCGGGCGGCTCAGGCCCCCGCGTGGAGGTGGGCCGCCCACAGCAGCGGGGCCCTCACGCGGTCGTGGCCGGGCGGCAGGTCGTGGCCGTCCCGGACCTGGCGCACGGCGGCGTGCAGCGCGCGGGCGGAGCGGTCGGGGTCGACGGCCCCCGAATCCGTCCTGAGGCCGTCGTAGAAGGCCCGGGCGATGCGCACGGCGATCCGGTCGTCGATCTCCCAGAGCGTGCCGATGACATGGGGGAAGCCGGCGAGCTGGAACGCGGACGTGAGGTGGACGGCCTCGTCGGGCAGGTTCACGGTGTCGATGGCCGCCGTGCGGCAGGCGGACAGGTAGGCAAGCCTGGCGTGGTCGAGGGCGACGGGCGCCAGGCTCCTGACGGTCAGCGGGTCGTGCGCGTGGTCGTGGAGCAGCAGCCCGCTCTGCGAGGGGTCGGCGGGATCGCTCGTTCCGTGGCAGGCGAAGTGCGCGATGGCGCAGTGGGGCAGGTGCGCCAGTACGTTGGCCTTCGTCGGGGTGGTGTCCTCCTCCGCCCGGTCCCGGTCCTGCTCCCTGAGCAGGACGCGGTCGGGAAAGCGGGTCTCCAGCATGTCGGCCTCGGCGTCGGCGAAGCGCAACCGCCCCTCCCCCGGCAGTCCGGGCGTGGTCGGCATGGTGACGATCAGCGCCCGCCCGGCGGCGGCAGCGCCGCCCGCGCCGAGGGCCCGACCGCGTTCGCGGGCGTGGCGCAGCGCGCGTACGGTCGGGGTGTAGGAGGAGACGACCCGGTCCATCACGGTGCGCCGGTTCGGGTCGTCGGGCGCGTCGGCGTGATGACCGGCGGCATGCAGCGGCAGCAGCCCCAGCAGTCCGCCCGGGGCCCACCACACGCGCGGCAACTCCCCCTGGGTTTCGGTGGGGGGCGGGCCCTTGTACCCCAGCGCCTCCAGCACGGGACCGGCGGCGGCGTCCCAGAGCCACTCGAGGACGCCGGCCAGTACGGTCTGGGCCTCCTCCCGCTCCACGGGGTCCGTGCCCGAGGACGCGGTGTGCTGCGCCCTCCGGAAGGCGTTGATCCGGTCGACCAGCGTGGTGTGGTCCAGCCCGGGCAGCGGGAGGCCGGTGAGCCCCTCGGCCGTGAGCAGCAGCGCGTCACTGCGGAACCTGCTCACGTTGAACACCACGATCGGCCCGTGGGAGGCCTCGGCCCTGAGCTCTTCGGCCGGCGGCGGAAGGGCGAAGGAGGCGAAGCCCTCCAGGGCGCGGATCTCGTCCAGGACGGCGGTGAACTCCTCGGCCGTCCGGTGCCGGTCGCCGACCGGCGCGTCTGCGGGCGGGTCGAGCCGGTCGCGCAACTCGGCGTAGCGCGCCGCCAGTTCGGGACTCTTTTCGTGCAGGTCGGTGAGATCGCCGCGGTGGTCCAGTGTCCGGCCGAACATGACGGCGCGGCCCACCTCCAGCAGGCCCAGGGCGCGCTCCGCCCGCGATCGCGCCGTCCCGCCGGGGGCCGCGAGTGCGAGCGCGGCCGCGGTACCGGCCGGGCCCGCCACATCGCCGGTCGCGTCCTCGCGGTCCCGGCGCCCCCCTGTGCGCCCGGCCATCCGCGGCATCAGCCGCACGGCCTCCTCCGCCGCCTGCGCCGCACGTTCCCCTTCACCGGACCGTGCCAGCAGGAGGGCCGCGGACAGCCCCGCGCCGATCCGAAGGGACACCGAGGACGGGACCGTCGACGCCGCCGCCGACCAAGCCCCGACCGCCTCGTCCCGGTCCGCCCGGTCGCCGCCGTGGTCGAACCGCACGACCAGTGCGTCCGCGAGGTCGGACAGGAACACGGCGCGACCGGGGTGGCCTTCGGGCGTCGCCTCCACCGCCTGCCGGCCCACTTCCACGGCCGCGTCCAGGTCCCCGGAGTCACCGGTCCGTTCGAAGCGGAGCCGCAGTACGCGCCCCAGGTGGGAGAGGGTCTCGGTCAGGCCGGGCCGGCCGAGGGGGAACAGCGGCACGGCCTCCCGGTACCGGGCGATGGCACCGTCCAGATCGGGCAGTGCTCCGGTCCGCTCGTAGCGGGTCCGCAGTGCGCCGCCCAGGGCCGTCAGGATCAGCGCGCGGTAGAGGCCTTCACCGGGGGGCGTCCGCAGCGCCTCCCGGAGCAGTGCGACGGCGTCTTCGAGGTCCTCCACCGCTCCGGCCCGGTCGAACCGGGCGTTCAGCGCGTCTCCGAGGTTGTAGAGGTACATGGCGCGGCCGGACCCCTCGGCGACCGCCGCCAGCGCTTCCCGGAAGCGGTCGATCGCGGTGTCGAGGTCGGCGGGCGGGCCGCCCCGTCTCCACTTGATCCGCAGCACGTTGCCGAGGGCGGTCAGGTGAACGGCACGGTGGGGATGGCCGGCGGGCACGGCGGCCACGATGCGCCGCCACAGGCCCGCCAGAGCGGAGAGCCGACCCGGATCGTCCGACTCCCGCGGGTCCGAGAGCAGTTGGAGGGCGTACCCGGCCGCGTTCTCCGCGAGGACGGGCACCAGCGGCTCCGGAAGGTTCTCCTCGCCCGCGAGGAAGCACGCGGTGAGTGCCTGCACGGCGATCCGCAGGTCCGGCCGGCCCTGCTCCCCGTACGGGTCCTCGTACAGGTCCTCGTACAGGTCCTCGTACGGGTCCCGACCCGGCGCCCGGTCCGTCCGGTCCGCCAGCGCCTGGTGGCGGAACCAGTGGAACCAGCCCAGCAGATGGTGGACGGCGAGGTCGTCCTCTCCGGGCATGAGTGCCGCGAGCCGCCGCGCCTCGGCCAGGGCCTCGGCCTCCAATATCGGTGTCGCGTCCCGCGATTGCACAACACGCCGCAGACGCGCCGCCATTGCGTCCATCGCCGTCTCCGCGGCCGGTCGTACGGTGCGATCTGGGTCCCCCGGATGGCTCACGTCGGGTGATGCTAGTCCTACGGCCCCCGCACCGGCGGGTAGTTCCCCGGATACGCTCCGCGACAGCGGCGGTGGCCGCGGTCGTACGGGGTGCGACGCGTACGACCGGGGCTCCGGGCGCGGGGCCGCGGTCAGACCGGTTCGCGGTCCCCGACGGTCTCCCAGGACCCGGAGGCCGGTTCGTCGCCGCCCGCGGGGACGAACACGCACCGGGCGCCGGAGCGCATCGGCGACTCCCAGGCGGCCTCCACCTCGGCCATCGGCACGGCCACCGCAGCGGTGGTCGGCGCCAGGGCCGGCAGCCGGGCGAGCAGCTCGCGCAGGGCGGCGGCGCGGCGGTCGCCCGAGATCGAGCCGAGTCCGCTCCCGCAGAAGCCGACGTCCGCCTTGCGCAGCCATGCCGACGGCACGGTCATGTCGGGCCCGGCGGCGGATCCGACCTGCACCCACCGCAACGGGCGGGTGAGATCGGCGCGGTGGCGCAGGATGCCGTCGAGCGCCAGCTCGGCGGGACGGTCCCACAGATAGTCCAGGACCACGTCCACGTCGGCGGCCGCCGCGCCGAACGCGGCCGCGATCTCCTCGTCCGGGCCCGCGAGCCGCACCGTACGGTGCGCGCCCAGCTCCGCCGCGACCCGCAGCCCCTCCGGATCGCGCCCCGCCGCCACGACGGCGCCCGCGCCCTGGTCGAGGGCGAGCCGGATGGCGGCCCGGCCGGCGTTGCCGGTGGCGCCGAGGACGAGCACCGACTCGCCCGTGCGCAGCCGGCCCCGCTCGCGCAGTGCGATCCACGCGGAGGACGCCGGGTTCATGACGGCGGCGACGGCGACGGGATCCAGCCCGTCCGGTACGGGCATGAGCGCGGCGGCCGGTACGGCGACCCGCTCGGCCATCGTCCCGTGCGGGGGCTCCAGCCCCGGGATGTAGACGAGTTCACCGGCCGCGGTCCGGCCCACCCCGTCGAACCCGGGCACCAGCGGCAGCGCGTCGCCACCCGTGTAGTGGCCGCCCGAGGCGAACGAGCGCACCAGCGGGTACAGCGCGGCCGCCAGGACCTCGACGACCACCTCGCCGGCCGCGGGGACGGGCTCGGGCACGGACTCGTACCGGGGCGGCTGCCCCAGGGCGTGGACGACGGCTGCGTACATGAACTGGCCCCCAAACGGGTGATAATGCGGCAAGACGGACCATCCGATTGTGACGGCCGGCCGTCGCGCCCGCCGGCTGCGCCACGCGGCAGGGCTTCAGCGGACCGCCGTGGCGAGGCGGCGCGCCCCGCCCGAGTGGACGAAGTCCGTCAGGGAGACCGTGTAGTCGCCCTGGTCGGGGCGGTAGGCGGTGCAGTACTGCGTGGGGTACCAGCCGGGGATCCGCCAGGCGGCCGGCTGGGGGATGGCCTCGCAGGTCCGGTGGGCGGGCGCCGTGCGGTGCCGCTGGAGGAAGTCCCGGGTGAGCATCGGCTCCATGAAGATGAGGTCGCCCGCGTACGCACCGTAGATGAAGGTCTGGCCGCTGAGCGTGCCGGTGGTCGGGGGACGGCTGTCCAGGTGCGCGCCCATGGCGCCTTCCGCGGTCTGCGGGCTGCTCGCGGGGTAGCCGGCCGGCAGGTACGCCGCGGGGACCGGCTCGCCGGCCGCGGCCAGTTGGTCGCAGGCGATCAGCAGGGCGCAGCCGCCGGTCTTGATCGCGGTGCGGACCGCCCGGGGGGCCAGGTAGAAGTGCACGTCGAAGTGGGCGACGTCGTAGCGGCCGTGCGGGTTGTGCCCGTGCGGGTTCCAGTTGAACAGCACCCACTGGAAGGGCACTGCGGCCGCGGCGGCGGGGGTGGCCGGGAGCCCGAGTTCCAGGCTGTGGCCGCCGACGCATTCGTGCATGCCGTCGAGGTGCCCGTCGGCGTCGGCGTCGTAGCAGTGCTTGCCGTCGGTGGCGGCCGAGGTGGGCAGTCCGGTGACGGCCGGGGCGGTCAGGGCTACGCCCAGCACCTTCGGTATCCCGCCCTGGTACTCGCCGTACGTACGGACCGTGCCGTCGCCGAGGCGGGCGGCGCGTCCGTACACGGCGCACGCCGCGCTCCCGGCGTTCTCGCCGCAGGCGGGCATGCGTGCGGCGGAGCCGGAGGGCGGTGGCGGGGCCGCGGGACGCCCGGTGGCGGACAGGAGCGCTGCCAGGAGTGCGGCGGAGCCCAGCGCGGCGAAGGCGGTGGAGCGCGTCCGGGAGGTGCGGAAGAGGTTCATACGGCCACGCTCCAGGAGGAACGCGCGTTGAGCGCGGTGGCGTCCACACCGGTGACCTGGCGGGTGCAGGACTTGATGCCGTCCAGGCTGTCCTCGGGCAGGACGTGGCGGATGTCGTGGAAGCCGTCGGGGGCCAGTGCCTCGACCTGGCGGAGCACCGGGTCGGGTTCCAGCCTGCGGTGGGCCGCGAGGAGCCGCGTGGTCTGCGGCAGGCGGTCCGCCTCGTAGCGGGCGAGCGCCTCGTCCACGCCGTGGTGGGCGAGCTCGTACGCCAGCACGCGGGCGTCGACGATCGCCTGCGAGGCGCCGTTGGAGCCGGTCGGGTACAAGGGGTGCGCGGCGTCGCCGAGCAGGACGACCCTGCCGTCGGTCCAGGTGGGCAGTGGATCGCGGTCGATCATCGGGTACAGGCCGATGCGGGGTGCCCGGGTGATGATGCCGTGGAGGTCGAGGAACTCGCTGCGCCAGCCCTCGATGCGGGTGAGGACCTCTTCCGGGGGGACGGCGCGGTCCCAGTCGGCGCCGCCGCGCGCCTCCTCGGCGCCGAACCCGTCGTCGGTGCGGCTCTCGACGACCCAGTTGAGCAGGCACCGCCCGCTCTCGTCGGGCCGGGTGACCGGGTAGGCCACGGCCTTGACCCGGGCGTTGCAGCCGAGGATGACCATCGTGCGTCCGTCGAGGAAGGACGGCGCCTCGGTCACCCCGCGCCACATGCATATCCCGTTGCCGAGGGGCGGGCCTTCGTGCGGGTGCATCGTCCTGCGCACGGCCGAGTTGATGCCGTCGGCGCCGATCAGCAGGTCGCAGGTGTACGGGCTCGGCCGGTCCGCCACGTACGCCCGGACGGGGCGCCCGCCCGGCTCCCGGCCGCTCGTCCGGTCCTGTTCGTACCGTATGAGGCGGCCGCCGGTCACCAGCGCACCGGGGCCGAGCCGGTCCAGGACGGCCGACAGCAGGATGTCCTGCAGGTCGGCCCGGTGGACGGAGTACTGCGGCCAGTTGTAGCCGGCGGCGCGGCCGCGCGGCTCGGACCAGATCAGGCCGCCGTAGCGGTGGTGGTACTCCAACCGGGCGGTGGCCACGGCGACTTTGTCGAGCGCCGGCGCCAGTCCGAGTTCCGTCAGCTCCCGGACGGCGGCGGGTTGGAGATTGATTCCCGCACCGACGGCGCGCAGGTTGGGGCACGCCTCCACGATGAGCAGATCGCTCAGCCCTGCCGCATGAAGGCTCAGGGCCGTCGTCAATCCGCCAATTCCGGCACCGGCTATGAGGATGCGCGGGGAATTCCTTCGGCCGTACGGAGACATGCCCTCTACCTCCTGGGAAAGACGCCTTCCGTTGAATCTGCGGTGTTGAGAGCGAACCACTGTGCACGCGATCCCGAAAGTGCAGGTCAGCCGCTGGCGGTCACTCGATCAGGCTATGGCCGAGTGCCGCCTGATGGGTGACGAGCCTTTAATCGGGTGTCGGCAACAGAAAGGCTGCGACATGCCTGAAGAGACGTTCGAACCGTGCGACGTCCAGCGCCTCCAGCATGCTGTTGACTACGCCCTCCACGCCTCCGAGAAATCACTGGACGCTCTCCTGCCACCGTGGATGCCGGGCGAACTCAAACGGGAAATCAAGAGCGGATGCGTCGTCTCGCATTGCGCAACGCTACTGTTCCCGGAAACCGTGGAATCCGCTCTCGCGTACTTCGAGGAAAACGACTGGCCCGCGTCGGCCACCATACCGAGCGTGCTGGTCAAGCGCCGTCTGGTGGAGCGCCACTGGCTTCCGGACGATGCGGACATACGGGTGACGCGGCTGCGCGTCACGACCGGTCTGGCGCCGGAGGTCGAGGTCTTCCTCTTCCCTCGGTGCAGCCCCGGGTACACGGACGACGTGGGTGCGCAGGAGCGCGTCCACGGCTTCGAGAACCACGTGGGGCTGTTCATGGACCGGCCGGACGAGAGGGCCCTCACTCGTTTGGCGGACCGGCTGGAGACCACCGGCCGGATGGTCTACGAGGGCTCGGCGCACAACCCCCACGAGAACACCACGATGCTGTACTTCGCCCCGAGCGCCGCCGTGGCCATGTCCCGCCGCCGCTTCCCGCGGTGGGAGCTGCAGTGCGCGGGGGATCTGACGGCGTGCGCGGACCGGCGCCGGGTCCGGACGGAGGCCGTGTGCAGCGCGTACGCCGCGCTCGCGGCGAACCACGTGGACGGCGGTCTGACGCGACCCGCCCCCGCGCGGCGCCCCGTTCCGGTGGCGGCGCGGGAGGGCTGACCGAGGCGGGCCGCCGGCCCGGGCCCCGCCCCCGACTCCCCGTCCTCCGCCCCGTCCCGGGCGGGAGGCGGGGAGTCTTCGGTTGTCAGAGCGCGTCCGGCCCCGGCCCCCGGTCCACGGGCCAGTGCACCCGGCCCGCGTGGACGAGCCGGAGCTGGCGGCGCGCGGTGCGGGTGACCGCCGCCCATTGCGCATCGTCCGGGCCCGCGGCCAGGTAGGCGGAGACCGTCATCACCATGTGGTCCACGTACAGCCGCGCCAGCATGAGCAGGTCGTCCGCGCTCCACCCCCGGCTCAGGGGATCGGCGCCGAGCCGTTCGGCCACCTCGCGGGCGAACGCGTCGAGCTGGCCCGACACCGCCTCGCGCACCCTGCGTACACCGCCGTGCCGCTCGCGCACGATGAAGCGGATGTGCGCGGGGTACTCCCGTACGAGTTCGGCCATCAGGTCCACGGTCGTGTCGATCCGCTGCGCCGCCTCGCCGGAGGCGGCGAGGGTCGAGCGCACGGCGGCGTGCAGGCTCTGCAGCGCCTCGTCGACCAGGGCGATCCCCAGCTCCTCGGTGTCCCGGAAGTGCCGGTAGAAGGCCGTCGGGGTCACCCCGGCGACCCGGGTCACCTCGCGCAGGCCGAGGCTGCCCAGGCTCTGTTCCTCCAGCAGCGACAGGGCCGCGTCCAGCAAGGCCCTGCGGGTTTTGTGGCGTTGGGCCTGGCGTGCCCCGATGGTCTCACTCATGACGAAAAGTCAACCCCCGATTCTCGAAATCTGCGCGCTTGCATTTAGACTGAGCAGTCAGTGCACAACTGTCTCCTATTTTGGAGGAAGCACGATGCTCTTCCTGATAGCGGCCCTCATGCTGATGGGGATCGCCCTTGGAACCGTCGCCCACGTGCCCGTTCACGTATCCCTCGCCGCCACCGCCGCCATCGCCTGCTGGCTGCTGGTCTTCGCGGTCAGGGAGCGGACCGCCCGCCGGCACCGGCCGGCCGGCCGACAGGAGGGATGATCATGAACGCAACCGACACGGAGCGCCGCTCCCCCGCCGCCACCCCCGCACCCGCCCCGAAGTCCGCACCCACCGCCGCCGTCCGTCAGGCCGACGGAATGGCGGTGGCCTCCTTCGTGCTCGGCCTCATCGGCCTGCTCGCGATGAACCTGCTCCTCGGGCCGGCGTCGATCGTCCTGGCCGCCCTCGCGCTGCGGCGCGGTACGAGCCGCCCCGGGCGCGCCCGCCTCGGCCTCGCCCTGGGCGTCGCGGACCTCTTGGTCCTCGCCTGTCTGGTCAGCGCGGACCAGACCTGGTCGTGGAGCATCGGCTGAGCCACGCGTCCGCCGGCGCCGCTACGGGAGCGGGGCCCCGCGGGCGGTGAGCCACAGGTCGTACCACTCCTCGTGCGTGAGGTCGGGCTCGCGCAGCGCGGCGTCCCGGCAGGCGCGGATGCGTTCCGGGCGGCCGCTGCCCACCACGGGCGCGATCCGCGCCGGATGCCGCTGGAGCCACCACAGCAGGACCGTCTCCGGCGTGGTGCCCTTGGCGTCGGCCAGCTTCCGTACGAGACGGGCCGTCGCGTGCTCGTCGGCGCTCTCCTGCCGCCCGGTGTAGCGCCCCTGCGCCAGCGCGCCCCAGGCCTGGAGGCGGACCCCGTGCTCCAGGCAGTGCTCGACGGTCCCGGCGGGGAACCCGCCCGCCGCCGCCGCGGGGGTGTTGACGAGGACACCGTCCTCCAGCCAGTCCCGCCGGTCCAGGCTCATCTCCAACTGGTTCGCGACCAGCGGGAATTCGACGTGTCGCTGGAGACGGGCGATCTGCGCGGCGTTCATGTTCGAGACGCCGAAGGCACGGACCAGCCCCTGCTCGCGCAGTGAGGTGAGCGCCGCCGCGATGTCCCGCGGGTCGGCCAGTGGATCGGGCCGGTGCAGGAGCAGGACGTCGACGAAGTCGGTGCGCAGGCGCCCGAGGCTCTCCTCCACCTTCCGCACGATGGTGGAGCCGCGCAGGTCGTAGATGCCGGGGCGGTCGCCGTCGGCCAGCCGGATCCCGCACTTCGTCTGCAGCGCGATCCGCCCGCGCAGGCCGGGGGTACGGGCCAGGACTTCACCGAAGACGGCCTCCGCCTTGCCGCGGCGGTAGATGTCGGCGTGGTCGAAGGTGTCGATGCCGCTGTCCAGCGCCGCCTCGATCGCCGCCTCGGCCGCGTCGATGTCGGCCGGTGCGTACGCATCGGTGTCCCAGCCGCCGCCGAGCGCCATGCATCCGTACAGCAGCCGGGTGCCGTCCTTCTCCGGGGGTGTGATCGCCATGCCGCTCACCCTACGAGGCCGCCGGCTTCGCGGCGGGCCGGGGGCGGGGGGCCTCCACGGGCTTCTTCTGCGGCGGGGGCGTCCTCGGCGGATAGGAGGGCGGCACCTTCGGTCCGCTCGCACCGGTCGGCATCGTCGTCATGCGACCACGCTACGTGCCGGGGCGCCTCCGGGCCGGTGAGTTCCGGGGGAGAACGGCTCCGGCCCACCACCGCGCGGGGCGCGCGGTGGTGGGCCGGGGCGGTTCCTGCGGTGTCCGCGTTACGGCGCCATCTCGTAGGCCCCGGACAGCGCCTCGACGCGGTCCCAGACCCGGGCCGAGCGGGCTTCGTCGACGACCGGGCGCCGGATCGCGCCGAGCGCCCAGTTCTGCTGCTGCTCGGTGGCGGAGTCCTTGCCGTGGAGTTCGACGGCGTGCGCCGAGAAGTCCCGTACGAGGACGGCGAAGAGCTCGTCCAGCACGTCCTCGTCGAGGCCGGTCAGCCGGGCCTGCTCCAGGATCAGCTGGCCGTGGACGACGAGCGCGAAGAGCTGGCCGACGGCGAGCAGGAGGTCGAGGTCGCGGCTCTGCCGCTCGTCGGGGGCGGCGGTGGTGACGAACTCGCAGAGCGCGTCGGCCTGTTCGCGGAAGCGGGCGACGTTGGCCAGGGCCGCGTACGCGTCGAAGGCGGGGCGCCAGTCGTGGAAGCGGATGGAACCGAGGCCGCGGGCCGGGCCCTGCCGGAAGAGGAAGTCGTCGTCGGCCGCGTCGAGGCGGGTCGGCACGGCGGGGTGGTCGACCGGGTCGAGCAGGTGGTTGCGCATGAACTTGAGGATCAGGGCGAGGTTGACGTGGACCGTGCCCTCCAGCTTGGGCAGCCCGCGGATCTCGACGGCGGCCTGGGCGAAGTAGTTGTCCTTCTCGAAGCCCTTGGCGGCGATCACGTCCCACATCAGGTCGATGACCTTCTCGCCCTCCGTGGTCACCTTCATCTTCGTCATCGGGTTGAAGAGGAGGTAGCGGCGGTCGTCGGGTCCGGCGGTGCGGAAGTAGTCGACGGCGCGGTCGCTGAACAGCTTCATCCCGACGAGGCGTACGTACGCGTCCGCGAGCTCGCGGCGCACGTGCGGGAAGGCGGTGACGGGCCGGCCGTAGAGGATGCGGTTCTGCGCGTGGGTGACGGCCTCGTACATCGCGTGCTCGCAGATGCCGATCGAGGCGGTGCAGAGGTTGAACTTGCCGACGTTGACGGTGTTCAGGGCGGCGTCGAAGGCGGCGCGGCCGGTGTGCAGGACGTCGGCGGCGGCGACCGGGTAGTCCTCGAGGCGGAACTCGCTGACGTACTTGGAGGAGTCGACGACGTTCTTCACCAGGTGGTAGGCCGGGTGGCGGCTGTCGGCGGCGAAGAAGACGTATCCGTCCGGGCCCTCGATGTCGGTGCGGCGGCCGAACACCGAGACGAGCGCGGCCGCGTTGCCGTTGCCGATGTAGTACTTGGAACCGGTGGCGCGGAATCCGCCGGAACCGTCGGTGGCCGGCTCCAGCAGCATGTCGGTGGAGTAGATGTCGGCGCCGTGGGTCTTCTCGGACAGGCCGAACGCGAACACCTCGCCCTGGGAGAGGAGCTCGGCGGCGCGGTCGCGGGCTTCGGCGTTCTCGCTCTGCCAGACGGGGCCGAGGCCGAGGATCGTCACCTGCCAGGCGTACCAGTAGTCGAGGCCGTAGAACCCGAAGATCTCGTTGAGGGCGGCGATCCGTGCGGTGTCCCAGCGCTTGTCGGCGTGGCCCTCGGCGGCGGAGGCGGGGGTGAGGAAGGTGGCGAACAGGCCTTCCTTGGCGGAGAAGGCCAGGAAGTCGCCGAGCCAGGCGCGGGTGCGGTAGTCCTCGATCAGCTTGCGCTTGCCGCGCGCCTCGAACCAGTCGACGGTGGCGCGCAGCAGCCGGCGGGTCTCGGGGTCGAAGTGCTGCGGGTCGTAGGTGCGCGGGTTGAACAGCAGGGAGTCGGCCATGGAGGTTCGCCTTCCGGAGGGGTCGGGGGTGAGGGGTGAAGGTGGTGGTTGCGCAAGCGGGGGGAGGGCGGCTCAGGCGCGCGGGCGGGGCGCGGCGAGCCGGTGGACCGTGGCGAGCACGTCGTCGAGCCAGGCGATCGTCATGCGCTCGTACGCGATGCCCCCGCGGAGCACGACGTGCTGCAGCTCCTGACCGGCGTCGAGCGGTGCGGGGGCTTCGGGCCCGGTGAAGTCGCGCAGTTCCCCGGCGAGGTAGCGGGCGAGGCGGTCGCCGTGGGCCCGGCGGTGCCGTTCGACCTCGAGGACCAGTGCGGCCGGGTCGTCGAAGGCCGCGCCGCGGATCTTGACGGCGAGGTCGTGGCGCAGGCTCTCGGGTTCGATCGGCTCGTGCAGCCAGTCCGAGAGCGCGGTGCGCCCCGGAGCGGCGACGGAGTACTCCTTCTTGTCCGGCCGGCCCTGCTGCGCCACCTCGCGGACGGCGAGCAGGCCGTCGGTCTCCATGCGCTTGAGGACGCGGTAGATCTGCTGGTGGGTGGCGGTCCAGAAATAGCCGATGGACCGGTCGAAGCGCCGGGCCAGCTCATAGCCTGACCCCGGCTTCTCCAGCAGCGAGACGAGGATCGCGTGTTCGAGCGCCATACCCCTGATCCTTCTATGCACCTCGTTGCATAGACAAGTCGCAGCGCCCGGGTGAGACGCGGCTCACCCGGCGCCGGACGCCGGCGCAGTACGAAGCCTTTACCCGCCCCTGATGGCATGCCCAGGTCAAATCTGCCAGGCTCTTCGGCGGTGTCGCCCCGACCAGGGGGAGGCACCGCACCGCACGCACGGCACAGACACGCACGGCACAGCAGATCTGACCCAGCGTTCGTGCACACGACACGCACAGCCCGCGGCTGCCCTCCGGCGCACCCGAGCCGACCGGGCGGCCACCGAGCAGGCCGGAATCCGGCCGCCTCAAAGGAGTTCCGCGTGAGAACGACCCCCCACAAGGCCCTCGCAGCGTGCATATCAGCCTTCGCCGCGCTGGCCGCCACCGCACTGTCCCTCACCCCGGCCGCGGCCGCGCCGCACCGGGCGCCCTCCGCGGCCGCCGCCTGCACCCCGGGCCAGGCGGTCGCCAACGGCGGCTTCGAAAGCGGCACTTCGCCGTGGCCCCAGTCGCAGACCGGCCTCATCACGAGCCGCGCCGGTCAGAGCGCGCACGGCGGCACCGCCTTCGCCTGGCTGAACGGCGTCGGCCGTACGCACACCGACACGCTCTCCCAGAGCGTCACGATCCCCTCGGGGTGCAGCACCGCGACCCTCACGTTCTGGCTGCACATCGACACCGCCGAGACGACCACGTCGACGAAGTACGACAAGCTGACGGCGAAGATCGGCAGCACGACGCTCGCCACGTACTCGAACCTCGACAAGAACACCGGCTACGCACAGAAGTCCTTCGACGTGTCGGCCTTCGCGGGCCAGACGGTCAGCGTCGCCTTCACCGGCACCGAGGACTCCAGCCTCCAGACCAGCTTCGTCCTCGACGACGTCGCGCTCGACACCTCCGGCGGCACCACCCCGCCCGGGGACTCCACCCGGACGCCGACCGCACCCTCGTACACCGTCAACCTGAGCAGCAACACGAGCGGCACCGTCTGGACGGGCCACGAGAGCGCGAGCTTCACCAACGCCTCCCCCACCCCGCTGAGCGAGGTGTACCTGCGGCTGTGGGACAACTACCACGGCACCTGCTCCGCCATGCCGATCACGGTCAGCAACGTCACCGGCGGCACGGCGGGCGCCCTCTCGGTCGCCTGCACCGCCCTCAAGATCGACCTGCCGACCCCGCTGCCCCAGGGCCAGACCGCGACGATCGGCTTCGACCTGGGCATCACCGTGCCCAGCGGCGCCGACCGCTTCGGCTACGACGGGGCGTTCAGCATGCTCGGCAACGCCCTGCCCGTCCTCGCGGTGAGGGACGGAGCGGGCTGGCACCTCGACCCGTACACCAACAACGGAGAGTCCTTCTACTCGCTGGCCTCCGACTTCCGCGTGGCCCTCGACCACCCGAACACCCTGCTCGTCCCGGCCACCGGCGCCTCGGTGGACACCCCCGGCACCAGCGGTCGTACGGTCACCACGGCCACCGCCACCAAGGTCCGCGACTTCGCCTGGGCGGCCGGCCCGTTCGGCAAGATCTCCGGCACCTCCGCCGCGGGCACCCCGATCAACATCTACTCCGTGTCCGGCATCAGTTCGGCCGACTCGCAGTCGATGCTGACCACCGCCAAGTCCGCCGTGGACGCGCACTCGGCGCGGTTCGGCGCCTACCCGTACGGCGAGCTGGACGCCGTCATCGACAACAACTACTGGTTCGGCGGCATGGAGTACCCCGGGTTCGTCCTCGACCTGGTCAGCACCACGGCGCTCACCCATGAGATCGGCCACCAGTGGTGGTACGGCATCGTCGGCGACGACGAGTACACCAGCCCGTGGCTCGACGAGGCGTTCACCGACTACGCCACCGACCTGGCCCTGAACAAGACGGGGGCGAACTGCTGGAGCAGCGTCTCGTGGGCCTCGTCCGCCGAGAAGATCACGAACTCGATGGGCTATTGGGACGCCCACTCCTCGCGCTACTCCACGGTCGTCTACGGCTACGGCAAGTGCGCCCTGCACGACCTGCGGCGCGTGCTCGGCGACACGGTGATGGCCAAGCTGCTCAAGGACTACGCCACTTCGCACTGGTACGGGGTCTCCACGACGGCCGAGTTCAAGGCCGCCGCACAGGCAGCCACGACCACCGACCTGACCTCGTTCTGGACCCAGCACCGCATCGACGGCTGACCTGAGGAAGGCCGCGAGCCGGCCCGGCCGGCATTCGCCGCGGTGGGCGCCTTCCGGGCGCCCGCCGCGGCGAACCCATGTGTGCGGACAGGACTCTAGCCGTCACCTGTGACATGTGAAATATTACCTGCGCTCCGACCCAACTCCCCGAAAGGTCGCTCACGTTGCGCAGACTCCCAGCGGTGGTAGCGGCGATATCCCTCGCCCTCCTCGCCACCCCCGCGCTCGCCGCACCCGCCGCCCCGCCCCCCGCGGCGGCGCAGCAGGCCCCCGAGCTCTCCCCCGCCCCGCCGTCCGCGCCGCTGGAGGTCCAGCGCCAGAGCCTGCGCCGCCAGGCCCTCGAAGGAGTCGCCGCCGGCACCACCGCGGCCGAGGCCGACGGCACGCTGCCCCGCAAGGCCGCGGTCGGCAAGCGGTACGTCGAACTGGCGCAGGAACGCAAGGACAAGGTCTTCGTCATCCTGGCCGAGTTCGGCGACCAGGTGGACAACACCACGGAGTTCGAGGGCAAGCCGCGCTTCGGCGGCACGCCCGGCCCCCGCCACGACACCATCGCCAAGCCGGCGAAGACCGACAACCACACCCTGTGGCGCAAGGACTTCGACCAGGCCTACTACCAGCAGCAGTTCTTCGGCACCGGCACCGGAGCCGCCACCCTCCGCAACTACTACCGCCTGCAGTCCTCGGGCCGCTACGACATGGACGGCCAGGTCAGCGACTGGGTGCGGCTGCCGTGGAACGAGGCCCGGTACGGGACGGACAACTGCTCCGAGCCCGGCCAGTGCCGCACCAACTGGGACCTCGTGCGGGACGCCACCAACGCCTGGTACCACACGGAGCGCGCCAAGGGCCGTACGCCGGAGGAGATCAAGGCCCAGCTGGCCGAGTACGACGTGTGGGACCGCTACGACGCCGACCACGACGGCAACTTCGACGAGCCGGACGGCTACCTCGACCATCTCGTCGTCGTCCACGCGGGCAAGGACCAGACCTGGGGCGGCGGCGATCAGGGCAAGGACGCCGTGTGGGCGCACCGCTGGTTCGCGTACTGGGACCAGGCCGGCAGCGCGGGGCCCGCGGGCAACAAGGCGGGCGGTGTCCCGGTCGGTGACTCCGGCATCTGGGCCGGCGACTACCTGACCGGCGGCGAGAACAGCGGAGTCGGGCTGTTCGCCCACGAGTTCGGGCACGACCTCGGGCTGCCCGACCTGTACAGCTCCGACGGGGACAACAGCGTGAACTTCTGGTCGCTGATGTCCACGGCCTCCTACCTGGGCAAGGGGCGGAACACCACCGGGGACTACCCCGGCGACCTCGATCCCTGGAGCAAGCTGCAACTGGGCTGGCTGGAGTACACGGAGGCCGACGCGGGCCGCAAGACGCGTGCCGTGCTCGGGGTCTCCGGCTACAACACCGAGGATCCACAGGCCCTGCTGGTACACCTGCCGCCGTCGGTGACGCGTACGGATCTGACCGATCCGTACGAGGGCGCCAGCCAGTGGTGGAGCGGCACCGGTGATCTCATGGACAACACCCTGACCCGCACCGTCGACCTGACCGCGGCGGCGGGGCAGCCCGCCCGGCTGGACGCGCGCGTCTGGTACGACATCGAACAGGACTTCGACTTCCTGACCGTCGAGGCCTCGACGGACGGCGGCACCGCGTGGTCCCCCCTGCCCGGGACGGTCGCCGGCTCGGCGATCCCGGCGAAGGGGATCTCGGGAACCTCGGCCGGCTGGGCCGAACTCAGCGTGCCGCTGCACCGGTTCGCCGGAAGCTCCGTCCAGCTGCGGCTGCGGGTGACCTCGGACGGCAACACGCACGGCAAGGGCGTCACCTTCGACGCCGTGCGCATCACGGCGGGCGACCGGGAGCTGCTGCACGACGGCGCGGAGGCGGGCGCGAACGGCTGGACCGCACTCAAGTGGTCCCGTACACAGGGCCGTACGGGCTCGGCGGAGCACCCGCGGGCGTACTTCGTCGAAAACCGGCGCTACACCGGCTACGGCGCCTACCTCAAGAGCGGGCCGTACAACTTCGGTGCCGGGAACGACACGGTGGAGTTCTACCCGTACCAGCAGGGCGTGCTGATCTGGCTCTGGGACACGGCGTACAGCGACAACACCACGAAGGCGCACCCGGGCTCCGGCCTGCTCCTGCCCGTCGACGCCCGGCCGGAGCCGCTGCGCAACGCGGACGGCACGCTGCTGAACGCACGGGCGCAGACCTTCGACGCGACGTTCTCCACACGTGCGAGCGACGAGATCGTCCTGCACAAGGCCGGTGTGCCGGCGCTGATCCCGTCCCGGCCGGGGGTCCCCGTCTTCGACGACCACCGCGGCACCTATTGGAGCGCCGACCTGCCGCAGGTGGGCGTGAAGGTGCCGGACACCGGAACGCGGATCGCGGTGGTGAAGGAGGCCTCGGGCGGCGCCCTGACCACGGTCCAGGTCAGCCCCTCCCCCTGACGACAGGCCCCGGGCAGCCGTCCGGACCGGACGGCTGCCCGGGGCGGGGGGCATGTGGCGGCCGGCCTCCGGGCTTTGGCGCCTCGGCAGGGATGGCCGGTCGGCTCAGGAATCGAGCACGGCGGCGACGGCTTCGATCTCCACGAGCTGACCGTCATAGCCGAGCACGGTGACACCCGCCAATGTGCTGGGCACGTCGTGGTCACCGAACGCGTCCCGGACAACCCCCCAGGCCGTCACCAGGTCCTCCCGCCGGTGCGAGGCAACGAGGACACGGGTGCTGATGACATCGCGGAGTGACGCGCCCGAGTCCGTCAGAGCGGTCCGCATGTTCTCCACGGCCCTGGCCGCCTGCCCCGCGACGTCGCCGATCGCCGCAGTGGAGCCGTCCTCATTCAGAGGACACGCTCCGGCCAGGAAGATCAGCCGCGACTCGGCCGGGGCCGTGGCCGCGTAGGCGTACTCCGCGACATCGGACAGGGAGGCAGAGCGAATCAATGTGACAGCACGCGGCACGGGGTTCCTTCCGCAGCGGTTCCGGGACACTCAGGACCTTCTCAGAGGTCGACTCCACGTTCGACACATTTTCCCGGCCGTCACGGTGCCGTGCGCTGGTGCCGTGCGCCCGGGTCGCTGAAGGGGCCGGTGGGGGCGAAGGCGCGCTCCGCGAAGCGGCTGCCCATGCGCCGGTGGGTGGCGGCGTCCGGGTGGAGATCGTCGGGGAGCGGCAGTTCGGCGAAGTCCGCCTCGCCGTAGAGCTCGCGACCGTCCAGGTAGTGGAGGTTCGGGTCCTCGGCGGACCGCTGCTTCACGATGCGCGCCAGCTCCTCGCGGATGACGTTCAGCGTCAGCTTTCCGGCGGCGCGTTCCGCCGGATCGCCCGCCGCGCGGAACCGGAGCCTGCCCTCGCCGAGGGTGCTGAAGTCCGGGGCCGTGGGGCCGGGGGTGTCCTCGTGGATCGGGCACAGGACGGACGAGACGACCAGCAGGGGCGCGCTCGGATGCCCCTCGCGGATCGTGTCGAGGAACCCGTGCACGGCCGGGGTGAACGCGCGCAGCCGCATCAGGTCGTGGTTGACGAGGTTGATGCCGAACTTGACGCTGACCAGGTCCGCCGGGGTGTCCCGCATGGCCCGGGCGACGAACGGGTCGAGCAGTGCGCTGCCGCCGAAGCCGAGGTTGACCAGGTCGACGCCGCCGGCCGAGGCGGCCAGCGCCGGCCAGGTCGTGGAAGGACTGGCGGCGTCCGAGCCGTGGCTGACCGAGCTGCCGTGGTGCAGCCAGACCCTGCGGCCGCCCGGCGGCACGGGCTCGACGGGGGCGTCGGTGCGCAGTGCGACGAGCTCGGTGAGCTCGTTGTACGGCAGCCAGATCTCGACGTCCTTCGGGCGGTCGGGCAGACCGCCGAACCGGACGGTGCCGGCCGGGCCGCTGCGGAACTCCACGGATCCGGTGGTCATGTCGACCGTACGGACGTTGCCGCCGCCCACCCCCGCCTGCGCGGCGAGGCGCCCGTCGACGAGCAGGTCGTACACGCCGTCGGGGCGGGGCGGGGCGCCCACGTAGGCCGTCCTGGTGCGCAGCGCGTCGAGCTCGACGACGGTGGCCCGGGTGCGGAACACCAGTCGTACACCGGAGGGCTGGGCCTCCGCCATCGCCAGTTGCCCGTCGGCGTACTGCGCGCGGGCCCACGCGGGGAGCCGGTGCGGGAGCAGGCCGTGCTCGGTGCGCTCCAGCTCGAGCGCGCCGCGCAGGAGGTCCGCGGTGAGCGCGGTGGTGAGGGACGCGGTGGCCGCGCCGGGCGGGCCGGACCGGCCTGACGGGGTTGCATGATGGTCGTTCATGGCACCAGCCTGTCAAAGCGCGTGTCGGATCCGCACATCACTTTCCGGAGCGACGGCCACGGCCACGGCTCCCGCCGCCGTCAGCCACGTCAGGGCGTAGAGCCAGCCCCCGAGGACGTCCGTGGGCCAGTGCACGCCCAGGTAGATCCGGGTCAGGCCCACGGTCACCGCCCAGCAGGCCGCCAGGGCCCCGTAGAGGCGGGCGGCCGTCGGGGCCGCCGTACGCCATGCGGCCCATGCCAGCAGCCCGGCGACCACTGCCGAGGTGGCGGCGTGCCCGGAGGGGTAGGCGAAACCGGTCGCGAGCGCGGCCCAGTCGGCCACGGGCGGACGCGGTCGCGCCACGGCGTACATGACGGCGTAGCGCACGGCCTGGGCGAGCAGCAGGAAGCCGAGCGCCCCCGCGGCCGCCGCCGCCCGGCCGCGCCACCCGCGGCCCGCGATGAGCCCGGCGGCGACGGCGAGCCCGTACGGTACGGGTCCGCTGCCCGTCGCCGTGATCCCCCGCGCGAGGGCGACGGCGACCGCGGGGCGGTGCCGGACCGCCCACCGGTGCCATTCCTCGTCGAGGACGAACGGGGCGCCGTGCCGGGCCGCGACCAGGGCGGTCAGCAGGGCGAACAGGGCGGCGCACAGCCCTGCGGCCAGCGCCCAACGGATCAACGCGAGCCTTCGTTCGGGGTACGGCTGCCCCGCCTGCGGATCATCTCGACGGCCAGGGGGGTGAGGGAGACGAGGGCGATGAGGGCGACGATCGGCAGCAGGTAGCGGTCGACGTCGGGTACGGAGGTGCCGAGCGCGTATCCGGCGAGGACGAGACCGACGGTCCACACGAGCCCGCCCGCGATCTGCCAGAAGGCGAAGACACGGGCGGGTACGTCGAGTGCTCCGGCCAGCGGGTTCAGCACGGTGCGCACGATCGGGACGAAGCGGGCGAGCACGATCGCCTTGGCGTGCCCGTACCGTTCGAGGAGTTCTTCGGCCCGCTCGGCGCCCTCGTGGAGCTTGCGGCTGCGGCTGCGCGCCAGCAGGGCCCGCCCGCCGCGCCGTCCGATGAGGTAGCCGACCTGGGCCCCGAGCAGGGCCCCGGCCGACGCCGAGCACAGGACGAGGGGCAGCGAGAGGTGCACGGGGCCGTGCGCGCCCGGTACGCAGAACAGCCCGGCAGTGAAGAGGAGCGAGTCCCCGGGCAGGAAGAAGCCGATGAGCAGGCCCGTCTCGGCGAACATGACGACGGCGATGCCGAGCGTCCCGAAGGCGGCGAGGAGGGAACCCGCGTCCAGCAGGTTGACGGCCTGGGGGCTGAGCCCCTGCGCCACGGCCGCGAGCGGGAGAGGGAAGGGGGCCATGGGGGACAACTCCCGTGCGGTGAGAGGACGGGAGCCGAGGAGGACACCCGACCGGCGACCGGCCACAGGTCCGTGGACGGTGCCCGGCACTGTAGACGATCGGGGTGCGCGCCGCGTGCCCCCTCGGCCGCCCGGTCCACCGGTCGGCCCTGCGCGGCCCCGGCACCGCCGGGAGCGGATCGCCCTCGTCGGCGTCCCGGAGGTGGCGGTGCAGGTCGAGGCGGAACCGCGGATCGGGGTGGGGGTGCGGGTGGCGGCGGGCACCGGGCTCGTCGGCCCGGTCGTACCGGGCCGGGGTGAGGGTCAGGCCCGGGCGCAGCAGCCCCTCGGGGGCGATCCTCGGCATGTGCCAGCGCAGCAGGTCGGGGGCCGAGTGGCGCAGATCCGAGCGGAGCCGGCCGGCGAGTCCGCACCCGCCCTCCGGTCCGGCCGATGCGCGCCCTACTGGCCGTACGGGTTGCGGGCCCAGAAGCGGACGGTGTCGCTGCGACGGTCGAACCACAGGCTGGTGGAGCCGCCGGGGCCGTCCCGGTCGAGCTCGCGCGACCGGATCCACTGCGGATCCTGCGGCCCCTGGCCCCCCAGCGGCTTCTCGAACCACGAGGAGAAGTCGCCGGAGGGCGCCTCGGAGACGAAGGGGTGGGCCGCCGTGAGCTCGGCGAGTTTCCCCGGTGCCAGCCGGGCGAGGCCCGAGATCACCAACTCCGGCGACGGCAGGCCCCGGTCGTCGCCGTCCCGGCTGCTCACCCACTTGGCGTCGGTGAGCGGACCCAGCAGCGGGAAGGCCTGTTCCAGTGGCGCGGTGTCGGTGCGCCAGTTCCCCCCGGGCTCGTCCGTCGCCCGGTTCAGGGCCCACCAGGCGGGCAGTACCACCAGCCCCGCCCCGATGCCGATTCCGATCCCGATCAGCTTCCGCCGTTCCAACGCGATCCCCCCTCAAGCCGGCCTCGGGGCACCCTATCCGCCGCGGACACCTCACCCTGACTCCCCGTCGACCACGGCGACGCACCCGCCCGGGTGCGACTCAGGTCGCACGGTCCACCAGCCCCGAGGGGGACGCCCCGGCCGCGGTGGGCCCCGGACCATGACGACGTGAATGCGATGAACGCGCACGTGCAGTTGTCCCTCGGCGAACTCCTTCTCGTCCTGAGTGCCGTCGTGCTGGTGTCGGCGCGGTGGCTCGCGCCCCGCCCCCGGCGTCCGGTCACCCTCGCCGCGGCGGCCGCCGCCGTACTGTCCGGGGCCGTGCTCGGCGTGATCGGGCTGCGCTGACAGATGGTGCCGGTGCTGCTCGGTGCGGCCCTCGCGCTGCCGTTCGCCGTGGGGCCGCTCCTGCGGCGCACGGGGCGCAGGGCTCCGTGGTGGCTGGCGCTGCCCGGTACGGCGGTGTGCCTCGCGTTGATCGCCGCGGGTCCGGTGGCGTCGTGGGCCGTGCCCACCCCGGTGTTCCCCGAGCCGACGGGCCGGTTCGCCGTCGGCACCGGTGTCCTGGAGCTGACCGACCCGGACCGGCCCGAGACCGCCACCCCGGCGCCCGAGGACCGGCGTACGGTCGTCGCCCAGTTCTGGTATCCCGCGCAAAAGCCCCCGGCGGGCACGGGCCGCGCCCCCTACCTCGGACGTACGGAGGCCGAGGCGCGCACGGTCTGCGACGCCCTCGCGGACTACGCCGGCCTTCCCCGGTTCCTGCTGGACGCCCTCCCCGGTGCCCGTACGCATGCGGCGTACGGCCTGCCCGTCGCCGACGCCGGAGACCGGTTCCCGGTCGTGCTGTTCTCCCCCGGCCTGGGTGGTGTGCGCACCCAGAACACCTTCTGGGCGGAGGAGTTGGCCAGCCACGGCTACGTGGTCGTCGGCCTCGACCACCCCTACGACTCGGCCGCGGTCGTGCTCGGCGACGGCCGCACGATCCGTACGGAGGTCTCCGCGACGGGGGACGACGCCGAGGACGAGAGGCGGGCGGCCGGCTGGACCGCCGTCCGTGCCGCCGATCTGAGCTTCGTACGAGCCCAGTTGGGCCGCATCGACAGCGGTGGGATCGCCGGCCCGCTCACCGGGCGCCTCGACACCGCCCGCGTCGCGGCGGCCGGCCACTCGCTCGGCGGCGGCGCGGCCCTCCAAGCCGCCCACCAGGACCCGGGGTTCGCCGCCGTCATCGACCTGGACGGCTTCCCGCACGACCCCTCCCCACGGCCCTTCCGCCAGCCGGCGCTCGCGCTCACGCAGGCCATCGGCCCGGACACCGACCCGGACTACCTCCCCCGCCTCACCCGTGTGCTCGGCCTCAGCGGTGCCACGGCCTACCGCCTCACGGTGCCCGGGACCGCCCATCTCGCCTTCACCGACGCCCCGCTGTACCTGCCGCCCCTCCCCTCGCTCGTCGGCTCCCTGGACCGCACGCAGGGCCCGCGCCTCACCGCCGCCGCCAGCCTCGCCTTCCTCGACGCCACCCTGCGTGACGGCGGGGGCGACCCGGCCGCCGCCCTGTCGGCGTACGGCACCCTCTCCGTCCACCGCCCCGGCGGCTCCTGAGGACGCCAAGTCCGCTGCGTGAACAGTCGGTTGAACTCCTGGGTGGGCTGGGCGGAGCGTGCATATGCTCCCTCCGTACGTCGTACGGCAGTACCTCGAAACGTAAGGGGACCGCTTCGTGAGTGTCCGCATCCAACCCTCCTCCCAGGTCGACGAGAGCGCCGAGCTCGGGGACGGGACCACGATCTGGGATCTGGCGCAGGTCCGGGAGGACGCGCGGCTCGGGCGCGACTGCATCGTCGGGCGGGGGGCGTACGTCGGACCCGGCGTACGGATCGGCGACAGCGTCAAGCTCCAGAACTACGCGCTCGTCTACGAGCCCGCCGTACTCGGCGACGGGGTGTTCATCGGCCCGGCCGCCGTCCTCACCAACGATTTCTACCCACGGGCCGTCGACCCGGACGGCAAGCAGAAGCGCGGCGGGGACTGGGAGGCCGCCGGTGTCGTGGTGGCCGAGGGGGCCTCGCTGGGGGCCCGGTCGGTGTGCGTGGCCGGGGTGCGGATCGGACGGTGGGCGCTGGTCGCGGCCGGCGCCGTCGTGTCCCGGGACGTACCGGACTTCGCACTGGTCGCAGGGGTACCGGCGCGCCGCATCGGCTGGGTGGGGCGGGCCGGAGTCCGCCTGGTGGAGCGCGCGGGCGAGCCCGGCGTGTGGGAGTGCCCGCGCACCGGCGCGCTGCACGAGGAGAAGGACGGAACGCTGGCCGAAACACCCGACAAGCGGAACTGACGGCACGTCGGCAATTTAGGTCAGTGGCATTTCCGCAAAACCGCAATCAACGAACATCCTTGGGCATACCTTGTCCCTGTACACGGGATCTGAGCAGGCAACAGGCTTTGTTCAGTGGGGGGTTGTACACGACGAGGGCATCGCGGACCAAGTGACGACCGGACGGCGCGCAGCGCGCCCGCCCGGCGCCGCCGTTCGCGCGTGCTCCGGTCCGGGGCATCGCTGGGGGGATCCAGTGGGCGGCCTCGGACGGTTCGTGCCATCGGGGGGAATCACACCGCCGGCACGTGCGCCGTCATGCGCGTACCCCTCCACCGAACGACGGCCGCCGGGTCTGTCCTAGGAGCGATTCAGAGGGGGTAGGTGTGTTGGAGCCGAACAGCTCGGACATGCGAAGTGCGCGCAGCACACGGGAAGCCGGGGTGGGGACCCGGTGACCGCAACACGAGCAGCACGATTAGAAGCTCTGGCCCACGAGGACCCGTCGCTGCACGCGCTCGCCGAGCGGCTGCTCGCGCTGGCCGAGGCGGGACTGCCCGAGATGTACCTTCCGGGCGCCGACACCTTCGTGTTCACCCGGGCCGGCACGGTCACCTCCGACGGCGTCCGCCGCATGGAGGCACGGGGAACCAGCACCCGGTACGCGGCCATCACCGCGCTGGGGGCGCGGTTCCTGCCCGAGGACCGGCAGCGCGCCCTGTTCGGCGGCCACAGCGTCGAGGAGTACGCCGGCCTGCTGGTGGAACGGCTGCCGTCGGTGACGAACCTCGGAGACGCGGCGCTCATCGCCTGGGCGGCCGCCGAGACCGGCCACCCGAAACTGGCCGACGCCCTCGAGCGGGTGGCCGTACTGGACGTCCCCGGACGGCCGCAGTACACGGTCGAGGCGGCCTGGGTGCTCTCCGCCCTCGCCGCGGCCCGTACCGCACTGGACGTGGAGGACCGGCTGACGGTCGCCCGTGACCGGCTGCTGGCGGCCAAGGAGGCCGGCAGCCCGCTGTTCCCGCACGCCACCGGCCCGGGGCTGGTCCCCGGATACCGCTCTCACGTGGCCTGCTTCGCCGACCAGACCTATCCGCTGCAGGCGCTGGCCCGGCTGCACGCGAGCGGCCCCGACCCGCAGGCACTCGCGGCCGCGGACGCCTGTGCCGCCCGGATCTGCGAGCTCCAGGGGGACGGCGGACAGTGGTGGTGGCACTACGACGCCCGCACGGGCGGCGTCGTGGAGGGCTACCCCGTCTACAGCGTGCACCAGCACGCCATGGCGCCGACCGCGCTGTTCGACCTCGCCGAGGCGGGCGGCACCGACTTCGGCGGCGCCATCCGCCGGGGGCTGCGCTGGATGACGGACGTGCCCGAGATCAGTGGGCCCGACGGCACCCCGCGCGAACCCATGATCGTCGAGAAGTACGGGGTGACCTGGCGCAAGGTCTACCGCGGCGACCCCGCCAAGGCCGTCCGCGCCGCCCGCGGGCTCACCACCAAGGTGGCCCCGCAGGCCCGGCTGGCCCCGCTCGACCGGGTCTTCCGCCCCGACGTGATCGACCGCGAGTGCAGGCCGTACGAGTTCGGCTGGCTGCTCCACGCGTGGCTCGGGGGGCAGGAGAGATGACCCGACCACGGAACCGGCAGGACCGGCGGAGCCGGCCCACCCGCCAGACCCTCTTCGGGGTCACGCTCGACGCCCTGACCATGGACGAGACGGTGCAGCGCTGCCTCGACGCGGTGAAGCGCGGCGAACAGGTCGAGATCGGCATGGTCAACGCCGCCAAGCTGGTCAACATGCGGCGCGATCCCCGCCTCGCGGCGGCGGTCTCCGGCTGCGACCTCGTCCTGGCCGACGGCCAGGCCGTGGTGTGGGCCGGCCGGGTCCTCGGGGTCCGGCTGCCCGAACGGGTCGCGGGAATCGACCTGTTCATGCGGCTGCTCGCGGCCGCCGAGACGGCCGGCGTACCCGTCTACCTGCTCGGCGCCCGACAGGACGTACTGGAGCTGATGCTCGGCCGGATCGCGGAGCGCTTCCCGGCGCTGCGCGTGGCCGGCAGCCGCAACGGCTACTTCGACGACGCCGAACAGCCGGCGATCGCCGACGCCATCGCGGAGAGCGGGGCCCACCTGCTCTTCCTCGGCATGACCTCGCCCAAGAAGGAGATCTTCACGGCCGGCTACGGCGAACGTACCGGCGCCCACGTCGTGCACGGCGTCGGCGGCTCCTTCGACATCCTGGCCGGCATCACCAAGCGGGCCCCCGCGGTCTGGCAGCGCCTGGGACTCGAATGGTTCTACCGCGCCCTCCAGGAGCCGCGCCGCCTCGGAAAGCGCTACCTCACCACCAACACCGCCTTCCTCCTCATGACGGTGCGCGAGCTCATCCGCCGCACGCCGTCGGCACTGCCGCCCGCCACATCGTCTGCCGGTTCCGCGAACAGGAGTCACTGATGCGCGTCGTCGTCGTGGGACAGGGATACGTCGGCCTCCCTCTGGCCATCAGGGCCGCCGAGGTCGGACACCAAGTGATCGGGTACGACGTGGACGCCCGGCGGGTCAAGAGCCTCACCGCCGGCGAGTCGTACGTGGAGGACGTCTCCTCCGAACGGCTGAGCCGGGCGCTGGAGCGGGGCTCGTACCAGGCCACCGAACTCGCCCGCGACTGCGGCGGCTTCGACGTCGCGGTCGTCACCGTGCCGACCCCTTTACAGGACGGTGCCCCCGACCTGCGCTACATCGAGGAGTCGGCGCACACGCTGGCCCGCTTCCTGCGGCCGGGCGCGACCGTGGTCCTCGAGTCCACCACCTACCCCGGCACCACCGAGGAACTGTTCGGCCCCATCCTGGAGGACGGCTCGGGCCTCACCGCCGGGGCCGACTTCCACCTCGGCTACAGCCCCGAGCGCATCGACCCCGGCAACACCGTCTGGGGCTTCCAGCAGACGCCCAAGGTCGTCTCCGGAGTGGACGCCCGCTCGCTGAAGGCCGTCGAGGCCTTCTACGCGGACCTCGTCGACAAGACGGTGCCGGTGAGCTCGCCCAAGGAGGCCGAGCTCGCGAAGCTGCTGGAGAACACCTTCCGGCACGTGAACATCGCGCTGGTCAACGAGATAGCGATGTTCGCCCGTCACCTCGACATCGACGTGTGGCAGGCGATCGAGGCGGCCTCCAGCAAGCCCTTCGGCTTCATGAAGTTCACCCCGGGCCCCGGGGTCGGCGGCCACTGCCTGCCGATCGACCCCTCCTACCTGTCCTGGCGCGTCCAGCGCGAGCTCGGCCAGAGCTTCCGCTTCGTCGAGCTGGCCAACGACATCAACAGCCACATGCCCGAGTACGTGGCGCGCCGCGTCATGGACGCGCTGAACACCAAGCGCCGCTCCGTCAACGGCTCGAAGATCCTGCTGCTGGGGCTGGCGTACAAGAAGAACACCGGCGACGCCCGCGAATCGCCCGCGGTGCGCGTCTCCCAGCTGCTCCTGGACATGGGCGCCAGGGTGCGCGCGGCCGACCCCCACGTGGTGGAGGGCCTCAAGGTCGACTCCCGCCTCGTGCGGGTCGAACCGACCCGCAAGGAGCTGGCGGCGGCCGATGTGGTCGTCCTGCTCACCGACCACGACGCCTTCGACTACGCCATGGTCACCGAGCACGCCTCGTTCGTGCTCGACTGCCGCAACCGGCTCTCCGGACCCACCGTGGAGGTGCTCTGACCCCATGCCCAGGATCATCTGCGTGGCCGGTGCACGGCCCAACTACATGAAGATCAAACCGGTGATGGACGCACTGGAGCGCCGCGGCGCCGAAGTGGTCCTCGTCCACACCGGGCAGCACTACGACGAGTCCATGAACGACGTCTTCTTCCGCGATCTGGGCATCCGTCCGCCCGACCGTTACCTGGGCGCCGGATCCGGCACGCACGCCCAGCAGACCGGCCGGGTGATGGCGGCCTTCGAGCCGCTGCTGGAGGAACTGGCCCCGGACGCCGTGGTGGTGGTCGGGGACATCAACTCCACGCTGGCCTGCGCCCTGGTCACCGCGAAGGCCGGCCCGCTGCTGGCCCACGTGGAGGCGGGCCTGCGCAGCCGGGACTGGGGCATGCCCGAGGAGGTCAACCGGGTCGCCACCGACCGCGTCAGCGACTACCTGCTGGCCCCTTCCCCCGACGCGGCCGCGAACCTGCGGGCGGAGGGGTACCGGGAGGACCAGATCCACGTCGTCGGCAACGTCATGATCGACACCCTGCTGGCCAATCTGGACCGGGCCAGGGCCTCGGACGTCCTGGACCGGTACGGGCTCACCCGTGGCGGGTACGGCCTGGTCACCCTGCACCGGCCGGCCAACGTGGACGATCCCGGGGCCCTGCGCGGCCTGCTCAAGGCGCTGGGCGAGATCGCCGGCCGCTGCCCGCTGCTGCTGCCCGTGCACCCGCGGGCCGCACGGCGGCTGGAGGAGATCGGAGTCCCCGGCGGGATCCGGACGGTTCCGGCCGCCGGGTACCTGGACTTCATCGCGCTCCAGGACGCCGCACGCGTGGTGCTGACCGACTCGGGCGGCGTCCAGGAGGAGACCACGGCGCTGGGCGTGCCCTGCGTGACCCTGCGCGAGAACACCGAGCGGCCCATCACGGTCGAGGAGGGCACCAACGTCCTCGCCGGGACCGACCCTGAGCGCGTCACCGCGGTGGTCGGCCGGGTCCTGGACGATCCGCCGGCTCCGCGCTGCCCCGAACTCTGGGACGGCCGCGCGAGCGAGCGCATCGCTCAGGTCCTGCTGGAGGGCGCGGCGGCGGGGACGCGGCTGCGGCCCACCGACCTCGCCCCGTAACTCCGGCGACGACGCACCACCGCACCACCCGAGAAGAGCAAGAACCGTAATCCGCACAGGAAGAGAGCGGCGGCGCGTGGACGACACGGCGCCGCCGCGAGGGGGAAGACCATGGATCTCGCGGAGATCTGGCGGGTCATGCGCAGGCGCTGGTACGTGCTGCTGCCCGGACTGCTGCTCACGGCCGCGCTCATCGCGGGCGTGTACGTGCTCGTACCGGTGGAGTACCGGTCGCAGAGCACCGTGACGCTCCTGAACTCGAAGAAGGCCACGGTGGCCTTCGACGGCAATCCCTTCCTGAGCACCCAGGCCTCGCTCACCGGCATGGCCGACGGCCTGGCCCGCAACCTGAACTCCGACGACTCGAGGGCCGACCTCAAGTCCAAGGGCGTCACCGGGACGTACGAGGCGAAGATCGCCGACAACGCCCAGGGACCCTTCATGTGGCTGAGCGTCACCGGAACCGATCCGGCCGCCGTCCTGAAGTCGGACCAGGTCTTCACCGCCTACGCCGAGAAGCGTCTGACGGAGTTCCAGGCCCAGCAGGCGGTGACTCCCGAGGCCATGATCCGCATGGCCACGATCGTCCCGCCCCAGAAGCCCGAGGCGCAGACCAAGACCCGGCTCCAGTACCTGATCATGGCGGGGGCGCTGGGCTTCGTACTGAGCCTGGTGGCCACCTTCTTCGTGGAGGCGCGGCGCCGCAGGCCGGACAAGCCGGGGCGGCACCGGCCCGCGCCGGCCGAGAGCACCGGGACCGGCGGGGCCGACGGGGTGCCCGGGGCCGCCGCGTCCGGGGCGGGCGAACCCCGTAACACCCCCGCTTCCGCGGGGGCCTCGCCGTGACCGGGACCGACGCCGGTGTCCGGGCTCCGGCCGAGTCCACGCCCGAGGCGGCCTCGCTGGGGCGCAAGGTCGGCTCCGCGGCCCGGTGGAGCCTGGTCAACACCGTGGTCATGCGCCTCGGCAACTTCGTCACCGGCATCATCCTCGCCCGCTTCTTCCTCGGCCCCGAGGCCTGGGGCGTGTACGGGATCGCCCAAACGGTGCTGCTGGTGCTGCTCTCCGCGAACGAACTCGGCGTCTCCCTCGCCATCGTGCGCTGGGAGGGCGATCCGCGCCGCTTCGCCCCGACCGTCCTCACCCTGAGCGCCGCCTCCAGCTGCCTGCTGTACGCCGTCCTGTTCGCGGCGGCTCCCGCCGTGGCGCGGGTGCTCGGCTCCCCCGAGGCGGCCGGGATCCTGCGGGTGATGTGCGTGTGCGTGGTCCTCGACGGTCTGTCGCAGGTGCCCGCCGGGTTCCTCACCCGTGAGTTCGCGCAGGGCAGGCGGATGGCGATCGACGCCGTCAACTTCGTCCTCAGCACCGGGGTGACCCTGCTGCTGGCCGTCCAGGGGTGGGGCGCGATGAGCTTCGCCTGGGGCTCCGTCGCCGGCAACGCGGCCGCGCTCCTCGGATGCTGCCTCGCCGCTCCCGGCACCCTGAGGTTCGGCTGGGACCGGGAGCAGGCGAAGGCACTGCTCCGCTTCGGGCTCCCGCTCGCCGGGGCCAGCATGCTCGCCCTCGGCGTGGTCAACGTGGACACGATGGTGGTGGGTTCCGCCCTGGACCAGCTGGCCCTCGGCTTCTACGTGCTCGCCTTCAACATCTCCGGCTGGCCCGTGCGGATCATCTCCGAAGCCGCCCGCCGCGTCTCCTTCGCCGGGTTCTCCCGGCTGGCCGATTCCCCGGGGGCGCTGGCCGGAGGGTTCGGCCGCGCCCTGGGCGTGGTGATGACGGGCACCGTCCCGCTGTGCGTCCTGCTGGCCGCCCTGGCCTCACCGATCGTCGGGCTCGTCTACGGGGACCGCTGGCTGCCCGCGGCCGCCGCGCTGCCCTGGCTGATGGCCCTGGGGCTCGTACGGATCGGCTGTGAGCTGGCGTACGACTGCCTGGTGGCCATCGGCCGGCGCCGCTCCCTCATCGGCGTGCAGGGCCTCTGGCTCGTCATCCTCGTCCCGGCCCTGGTGGTCGGCGCCGGTGCGGGCGGGATCGTGGGGGTGGCCCAGGGGCACGTCCTGGTCGCCGGCGCCGTCGTCGTGCCGGTGTTCCTCTTCGCGCTGCACCGCGGCGGGGTGACCCTGGGGACCGTCGCGCGGGCCTGCGCCTGGCCGTTCCTGGGCGGCGCCGTGATGGCCGGTGTGGTCCTCGGCCTGGAGCGGCTCCTGGGCGGCGGGGTCCTCGCGCTCCTCGCCACCGGGGCCGCGGGCACCCTCTGCTACGTCGTCTGCGTCCTGCCGAGCCGCGGCTTCCTGCGCGGCTCGGCCCCGGCGCGGGGGTAGCCGCCGTGGCACGCGACCGCAGGCGCCTCGTGGCCTGGCTGCTGACCGGGCTCGTACTGGCCCTCGTCCTGGCGCTCTACGACGCCGACCGGACCGGGGTGGGCGAGCCCTCGGCCGCGCCCTGCCCGGACAGCGCGCTCCGGTGCCCCGGTGCCACTCCCCCGGCCGGGCCCGCGCCCTCCTCCGCGCCGCCCTCCGCGGACCCGTCCGCGTCCGGCAGCCCGAGCCCGTCCGCATCGGCGCCGGCCTCCGGCACGCCGTCGCCCGGTACGGGTACGAGCCCGGGGCCCGGGGGCCCCTGCTCCTCGCCCGGTGACTGCGGATTCCCCGACTCCCGCACCACCGGCCCCCGGATCGCGCTGGAGCGGCACGACACGGGCGACATGTCCGTGAAGACCGACGGCATGGTCATCAAGGGCTGGGACATCCGCGGTTCCCTCGACGTCTACGCCAACGACGTCACCGTCATCGACAGCCGCATCACGTCCACGAACTGGTGGGGGATCAACCTCCGCCCCGGCTTCAGCGGACTGCGCGTCCTGCACACCACCATCACCGCCGTACCCGGCAAGGGCCCCGACAACGGGGGCGTCGACTACGCGGTCTCCAACATGGGCGGCAGCTCGATCGAGGTCGGCTGGTGCGACATCTCCGTGTTCGGCAACGCCCTCTCGATGGGCCAGGGCGAGATCCACGACAACTACGTGCACGACATCGTCCCGTTCCGCAACCAGGGCGGCGAATGGCAGCACACCGATGCCGTCATCAGCGGCGGCGGCAACAAGGGCCGCCTCACCATCCGCCACAACACCCTCCTGAACCCCGTGGCCGTGCACCAGGGTGCCAGCGCCGCCATCGGGCTCTTCGCGGACACCGGCAACGTGTCCTCGGTGGTCGTGGACGCCAACTGGCTGGCCGGCGGGGCGTACGCGCTGTACGGCGGAGGCCCGGGCGCGACCGGCATCCAGGTCACGGACAACGTGTTCTCCGCCGAGTACCACCCGAACGCCGGCGCCTACGGGCTGGTCGCCGCCTGGAACGCGGGCGGCGCCGGGAACGTGTGGCGCGGCAACCGCACGGCCGACGGCCGGCCCGTGGTCCCCGAGCCCACCCCCTGAACACCGCGCCCCCGACCATCGAATCGAGAGGACGTCATGCGCCGCATCGCCCGGGCCCCCTGGGAGCTGCTCAAGCGGGCCTTCGGCTGGCTGGTGCTCTTCGAGGCCAGGAACAAGGTCCTGCTCGCCCCCTCCGCCGTGCGGCTGCGGCGCTTCGAGGACACCGAGACCGCCCGGCTCTCCGCCCTCCTGGGCAGCCCGCCGAGCGCCCTGGTGGCCACCGTGATCGCCACGCACCGGCGGCCCGGGGCACTGCGCGCGGCGGTCCGCTCGGCCCTGGCGCAGACCGTCGCCGACCAGGTGGTCATCGTGGTGGACGACGGCGCGGGACTGGGTGAACTGCCGCAGGATCCGCGGCTGTTCGCGGTGTCGCTGGCCCGCAACACGGCCACGGCCGGAGTCGTGCGCAACGTGGGCATACGGCTGACCCGCTCGCGGTACGTGGCCTTCCTCGACGACGACAACCTGTGGGAGCCCGACCACCTGGAGCAGGCCCTCGCGGTGCTGGAGCCGCCCGGCGGGCCCGAGGCCGTGTACACCGCGCTGCGCCGGGTCCTGCCCGACGGCTCCGAACGGGACGTGCTGTCGGTGCCGTTCGACCGCCGCCGGGCCGCCCACGAGGCCTTCCTCGACACCAACGCCTTCGTGGCGCGCCGCACCCGGTCCCTGTACTTCAGCCGGCTGCGGCGCACGCCCGAGGTGCTGCCGCGCGAGGACTGGGAGCTCGTACGGCGCTATGCGCGCCGCCACGAGGTCCGCCACGTGCCCCGGCCCACGGTCCGCTACCTGGTCAACCCGGAGAGCTTCTACACCGCCTGGGACGGGCAGACGCCCACCGGGTGACCAGGCCTCCGCCCGCCCGGACTCCGCCCGGGACCGGTCAGGGACCGGGCGTGGCGCGCAGCGCGGACGGGCTGGCCAGGGCCCGGGCCGCCGCCAGGCTCGCCGGCCTGCCGAGCGCGGCCCTCGAGGTCTCCCGCAGCAGTACGGCCCCGCGGAAGGCGGCGGTCGCCGCCGCCCCGTGCCGACGGCCGTAGAGCCGCACCCGGTTGAGGGTCAGCAGGGTCCACAGGCGGGGCGAGACCTGGGAATCGCCCCCCAGGTGCACCGCGCGGGCGCCGGGTTCGAGGCGGGTGGCGAAGCCGCGGTCCCCCGCGCGCAGGCAGTACTCGGTCTCCTCCGAGTAGAGGAAGAAGGATTCGTCCCAGGCCCCGCAGGCGTCCAGGCAATCCCGGGAGAGGGCCATGAGGGCGCCCGTCGCCCAGTCGGCGACCGTCGCCCGCTCGTACGCGGCCGCGTCGGTGACCAGCTCGCTCCAGCGCGGGAACCGCCCGGCCCTGCGGTTGCCGATCACCGCCTCCCCCAGGGCCCGCGTCACGCGCGATTCGCGGCGCAGCGAGTGCTGGAGGGTGCCGTCCTCCTCGTACAGCAGCGGCACGCTGATCCCGACCCGGCGGCCGCCGGACAGCGGTGCGTCGAGGGCGTCGACGAGGAGTGCGGCGCAGCCCCGCCGCATCCGGACGTCCGGATTGCACACGAGGGCGGCGCGGAAGCCCCCCTCCCACGCGGCGGCTGCTTCCAGCGCGGCGTTCACCCCCGCCGCGTACCCGGCGTTGCGACCGGTCTGGACGACCGTGGCCCCGGGGGCCAGCGAGCGGACGACGTCGACGGTGTCGTCGGCGGAGTCGTTGTCGGCGACGACCAGGCGCCAGTCGAGACCGTCCATGCCCTCGGGCAGGGAGGCGAGGAACCCGGGCAGCACCCGGGCACTGTTCCAGGTGACGACGAGGACGGCTACGGGACCGGCCGGGCGGGAGCGGTCCGGGTGGCTACGGGTGGGCATGGGGACTCCGCGGTTCGGGGCTTCGGCGGCGCGCCGCGCCGGATGAAGCCGAGGTGACTGCCTCCGGCGGCGATCGTCAGGAAGAACATCCCGGCGAACATCGGGAAGCTGAGGGCGTCGAAGGTGGCGCTGCTGACGAGGGCGACGAGGGCGGAGGCGAAGAACGCCTGGCCCAGCTCCCGTTCGGACTCGTCGGCGGCGAGGCGGCGGATGGCACCGCCCTGGTGGATCCCCGTGAGGAACAGCGCCAGGAGGGCGAGCAGGCCGAGCATGCCCATCTCCGCCAGGGTGAGCATGTACTGGTTGTCGGTGAAGAAGTAGAGGTCCGGCGTGAAGGTCCCGAGGCCCCGCCCGAACAGCGGGTGCTCCTCCAGGTAGGGGACGATCGCGCTGTACTTGACGGTTCGGGCCTGGGTGCTGCTGTCGGAGTTCGACAGGAAGGAACTGAAGAGCGTGGTGATGGTGCCGATCAGCCCGGGTACGGCGACCTTGAAGCAGGCCACCGAGCCCACCAGCAGGCCGATCGCGGTCCAGCGGCGCTGCGGCTTCCAGCGCGGCACCATGACCAGGACCACGATGAGCGCGCCGATGATGGAGGTCCGCGACACGGTCAGCGGCAGCGCTCCGCCCATCAGGGCCACCGGCCCCCAGCGGCGCCAGCGGCTGAGGTGGCCGCGGACCGGGTCGAAGGCCTGCTGGACGGCGAAGGGCAGCATCAGGGCGAGCATGCCGCCGAACTCCAGCGGCTGGGCGGTGGTGGAGCGCGGCCGGGTGAACGCTCCGCGGTCGAGCGTGGTGATCTGCGCGACGCTGGACTGGAGTCCGGGGATGCTGATGTGTTCGGCGATGTTCGTCGCGGTGAAGAAGTCGTAGTAGCCGATGGCGGCCACCACCGAGCCCATCACGACGGCCCGTCGCAGCAGGACGTCGAGGCGGGCCCGGTCCTGGATGCCGGCGGAGACCAGTACCACGATCGACACCCAGACGAGCAGTCCGATCAGGCCGCGGTCCGCGCCGAGCACCTCCTTGTGGGTGCTGCCCCGGGCGGCGTCCGCGAGGTACGAGGCCAGCACGGAGACGGCCAGCAGCCACATCGCGACCCGGGGCAGCCGGGTGCCCGGGGCGGGCCGGATCCGGCCGGTCAGCCAGGTGGCCAGGTACCAGAACAGGCAGAGCAGGGCGAACACGTTGGCCGGGGTGCCCACGCCGCCCATGCCCGGCAGGGTCAGGTTCGAGGGGATGAAGAAGGCCAGCCCCAGGTAGCCGCTGAGCAGCGCGGTGGCGTCCGGCGTGCGGCCCGGCAGCCTCCTGCGGGCGCGCGCCCTGGGTGCGCCGGCCGCGGCCGCGGCCGCCTCGCGCCTGCGGCGGCGGGCCACCAGCAGGGTCTCGGTCACGAAGGAGAGGGTGAAGCCGGCGGTCACGCCCGCGATCACCACCGCCAGCACCTGCTGGTAGCGGCTCTTGAGCTGGGGCACCGGGGTCTGCGGCAGCACCACGGGGGCCGTCTGGACGAAGTACGCGGGCTGCACCTTGGCCGCCGCCTGGAGCGCGTTGAGCTGCTCGCCGGCGAAGGTGGTGAGCGTACTGGTCTCCTTGAGCACCTTGGCCCGGTCGGTGCCCGTGACGGTCAGCGTGAGCATCGGGCCCGAGGTGTTCGCGGCGAAGCCGACCGTGTACGGGTCGCTCACGCCGAGGCCCTGCAGGTCGCGCGCCGCGTCGGCCCCGGACAGGGTCCTGATCAGCACGTCGGCGGTGACGACCAGCGAACCGCCCGCGTTCGAGATGGGGTTGCCGAAGGCCGGCGCCAGTTCGGCCACCGCCGTGGAGTCGAGCAGTGCCACCGAGCTCTGCGACTGGTACGCCACGGGCACCGAGCGGTACAGGTGCATCCCCGCGAGGAGTCCGATCACCGTCAGGGGCACCATCACGTACCAGCGGCGCCGCAGCACGGCGACCATCTCACCGATGCTCACGAATGCCCCCTCGCGCCTGCCGGAACCGATGGCGGGCGGACCGGCGTCCTGGAAAGATCGAACGCGACGGAAGGAATCCTGTGTCGCCTGGTGAGTTGTTCCGCACGCTTCGCCGCCGCTGGTACGTCCTGACCCTGGTGGCGGCGCTCGCGGCCGCCGGGGCCCTGCAGGTGCTCCGCCCCGCACAGACCTATGTGAGTTCGGCGATCGTCGTGCTCAAGCCGCCGGTGACCGGCAGCCAGCCCAATCAGCTCGCCAATCTCCAGCCGCCGCTGGCCGCCGTGTCGTACGCGGCGGTGCAGCACATCGAATCCCCCGCCGGGGCCGAGGAGTTGCGTGCCGCGGGGGTGGCCGGCACGTACCGGCTGATGCCGCGCAACAGCGGCACCAGCGTCACCCCGCGCTACCTGATCCCCTCGCTCCAGGTGCAGGCGGAGCACGCGGATCCCGCCGCCGCCAACCTGGCCGTGCTCAAGGTGGTCGAGGCGTACACCAAGCGGATCACGGCCATGCAGGCGGAGCAGCAGATCCCGGAGAAGGCGCGGATGAGCGTCACCCTCCTCGTGCCGCCGACGGCGGTGGCACAGACGGGGACCAAGAGCCGCGGACTGGCCGGGGCGGCCCTGCTGGCCGGGGTCTGCGGGGTGGCCGCCGCACTGTGGACCGATCAGCTCGTGACGCGCCGGAACCGGCGCCGGCGCGAGAGCGCCGACGCCGGTCCGGTGGACGAGGACGAGGCGCGGAGCCGGGTCCCCGTGGCCGCAGGGGCCCGCTGAGGAAGCGGGCCCGCGGGCCTTCCGGCCCCCGCTGCGGGAGCCTTGGTGCAGGTGGTGCTGCTCGTGCGTGTGGTGCTGCTGAATCATCAAATCCCTCGGCGCTTCCAGGACTGCCACCAGAGCCACTCGCGCCCGCGGTCGGCGACCGCCGAGAGCACCAGCGGCTGCAGGTACGGCATCGCGCGGGCCCCGATCCGCCGCCGCCTGCGCAGCGCCCGGTACTCGGGGAGCCCGGTGTACCGCGGCAGGCACTCGGCGGCGAACGCCTCGAGCTCCTCGACCGGCACGGCCCCGGTGCGCCCTCGGTCGTACGCGCGGTAGGCGCGCCGCAGCGCGTACCGGGCGAGCCGGGTCCGCGCCAGGGTGGAGAGCCGGGCGGCGTCGGGTAGCAGGCCGGCGCACTTCTCCAGGACCGAGTCGAAGGCGACGAGGCGCTGGCGAAGGTCGTCGAGCTGTCCGCCGAAGTCCGTGGTGGACATGTTGTTGCCGTGGACGCGGTAGAAGGCCTGGTCGGCCCCGCGTACGTAGCCCACGTCGGCGTGCGCCGCGAGCCGCATCCACATCTCGATGTCGCCGGCGTGCGGGAGCTGCGGGTCGTAGCCCCCGACCTTGCGCTGGAGGCTGGTGCGGACGACCACCTCGGGCGAGGTGATGCACCCGGTGCCCTCCCGGAAGCGCCGTTCCAGCCACCACTGCCCGGGGTAGACCACCGAGCCGGTGCCGCGGGTGCGGGCCGCGGGGAGCGGGCCTCCGTGCCGGAACCGGAGCGGCCGGCCGTAGGCGAATCCGGCCTCGGGGTGGGCGTCGAGCAGGGCCGCCGCGCGCACCAGGGCTCCGGGGACCAGCCGGTCGTCGGCCGACAGCAGGGCCACGTAGTCCCCGTCGGCCCACTCCAGCAGGCCCTCGTTGTAGGTGGCGATGTGGCCCTGGTTCTGCTCGTGGACCCTGACCTCGATGCGCGGGTCGGCGGCCGCCAGTGCCCGGGCGACGTCCGCGGAGTCGTCGGGCGAGGCGTCGTCGATGATCAGCACCCGTACGTCGACGCCCGGCTGTTCGTCCAGGACGCTCTTGACGCAGTCGGCCAGGAAGTGGCCGTACTTGTAGCAGGGGATCACCACGCTGACGGTGCTCACTGGCCGCTCACCTCCGTCGAGCCCTCCGCCGCGAGGCCGCTCGGGGCCGTGGTGGTGAAGACGGGCCCGACCCAGTAGTTCACGGAGCCGAAGGTGTTGGTGGGGAAGGCGGTGGAAGTTCCGTACTTGTAGAGCCCGTTGGCGCCGCCGCTGCCGTCGGCCGGGGCGACCAGCGGGTAGGAGCGGTGCGCGGCCGTGAAGTAGCCGCCGTCCACGGAGTACTTGCCGTTCGGCGCGTGGTAGGAGGCCACGTAGCTGGTGCCCGCGGTGATGGGTACCGGGGTGGCGAAGTGGAGCTGCTGCCAGCCGGACAGGGTCTCGCTGCCGAAGGTGCCGGTGGCGAGGAGGGTGCCGGTGGCCGACCACAGGCTGCCGGTGTGCGTGCCGGTGTTGCCGGGGCCCTTGTAGAAGGTGATGCCGGTGACGTAGCCGCTGACCGCGGACTGGAAGCGGGTGCCCAGCTCGACGGAGTTGGTGTCGTCGCCGACGTTGGCGGTGCTCGGTTCGGTGGCGGACGTCCACAGCGTGCAGGGGCAGTTCACCGTGGGCGGGCTCGCGCTGGTGGTGAAGGTCCAGGTGACCGGCGCGGCCATGGTGTTGCCCCACAGGTCGGCGGCCTGCACCGAGGCCGTGTACGTGGTGTTCAGCACCAGTTCGGTGGACGGGGTGAAGGTGGCACTGTTGGAGGCGGTGAGGACCTTGCTTCCGGGGACGGTGGCGCCGCCCGGGTCCTTCAGGGTGAAGGCGAGGGTGTCGGAGTCGATGCCCTCGCTGAAGGTGGCCTTGACCGCGGCGGTGATGGCGGTGCCGGTCGCCGCGGACTGCGGGGTGATCGAGGTGACGGTGGGCGGGTTGGTGCTGGCGCTGGAGGTGTCCAGGACCGCGTCGACCCAGTAGTTGCTGCCGGAGGCGGCCGTGGACGGGAACCCGCCCGTGCCGCTGTAGCGGTAGACGCCGTTGCCTCCGTCGGTGCCGCTGCGCAGGGCGGTCAGCGGGGCGAGGCCCGCGTCGGCGGAGGCGAAGGTGTTGTCGAAGGAGTACCCGCCGTTGGGGGCGAAGTAGGAGGCGATGTAGGTGGTGTTGGCCTTGATCGGGACCGGCGAGGCGAAGTTCAGCTGCTGCCAGCCGGACGCGGTCTCGTTGGTGAAGGTGCCGGTGGCCAGGCGCTGGCCCGAGCTGCTCCACAGGCTGCCGGTGTGGGTTCCGGTGTTGGCCGGGGACTTGTAGAAGCGGACGCCCGTGATCGAGCCGGGTGCCGAGGAGCGGATCTTGACGCCGAGTTCGACGGCGCTGCCGTCACCGGCGTTGACGGTGCCCGGCACCGCCGCGGCCGGCCAGACGGTGCAGGGGCACTGCTGGGGTCCCACGGTCAGCGGCACGGTGGTGGTGGCGCCGATGTTGACGCTGTCGTCCACCGCGCGGACCTTGATCTGGACGGGTCCGGGGGCGGTCGGGGTCCACTTGTAGTTCCAGGAGCCGACGCCGGTGGCCGCCTTCCAGGTGGTGCCCCCGTCGGTGGAGACCTCCACGCGGGCCACCACGCCGCCGCCGCTGTCGGTCGCGGTGCCGGTGATGGTCACCGGGCGCAGTGCGGGCACCGTGGCATTGGCCGCCGGGCTGGTCACCGTGATGGCCGGTCCCGTGGTGTCGGTGGAGGCGGTCGTCGCGACCAGGTTGGTCTGGAGGGACTTGGGCTGGACGCCCATGTCGGCGAACACGTTGACCGTGGCCTGCTGCATCCGCTTGTCCTCGGTGACCACCGTGTCGTCGGGGTTGCCCGTCGGCATGTTGGTCAGGCCCCAGGACCACTGCACGGTGCCGGCGCCGAAGACCAGCGCCTGCGAGGTCGGGTCGCGGAAGGCGACCAGGCTGTGCGTCGCGGTGCCGTTCCCGTACGTGTTGCCGTAGTCGAGCCGGAGCTTGCCGTCGTTGATGTCGACCGTGGTGGAGGACATCGCGATCTGACCGGGCGGCCGGGCCGCGTCCTCCACGTCGCTGTCCCACTCGTATCCGAGCGTGCCGGTCGGGAAGGTGGCGGTCTGGGAGGGGGTCAGGTTCGCGACGGTGGTGTTGCGCCACAGCCGCATCTTGGCGAACGCGCCGGGCACGGTGATCGCGTCACTGCGGTAGCCGTTCACGCTGAACAGCGAGCCGGTCAGCTGGTTCTGCGGCTGGTACGGCCGTCCGTTCGTGGAGCTGGCGGGGTCCATGAAGGTGCCCGTCCAGATCCCGCTCGGGTCCGGGACGCCGTTGGGCTGGGGGAAGGAGAGCTTGGTCTCCTTGTAGCAGACCAGGGTCCGGTTGGCCGTGGCCGCGCCGTCGATGCTGGGTGCGAGCCGGGTCTTCCAGAAGACCTCGTTGCCGCTGAAGTACGTCTGGTGGAGCCCGGCGCGGCGCGCGTTCAGCGCGTTGGTGAACTGGTCCTGGGTCCAGTACTCGTCGTGGCCCGAGGACATGAAGACCTTGTGGTTCCTGAGCTGGGTCGCACCGCGTGTCGACATGTCGATTCCGGACATGTAGCTGACGTCGTACCCGTTGCGCTCCAGCCACGAGATCATCTGGTATTCGGACCCGTAGATCCCGTTCTCGCCGCCGATGTCCATCGGCCGGTTGTAGCTGACCTCGTACGCGCGGCCGTCGGGCGCGGGGCCCCCGCCGTCGTACAGGTCCTGTCCGCCGTAGTTGTTGTACGCCTGCCAGGTCTGGTCACTGGTCTGCACGACGACGTCGGAGTGGCTGGCGTCGTTGCGGACGACGAACGGGTACGGCATCACCCCGTTGCCGTCCGCCTGGTCGAGGTTGGCGATGTACAGACCGGACACGGCGTCGGCCGGCACGGTCCACGTCGCGGTGACGGGCCAGTTGCCGCAGTCCACCAGGCCGGTGGCGGCCTTGGTGGTGCAGCTGCGCGGGTTCCCGCCGGGCGCGAAGTTCGCCGGGTAGGTCTGGGCCGCCTGCGCCGCGGTCGACATCAGGCGGGCCCCGTCACCCCCGTAGTGGCCCAGCCGGTAGACCGACACCCGGTACGGGGTCGACGACTGCACCTTGAACTGCACGGTCTCGCCCGCCTGGACGCTCATCTGGGCGCTGAAGCCCTTGATGTCCCCGTAGGCGCTGGGCGAGAACCAGTCGGACATCGGTGTGCCCGGTTTGGAGTTCTCGCACACGATCGCGTTCGTGCCGGGACCGCAGGGGTCCACCGCACCCGCCACGGAGGACGGAGGTAAGACCGTGGCCATCAGGGCGGCGACCACGGTGAAGAGGCCGTACCGGAGCAACCTTGTCCGTCTGTTCATCTGTACCTCTTTTTTGTGCGTCGGCGCGGCGCTGGGCGTCAGCGCAGCGCGTCGGTGAGCGCGTCCACGACCCGCTGCTGTTGGGCGGCGGTGATCTGCGGGAAGAGCGGGAGGGAGAGCATCCGGTCCGCGGCCTGCTCGGCCTGCGGGAAGTCCCCGCGGCCGTGGCCGAGATGGGCGAAGGCGGGGGTGAGGTGGACCGGGGCCGGGTAGTGCACGCCCGCGCCGATGCCCTCCGCGTTGAGCTTGCCGACGACGGCGTCGCGGTCGGCGCCGCCGACCCGCACGACGTACAGGTGCCATACGTGGACGTTGCCCTCCGCCGTGACCGGCAGGGTCACGCGTCCGGCGGCCGCCAGGTCGGCCAGCAGGCCGTCGTAGCGGGCGGCGGCGGCGCGGCGGGCGGCGTTGCCGTCGCCGAGGCGGGCCAGTTTGGCCCGCAGCACCACGGCCTGGAGGCCGTCCAGCCGGCTGTTGAACCCGGCCACGTCGTGGCGGTACTTGGCGACGCCGCCGTGGTTGGCCAGGGCCCGTACGAGGTCGGCCCGCTCCTCGTCGTCGGTCACCACCGCGCCCGCGTCCCCGTAGGCGCCGAGGTTCTTGCCCGGGTAGAAGCTGGTGGCGGCGATCGCGCCGCTGCCGGGGGTGCGGCCCTCGCGGCTCGCCCCCTGGCTCTGGGCGGCGTCCTCGACGACCTTGGCGTACGGGGGCAGTTGCGCGGCCAGCTCCGCCGCCGGGGCGCACTGCCCGTACAGGTGGACCGGGACCACGGCGCGCGTGGCCTTGCCCACCGCGTCCAGCGCGGCCTGCGGGTCCATCAGCAGGGTGTCGGGGAGGCAGTCGACCAGGACCGGCCGGGCGCCGATCCGGGCGACGGCCCCGGCGGTGGCGATGAACGTGTTGGCGGGCAGCACCACCTCGTCGCCGACGCCCACCCCGCTCGCGCGCAGGGCGAGTTCGAGGGCGTCCGTGCCGTTGGCCACGCCGACGCAGTGGCCGACACCGGCGAAGGCGGCGTACTCGCGCTCGAAGGCGCGGACCTCCTCACCGCCGATGAAGGCGGTGTCGGCCAGCACCCGGTCGAAGCCTGCGCGTAATTCCTGCGCGACCTCGGCGTGCGCCGCCTTCAGGTCCACGAGAGGTATCTGGTTCATCCGACTGTGCTCCCCATCCGTGTTTCCGTGCTCATGTCGGTCTCGGGACTCTTCCGCGTCCCCGGCCCCGGGCCGGTCTCCCCGCCGTCGGCCGTCAGCTCGTCGAGGGCCGGGCCCCCCGCCGCGCGCAGCCGGCGCGCGGGGCTCCCGGCCCACACCTCGCCGGGCGGCACATCGGCCAGGACCGTGCTTCCCATACCGGTCAGCGACCAGGCGCCGACCGTGGTGTTCTCCCGTACGAGGGCGCCCGCGCCCACGTACGCCCCGCGCCCCAGCCGGACCCCGCCGCCGAGGCGGACGCCCGAGGCCAGGGTCGCGAAGTCCCCGACCGCGTCGTCGTGGGTGAGGACGGTGTGCGGCATCACCGCCACGTGGGCCCCCACCCGTACGGCCGCGGTCAGCACGCAGTGCGCCAGCAGCACCGTGCCCGGGCCGAGCACCGAGGAGGCCGAGACCGCGGCCGTGGGGTGGACCACGGTCGCGTACCGGCTCTCGGGCAGGGCCAGGCGCCGCACGATGCGGGCCCGTACCGCGTAGTCGCGCGGGCTGCCGACGCAGACGACGACCCGGGCCCCGGGCCGCCGGTGCACCAGCTCGCCGCCGCCCAGCACCGGCACCCCGTCGACCTCGCGGCCGTGCAGGGCCGGGTCGTCGTCGAGGTGCCCGGCGAGACGCCAGCGCGGGGCGCGGCCGCGTTCCCGGTCGGCGGCGGCCGTGTCCCGTACGGCCTGGGCGGTCTCGCGGGCGAAGCCGCCCGCGCCGACGATCAGCAGGTCCCGGGTGACCGGGTCGCCGGGCCCGGCCGGGCCGGTCATCCGCCCGCCCGTCCGCGCAGCACCGCGACCACCCGGTCCTGCTGCTCCCGCGTCATGGTGTGGAACAGCGGCAGGATCAGCGAGTCGCGGCTGATCCGCTCGGTGACCGGCAGTGGCGCCGCCCCGTGCCCGGCGTACGCCGGTTCCAGGTGCGAGGCCATGATCCCGCGCCGGGCCGAGATACCGGCCCCGGCCAGCACGGCGAGCAGCTCGTCCCGGCCGACCGGGAACTCCTCGGTCAGCAGCACCCAGTACGACTGGAAGTTGCCCTCGCCGTGGCCGGGGTCGCGGACCGGGCGCAGTCCCGGGATGCCGGCGAGCAACTGCCCGTACCGGGCCGCCAGTTCGCGGCGGCGGGACACGATCTCGTCCAGCTTGCCGAGCTGCACCAGGCCCACCGCGGCCTGGATGTCGGTCATCCGGTAGTTGTAGCCGACCTCCAGATAGGCCTCGGCGATCGGCTTGCTGCTCGCGTGCCGCTGCGCGGCGGACACGTTCATGCCGTGCTCGCGCAGCCTGCGCAGGCGCTCGGCCCACTGGGCGTCGTCCGTGGTCACCATGCCGCCCTCGCCGGTGGTGATCACCTTGCGGGGGTGGAAGGACCAGGCGGCGAGCAGGGCGCCGTGGCCGACCGACTTGCCGCCGACGGTCGCGCCGATCCCGCAGGCCGCGTCCTCCACCAGCGGGACGCCCCAGTCGGCGCAGGCGGCGCGCAGGGCGTGCACGTCCGCCGGAACCCCGCCCTGGTGGACGGCGAGGACCGCCCTCGTGCGCGGGGTGCGTACGGCGTCCACGGTCTCGGGGGTCAGGTTCCCCGTGGCCTCCTCGACGTCGGCGAAGACCGGGTGTGCGCCGACGTAGCGCACCGCGTTGGCGGTGGCGATGAAGGACAGCGAGGGCACGATCACCTCGTCGCCGGGGCCGAGCTCCAGCGCGATCAGCGCCAGGTGCAGGGCGGTGGTGCACGAGCTCACGGCGATGCCGTGCTCGGCGCCCACCCGTTCGGCGAAGGCCCGCTCGAAGGCGGCGACCCGGGGGCCCTGGGCGACCCAGCCGGAGAGCACGGCCTCTGCGGCGGCCTGCGCCTCCTCCTCGCCGAGCCACGGGACCATGACGGGGATGCGGGCGGGGGCCTTCGGGGCGGGGGCGGTCCCGGCGCTCATCGGCCGGCCTCCCCGGCCGCGGCCTGCGCCGCCGCGTCGGCGCCGGCCGCGGCGTCGGCGGCGCGCTCGGCCCGCCACCACTCCACCAGGTCCCGCAGCCCGCGGCGCATGTCGATCTCGGCGGTGAAGCCGAGCCGCCCCGAGGCCTGCGAGGTGTCCGCCAGGCGCCGGGTGACCCCGTTCACGGCGCGGGCCGGACCGTGCTCCGGCACCATGCCCTGCGCGCACATGGCCTCCAGCAGTCCGACGGCCAGGTCGCGCAGGCTGGTCTCGGAGCCGCTCGCGACGTTGAACACCTCGTCGGTCAGGTCCGACTCGGCGGCGAGGAGGTTGGCACGCGCGATGTCGCGCACGTCGGCGAAGTCCATGGTCTGGGTGCCGTCGCCGAGGATCAGCGGCGGCTCGCCCGCCGTGATCCGCTCCATCCAGCGGATCAGCACCTCGGTGTACAGCCCGTGGATGTCCATCCGGGGCCCGTAGACGTTGAAGTAGCGCAGCGCGACGTAGTCCAGCCCGTACATGGCGTGGAAGCTGCGCAGCATCCCCTCGTTGAAGGCCTTCGCGGCCCCGTAGAAGGTGTCGTTGTTGTACGGGTGGTGGCGCTCGGTGGTCGGGAAGGTCTCCGCGAGCCCGTAGACCGAGGCGGAGGAGGAGGCGACCACCTTGCCCACCCCGGCGGCCACCGCCGCCTCCAGCACGTTGAACGTGCCGTCGACCAGCACCTCGTTGGCCAGTCGCGGCTCCTCCGCGCACTGGGTGATCCGGATGGCGGCGAGGTGGAAGACCAGCTCGGCCCCCTCGGTCGCCTTCCGTACGGTCTCCCGGTCGCGGATGTCGCCTTCGACGACCTCCACCGCGCCGCTCCCCAGCGCGCGGGCCAGGTTGGCGGCGCGCCCCCGCACGAAGTTGTCGAGGACGACGACCTCGCGCGCCCCCTTGTCGACCAGCAGGTCCACCACGTGCGAGCCGATCGTGCCCGCCCCGCCGGTGACCAGAATCCTCTTGCCTCGTACGCTGCTCAACGCCCTGCCCCTACTGAGTCGGTCATGGTGTTTCGTGCTGGTGCGCCCGGCGCGGCGTGCACGCCGGGCGAGGTGCTGCGGGACGCGGTTCCACGGGGGTCCCGCGCCGGCTGTCAGCGGCCGGTGCGCAGTCCGACGACGGCGCCGCGGAATTCCAGGCTCCGGGAGGCGGCTTCGAGGATGTCGAGCACCTGGAGGCCGGCCCAGCCGTCGGTCAGCGCCGGGCGGCGCGTCCGTACGGCGGCGGCGAACTCCTCGACCATGCTGCGCAGGGCCTCCTTCTCGCCGATCGCGGGCGCCACCATGTCGCCGCTCCGGTAGGAGACGAGCATGTCGCGGCGCTCGTCCGCGCCGATCTCCTGGGGGGTCGTCATGTCCACCCCGCGGTCGAAGACGGCGACGCGCTGGGTGGGGTTGAGGTCGTCCCAGACCAGGGTGCGCTTGGAGCCGCCGACCATCGTGGTGCGGACCTTGACCGGGGAGAGCCAGTTGACGTGCACGTGGGCGATGGCGCCGGTGTTGAGCGTGAGCGTCAGGTAGGCCACGCAGGACTGGCCGGCTCCGATCGGGTCGGCCCCGTGGGCGGCGACGGCGACGGGGTGGACGTTGTCCGGGAGGATGAAGTCGAGGACCGAGAGGTCGTGGGGGGCCAGGTCCCACAGGACGTCGATGTCCTTCTGGACGAGCCCGAGGTTGATCCTGACGGAGTCGAAGAACTGGATGTCGCCGAGTTCGCCGGAGCGGACCATGTCCCTTATGCGGGACACCGCGGGGGTGTAGCAGTAGGTGTGGTCGCACATGAGGGTGAGGCCGCGTTCCTCGGCCTCGGTCACCAGCTTCAGGCCGTCCTCGTACGTGGCGGCGAGGGGCTTCTCGACGAGGACGTGCTTGCCGGCCCGCAGCGCGGCCAGGGCGACGTCGAGGTGGGTGCCGGCCGGGGTGGCCACGGCGACCGCGTCGACGGCCGGGTCGGCCAGCACGGCCGCGTAGTCCGAGGTCGCCTGGACCGTGGAGTAGCCGCCGAGCACCTGCCGCGCCCGGTCGACGTTCAGATCACAGAGCCAGCGGAGCCGGAATGCCGGGCTGGCCTGGAAGTTGCGGACGAGGTTGGGGCCCCAGTAGCCCGCTCCGATGACGGCGACGCCTAACGGCTTGGTCGGCCACACGCCCGTGGCCGCGACCTCGCGCGCCGCACCCTTCACGGCGTCCTTCTCGGTTTCCTTCTCGGATTCCTTCACAGCGTTCCACTTTCCTTCCGCGCACGCCCGCGGGCGTATCGACAACCCATGGCCGGGACGCGTGCGAAGGAAGGGGGTGCCGCCGACGGCCGGCGCCGGGGCGCATGCGCGACCCGTGCGTGACCTGCCCGACGGTGATGGCCCCCCACGACCGATGCCCTACGTGTTGCGACGTACTTCCGCCCCCCGGCCGCCCGGCACCCCTCGCACCGGTCCGGCCACGGGCAGGCGGCCTGTTCCCCCAAGCCGCCGTACCCGTATGTACCCCAACTGCCCTGCTCCGACTGGATTTCCGCGTCGCCGAAGCACGCCGAATCCGGTCGGCTGCGTTCAATCTAGACCACCGGGCGTACCCCCGGGGAGAGTTGGAGGAAACGGTCGGCTCGGCTGTTCGAGCGTGCATACTTCCGGGGTGACCAGCATCGTGATCCCGGCCCACAACGAGGGCCGGGTCATCGGCCGGCTCCTCGACGCGCTCCTCGCCGGTGCCCCGGATTCCGGGCCCGACATCGTCGTGGTGTGCAACGGCTGTACGGACGACACCGCCGCGGTGGCGGGCGCGCGGGGGCCCCGCGTACGAGTGGTGGAGATACCGACTCCCTCCAAACACACGGCACTTCGCGTCGGGGACGAGCACGCGCGGGGCTTCCCGCGCCTGTACGTGGACGCCGACGTGGAGGTCGGCGCGGCCGATGTGCGCGCGCTGGCCGGCGCCCTCGCGGCCCGTCCGGACCTGCTCGCGGCGGCCCCCGGCCGGGACATCCCCCTGTCCGGGTGCGCCTGGCCGGTCCGCGCGTACTACCGGGTCTGGCAGCGGCTGCCGGCGGTCCGCGAGGGGCTGTTCGGGCGGGGGGTCATCGCGGTGACCGAGCCCGGGCACGCGCGGATCGCCGCCCTGCCGCCGCTGATGGCCGACGATCTGGCGGCCTCCCTCGCGTTCGCCCCGCAGGAGCGGCGCGTGGTCGAGGACGCCCGGGTCGTGGTGCACCCGCCGCGCACCTGGGGTGACTTGATCAGGCGGCGCGTCAGGGCGGCGACCTCCTCCGCCGAACTGGAACGGTTCCAGGCTTCGGGGGCGCCCGGAAGCCCGGAGGGGGCGCGCGCGCCGTCCGCACGCACCGGTACGGATGATCTGCGCGCCCTGCTGCGGGCCCAGCCCAGCCTGCTTCCGGGGGTGGTGGTGTTCGTGGTGGCCGCCCTCGCCGCCCGGCGGGGGTCCCGCAAGGCCATCCGGTCCGGGGACTTCTCCACGTGGCTGCGCGACGAGAGCAGCCGACAGGGCTGAGCGGCGCAGGCGGGCCGAATCGGGCCGTACGCCGCCCGGTTGGCCCGTACAAGCACTAGGGTCTCACTCACACGTACGAGTGACCTGACCGTCGGCACCGGGAGCTCCAGAGCATGTACCTCGCGGACCGCTCCGCGCCCGCCGGCGCGAAGACCGCACCGGACGGCGGGCCCCTCCGGGCCCCCGCGGTCGCCTCGACCGTCTTCGCGCTGGGCGCGGTCAGCCTGATCACGGACGTCTCCTCGGAAATGGTCACCGCGGTCCTTCCCCTGTACCTGGTCGCCGGGCTGGGACTGAGCCCGCTCGGCTTCGGCGCCCTCGACGGGGTCTACAACGGGGTCAGCGCGCTGGTGCAGCTGACCGGAGGCCACCTGGCCGACCGGGTCCGCAACCACAAGCTGATCGCGGGCATCGGCTACGGCCTCTCCGCCCTGTGCAAGCCGCTCCTGCTGCTCGCCCACAGCCTGGGGCCGGTGGGCGTGGTCCTCGCGCTGGAACGGACCGGCAAGGGCCTGCGCACCGCACCGCGCGACGCCCTCATCTCCCTCTCCACGCCTGCCGAGTTACAGGGCCGCGCGTTCGGCGTGCACCGCGCCATGGACACCACGGGGGCGCTGCTCGGCCCCCTCGCCGCCTTCTTCATCCTGAACATGGCGGTGGGCGGGTACGACGCCGTCTTCGGCGTCAGCGCCTGCGTGGCCGTGCTCGGTGTGGTGGTGCTGATGCTGTTCGTCCCCTCGGGAGCGGGCATCGGCCCGGGCCCCGCCGGGGCGGCGAAACCGGCCGCGGCGAAGCCGGAGGGCGAGAGACCCGACGGGGAGGGGCCGACCGGGGTGACGCCGTCCGGTGCGACGCCCGCCGGGGTGAAGCCCGCCGGAGCGAAGCCCGCCGGGGTGAACCTCCGTGAGGCGGCGGCCCTGTTGCGCCTGCCCCGGCTGCGCGCCCTCGCGCTCTGCGCGGCCCTGCTCGGCCTCACCACCGTCAGCGACGCCTTCCTCTACCTGCTGCTCCAGGACCGCTCCGGCATACGGGAGCAGTGGTTCCCGCTGCTCCCGCTGGGCACGGCCGCCGTGTTCCTGCTGCTGGCCGTGCCGGCCGGGGCGCTGGCCGACCGGATCGGCCGCCGCAGCGTCTTCCTCGCCGGGCACGCCCTCCTGCTGGCCGGCTACGGGCTGCTGCTGTGGGCCCCGCACTGGCCGGCCCTCCCGTACCTGGTCCTCGTACTGCACGGCCTGTTCTACGCGGCGACCGACGGGGTGCTGCCCGCGGCCGTCGGCGCGACCGTCCCGGCGAAGCTGCGGGCCACCGGCCTCGCCGTCGTCGGCACCAGCCAGGCGCTGGCCCGCTTCGGCTGCTCGCTCGCCTTCGGGGCCGCCTGGACGGTGTGGGGCGCCGGTCCGGCGCTCGCCGCCGCCGCGGCCGGCCTGTGCTGCTGCGCGGTCGTCGCCGGGTTCGTACTCCGCCCGGCGCCGCCGGCGCCCGCCCGGGAATCCGCCACCGACCCCGCCCGACACCCCCGAGGAACCCGATGACCCGCTCACGCCGGCTGCTCGTACTCGCGGTGGCCGTGCTGCTCCTCGGTGGCCTCGCCGCCGCGCTGGTCCTGCGCTCCGCCGCCCGCGCCGAGCAGACGCACGAGGGGGACCCGACGGTCGCCCAGGGCCCGGTCCTCCTCGGCCAGCAGAACCGGCTGGCCTTCCTCAACGGGGCGAAGGGCCCGCACCGCGGAGCCCTCGTCACGGTCCCCGGGCAGACGCCCCAGGCCGAGCGGACCGCTTCGGGGCTCACCTGTCAGCGCTTCCACGCGGCCGCCGGCACCGGCGTGTGCCTGAACTCCTCGCCGGGCGCGCTGGCCCAGGACAACAAGGCCGTGATCGTCGACTCCGAGCTGCGCCCGCTGCACGGCTTCCCGCTCGCGGGCACCCCGTCGCGGGCCCGGGTCGCGCCGAGCGGCCATTTCGCCGCGTGGACGGTGTTCGTCGCCGGCGAGTCCTACGGCGCGGCGTTCTTCTCCACCCGTACGACGATCGTGGACACCCGTACGTGGGCCGTCGAGCCGGACCTGGAGAAGTTCTCCATCGTCCTGGACGGCCGGCCCTACTCCTCGGGGGACGTCAACTTCTGGGGCGTCACCTTCTCCAAGGACGACGACACCTTCTACGCGACGCTCGCCACCGCCGGCCAGACCTACCTGGTGAAGGGCTCGGTCTCGCGGCGCAGCGTCACCACCGTCGCCCAGAACGTCGAATGCCCGTCGCTGTCCCCGGACGAGACCCGGATCGTCTACAAGAAGCGCGTCCTGCGCGGGGCGTCGCTGTGGCGCGAGCACGTACTGGACCTGCGGACGCTGCGGGAGCAGCCGCTGGCGGAGAAGCGCAGCGTGGACGACCAGGCGCTCTGGCTGGACGACCGTACGGTCGCCTACGCCCTGCCCGCCGAGGGAGCGCCGGACACCACCGACCTCTGGACGGTCCCGGCGGACGGCTCGGGCGCCCCCCGCCTCCTCACCCCGGCCGCTTCCTCCCCCACCCGACTGGGCTGATACGGGGCCACCTGCCTGACGGGGCCGCCGTGTCGGCCCTGTCAGGAGCTCCTCGGGCCGGTGTGCGTACAGACTCGGCCTCGTGGACCTGCATCTCACGGACAAGGTGGCGCTGGTCACCGGAGCGAGCAAGGGCATCGGCCTGGCGGTCACCCGGGCGCTGGCCGGCGAAGGCGCGCTGGTGGTCGCCGCGGCCCGTACGGTGGACGGCCCCTTGGCGGAGCTGGCGGACGGCGGGCGGGTCCGGCCGGTGGCCGTCGACCTGGCCACCGCGGACGGACCGGAGCACGCGGTACGGGAGGCGGTCGCGGCCTTCGGCGGGCTGGACGTCCTCGTCAACAACGTCGGAGCGGTCCGGCCGCGGCTGGGCGGGTTCCTGTCGCTGACGGACGAGGACTGGACCTGGGCCCTGAACATCAACTTCCTGACCGCCGTCCGCACCACCAGGGCCGCCCTCCCGCACCTCATCGAGCGGGGCGCGGCGTCGATCGTGACCGTCGGCTCCGTCAACGCCTTCCTGCCCGACCCCGGAGTGATCGACTACAGCGCGGCGAAGGCGGCGCTCACCAATTTCTGCAAGGCGCTCTCCAAGGAGGTCGGCCCGCACGGGGTGCGCGTCAACACCATCAGCCCCGGCCCGGTCGAGACGGCCCTGTGGCTCGGGGACCAGGGGGTGGCCGCCACCGTGGCGGGCGGTACCGGGAGCACGGCGGAGGACATCGTCGCGGGCACCGCCGCGCGGTCCGTCACCGGGCGGTTCACCCGCCCCGAGGAGGTGGCCGACCTCGTCCTGCTGCTGGCGTCGGACCGGGCGGGCAACACCACGGGCTCCGACCACACCATCGACGGCGGACTCGTCACCACGCTCTGACCCCCGCGGAGCTCACGGCCGACGGCGGTGTGCGCATGGCCGACGACGGCCGGGGGCCTCACCGATGCGCGGCCCCCGCGCGGCGGTCGGCTCCCGTAGGAGCCGGGGGGACGTCGGCGGGGGGCCGGCCCGGGTGGGGGCCGCCCCCCGGCCGGGCCGGCGGCCCCGCGGCCCCCCCCCCCCCCGCCCCCCCGGCGGCCCCCCCGAAAACCCCCCCCCCCC
>NZ_JBIAXU010000021.1:0-74462 GCF_042896985.1 Streptomyces sp. NPDC001194 | reverse complement strand
GGGGGGGGCTCCGGTGGTGGGGGGGGGGGGGGGGGGGGGGGGGGCAGGGTTTTGGGCGCGCCCCCCGGCCGGGCAGGAGTCCCGGTCTGCCCCCTGCAGACCGGACACCGGGGCTGCCCCGGATACACGCGCCGCCCCGCGCACGGGCCGGCTCAGGTGAGCAGCTTCGCTTTCGCCTGCTGGAACTCGGCCTCCGACAGCGCGCCCTTGTCCTTCAGCGCGACGAGCTTGGTGAGCTCGTCGGCGTGCGATCCGCCGGCCGAGGACGACCCGGCCGTCTGGCGGATGTAGTCCTGGAAGGCGGCCTCGCTTTCCTTGGCCTGCTTGACGTCCCGCTGGGTCATGCCCTTGCCGCGGGCGATGACGTAGACGAGCACTCCCAGGAAGGGCAGGATGATCACGAAGATCAGCCAGCCCGCCTTGCCCCAGCCGCTCATCTCATGGTCACGGAAGATGTCCGTGATGATCTTGAACAGCAGGAACAGCCACATGATCCACAGAAAGAACCAGAGCATGGACCAGAACACGGAGAGCGCGGGGTAGTCGTCCATGATTACCTCCTTGCGGCGAGCCGAATGCCCGCGATCAGCAGTATTGGTCCGAGTACCGCCCTCCGCACGTCGAGCGGTCACGCTCACCCGTTCGGCCCGCCCCCGCTGGCCCGGTCCCTCGGGCCGGGGTTGCCTGGGTACGACCTCTAGGAGGGCCGTATGCCGGACGACGACAACCAGGGTGAACTCGCCGCGCTGCGGGCTCGGGTCGCCACGCTGGAGGCCGAGGCTTCGCAACGCCTGCCGCGCTGGCACCGGCTTCGCGCGTTCCTGTCGGCGCTGCTGATCATCATCGGCTGCGTCCTGGCGCCGCTGGGCATCGTCGCCGCGTGGACGTCCAGCATCGTGGGCGACACCGACCGCTACGTGACCACCGTGGCTCCGCTGGCCTCCAACCCCGACGTGCAGGCGGCCGCCGCGAACCGGGTCACCGGCGCGGTGATGGAACACATCGACCTGCCCAACCTCCTCGAGGACGTGGCTCCGGACCAGCGGCCGCTGCTGCAGAAGGCGCTGGGGAAGCTCGGCAACGGGCTGGAGGGCGCGGTCCGCAGCTTCGTGCACGAGAAGGCCTTGGACGTGGTCCAGTCGAACGCCTTCGAGACCATCTGGACCAACGCGAACCGCACGGTCCACACCTCGCTCGTCCGCGCCCTGACCGGCAGCGACGAGGGGGCCGTCCAGATCAAGAACGACTCGGTGACCATCGACCTCGCTCCCGTGATCGACCAGGTGAAGAACAAGCTGGTGGATTCCGGGATGAGCGTGGCCGCCAAGATCCCCGAGGTCCACACCGACTTCACCGTGCTCAAGTCGGACGACATCGGCCGGGTCAAGACCGGCTTCCGGCTGCTGCAGATCATGGGCTTCTGGCTGCCGGTCATCGCGGTCGTGCTCGCGGCCGTCGGCATCCTGCTCTCCGTCCACCGCAGGCGGACCCTGGTCACGACGGCCCTCGGCTTCGCCGTCGCGGCGCTCGTCCTGGGCATCGCACTGACCGTCTTCCGTACGGTCTACCTCAACGCGCTCCCCGACACCGTGTCCCAGCCGGCCGCCGGCGCCGTCTACGACGCGATGATCAAGCTCCTGCGCACCACGGTCCGCATGGTCGTGGTCCTCGGCGTGCTGCTCGCGCTCGCCGCCTGGCTCTCGGGCCCCGGTCGCCGAGCCACCGTGGTGCGCCAGATGTGGCACTCGGGCATCGCGGCCACCCGGGCCTCCGCCGACCGGGCGGGCCTGCGCATGGGCCCGGTCGGCCCGTTCGTCGCCCGCCACCGCGTCTGGATCACCTGGATCCTGGTGGCGGCGGCCGTCCTCGCCTTCATCCTGTGGCCGTACCCGACGGGCTGGGTCATCCTGGGCATCGCCCTCGTGCTCCTCTTCGCCCTGGCCGTCATGGACTTCATCGCCGAGGAGGCCGCGCCGGACACCGAGGACGCGGCGGCACCCGGTGGAAGTCCGCCGCGTCCCGTGTAGGGACCGGTTCAGGACCGCGCCGCCCCCGGCTGGGTCTCGGGGATGCGCTGGGTGAAGAAGAGCGCCGTCAGCGCGGCGAGGGCGAGGATGCCGAGGGCCGCCTTCAGACCGTCGATCCGCGCGGTGGCGTTCGCGTCGAGCGCGGCGTCGGCCACCTCCGATTCCACACCGGCCTCGTCGAGGGCGGCGGTGAGCTGGGCGTCCGACAGGAAGGGGGCGCCTCCCGCGAGTCGGACGTTCGCCTGGCTCTTGACCTCGGCCGGGATCGCCGGGTTCTGCTCGATGCTCGTCAGGAACGACGAGGTCAGCATGGTGATGAGGATCGACCCCGCGACGGCGGTGCCGATCGACGCGCCGAGGTTCGTGACGGTGTTCTGGACTCCGCCGACCTCGGCGCTCTGCTCGTCCGGGACGGCCGATACGGTGACCGCCCCGAGCTGGGAGGCGAGGGCTCCCATCCCGAGTCCGATCAGCAGCAGCGGAACGGTGACGACGGCCGCCCCGGAGTCCACGTCCAGGACGGCCAGCAGGACGACGGCGCCGAGGAACATCGACAGGATCCCGAGCTTCACCACGCGCCGCGGCGAGATGTCCGGACGGAAGCGGGGGATCGCGATCGCGGCGGCCAGCAGGGAGACGGAGAGCGGCAGGATCAGCACGCCCGTCTTGACGGCGGACAGGCCCAGCGCGACGGACAGGTAGAGCGGGACGACGAAGAACACGCCCATCTGTACGAGGTACTGGAAGAAGAACATCGTCAGGCCGCCGGTCAGCTGCCGGTTGCGCAGGAGCGCCGGATCCACGAGCGGTTCGGTGGCGCGTGCGACGAGGCGCGCCTCCCAGCGGAAGAAGAGCCAGACGAGGAAGAGACCGGCCAGCATCAGCCAGACGACGGGTGAGAGCCCGAACCAGGCCGGTGCGCCGGCCTTCGGCCGGAACCAGCCCCATTCGCTCGTGCGCAGCACGCCGAAGACGAACAGTCCGATGCCCAGAGCGGACAGGACCGCGCCCAGGAGGTCGATGCGCGGCTTGCGGTCGGTGGGCGCGTCCGCGATCCGGCGGGCGAGCACCAGGATGACGAGTACGACCACGACCTCCCCGGCGAAGACCCAGCGCCAGGAGAAGAACGTGGTCGCCACACCGCCGATGAGCGGCCCGAGCCCGATGGCGATCGCCGCCGCGGCCGCCACCAGGCCATAGGCGGCCGGCCGCCGCTCCACGGCGAAGTTCGAGGCGACCAGCGCCACGATCGCCGGCAGGATCAGCGCCGCGCCCACGCCTTCCAGGAACGACCAGCCGAGCAGCAGGACCGTCAGGTTCGGGGCGATCGACGTGGTGAAGGATCCGCACCCGTAGACGACACAACCGATCATGAACGCGCGTCTGCGCCCGATGAGCGCTCCGACCTTGCCACCGGCGATCATCAGCATCGCCATGACCAGCGTGTAGGCCGTGATCGCGCCCTGCATGCCGGTCACCGTGGTGCCGATGTCCTCGGCCACCGTGGCGATCGAGACGTTCATGACCGAGCTGTCGAGGGCCATCAGGAACTGCCCGGCCGCCAGTGTCATCAGGACGAGGTTCGCGTTCTTGGCGCTCCCGGCCGCGGGTGCATCGGCTGTCATGACCGGAGCCTCCCACGGTCACGGAAAGCCGCGTGTCGCCTCGCCGGTCGGTTCAGCCGACTGGCACAGAGGCGGGGTGCGCGGGCCGCCCGTCGGCCCTCACGCCGCCTGCGCCTCCATCCGGCCCGCGGCCACCGCGGCCACCAGGGCCTGGTGGTCGCGCTCGTTCAGATCGGCGTAGGTCTCGGCGAACCGCACCAGCGCCCGGTCGAACACGTCGCCGCCGCCCAGATAGGCGGCGATGCCTATCCGGTCGCCCGACCGGGCGTGTGCCCGGGCCAGGGTGGCGGCGCACACGTCGCCGAGCGCCTGCATGCCCTGAGGCGCCATGAGCTCCGGGTCGATGCTCCCCTTCCAGTCCCTCAACTGCCGTACGTAGAAGTCCCGCTCGCGGCCGTCGATGCCCTTCGCCCGGTGCCAGCCCAGGAAGATGTCGCTGGCCGCCTGCATCAGGCGCTGCCCCGCCACCACCCGCTCGCCCTGCATGGAGTGCTCGCCGGCGCCGACGTACGGGGCGAGGACGGACTCTCCGGCCTCCTTGGCCTGGAGGATCAACGGGTCTTCGCCGTCCCTGCCGACGAGCAGGATGATCCAGCACCGCGTGCCCACGCTGCCGACGCCCACCACCTTGCGGGCCATGTCGACGACGGTGAACTGCCGCAGCAGGTGGCGCCGGTCCGAGGGGAGGGTCTCGCCGTACTGCTCGACCATGTCGCGGATCTGCCCCTCCAGCGTGCCGCGCCGGTTGTCCGGCATGAGCTCCGTCAGCGGCGTGACCAGGGGCGGTACCGACCGGAACCGCCGCTCACCGGCCACGACCTCGGTGAGTTTCCCGGCGGCCTGCAGGCTGTCCCGTCCCCGCGCCTTGGCCAGTTCCTCGGCCAGCCGCTTGCGGCCGCGCGAGCGCAGTTCGGTCGCCCCCAGCGCCTGGAGCTGCTCCGCGTCGACCCGCGCGTACCAGACGTCGAGGTGGCGCATGACGGCGTAGTCGCGCATCCTCTCGCGGTACGACCTGCCCGCCGACCGGACGACGACAGCGCGCTCGCGCTCGCTGAAACCGTTCTCCCGCCCGGCGATGGCCAGGCTCACGGCCAGCCGCTTGACGTCCCACTCCCACGGTCCGGGCAGGGTCTCGTCGAAATCGTTGAGGTCGAACAGCAGGTTGCGCTCCGGGGTGCCGAGAAGCCCGTAGTTCAACATGTGCGCATCGCCGCAAACTTGGACCCGCAGGCCCGAGTCCTGCGTCTGGGCGAGGTCGGCCGCCATGACGGCGGCGGCGCCCCGGTAGAAGCGGAACGGCGACTCCGACATCCGCCCGTAGCGGATCGGCACCAGCTCCGGCACCCGGCCGGCCGACTGTCCTTCGAGGATGTCCACCGGATTCTGCCGCTGCGCGGACGGCTCGAAATCCCCCTGCCCGGACCGGGGCGCCCGGCTCCGGGCGGCGCGGCCGCGGGCGACCCGCTCCGCGACGGACAGCCGGTGCACACCGTTCTCCGTCTTCGCTACACGCTTTGCCATCGCTGTGGACCTCCAGGCCGCTCGGGCCCCTGCTGCCCAGCATGGCACCCCCGGCCCCGCGCTGCCGTACGGCGCCACCCGGCGCCCGGGCGCCGGAGCGCCGGGCTCAGTCCTGCTCGGTCCGCTCCCGGCTGGGCGGCGGACTGCCCAGCCGCCGGGCGAAGTACGGCTCCTGCGCCAGGACGGCGCCCATGGTGACCCCGCCCGCGATGGCCACGCACAGCACGATCAGCCATGACAGCAGGACGAAGACCGAGCCGGCCGAACCGTACTCGCTCAGGGCCCGGTTGAGCGCGCGCGGCATGTAGAAACCGGCGGTGACCGACAGGGCGGTCATCGCGCCGGCGGTGATCAGGGCACCCGGCAGCAGCGGCATCCAGCCGACGAGGCGGCCCAGCAGGATGTGCTGGGTCCACCACCACACCAGCGCCTGGAAGACGAACGTGACGGGGACGCCCAGCCACAGCCCGACGCCGAACCCGCTGCGCACCGGTTCCTGCACGAGCAGCAGACCGATCCAGGCGGCGATCCACGCGAGCCAGCGCCAGACCGCGATCCGCGCCCCGGTGCGCGGGATCTCCCACGCGCGCTTGCACAGCCGCTGCATGGCGCGGCTCACGGCGGTCGCGGACAGCAGCACCATCAGGGAGCCCACCACACCCACCGCGTTCTGGAGCTCCGCGTCGGAGCTGCGGAAGATGGCGGACAGCTGGTCGCTCGCCTCGCCGTTGAGCCCGAACACCGCGCGGATCGATGCCGCCATCTGCTCCCGCACGGCCTGCGGAGCGACCGACGCGACGACGAAGACCAGGGGGACGGCGGTCAGGAAGCACTGCGCGGCGAGGCGGGTCGCGGAGTCGAAGATGTTCACCGACACCATGCGCTCGGCGACGTGGGTGATCACCGGAAACCGGGTCTCGGCCCGGCGCTGGAGCCGCCGGGCCTTGGCTGCCGTGCGCTGCGAGCGGGATCGCCACCACTCGGACCGCAGGACGGCACGCCTGCTCTTGCCGGAGGCCATCAGCACACCGGGACGGGAGCGGGGGGCACGGGAGCGGGCACGGGAGGAAACGGACGGCTCGACGCCGGCGCCGGGGCCGGAGGGCAAGTCGTCGTCATCGGGGTCTCCTTCGTGTCCGTCCAGGTTGAAGGACACGGCCGGGGGCGGCATCTCGAACGCCTGCGGCCCGCCGCCGTTCGCCCGTCCGTCCAACGGACGCGAAAAGATGTCGGGGCCCGGACCCGTGCGTAGTGTCGTACCTCGTCACACGATTGGGGCGCCATGGTCGTCGACCTCTTGCTCATCGCGCTGGCCATCACCGTCGACCCGCTGCCCATCATGGCCTTCGCGCTCGTGGTGTCCTCCGCCAGAGGCGTGTGGAAGGGCCTCGTCTTCATCCTGGCCTGGCTCGCCTGCCTCGTCGCGGTGATCGCGGTCGTACTCATGGTGACGGACGGCCAGCCGCCGCCACCGCGCTCCCCGCCCAGCCTCGCGGGGCTGGCGACCAAGCTGGTCATCGGACTGGTCCTGGTGTTCTACGGGCTCCATCGCCGCCGCCTCATGAAGGCGGGCACAGCCCCGACCGGCTCCGCCACCCCGCTCGGCCCCGACGTGCGGGGCGGACCCTCCGACAGTGCGGCCTCCCGCTCGGGCTCGCTCTGGGCGGCCGCGGGACTGGCCGTGCTCGTCCAGCCGTGGGGCCTGGTCGCGGCCGGCGCGACGACCGTGCTCGAGGCGAACACCTCGCACACGTCCACCTACGCGGCCCTCTTCGGCTTCTGCTTCCTCGCGACCGCCAGCCTGCTGGCCGCCGAGCTGTACATCGTGTTCGCACCCGAGGTCGCACACGACCGGCTGATGCGCCTGCGCGGCTGGCTGGAGGGTCACCAGCAGCAGGCGATCGTCGTCATCTGCCTGGTGGTCGGCCTGTGGCTGACCGGCAAGAGCATCTACCAGCTGACCGGCTGACCACCCGACCGCCGGCCGATCGGCTCGCTCCGCGGGTGGCCTTCCGGATGTGCGCAGGTGCGTGCGCGGTGCTGGAATGGGCTTAGGCGACGTCCCTCCTGCCGACCGCGTGCCGGAGCCGCGCCCGCGGACCAGCGGCCGGCACGACGTCTTCCCTCCCCCCCAGCGCGACAGGAGCAGCCATGAGCAGCGAGGTCGAGGAATCAGGCGGGCTCGGCGACATCGGCGACATCGACGACATGGGTCCGGTGGACTACGTCGTCATCGAGTTCCCGGGCAACCGGATGACCGGCAACGGACTCCCCATGCTCGTCGACCTCGTCGATCGCGGCATCATCCGCATCTTCGACCTGGTCTTCGTCCGCAAGGACCTGGACGGTTCGGTGACGGCGGTGGAGCTGACCGACTTCGGCGACGAGGTCGACCTCTCGATCTTCGAGGGTGCCTCGTCCGGCCTGCTGGACCAGAGCGACATCGACGACGCCGGCGTCGCGCTGGAACCGGGCAACTCGGCGGGGATCATCGTGTACGAGAACACGTGGGCGGCGCCGTTCGCCCGCGAACTGCGCCGCGGAGGCGCACAGCTCGTGGCCGCCGGCCGGATTCCCGTGCAGGCGCTGCTCGCCTCGCTGGAGGCCATGGAGGTACGGCCCGACGACGCATGAGGACGTGGCCGCAGCCCTGCTTCACCGCACCCCTGGAGATGAGCACCATGCCCGGACTTCTTCGCGGAGTCGCCCGTACGGCCGTCATCGCCGGCACCGCAACCGCCGTGTCCAACCGCGTGTCCCGGCGGCAGGCGGGCCGTTGGGCGCAGCAGGAGGCGCCGCAGGCCGAGGCCGCGCCGCCGCCCCCGCCGCCGCCCCCGCCCCCTGCCGCGGCCCCCGCCGCCGACGACATGACCACCAAGATCGACCAGCTCAAGCAGCTCAGCACCCTCAAGGAACAGGGAGTGCTGACCGAGGAGGAGTTCGCCGAGCAGAAGCGTCGGCTCCTCGGCTGACGGAGCACCCTGTGCCGGACTGACCGGTGAGGGACGGGGGAGGGAAGGAACGGCCCCATGACGCAGCCGACGCAGCCGAGTCCGAATCAGGGCCCGAATCAGGGCCCGAACCCGGGTCCGCGCCAGGGGCCGGGTCCGCAGCCGCCGTCGCGGCCCGCGGAGGCCCAGAGGCTCGGCGAGCTGATCCGGACTCCCGGATACCGCAAGACGCTCGTGTTCTGCGGACTCATCGGCATCCCGGTGTCGCTGGCCGCATTCTGGTTCCTCGCCGGGCTCCAGAAGCTGCAGGGTCTGGTCTGGGTGGACCTCCCGCACGCCCTCGGCCACGACACTCCGCCGTGGTGGTGGCCCCTGCCGCTCCTGCTCCTGTCGGGTGTCTGCGTCGGGCAGATCGTCACCCGGCTCCCCGGGGCCGGCGGACACATCCCCGCCTCCGGCCTGCACGCGGGCGGTCCCGGAGCCGCGGCCCTGCCCGGAGTGATCCTCGCGGCCGTGTTCAGCCTCCCGCTCGGCGCCACGCTCGGCCCCGAGGCGCCGCTCATCGCGCTGGGCGGCGGGCTCGCGATCGCACTGCGGCACCTCACCGGCACGCCGGAGACGCCGATGAGCACCGCGCTGCTGGGCGCCGCCGGATCCGCCGCGGCCATCGCCACCATCTTCGGCAATCCGCTGATCGGCGCGGTGCTGCTCATGGAGGTCGTGGGCGTGGGAGGACCCCAGCTGTTCGCCGTCATGCTGCCCGCACTGCTGTCGAGCGGCATCGGCTCGCTCGTGTTCACCGGGTTCGGCCGCTGGACCGGACTGAAGACCGGTGACCTGTCGCTGAAGCACTCGGGCACGCCGTACCCCCGCCTGGACGCCGGTGACGTGCTCTGGTCGATCCTCATCGCCGCGGCCCTCGCGGTCGGCATCCACCTGGTGCAGTACGGCGGACGGCTGACCGCCGTCCGCGTCGCAAAACGCCCGCTGACCGTCACCGCCCTCTGCGCCCTCGCCGCCGGCGTCTGCGCCGCCGCCTACTCCCTGGGCACCGGCCGCTCTCCCGTGGACGTGGCCTCCTCGGGCCAGGAGACGATGGCCCAGCTGGCCGGTGACCCGCACGCCTGGGGCGTGGGCGCGCTGATCGCCGTGCTCCTCTGCAAGAGCGCCGCCTTCTCCCTGTGCCTGGGCAGCCTGCGGGGCGGTCCCATCTTCCCGTCGCTGTTCCTCGGCGCCGCCGCGGGCGTGCTGTGCTCGCCGCTGCCCGGGCTCGGTGTCGGCGCCGGGCTGGCGGCCGGCATGGCCGCCGCCACCGTGAGCGCGCTGCGGCTGCCGGTCAGCAGCGTGGTGCTCGTGGTGCTCGTGCTGGGCAGCACCGAGCTGATCCCGGTGGCGATCCTCGCCACGGTCGTGGCGCTCGTGACGATCGAGCTCCTGCCGCCCGGCCCGGCGATCCCGCCCGTCGGCCGCATGCCCCGCCCCGCGGCGCCGGCCCCGTAGCGGCCGGCCGGGCCGAGTCCGCGACGTGCAGACTGCGTGTATGGCAACCCTGAACGGCTCCCCCGCCTCCCCCGAGGCCCTCCAGGCACTCGCGCTGACCAATTACGGCCATTTCACCACCATGCGGGTGGAGGACGGCGGGGTGAAGGGGCTGGCCCTGCACCTGGCCCGGCTGGTCGCGGACTGCCGTGCGGTGTTCGGGGCGGAGCTGGATCCCGGGTGGGTGCGGGAGTGCGTACGGAGGGAAGCCGGCGGGCGGGCGGGGGCGCTCATGGTGCGGGTCACGGTCTTCGACCCCGAGCTGGAGCTGACGGCCCCCGACCGTACGGGGCGGCCGGGCGTACTGGTGACGACCCGGCCGGCCGCCGCGGGCGCCGCCGGCCGGCCGCTGCCGGCGCTGCGCGTGCAGCGGCTCCCTTTCCGGCGCGACATGCCGTCGGTGAAGCACGTGGCGCTGTTCGGGCAGCTGCGGCTGCGGCGCGCAGCCCGGCTCGCCGGTTTCGACGACGTGCTGTTCACCGATGCGGACGGGCTGGTCTCCGAGGGCTGCACCTGGAACATCGGCTTCGTGGACGAGGCCGGGACGGTGGTCTGGCCGGAGGCCGAGGTACTGCCCGGGACGACGATGCGGCTGCTCCGGGCCGCGGGATCCGCGCAGGTCACGGCTCCGGTGACGGATGCCGGGCTGCGCACGATGCGGGCGGCGTTCGCGACGAGCACGGGCTTCGGCGTACGGGCGCTGGCGGCGGTCGACGACGTGGACCTGGACCCCGACGACCCGGCGGTCGGCGCACTGCGGGAGTCCTGGGCGGCCGTACCATCGGACCTCCTCTAGCGCGTGCCGGGCGTCGCGGGGAAGGCGGGACTCCACGGACACGCCCATGGGCGACGCCCCACGGCCCGTCAGCGGTGGTCCATGCCGGAGAGCTTGAAGACCGTGGTGACGGTCTGCCGGTCGATGAGGCAGGCGAGCCGGCGGAGCGGGTCCGAGCCTTCCGTCACGGTGCCCAGGGACAGGCTCGCGCGGACGCCCCGCTCGAACAGGTGCCACAGCGCCGGGTTCGCCGCGAAGACCCGCGGATCGACCTCCAGCCGATTGCCGTCGAGGTCCTTCAGGACCAGGCGCTGCGCGACGCCGTCGTGCCAGGCGACCGAGACGAGCCGGTCGGTGTGGACCCGGCGGCGGCGGAGCAGTCCCCGGGTCGTGAGCAGGCCCGGGACGGCAGTGACCCGGGTGGGCCACAGGACGGCGAACAGCGTCAGGCCGAGGGCCGTCCACAACAGCACGCGCTGCCAGTGCGTGCTGCCGGCCGCCGCGTCGACGGCGACGAGCAGTCCCGGGAACAGCACGGCGATGCCGGCCGCGGCCCGCGCGTCTCCCCGCCAGTTGCGGTCCTCCACGTGCTTCGGTCGGGGCATGCGGTCCATGGAACGCCGGCGGGCGGGCACCGGACCGCTTCGCTGACGCTCTTCTGACACCGTCGGCGCAAACCCTGACGTCCCGCTGACGCGCACGAGCGGGAACCGTATGAGACGCGTCAAAAGGCCGTTGCCGTCCGATACGCCGCCCGGCTGCGCGGGCACGGTGGAGGTGGCGGAGCACCGCACGCACCGGGAGAATCGGAGACATGATCCATGGACGCTGAGAACGTGGTCGGGCTGGTCATCGCCCTCGCCCTGCTCGGCCATCTCATCGCGGCCCTGATCAAGCCCGAGAAGTTCTGACCCCGAGGGGTTGCGACGAGGTTCCGACCCGAATCGACACCAGCGCGTCCGGACGGGAGGCAGCACATGTCCGGGTATCGGCTCCACGACCGCCTCGCCCTGATCGCGGCCCTCGTCGTCCCCTTCCTCGTGGCGCTCGCGCTCGTGCCCTTCCGTACGGAGCTTTCGGCGACGAACGCCGCCCTCGTCCTGGTCGTCGCCGTGGTCGCGGTGGCCGCGCTCGGCACCCGGGTCGCCGGGGCCCTCGCCGCACTGTCGGCCGCCGCCTGGTTCGACTTCTTCCTCACCCGCCCGTACGGCCGCTTCACGATCACCGGCGGTGAGGACCTCCAGACGGCCGCCCTCCTGCTGATCGTCGGCCTGATCGTCTCCCAGCTGGCCGTACGCGCACGCCGCCTCCAGGGCGCAGTGACCACCGATGCCTCGCACCTGTCCCAGCTGGAGGGGACGGCCCGGCTCGCCGAGGGCGCAGACGCTCCCGAGACCGTCGTCGAGCACGTCCGACACGAGCTCATCGCCCTGCTGGACCTGCGCGGCTGCCGCTTCGAGTACGGGTCCCTCATCGGGCACCTCCCCCGGATGGAGCACGACGGCACCCTGTGGCTCGGCCACGGCACCGGGGAGACCGAGGCCACGTACTGGCCCGACCGGTGGCCCGACGGCGAGACCGAGCTGCGTGCCGTCGGCGGCGGGCACTACTACGGCCGCTTCGTCCTCGACCCGGTGCCGGGACCGCTGCCCTCGGAGCAGGCCCGGCTCGTCGCCGTCGCCCTCGCCGCACAGGCCGGCACCGCCCTGGACACGGCCGGCCTGGCCGGCTGAGGGAGCCGTACGGGGGCCGCCCCGGCCCCTGGCCCACCGTGCCGCACAGCCCCCGAGACGTTTCCGCGTCAGGGCGGCATCAAGAGATCCGGCCTGCCCGTATGGAGCCCGTCAAGAGGTCTTAACGCCGGGCTGAGCTCGCGGTTTGCTCTACATCGGCCGGTCTGGCCGAAATCCATTTCATCACTTCATCCAGGAGCTCACGATGGCCGATCTGGCCTTCGTCGTCACCACGGTCGCGGTCTTCGCGCTGGTGGCTCTCATCGCCCGAGGGGTGGCCAAGCTGTGACCGCCGAGAACATCGTCGGCCTCGTCGTGGCCGTCTCCCTGCTGGGTTACCTCGTCCTCGCCCTCGTGTACCCGGAGAGGTTCTGAGTACTGATATGAGCCCCGTAACCGCAGGTGTGCTGCAGCTGCTCGCGCTCGTCGCCGCGCTGGCGCTGGCATACCGTCCGCTCGGCGACCACATGGCCCGGGTCTACTCCTCCGAGAAGCACTACCGCCCGGAGAAGTGGATCTACAAGGCCATCGGCGCCGACCCGTCGGCCGAGATGCGCTGGCCCGCCTACCTGCGCGGCGTCCTGGCCTTCTCCGCGGTGAGCGTCCTCTTCCTCTACGCCCTCCAGCGCGCCCAGGGCGTCCTGCCCGGCTCGCTGGGCTTCTCCGCGATCGATCCCGACCAGGCGTTCAACACCGCCGCGTCGTTCGTCGCGAACACCAACTGGCAGTCGTACGCGGGCGAGCAGGCCATGGGCCACGTCGTGCAGACCGGCGGCCTCGCGGTGCAGAACTTCGTCTCGGCCGCGGTGGGCATGGCCGTCGCCGTGGCCCTCGTACGGGGCTTCGCCCGCTCGCGCACCGGCGAGCTCGGCAACTTCTGGTCCGACCTGGTACGCGGGACCGTCCGCATCCTGCTGCCGATCTCGGTGATCGGCGCGATCGTCCTGGTCGCGTGCGGTGCGATCCAGAACTTCGCCGGGATCCACGAGGTCGGCCAGTTCATGGGCGGCAGCCAGCAGTGGAACGGCGGCGCGGTGGCCTCGCAGGAGGTCATCAAGGAGCTGGGCACCAACGGCGGCGGCTACTTCAACGCCAACTCCGCCCACCCGTTCGAGAACCCCACCCCCTTCTCGAACCTCTTCGAGATCTTCCTGATCCTGGTCATCCCGTTCGCGCTGACCCGCACCTTCGGCCGGATGGTCGGCAGCCTGCGCCAGGGCTACGCGCTCCTCGCCACGATGGCGACCATCTGGCTCGGGTTCACCGCGCTGATGATGTGGACCGAATTCGCCCACCACGGCCCGGCCTTCGACATCGCCGGCGGCGCGATGGAGGGCAAGGAGACCCGCTTCGGGATCGGCGGCTCCGCGATCTTCTCCGTCGCGACCACGCTGACCTCGACCGGTGCGGTCAACTCCTTCCACTCCTCCTTCACCGGTCTCGGCGGCGGCATCCAGCTCCTGGGCATGCAGCTCGGCGAGATCGCGCCCGGCGGGGTCGGCTCCGGCCTCTACGGCATGCTGATCATGGCGATCATCGCGGTGTTCATCGCCGGTCTGATGGTCGGGCGGACGCCGGAGTACCTCGGCAAGAAGATCGGCACCCGCCAGATCAAGCTGGCCGCCTGCTACATCCTCATCACCCCGGCGCTCGTGCTCTGCTTCACCGCCGCCGCCATGGCGCTCCCGACGCCCGGCAACTCGATGGCGAACCCCGGTGCGCACGGCTTCTCGGAGATCCTCTACGCCTACACCTCGGGCGCGAACAACAACGGCTCGGCGTTCGCGGGCCTGAACGCCGACACGCAGTGGTTCAACAGCACCATCGGCATCGCGATGCTGCTGGGCCGTTTCCTGCCGATGGTGTTCGTCCTCGCGCTGGCCGGCTCGCTCGCCGAGCAGGCACCGGTCCCCGAGACCGCGGGCACCCTGCGCACCGACAAGCCGCTCTACGCGGGCCTCCTCGTCGGCACGATCCTCATCATCACCGGCCTCACCTACTTCCCCGCCCTCGCGCTGGGTCCGCTTGCTGAAGGGCTCGCCTCATGAGCACCATCACCCCCACCCGTGCCCCGCACGAAGACCTGCCCACCGGGCACAAGCCCTCGGCAGGGCGCGTCGGCGGCGGTCTGTTCGATCCCAAGGCGCTGCTGAAGTCCTTTCCCGACGCGGTGAGGAAGCTCGACCCGCGCATCATGATCAAGTCGCCGGTGATGTTCGTGGTCCTCGTGGGGTCGGTGGTCACCACCGTCCTGGCGTGTCTGGACCCGACGGACTGGTTCGGCTGGGCGATCACCGCCTGGCTGTGGCTGACCACCGTCTTCGCGAACCTCGCCGAGGCGGTGGCCGAGGGCCGCGGCAAGGCCCAGGCCGACACCCTGCGCAAGGCCAAGACCGACACCGTGGCCCGCCGCCTGACCGGCTCCGGCGAGGAGCTGGTCCCCGGGACGGATCTGCGCATCGGCGACCTGGTGGTCTGCGAGGCCGGTGACATCATCCCGGGCGACGGTGACGTCGTGGAGGGCGTCGCCTCGGTCGACGAGTCAGCCATCACGGGTGAATCGGCGCCGGTGATCCGCGAGTCGGGCGGTGACCGCAGCGCGGTGACCGGCGGTACCAAGGTGCTCTCGGACCGGATCGTCGTGAAGATCACGACGAAGCCCGGCGAGACCTTCATCGACCGCATGATCGCGCTCGTCGAGGGCGCGGCCCGGCAGAAGACGCCGAACGAGATCGCCCTCAACATCCTTCTCGCCTCGCTGACCATCGTCTTCCTGCTCGCCGTGGTCACCCTGCAGCCGTTCGCGATCTACGCGGACGCCAAGCAGTCGATGATCGTGCTGACCGCGCTGCTGGTCTGCCTGATCCCGACGACGATCGGCGCGCTCCTCTCGGCCATCGGCATCGCCGGCATGGACCGGCTCGTCCAGCGCAACGTCCTGGCCATGTCGGGGCGTGCGGTCGAGGCGGCCGGCGACGTGTCGACCCTGCTGCTCGACAAGACGGGGACGATCACCCTAGGCAACCGCCAGGCCGCCGAATTCGTCCCGGTCAAGGGGACGACGGAGGCCGAACTGGCCGATGCCGCCCAGCTGTCGTCGCTGGCCGACGAGACTCCCGAGGGCCGCTCCATCGTCGTCCTCGCGAAGGAGAAGTACGGGCTGCGCGAGCGCCACCAGGGCGAGCTGGCCCAGGCCGAGTGGATCGCCTTCACCGCCCAGACCCGCATGTCGGGCGTGGACGTGGACGGCCGCAAGACCCGCAAGGGCGCTGCCGGTTCGGTCATCACCTGGGTCAAGGAGCAGGGCGGCCGGGTCGCCGACGACGCGGACCTCCTCGCCAATCTGATCTCCGAGGCGGGCGGCACGCCGCTCCTCGTGGCCGTCGACGACGAGAAGGGTGCCCGGATCCTCGGTGTCATCCACCTCAAGGACGTCGTCAAGGAGGGCATGCGCGAGCGGTTCGGCGAACTGCGCCGCATGGGCATCAAGACGATCATGATCACGGGTGACAACCCGCTGACGGCCAAGGCGATCGCCGAGGAAGCGGGCGTCGACGACTTCCTCGCCGAGGCCACCCCCGAGGACAAGATGGCCCTCATCAAGCGGGAGCAGGCCGGCGGCAAGCTCGTCGCGATGACGGGCGACGGCACCAACGACGCCCCCGCCCTCGCGCAGGCGGACGTGGGCGTGGCGATGAACACGGGCACGTCGGCCGCCAAGGAGGCCGGGAACATGGTGGACCTGGACTCCAACCCCACCAAACTCATCGAGATCGTCGAGATCGGCAAGCAGCTCCTCATCACCCGGGGCGCGCTGACCACGTTCTCCATCGCCAACGACGTCGCCAAGTACTTCGCGATCATCCCGGCCATGTTCGCCGTGGTCTACCCCGGCCTCGACAAGCTCAACGTCATGGGCCTGCACTCGCCGAACTCCGCGATCCTGTCCGCGGTCGTCTTCAACGCGCTGGTCATCATCGCTCTGGTGCCGCTCGCCCTGAAGGGCGTGCAGTACAAGCCGACCAGCGCCGACAAGATGCTCCGCCGCAACCTGGGCATCTACGGACTCGGCGGCCTCATCGCCCCGTTCATCGGCATCAAGCTCATCGACATGCTCATCACCCTCATCCCCGGAATCGGCTGATCCCATGAACAACTCTGTAGGCAACACGGCGCGGCTGCTCGGGGCGGGCCTGCGGGCCCTGCTGGTCCTCACCGTCGTCTGCGGCATCGTCTACCCGCTCGCCGTGACCGGGATCGCCCAGGCCCTGTTCCACGACAAGGCCAACGGATCCGAGATCGAGGACAAGAGCGGCCAGGTCGTCGGCTCCTCCCTCATCGGCCAGACGTACAACCTGCCGAAGCAGAACCCCGATGACCCGGAAGAGGCGGCGAAGCCTGACCTGAAGTGGTTCCAGCCGCGCCCCTCCAACGGCCTCGGTTCCAACAGCGTCAACACCCGGTACTCGCTGGTCCTCTCCGGCGCCACCAACAAGGCCGGTGACAACCCGGACCTGATCAAGCTGGTCACCGACGCCAAGGACGCCGTGATCGCGGACAACTCCACGGCCACCTACAAGGTCGAGCCCTCCGAGGTGCCGGCCGACGCCGTCACCTCCTCCGGCTCCGGCCTCGACCCGAACATCTCCCCGGAGTACGCGGAGATCCAGGTCCATCGGGTCGCGGAGCGCAACCACCTCGACCTCCGGCAGGTCGAGAAGCTCGTCCGGGATCACACCGCCGGCCGCACCCTCGGCTTCATGGGCGAACCCCGCGTCAACGTCCTGGAGCTCAACACCGCGCTCAAGGCGCTGACCAAGAGCTGATGGCCGTCCCGCTCACCCGGACGGGCATCCGGTGGGGCGCGGGAGCCCCGCGCCCCACCGGATCACCGTCCGCCCGCGACGAAGAAAGGCTGTACGCCCCATGACCCGGGTGCTCGTGGTGGAGGACGATCCGCAGCTCGTGCGCGCCCTGAAGATCAACCTTCAGGCGCGCAAGTTCGAGGTGGCGCAAGCGGGTGACGGCCGCGCCGCCATCCGGCTCGCCGCCGACCGCAAACCTGACGTCATCCTCCTGGACCTCGGCCTGCCGGACATGGACGGCGTCGACGTGATCAGGAGCGTCCGCGGCTGGAGCCGGGTGCCGATCCTCGTGCTGTCCGCGCGCCACACCTCGGAGGAGAAGATCCGGGCCCTGGACGCAGGTGCGGACGACTACGTGACGAAGCCGTTCAGCATGGACGAGCTGCTGGCCCGGCTGCGGGCCGCCACCCGGCGGCAGGAGGACCCCGGTTCCCCCGCCGGCCCCTCCGGGATCACGACCGACGAGTTCACCGTCGATCTCGCGGCCCGGAAGGTGGTGCGCGGCGAGCGCACGGTCCGGCTGACGCCGACCGAATGGCACCTGCTGGAGCTGCTGATCGCCCATCCCGGCCATCTCGTCTCCCAGCGCAGGCTGCTGCTGGAGGTGTGGGGGCCGACGTACGCCGAGCACACCAACTACCTGCGCGTGTACATGGCCCAGCTACGGCGCAAGCTGGAAGCGGACCCCTCCCACCCCCGGTACCTGATCACCGAGCCGGGCATGGGCTACCGCTTCGAACCCTGACGGGGCACCGGGTGCGGTCGCCGGAGGCGGCGCATCGAAGAGAACACCGAGCGGAAATCGAGCGGAACGAGAAGTCGGCACCAGATGAGACGCGGAAAGCTCAGGATCTACCTCGGCTCGGCACCGGGCGTCGGCAAGACGTACGCCATGCTGTCCGAGGCACACCGCAGGATCGAGCGCGGGACCGACTGCGTCGTCGGCTTCGTCGAGCACCACCACCGGCCGCGCACCGAGGTGATGCTGCACGGCCTCGAGACGACCCCGCGCCGGGAGATCGCGTACCGCGACAGCACGTTCACGGAGATGGACGTGGAGGCACTGCTGGCGCGCAGGCCCGCCGTCGCGCTCGTGGACGAGCTCGCGCACACCAACGTCCCCGGCTCGCGCAACGCCAAGCGCTGGCAGGACGTCGAAGAGCTGCTGCGGGCCGGCATCGACGTCGTCACCACGGTCAACATCCAGCACCTGGAGTCGCTCGGCGACGTGGTGGAGGCGATCACCGGTGTCCGGCAGCGCGAGACCGTTCCCGACGAGGTGGTGCGGCGCGCGGACCAGATCGAGCTCGTCGACATGTCCCCGCAGGCCCTGCGCCGGCGGATGGCGCACGGCAACATCTACAAGCCCGACCGCGTCGACGCCGCCCTGTCGAACTACTTCCGGCCCGGAAACCTCACCGCGCTGCGCGAATTGGCGTTGCTGTGGGTCGCGGACCGGGTGGACGAGTACCTCCAGGAGTACCGGGGCGAGCACGACATCCGATCCACCTGGCAGGCCCGCGAGCGCATCGTCGTGGGCCTCACCGGCGGGCCGGAGGGGCGCACGCTGATCCGGCGCGCCGCCCGCCTCGCGGAGAAGGGTGCGGGCGGTGAGGTGCTCGCCGTCTACATCGCGGCCAGCGACGGCCTGTCCTCGGCCTCCCCCAAGGAACTGGCCGCCCAGCGCACCTTGGTCGAGGATCTCGGCGGGACCTTCCACCACGTCATAGGCGACGACGTGGCGCACGCCCTGCTCGAGTTCGCCCGAGGGGTCAACGCCACGCAGATCGTCCTGGGCGTCAGCCGCCGCCGGCCGTGGCAGTACGTCTTCGGGCGCGGAGTGAGCGCCACCGTGGCCGTGGAGTCGGGCCCCGACCTCGACGTGCACATGGTCACCCACGACGCCGCGGCCCGGGGGCGACGCAGCCTGCCGGTCGCGCGGGGCGCCCGGCTCGGCCGCTCCCGCCTCATCTGGGGGTGGCTGACCGGCGTCGTCGGTCCGGCGCTGCTGGCGCTGCTGCTGCACGAAGTCGTCCCCGAGCTCGGGCTCGCGAACGACATGCTGCTCTTCCTCACCTTCACCGTGGCCGCCGCGCTGCTCGGCGGGCTGCTTCCCGCCCTCGCGTCGGCGGCGTTCGGCTCCCTGTTGCTGAACTACTTCTTCACGCCGCCGCTCTACCAGCTGACGATCTCCGACCCGCGCAACATCGTCGCCATCTCGATCTTCGTCGGCGTCGCCGTGTCCGTGGCCTCCGTCGTGGACCTGGCCGCCCGCCGCACCCACCAGGCCGCCCGCCTGCGCGCCGAGTCCGAGATCCTCTCCTTCCTGGCCGGAAGCGTCCTGCGCGGTGAGAACTCGCTCGAAGCCCTGCTGGAGCGGCTGAGGGAGACCTTCTCGATGCAGTCGGTGACGCTGCTCGAGCGCGCGGACGAGGTGGCGCCCTGGACCACGGCCGCCTGTGTCGGCAGCCATCCCGTCAGCCGTCCCGAGGACGCCGACGTGGACATGCCGATCGGGGAGAACATGGCGCTGGCCCTGTCCGGGCGGGTCCTGCCGGCCGAGGACCGCCGCGTGCTCGGCGCCTTCGCCGCGCAGGCGGCCGTCGTGCTCGACCGCCAGCGCCTGGTCGACGAAGCGGGCCGGGCCCGGGAGCTCGCCGAGGGCAACCGGATCCGTACGGCCCTGCTCGCCGCGGTCAGCCACGACCTGCGCACCCCGCTGGCCGGCATCAAGGCGTCGGTCACCTCGCTCCGTTCCGACGACGTCGAATGGTCCGAGGAGGACAGGGCCGAACTCCTCGAGGGCATCGAAGAGGGCGCCGACCGCCTCGCCGCGCTCATCGGCAACCTCCTCGACATGTCCCGCCTGAACACCGGTGTGGTGGTACCCCTGATCCGGGAGACCGACCTCGACGAGGTCGTCCCGATGGCGCTGGGCGGCGTACCCGACGGCAGCGTCGAGCTCGACATCCCCGAGACCCTCCCGATGGTCGCCGTCGACCGCGGTCTCCTCGAACGGGTCGTGGCCAACATCGTCGAGAACGCCGTCAAGTACAGCCCGCACGGCCAGCCCGTCCACGTCTCCGCGAGCTCCTTGCCCGACCGCGTGGAGCTGCGGGTGGTGGACCGCGGGCCCGGTGTGCCGGACGAGGCCAAGGACCGGATCTTCGAACCCTTCCAGCGCCACGGCGACGCACCCCGCGGCGCCGGGGTCGGCCTCGGCCTCGCGGTGGCCCGCGGCTTCACCGAGGCCATCGGCGGCACGCTGACCGCGGAGGACACCCCGGGCGGCGGGCTCACCATGGTGCTCACCCTCCCCCCGGCCGCCGACGCCCCGTCCCCCACCCCGGAGCTCCCGGCCTCGGCGGTCACCTGAGACCGGCCGAAGAGACCCTCTAGCGGCGGGAGGAGAGGACGCAGAACTCGTTGTCCTCGGGGTCGGACAGGACGACCCAGGTGACGTCCTCGCCCTGGCCGATGTCGGCGGGGCGGGCTCCGTGGGCGAGGAGGCGGGCGACCTCCGCCGCCTGGTCGTCCGGGCGGAAGTCCAGGTGCAGGGGGCTCTTCGCGCGCTTCGGCTCCGCCTCCCGTACGAAGAGCAGCCCGGGCGTCCGGTCCGGTTCGGGGCGGATCTCGTACTCGTCCGGCGAGTCGTCGACGACCACCCACCCCAGTGCCTGAGCCCACCAACGGCCCAGCGCGGCAGGGTCCCTGGCCTCGACGATCGTCTGTTCCCACTCCAGCGGCATGGGGGGATGCTACGGCCTGCGCGGCCGGATGCGGGCGGCGAGCACCGCCACGTCGTCCTCCGCGTGCCGGGCGTCCAGGGCCGACACCACCGCGTCCACCATCTCCTCGACCGTCTCCCCCACCGGCAGCCGCAGCCCGGCCAGCCGGGCCAGCGAGACGTCGATGTCCTCGCCGCGCCGCTCCACCAGCCCGTCGGTGAACATCAGCAGGGTCTCCTCGTCGGTGATCCGCCGGGTCACGCCCTCGTAGCCGCCCACCCCGGTGCCCAGCGGCGGACCCACCGGGACGTCGACCAGGACCGCCCTGCTGTCCGCGCCGAAGACCACCGGCGGCAGATGGCCGGCGCTGGCGAAGTCCGCGACCCCGCGCGTCGGGTCGACCCGTACGAGCAGGCAGGTGGCGGGGCGCCGGGCCGGGTCCTCGGCCACGAGCGCGTCCAGCTGGCGCAGTACGCGGTGCGGGGCCAGGTCCGTCGACGCCACCTCGCGCAGCGTGGAACGGTAGGCGTTCATGTCGACGGCGGCGTCGAGCCCGTGGCCCATCACGTCCCCGACGACCAGCAGCGTGCGGCCGAAGTGCAGCCGCACCGTCTCGAACCAGTCCCCGCCCACCAGGGCCCGGGAGCCGACCGGCAGGTACCGGCTCGCCATCTGCAGATTCGGGTGCGGCCGGCCCGGCTCCGACACCAGCGCCCGTTGCAGGTGCAGCGCCGTGTCCTCGGTGGCGGCCAGCTCACGGGCGTGGCCCAGGTGCACCGCGGCCAGCCGGGCCGTGAAGTGGACCGTCGCCGCCTCGTGGTCGCTGAAACCACCGTGGGCCCGTACGGCCAGCACCGCGCCGTGGACCCGGTTCCGGGCCAGCAGCGGAACCGAAACGAGGTGCACCCGGGTGTCGCCGGAGACCACCATCCACTCGGACAGCGGGTGTCCGCCGTCGATGGCGCGTACGGACGGCGACCCGTCGGTCCGCGCGGTCAGCAGCCCGACGGCCCCGGCCACCGCGACCCGGCGCAGTGCGCCGTCCTCGGCCCGCAGGTCCACCGCGACGGCGTCGCACAGGTTGCGGAACAGGAAGCCGGCCAGTTCCCGGCAGGTGGCGTTCTCGTCGAGCCCCGTCCCGATCTGCTCGGCCGCGGCCTCCATCGCCCGCAGCCGCGCGCGCAGCGCCTCGTACTCCCCCGGCGGCCCGGTGGACCTCCCGTCATGCTCCGACAAGACACCTCCCCGGCCCCTGACAGCCGCAGAGGCCATTCCACCAGCACCACCCGCCGCCCGCACGCGCGCCGCGCGACCGCCCGGCGGGTGACCTCCCGACGCGTGGCGCCCACCGGGTTCAGCAGGCGGCCAACAGCGCCTCCAGAGCCCGGGCGGCGTCCGGGTGGCGCGCGATCAGGGCCGCGCCCGACGGTGCCGGGGCCTGCCCGCTCCACGCACCGTCGCAGCCCAGCAGGGCGGCGACGGCGTCGCATGTCGCGGGGTGGGCCGTGAGCAGCGCGGCGGTTCCGGCCCCGCCGGCCGCCGACGGGGCCGCCGCCGGCGGCTGCTCCAGCCACGGCGGCACCCAGGTGTCCAGCGCGGCCAGCCGGCCGGGGAAGATCCGCCCGGCCTCGCGGATCAGCAGCGGGACCGACTCGGCTCCGCCGGACCGCAGCGTCGTGATCAGGGTCGGCAGCCACGGCAGCAGCACCGGATCCGGCAGCCGCGCGAACGCGTTCGACACCGCCTCCACGACGAAGTCGGCCAGCTGCGGCACCGGCTCCAGCGCGTGCAGGAATCCGCTGAGGTAGCGCGGATAGGCGGGTACGACGAGGGGGTTGCCCAGCAGTGCGTCGCACCGCGCCCGCAGTTCCGTACGGGAGAGCCGCCCGAGGTGCACCTCGGCCGCCCACAGCAGCGCCGCCTTGGCCGGCTCCTGCGGATGCGACTGCGCGAAGGCGAGCTCCAGCTGGGTCCGGTCGCATCCGAGCGACAGGGCCAGGCCCTCCATGCTGAACAGGAAGCCCAGCATCGCGCCGACCTGCCGGACGGTGGCGTCCTCGTCGGTGAACGCCGTCGGCAGCAGGGTGCAGTAGTGCGCGTAACCGGTCTTGACGAACGACTCGATCCACGCGGGCAGCGCCGGTTCGCTCGTCCGGTAGTGGCCCAGCAGCCTGCGCACCCGCCGCAGCACCTCCGGCGCTCCGTCGACGCTGCGCTCGGTCGCCAGGACCTCCAGGGCACGCGTGCCCAGTTCGTCGGCGAGGCGGCGGCTGCGCAGGTACAGCGTCGCGTCCTCCACCGCCTGGAGGACCGTCGCCGTCGTCGCCTGTGGTCCGTACGCGGTGCGCCGCAGGCGCTGCTCCAGGACCTGTTCGATGCTGACGCCCTCGTATCCGAGCTCGATCAGCGCCCGCTGGTGCGTGCCCAGCGCGAGGTCCCACGACTCCTGGATCGGCCGCTCCCCGAGCCGCCGCTCGCCCATGATCGGCCGCGCCGTGCCCGGTGGCATCAGGTGGCGCAGCATCCACAGGACGTCGGAGCACTTCTCCAGCTCGGGGCGGGAGGCCATGTCCAGCAAGGCCCGCTGCACACCGCGCTGCTGGAGCCCCAGGCCGATCGGTGCGAGCCGGTCGTGTACGTCACGGGCCAGCGGCGGCAGCGCGTCGTAGCCGACCTGGCCGATCCGGTCGCCGCCCATCATGATCTCGACGAGGCGGCGCACGTCCCGCCGGCCCGGCACCGCATCCTTCTCGATGCAGGTGATCGCCGCGTCCTGGAAGTCGTACGGTGTGGGCCTGGCCCGGTCGCGCATGCCGGCCAGCAGGATCGACGTCTCGAAGACGGCGATGGCGTCGGCGGTGGAGGCGAGGTAGCCGCTCCGGCGCGCGGCGCGCACGATCTCCACGGACCAGCCGAGCAGTTCGGCCTCGTCGAGGCGGTCGAGCACGGGCGGACGCTGCAGGAACCCGGAGAGCATGTCGGCGGCCGGATCGGACGGGTCCGGTACCGCGGCGGCCGCCACCGCCTTCCGCGGCTTCGCCGCCTTCTTCGTGCCCGCCTGCCCCGCGAGCCGGAACGGCTGGATCCGGGTCCGCTTGAGGTTCTTCGCCCATTGCGTGGCCGCGATCGACACGGAACCGGCGGCCAGGCCGAACTGCGCCTCGATCGCGGCATGGCTGGACGGGATGAGCCCGTACTGCCACGTACTGGCGCTGGGCGGGCTGATCTCGAAGGTGTCGGCGCCGTGGACGCCGAACTCGGCGACACGGCTGGCCGCGTGGAACGCTCCGCAGACGTACAGGCACTCCGCGGGATCCGTGCCGGACGCGGCGAGGTGCTGTCGCATCCTCGTCCACATGTGGCGCTCGCGGTCCTCGTCCACGCGCACCCGCGCCGGGTCCCCGGGCGCCAGCCGCCGGAACAGGCTGCCGATCAGCAGCATGACCTGGCGGTACGTGTCGTGGTCGCTGTCGCCGAGGGGCAGTTCGACGTACTGGTGCCACCACTCCGACCAGTGGCGCACCCGGCCGTGGTGGAGCAGGTGCTCCTCCAGCTCGGCGAAGCGCGGGCGCAGGTCGCCGATCTCCACCCCGACCGCGTCGCCGTGCAGCGCGGCCTCCTCCTCGGCCGGCGGCGCGTCCGGGTCGCCCGGCTCCCCGGGCGACTGCGCCCCGTCGTCCGCCTGCCACTGGAACACGTGGTCCGAGGAGCGGTCGACGAGCACCAGTTCGACGCCCGGCGTGTCCAGCGCGTACGCGATGGCCTGGTACTCGGCCGAGGCCTCCGTGATCGGTGCGACGACCGACAGCGGCGCCCATTCGGCCGGGAAGCCGTCGATCTCGCTCGCGAACGCCTGGACCGCCACCGGGAGCCGGCAGTTGCGCAGCTCGGTCAGGAGCGGCGCCATGTCCTCGCAGAGCTCCAGGTAGACCACCTTCGGCTGCTTCTCCCGCAGGCGCCGGGCCATCGCGACCGCCGAGGCCGGCGAGTGGTGGCAGACGGGGAAGACCTCCAGCGGTTCGCGTACGGCGCGGTCTACGTCGTCGACGATGCCGAGGAGGATCCCCTCCAGCGCGTCGGGTCCGTCGGCGAAGGCCGTGGCGGCTTCCTGGAGCTGCGTGCGCAGCGCGTCGAAGGTCGCGCCGTCCCGCGCGGGGGTGCCGGGTACGCGGCTCTCCTGTCCCGTGCTCATGACAGGGTGGCGATCGCGTCGCGGCCGCCCTCCAGGAACTCCGGCCAGGAGCCGCCCTCTTCCTTGCTCCGCGGCTCGACGACCCCGTGCAGGTACTTGTTGAGGATGGCCAGGTCCTCCGGCTCGCGCCGCGCCAGCGATCCGACGAGCGAGGAGGCCAGCGTGTGGGCGGTCAGGGTGCGCTCGCCGAAGAAGTTGGAGTGCAGGATCGCGTCCTCGAGCACGCCGATCTGCTCGGCGGTCGACAGCGCCGATTCCAGCTTCTCGTCGTCGCTGCCGGCCGCGGCCGCCGAGGCCCGCAGATCGGTGAAGCTCTGGAGCAGTACGTCGAGCAGGGTCGGCGGCACGTCCAGCTCGATCCGGTGCCGGCGCAGCAGCTCCTCGGTGCGGAAGCGGACGATCTCCTCCTCGCTCTTCTTGTTCGTCACCACGGGGATGCGGACGAAGTTGAAGCGGCGCTTGAGGGCGGAGGACAGGTCGTTGACCCCGCGGTCGCGGCTGTTGGCCGTGGCGATGATGGAGAAGCCGGGCTTGGCGAAGACGATGTTCTCGCTGTCCAGCTCGGGGACGGAGATGTACTTCTCCGACAGGATCGAGATCAGCGCGTCCTGGACGTCGCTCGTGGAGCGGGTGAGCTCCTCGAAGCGGCCGATCGCGCCGGTCTCCATCGCGTTCATGATCGGCGAGGGGATCATCGACTCCCGCGACTGGCCCTTGGCGATCACCATGGACACGTTCCAGGAGTACTTGATGTGGTCCTCGGTGGTGCCGGCCGTGCCCTGCACCACCAGGGTGGAGTTGCGGCAGATCGCGGCGGAGAGCAGCTCGGCCAGCCAGCTCTTGCCGGTGCCGGGGTCGCCGATCAGCAGGAGGCCGCGGTCGGAGGCCAGGGTGACGATGGAACGCTCGACGAAGCTGCGGTCGCCGTACCACTTCTGGGAGATCTCCCGGTCGAGGCCGTCGGAGCGCTCGGAGCCGAGGATGAACAGGCGGACCATCTTCGGGGAAAGGCGCCAGGAGAAGGGCTTCGGGCCGTCGTCGACGGACTCCAGCCAGGCCAGTTCCTCGGCGTACTTGATCTCGGCGGGGGCGCGCAACAGGTCGGACATGACAGGGCCTTTCTCGGGATGTCGAACGTCGTGAGGTCGTGAGGTCACGTGGGTCTTCGACGTCTAGGTGAGGAACGTCTTGAGTTCGTGGACGAGCTTGCGGATGTGGCCGGAGAGCACCGGCGTGCCGAGGTCCTTGAAGCGCTCGCGGAACCACGGATTGACGCTCCCGCGGCCGGAGCTGGTGACCGAACCGACCGGGATGAACTTGGCGCCCGAGCGGTGGATGGCGGCCATGCTCTCGAAGAGCGGCTCGGTCCGCCATTCGTAGAAGTCCGAGATCCACACCACGACGGTGTTGCGCGGTTCGGCTATCTTCGGCTGGGCCAGCGCCATCGCGACGGTGCCGTCGGTGCCGCCGCCGAGGTTGGTGCGCAGGAGGGTCTCGAACGGGTCGTGCACCCACGGGGTGAGGTCGAGCGCCTGGGTGTCGTACGCGATGAGGTGGACGTCCACCTTCGGCAGTCCGGCGAAGATCGAGGCCAGGATGGTGCAGTTGACCATCGAGTCGACCATCGAACCCGACTGGTCGACGACAACGATCAGCCGCTGGGGGGTCGTCTTGCGCGCGGTGTGCCGGTAGTAGAGGCGGTCCACGTACAACCGCTCCTCCTCCGGACTCCAGTTGGTGAGGTTCTTCCAGATCGTCCGGTCGAGGTCGAGGTTGCGGAACACCCGCTTGGGCGGGATCGAGCGGTCCAGGGCGCCGACCGTGGCCTTCTCCACCTGCGTGCGCAGCACCTCGGCGACCTCGTCGACGAAACGGCGGATCAGGGCCTTGGCGTTGGCCAGGGCCACCCCGGACAGGTTGTTCTTGTCGCGCAGCAGCTGCTCGATCAGCGACATGCTCGGGGTCAGCCGAGCGGCGAGCCCGGGGTCGGCGAGCACCTCGCGCAGGCGCATCCGCTTGACCAGGTCGGCCTCGATGGAGCCGAGTTCCGGTCCGATTCCGCCGGCCCGGGCCCCGCGCAGCTCGCCGGGCTTGCAGCCGAGCGAGCGCTCCAGCCAGCCCGCGTCGGACTGCCAGCGCGACAGCTGCCCGGCGGTGACCGTGCCGGAGCCGGTGGAGAAGACGTTGAGCAGCACCTTCGAGACGAGGGCGGCGCACCGTACTTCGGCGGCCCGATCGCGTCCGTCGTCACCGGCGCCCGCCGAACCGGAGTCCGCGCCGGACTCGGATTCGGATTCGGATACGGGCTCGGGCTCGGGCTCGGGCGGCGCCATCAGGCCGTCGAACTCGGCGGCCAGCTCCGGGTGGCGCTGCACGATCGAGTCGACGGAGGCCAGCGGGTCCAGCAGGGCGGCCGGCAGGCCGATGTCCTCGACCACGGCCAGGCTCGCCGACTCCAGCGTCGCCTGTTCCTCCGGGTCGAAGAGGCGGGAGAGGAGCCGCCAGTACAGGACCTGCCTGCGGTTGTCCTCGGGGGCGGGGAGCGCCTCGGCTCCCGGTTCCTGTCCGGTCATTTCCGCAGCAGCCTTCCGGCTCGTTCCCGCAGCACCGCCGCGGCGTCGGTGGCGGCCTTCTCGGCCTTCACCCCGGCCTTGTCCGCCGTACCGCCGGCCCACGCACCGGCGTGCACCGCGACCGCCTTCTTCCGCACGGTGGTCTCGACGGCGAGCGGCTGGACGGCGAAGGCACCGGCGTCCCAGCGGAGCAGCCCGATGCACGCGCTCGACGCGGCGACGGCTTCCGGGGTGAGCGGTCCGGCGGTGGGGATGCGGTCCGTGTCGACGGCGAAGTCGGCGCCCGCGACGGTCAGCGTCAGCGCGCCCTCATCGTCCGTACGGGTGGCATAGCCCTCCAGGAAGACGGGCGCGGCGATCCGCGCCGGGTGCCGGTCCAGCGGCGCGGTCGCGGGGGCACCGGCGGCGGGCAGAGACACCCGCGCGGCGGTGAAGGGGTCGACCGCCTCGCCCGGGCGGGCGTGGGCGTCGCTCCAGATCAGGTCGCCCCCGGCCGTGACCGGCATGTCGGCGAGGTCCATCGAGCGGCCTTCGCTGACCGCCGCCAGGAGCGACATGTGCGGGCGCAGCAGCTGCCACAGGCCTGCCCCGACGACCGTGTCGGGCTTCGGCGCCGAGACGGCGGCCCGCACCAGCCGGGGCGCGGACCCGTCCGCGGGCTCGAACACCGCGTGGACCTCGGCCTGTACGGCGGTCGCGTGCTCGTGCAGGTCGACGCCGAGCGGCAGCAGACGGCCGGTGGCCGTCCCGGTCGCGGCCGCTGCCGCGTCGGCGGCGCCGGGCAGCGTCAGCAGCAGCGCACGCGACCAGAGGTCGGCCCAGCGGCGTACGGGGACACGGTCCAGGGTGGCCCCCGGACAGGAGGCGGCCAGTTCGGCCGCGAACCCGTCGAGGAGCGTCGCCAGGCGGCGCAGCGCCGGATCGGGAAGCATCGCGGAGACGACCGGCGCCGACGCGGACACCAGGTCGTGGTCGATGCCCTGCCAGCCGGTGCGGGCGAGGTCGCAGAGCCAGGAGCGGGCGGCGACGAGCAGGTTGGGCGCCTGCGCCCCGCCGGAGGGCCCGACGCCGTCCGTTCCGTGGGGCCGGCCGGTCACCTCCTCGACGCGGGTGGTCAGGGCGTCGTGGACGGAGCCGAGCAGGGCGGTACGGGCGGCGGCGAGGGCCACGAAGTGGTCCTCGCCCGCGGCTCCGGCCACCGCCTTCTCCGCGGCTTCGGCGACCCTGGCGGCCAGCGGGCTCCCCGCGACGGCACCGGCGAACGCGGTCAGGGCGGCGGCCCGCTCGGACCGCGGCCGCAGCAGGCCGCAGACGAGGGCCTCGTCGAAGCCGTCGACGGCGGCCAGCGCTTCGTCGAGCCCCGCGACGACCTCGGCGGGCGCTTCGCCGGGCGATTCGGTGCCCTCCCCCGCGCCCGCCGCCTCCGCCCGGGTCGGCGGGAACCACTGCATCTCGGGCAACGGCGCGGTGGTCGGGGCCAGTTCCAGGTAGGCCAGATGGCGCAGGAACCGGCTGAACACGGGCGCGGCGGCGGTGCCGTCCCCCTGCGGAGGACGGGCCGCGACCATGTCGGCTGCGATGCCGGGCGCGGTCGGCTCACCGTCGGCGGCCTCGACCCGCAGGTAGCGGGCGACGCGCGGGGCGCCGTACTGGAGCACCGCCTCGTTGATCAGGGCCCGTATGTGGTTGCAGAACGAGCCCCGCGCGCCGCCGCAGGGCCGGTTGTTGTTGGTGCTGCAGGCGAAGGCGTAGGTGCCGGCCGCGACCGACGAGACGTAGACCCGCTCGATGTCGGAGCCGCTGGACACCACGCCCTGCAGGCGCCCGTCGGCAAGCTCGACGAAGGGGACCTTGGCGAGTTTGCGCGGCCGTGCGGGTGGCACCACCCGGGCCGTGCTCGACCTCTCCCAATCTGACAACGCACCCATCTCCCATGCAGCAAGGCGAGTTCCGCGCCGTTCGGCGGGACACTGCTGAACATAGGTGCGAGCACTGACAACGCCCTGGTCGCGGGCTGATCGAGGCGGTCGGGCCGCTCCGGACGCGGGCCGTCCTATCCGTCGGCGAGCTGTGCCACCCAGCCGTACGGAAGCTCCGCGCCGTCGAGCGTCACCGCCTCGACGGTGCGCGTGCGGGGGTCGATGTCGGCCTGTACTCCCTCGCCCGCGTACCGCGGATAGCCGGAGGCCCCGAATTCACCGGTGGCCTCGACCAGGGCGGTGCGGAGCACCCCCCGCCGGGCGGAATCACCGGGCTCGGCGAGCCCCGGGCGCAGGACGACGGTGTAGCTGGCGGGGTGGGACGCGGGGGTGGATTCCATGCGCCCAGGCTAGCCACCGACCGGCCGCCGGGCCGGTATCCCCGGCCTCGTGGCCCGTCCGCGTCCCCCACCGCCGCGAGCCCGGCATGATCGGCAAGACGCCCCCTAGTGCCGCGGGTCCACCTGGCGCAGTTCGGCCAGGAGTTCGCTCTGCCCCGCCAGGAGTTCGGTCAGGATGCGGCGGGCCGCGCGCAGCAGCTCGGCCACGTCGCCCCCGGCGAGGGCGTAGGTGACGGTCCCGCCGTCGCGCGTGGAGACGACGATGCCGGATCGGCGCAGGACCGCCAGCTGCTGGGACAGGTTGGACGGCTCGATGTCGATCTCGGCGAGCAGCTCGCGTACGGGTCTCGGACCGTTCTGCAGGAGCTCCAGGACACGGATCCTGACGGGGTGTCCGAGCATGCGGAAGAACTCGGCTTTCGCCTGGTACAGGGGTACCTGCATGCCCACGCACGCTCCCGCCTTCGGTTGGACCTTGCTTGCGGCTCCATCATTCCGCCCGATGGGCCCACGCACGCCCCTGCTTGACCAATTTCGGATGTGCCGGATTGAAGACTTCTTCAATTCATGGGCATGCGTGGGCCCAAGGGAGCGGACACTCCCTAGATCTCGAGTGCGGATTCGATGCGCTTCAGCTGGTGCCGGGCCATCGCCAGATTCGAGTTCGCCTTGTTCAGTACGACGTACAGGAACAGTCCGTCGTTCCCGCGACCCCTGAGCAGCCGGATGAGGTGGTATTGACTCCCCAGGGTGATCAGCAGGTCCTCGATCTCGTCTTTCAGACCCAGCATTTCCATGGTGCGCACCTTGGCCCGGATCACGTCGGTGTTTCCCGCCGCGGCGACCCCCAGGTCGAGATCCTTGCCGCCGCCGAGGGCCCCCAGGGCCATTCCACTGGTGTAGTCGACGAGCGCGACTCCCAGGGTGCCCTCGATCGAGGTCATGGTCTCCTTCAACGAGACTTCCACATTCGCCATTGGCGTCCGCTCCTCAACTCTCCGTTCGGGGCCGGCGCCCGCCTGCTTCCGCGGTACGCCTGACCTCTCGTGAGACCGACGCTACTGAGCGTGCGTGAGAACGGGAGGAGAACGGGAGATTTGACGGAAAACCTCCCATCCCTCGTCTAAGATCCGCCCGGCACGCGCGTGGTCGCGCCGACGGGGCTACCGCCTGCGGTCCACCACCGCCAGCAGCTTCCCGCTGGTCGCCGTACGGGAGAGATCCGCTCCGTCCACCGCCTCGACCGCGAAGTCGAGCAGCTTTTCCGCCACCGCCGACCGCACCTCCGGGTACGCGGAGAGGAAGGCCTCCCGGGCCCGGTCCGGATCCGGGGCGTGGGCGCTCTCCAGCCGTACGGTGAGGCCCTCTCGGGCCGCCCCGGCGGTCAGGACGGCCTGGAGCTCGCCGCCGTACCCCAGCCGCTCCCCCGCGATGGCCACGAAGCGGCGGTAGTTGAGGAAGTACGTCGCCACCCGCATCACCTCGCCCAGCCGGCCCAGCAGTTCGAAGCGCGGGGCGTGGCTGCCGCAGGGGCAGCGGCCGGGCAGCGCGCGCCCGAGGTCGCCGATCACGTACCGGTCGAGGTGCTGTCCGCGCCGGGCCCGGGTGGTGAAGACGAGCCGGCCGGTCTCCCCCGGTGCCACGGGCCGGTCCTCGTCGACGTCGACGATCTCCAGCGTGTGCAGGTCGGCGTGGAGGTGGTGGACGCTGCCGCCGCTGTGCGCGCACTGGTAGCCGAGCGGGCCGAGGTCCGTGCTGCCGTAGGTGATCGAGTGGATGACCTCGATGCCGAACGTCTCGGTGAGCGTCCTGCGCTGCTCCTCGGTGAAGTGCTCGCCGCCGTAGTAGACCTTGCGCAGGCCCCCGTACGAGCGCAGCAGGTCGGCTTCCTCGTGCAGGAGCTGCCAGAGGTAGGAGGGCATGCCGAAGAGCGTGTCCACCTCGTACGCGGCGATCATCTCCGCGGTGGCCCGGTGGTCGGCGCCGGCCGCCATCGGCATCTGGACGCCGCCGAGCCGCTCCAGGATGGAGAAGAAGCTGATGAACCCGCCGTACATGCCGCCGCAGTAGAAGAGGTTGGCCGTACGGTCGCGGGCCGGGTCGTAGCCGGCGGCGAGCAGGCCGCGGGCGGCGGCGTGCATCTGCGTGTCGTAGTCCTCGTACGTGAACAGCGACAGGGCGGGCGTACCGGTGCTTCCGCCGCTGCGGAAGTACAGCTCGGCGTCGCTCCGCTCGACCCCGCGGTTGAGGTCCTGTACGGCGGCCTTGTCGAGCAGCGGCCCCGTCGGCGCCGGGAAGGCCACCGGGCGGGCGAGGTCGTCGAGGCAGGCGGTGGCGGCGAAGCGCGCGTCGGCCTGGACCGCGACGCGGCGGCTGTAGCGCTGGAGGGCGTAGACCCCGTCGTGCGGTTCGCCGGCGTATCCCGCGGTCATGGCCCCGACGGGGGTGACACGGGTGGCGCCGGCGGCCAGCACCAGCGCGGAGAGCTCGGCGACGTCGGTGCGGCTGCCCGCGACGGCGGCCGTCTGGAGGTAGCGGCGCATGGGGCGCAGCGTGGCGATGACGTCCTTGCGGGGCAGCGGCTTGACCCAGACGCTGCGGTGCAGCGGCGAGGCGGTGAGCGCCGGGCGGGTGTCGGCAATGACGCGCCAGGTGCCGTCGGGGGCGGCCAGGACGCGGGTGAGGCCGAGGTGCTCCTCCAGACGGGCGAGGTGCTCGGTGGTGGTCAGTTCGGCGTATTCGGCCGGGTCGAGGTCGCGGGCCGGCGCGGCGGGCCCGGGCTGCGCGGCCAGGGCCGCGGCGAGGCGCTCGGCGAAGGCGTGCAGGACCTCGGTGTTCCCGGCGTCGGTGTCGAGGTAGACGACCTGGGGGCTGGAACAGGCCTGCTGCTCGAAGAGGCAGACGTCCCCGGCCAGGGCGGTCGCCGTCGCCTCGTCCGCCCAGGCGTCCTCGGTGACGTACGCGAAGGAGATCTTGTGCCCCCACTCCACCAGGCGGCAGCCGGGCGGGACATGGGCGGCGACGCCCTCGACGGCGCTCTCGCCGCCCCAGACCGCGACCGCGTCGGCGGGTGCGCACATCAGGCGCAGCCACTCCTGGCGGGAGGAGGGGAAGCGGAGCACGATGATGCGCTCGGCGAGGGCGCCGGTCGGGTCCTGCGCGGCGAGTTCGGCGAGGAGGTGCTGGGCGAGGAAGGTGTCGGCGCTGCTGGTCTTGAGGACGTTGACGTTCCCGGCGAGGAGTCCCTCGACGAGGCTGAGCGGGGCGACGGTGGCGGCGTTGCCGGGGGCTATGTGGGCGACCAGGCCGACGGGCGCCCAGGCCTCGTAGACCGTCTCCTTGGCGTCGGGGCGGTTCAGCCGCTGGGGGGCGGTGCCGCCCAGTTCGCGGCGGAGCTTGCGGGTGAGGGAGGCGCGGCCGAGGAACTCGGCCAGTTCGGCCAGGAGTTCCTCCCGCTCCGCGTCGCCGCCCTCGGGCAGGTGCGGGGCCAGCCGCTCGCGCACGCGGTGGCCGGGGGTGGTCAGGGCGCGCGACAGCGCGTCGCAGGCCGCCAGGACCGTCTCGGTGTCCAGCGGCGCGGCGAGCGCGGACTCGACGGCCGCGGGCAGGGTGGCCAGCCGGCGGGCGGCTTCCTCGTCCCCGATGAAGGTGCCCTGCCAGTAGTGGTGGTTGAGGTTGATGGTGTCGGTCACGACATTCCCTTCATCAGTTCGGCGGCGGCCACGGCGCAGCTGCGGTTGCGGCTGACCCCGGCGCGGCCGTGGATCGTGAACCACGGGGTGGTCAGCTCGCAGCCGCACTCCTCGCCCGGGTGGAGCGAGGCGAGGTCGCCCATGACGACGCTCTGCGCCGGTACGGAGGTGATGTACGGGGACACCAGGTGCAGGTAGCCGCGCTCGCCGTACGGCAGCGGTTCGAGGGTGCGGGTCGAGCGGATGAAGACGCGGGACCAGACGGGTGCGTGGAGGTTGTGGTGGGCGCACTCGATGTACGGGATGCAGTGCTCGACCGAGCCGAAGGTGTCCCGGATCCGCTCCGAGGGGACGCCCAGCTGCTCGGTGACGCGGGCGTACAGCTCGTGCTTGCCGATCTGCCGGTCGGTGTGGCCCTTCCAGCCGCCGCCGAGGATGATCAGCGAGCCTTCGGGCAGCCGCAGCGGCGGGAGGCCCATGGCCCGCATCCGCTCCAGCGTGAACCAGAGGAAGGCCGGGAAGCCGAGGATCCGGACGGGCAGGCCTTCCCCGGCGAAGCGGCGCAGCGCGGCGACGCAGCCGAAGGGGTCGAACTCGTGCCCGTTGCCGGTGTTGCGCAGGGCGTACTCGACCTGGCGGGCCGGGGCGAAGTCGCACAGGTAGTTGTCGGTGAACGAGGTGCCCAGGTTGAGGTCGCGGGCCGGCTCGTAGCTGTAGAGCAGGTAGTTGACCGGCTGGTCGGGGGTGATCCAGCCGTTGTGGTCGAAGATGCGGGCGACCATGCGCTGCGCTGAGCGGATGGTCCACTCGTCGAAGAACATCTGCGACTTCTGTCCGGTGGTGCCGGAGGAGGTCAGGTGGAGGTGGACCCGGTCCTCGGGTATGGACAGGACCTCGTGGCGTTTGAAGAAGTTGGCGTGCACCAGGGGCGCCCGGTACGGGGTGTCCGGCCGCGCGCCGTCGTCGTAGAGCCTGCGGAAGAAGGGGGAGCGGTCGCGGTGCCAGGCGTTGATCTCGGCCATGGCGGCGGTGAACAGTTCCTCCTCGGCGGGGCCGGAGGTGTAGGGCCCGGTCAGGTCGCAGAGTTCCTGCACCCGTCCGAGGGCGGCGGCGTCGGGGACGTCGACGGGGGCGAGGTGGGGTTTCGAGGGGGTCGTGGACGGGGTCACGGAAGGGGCCGTGGAAGGGGTCATGAAGCAACCTCACGTACGGGCAGATGTGTCGACGTCCAGGCCGACACGTAGGAATCGAGGAAGGGCCGCAGCGGCGGGTCGACGACCAGCCCGCGGAAATCGATGTGCTCGGCGGTCCGGGACATCACCACGTAGTCGTGGAAGCCGTCCCCGTCCCGGCGCATGGCCGGGTACAGGGCGCCGGCGATGAAGCCCTGGGCGGCGAAGGCGGAGAGCGCGGCGTGGTGTTCCAGCGGTACGAGCGCCTCCACGTAGCCCGCTCCGGCGCGGGTCAGGGTCCGGGTGACCGGCTCCAGCCAGCCGGCGGCGGCCGCCGGGTCGGGGTGGGCGGTGACCAGGGCGCAGTAGCCGCCGGTGCGGTTGAGGTAGGCGTACACCTCGAACCCGCCGTCGTCGGGGGTGAGCAGGATGTTGGGGGTGTGCAGCGGGTAGAACCAGCGGCCGGTGTCGGGGAAGTGCTCCTGGAAGCGGCGGCGGACGAAGGCCGGCGCCTCGATCATCTCCAGCCGGCGGGGGGCGGGCCCTTCGGGCACCGGGAGCGGCGGGGCCGGCCGGGCCTGCGCGTAGCTGATGCCGAGGCTGGCCTCGGCGGTGCGCAGCAGCGGCAGCAGGGAGGCGGGGACCTCGGTGACGGGGACCCGGCGGTCCAGGACACCGGGCGAGTGACGCGCGTAGAGTGCGAGGCTTTCGCGGCTGCTGAGATCCACGGCGTTGGGCAGGATGCCGAGCGGGCGGAAGCCGTTGCGGGCCACGACGCGCTGGGGTCCGGCGCTGACCGTGCGGACGGTGGCGTACACCGAGTCGAGCTTCCCGGCGTCGAGGGTGCCCGCGCACACGGCCTCGGTCAGCTGCCCGGCGAGCCCGGATCCGCGCTGGTCCGGGTGGACGGCGAGCCCTTCGAGGCGGCCGATCCGGCTGCCGGGTTCGCCGTGGACCGCGGCCGATCCGGCGAGGGCGCCGGTACGGGGGCAGCGCGCGACGAGCCAGAGCGTGTGCGGGTCCTGGATCAGCCGGGACATCTCGGCGGGGTCGGTGCCGAGGGCGGTGGGGTAGTGCGGGCCGTAGACGGCGTAGTAGAGCTGGCGGAGATCGGCGATGTCGGCCGGGGCGGCCTGCTCGATCGCTGCGGTCATCGCACGCCTCCTGCGGGGGTGGGCTCCGGGGCGGGGGCCGTTTCGGGTGCGCCCGCCGGACGGGCGTGGCCGGGCAGCAGGGCCAGGGCGAGGGCTGCGGGGACGAGTCCGGCCGCCTGGATCAGGCACAGCGTCCGGGCGCAGAGGTGGTCGCCGAGGAAGCCGAAGAGCAGCGAGGCGACGGGGAAGGTCGCTCCGAGGACGGCCTGCATGACGGCGAAGAACGCGGGCTTGTCGGCGGCCGGGACCAGCCGCTGGAACAGGGCCACGAAGCGGACGCCGATCACCCCGACGCACCAGCCGGTCAGCAGCAGGGACCCGGCGATGACCGGCCGCGCGGCGATGAGGCCGGGGACGGCGAGGGCGGCGGCCATCGCGCCCAGGCAGGCGGTGCCGACCACGGCGGGCCGGCCGGGCACCCGGGCGCCGGTGAAGGAGCCGACGAGCGTGCCCACACCGAGCGAGGCCTCCAGGAGGGCCACGGTGGCGCCGTCTCCGTGCAGTACCGAGGCGGTGTACAGCGGCATGACGACGAAGACGGCCGTGGTGAAGAGGTTGGCCGCGGTGAAGCAGAGCAGGATGCCGCGGACGTACGGCATGGAGCCCAGCAGCCGGCGCAGGGTCCGGCGCGGCGCGCCCTGCTCACCGCCGGCTCCGGCCGCGCCGGAGGGGGCGTCGCCGTCGGAGGGTGCGGCGGTGCGGAACCGTACGGTCGCGATGAGCAGGGCGGCCGTGGCGTAGGCGGCGGCGCAGCCCGTGGCGAGACCGGCCACCCCTGCGGCGTCCACGACGACGGCGCCGAGCAGGGCTCCGCCGAGGCTCGCCAGAGACTGGGTGGACAGTTCGAAGCCCGTCGCGGCCTCGATGTCCGCGTCGTCGACGAGCTCGGGCACGGAGGTGGTCAGGCAGGGGTCGAAGAAGGCCTGGCAGGTCGCCAGGGCGAGGGCGGCGCCGTAGGCCGCGGCGACGGGGAGGTCGCTCGCGCCGGCCCAGACGGCCAGCGCCGCGGCGGCCGCTCCCGCTCCCGCGGCGGCGGTGCGCAGCAGCGAGCGGTGGGCGAAGCGCGCGACGGCACGGGCGACGAGCGGGGCCAGGACGACGGCGGGCAGCGTGCTGACGGCCATGAACAGTCCGGCCGCGAGACCGCCGTCGCCGGATACGGCTTCGCTGATGAGCCACCAGGAGATGCCCACCTGGAACATCCGCACGCCGGCCTGGGCGAGGACCTGGCCGAGCCATACGGTGCCGAAGGCGCGGTTGCGCAGGACGAGGGGCAGCCGGCGGGCGGGCACGGTCGGGTTCGTCATGCCGTCGGCCTCTCGTCGAGGACGCGGACGAGCTTGCCGGTACGGGAGTTGACCACCAGGTCGCGGTGGCGGGCCCACTCGACGCGGAGCGGGTGCACGAACCCGGCGGCGACGCTGTCGGGGTAGAGCGGCCGGGCGGTGTTCAGACCGGCGACGACCTCCTCGGCGAGGACCTCCAGGCCCGCCGGGTCCTGGCCGGGGGCGGTGGCCAGGCGCAGCACGAGACCGTCGCGGCCCTCCCCGCGGCGTACGACGAGCTGCGTGCCGATGACGCGGCAGGCGGTGTCGGCCTCGGCGACGGCGTTCGTGACGTCCTGCCAGTACAGCGATACGGGGCCGACCCGTACGCCCTCCTCGGCGCGGCCGAGGATGCGGAAGGCTCCGCCTTCGGTGTCGGTCCACTCCGCGCGGTCGCCGGCGGGGTAGCGGATGACGGGCATGAGGCGGCGGTAGAGCTGCGTGACGACGACCCGTCCGGGGCGTCCCGGCTCGCGGATCGGTTCGCCGGTCGTCTCGTCGAGGATCTCGACGAGGGTGTGCGGGGCGAACGGGCGGTGCGTACGGGTGTCTTCGCCCGCGCCGGCCACCGGCCTCCCGAGGAGACCGCCGTCGACGCTGGCATAGCCGAGCGAGCGGGGCGTGGCCCGGGGGAAGGCGGCCGCGAGGAGGCGGCGCTGGTCCTCGAAGAGGGCTTCGCCGCCGAAGAACAGGAACTCCACGCCGTCCAGCCGGCGGCCGGCGGAGATCACGTGATCGGCGAGGCGGCACAGCGTGGTCGGCGTGCCGGCGAGGACGTCGGCGGCGAAGTCCTCGATCGTGGCGAGCGTCGAGTCGAGCGGCGCGCCGCCGCCTATGGGCAGGCGGACGTTGGCGACGGGGGCGTGGGCGAGCGAGTCCAGGATGAACAGGAAGCTGGCGTAGAGCTCACCGGCGTAGAAGAGGTCGGCGACGCGGTGCCCGGGCCGCAGGCCCGCGTCGACCATGCCGGAACCGAAGGTGGTGACGAACTCCCGCCATTCCTCGCGGGTGTAGCAGGAGAACCGCGGCGTGCCCGTGGTGCCGCCCGTCTTGAACACGACCGCTTCCCCGAGGGGGGCGGTAAGGACCCGGTTGTCGTGCAGGGTGTTGGCGGCCCAGAACGCGTCCTGGTCCACGACGGGCACGTCCGTGACCCGGCTCACCCGGGGTGGCAGGTCCGCGTAGAGCTCGGCATAGAAAGGGGAACGGTCGCGGGCGAAACGCACGAGGTCTGAAAACTGCTGGACGGGCATGCTGCCTTTACCTCGAAAGATGAAAGATGAAAGTTGGAATAGGGGGAAGACAGGCGGCGCGCGCGTCGGGGAGTGGTGGAACTCACACCACTCTCATCCGTTGATCAGTCAACAATGCGTACGTTGCGCACAGTTGACGAGCGCGGCGACAACCTGATGTCTGTTCACATGATGAGACAAGAGGAACGCACCGCCAAATCGATCGATGGCGGAACCACGGACTTCCGGCCCCGGGGGCCGAAACCGAACAGCCGCCGCCGCGAGTCTCCATTCGCGGGGGATTCGGCGCCATTGCAAAGAGCCGATTCCGTGGAACGCCAACGGGCGCACGCGTCGTTCCCGGCCGGTCTGCCGAACCGGAAAGCGCGGCGGGGCTGGCAGGATTCTCCCGTGGGCGGTGTCCTTGCCGCCGTGACGTTCCGCCGGCTGACGAACAGGACGACGACCTCGTGGGAACCCCACCCCTGCCTCCGGGCCAGCGCCTCGCCAAGGGCTGGCCCGTCTCCCACTACGGCCCGGTCCCGAAGTTCCGTCCCGAGCGCTGGTCCCTCCAGGTCTTCGGCGCCACCGCCACGGGCGACAAGTACACCTGGTCGTTCGACGAGTTCTCGGCGCTGCCCTGCGTCACCGTCGAGACGGACCTGCACTGCGCCTCGGGCACGACGTCCACGGACCACGAGTTCTTCGGAGTCGCCGCCCGGACCATCCTGGAGCTCGCTCCCCCGGCCCCGCAGGTCACCCACGTCATGGCCTGGGCGGAGTACGGGTACAGCGCCAACCTGCGCCTTGGCGACTTCACCTCCGGGAGGACCGTTCTGGCCACCCACCACGACGGCGAGCCCCTCACCGTCGAGCACGGGTTCCCGCTGCGCCTGGTCGTGCCGCACCTCTACGGCTACAAGGGGCCGAAGTGGCTGCGCGCGATCGAGTACATGACGGCCGACCGGCGCGGCTTCTGGGAGGAGCGCGGGTACCACAACATCGCCGACCCCTGGACGGAGCAGCGCCACTCCTACCAGGAGGAATGACCGGCCCGGTCGGGCGTTGCGCCCCGGCGCGGGGCCGTGCGTGTCCCCGCCGCCCAGCGAATCGTTTGCCCGGGCATGACGACGACGCGCTCCACGCTCACCACCACGGCGCGACACCGGGCCGCCGCGGATGACGGTGGCCGCCCCCTGTACGTCCCCACCCCACGGCAGCCGGCGCACGCGGCCGCCTCCGCCCCGCTGTTCGAGCAGCTCGCCCGGGAGTGGGCGGCGCGGGGCGCCACCGTGCCGGGGCGGCCGGATCCGGCCTGGCGGCGGCTGATCTCCTGGGAGCACTTCGAACGGGAGACCGCGGCCACCGTCCGCGACCTGCACCTGCGCGGCCCGGAGCCCGTACCCGCGCCGGTGCCCGCCTCCCCGGCGAACCCGCCCCGGTGGCAGCGGGCCTGAGCCCCGAGCGGCGGGCGGGTGGTCAGCGGCCGGCGCGGATCCGGCCCGCGACCAGGCGGACGGCGCTGATCGTCAGGTCCGGGTCGTGCACCTGCACGTAGTGGTCGCTTCCGGTGGCCAGCAGGTGCGGGGTCTGCTCCCCCAGCTCCACCAGGGCCTGCTGGACCGCGGGCCACGCGTGCTCCAGCGGTGCGAGGAGGTCCTTCGGGCTCCCCGGCGGGGCCGCGAAGGGCTCCGTCTTGCTGAGTACGGCCATCGGCACCCTCGGCAGCGGCCCGGCCGCCCGCACCGCGGCGACCGCGCCGTCGATGTCGGCCTTCTCGAATCCCGGGTCGGCGTCGAAGGGCGTACCGGGATCGTTGAGCAGTTTCACGTACGCGGGCCAGCGGGCGCCGAAGTACGGCCGCATGTTCGTCCCGAACGCGTCGACGAAGACGAGGCCGGCCGTGTTCCGCGGATGCCGCTGGGCGTACAGCCGGGTGATCATCCCGCCGAAGGAGTGGCCGACGAGCAGGTACGGACCGGGCACCCGTCCCGCCGTCAGCACCCGGTCGAGGTCGGCGGCCATGGCGGCGAGGGAGCGCGTGCCGGTCTGCGGCGTACTGCGGGTGGTGAGCGCCGGCGGCTGCGTGTGGCGGACGGTCCCGGGGCGGTCGTAGGTGCACACCCGGGCGAAGGCCGCGACGCCCGGGAAGACCGCGGGCGATGCGGGGACGGGCGGGCGGGTGTCGGTGAGGGTCCAGGTGTCGGAGGAATCGTGCAGCCCCGACTCCAGGACGACCGTGGGGCTCCCGCTCCCCCGGCAGCTCAGCCAGAGCCTGCGGCCGCCGCCCACGTCGACCTGGCGGGAGAAGTCCTGCGGGGCCCGGCTCTGCCCGGGGGCGGACGCGGCCGGGGCGCCGCGCAGGGGCGAGGGGCCGGCGCACCCGGGCAGCGCGGCCAGCGCCGTCGCCACCAGGGCGGCGCTCAGGAGCGGAACCCTCAGTCGCATCGGCACTCTCCGCTCCCTCGCTCCGCCCGTGCTCCGTGATCATCCGGTACGGGCGGCCCGGGATGCGGGATCGCCGCACGGGCCCGTCCCGGTCAGGCCTTCCTCGTACGGCCGGCGCCGAGGCCGACGCCCACCAGGACCGCCGCCGCGACCACGATCGCCGCGTCGGCCAGCAGGACCGTGCGGACCCCTCCGAACAACGAGGTCTGCGTGGTGGCGAGGACGCCGAGCAGCGGGATCCCGATCGTCAGGCCGACCTGCTGCGTGGTGGTGACCAGGCCGGTCGCCAGCCCCTGTTCCGCGTCCGGCACGCCGCTCGTCACGGTCAGCCCGTACGAGATGATCGCGCCGAGGTGGAACATGCTGGCCACCGACACGGCGACGGTCGCCACCAGCGCGCCCGAGTCGGCGCCCACGGCGAGCAGCGCCGCGGTGAACAGCCCCTGGCCGAGCAGGGAGCCGGTCAGGGTGCGGCGGGCGCCGAACCGGCCGATGACCCTCGGCGCGAACGAGCCGGCGAGGGCGGAGGCGACGCCCTGGACGCCGAAGACCAGACCGGTCCGGAACGAGGACAGCTCCAGCGTCTCCTGCAGGTACAGGGTCAGGACGAAGACGACCGTCGACATCATCGAGAAGGTCACGAGACCGGCGAAGTTGCCCCAGGCGATCGTGCGCCGCTTCAGCATCGGCAGCGAGACCAGCGGGGCCGGGGTCCTGGACTCCACCACGGCGAAGGCGACGAGCAGCGCCAGGCCGGCGAGCAGGGTGCCCCACACGTCCACGCCGCCGAAACCGCGCTGGGCCGCCGAGGACAGGGAGTAGATCAGCGCGAGCAGACCGCCGGTCACGGTGACGGCGCCGGGTACGTCCAGACGCGGCCGGTCGGGAGTGCGCGACTCCGGCAGCAGCCCGGGGGCGAGGGCGAGCACGATCACGGCGGTGACGGAGAGCAGCCCCATCGTGGAGCGCCAGCCGAGGGTGTCGGTCATGACGCCGCCCAGCACCATGCCGATGGTGAAGCCGAGGGAGAGCAGGGTGCCGGAGATGCCGACGGCCTTGTCGCGCAGCGGGCCCTCGGGGAACGTCGTGGTCAGCAGGGACATGCCGGTCGGCACGATGACGGCCGCGCCGAGGCCCTGGAGGGCGCGCCCGGCCAGGAAGGACGCCGGGTCCCAGGCCAGGGTGGCCAGCAGCGAGGCGGCGCCGAAGAGGGCGAGGCCGAGCAGGAACAGCTTCTTCCTCCCGTACAGATCGGCGATCCGGCCGAAGAGGAGGAGGAAGCCGCCGGAGGGGAGGGCGAAGGCGGTGACCGCCCACTGGAGGGCCGACCGGTTCAGGCCCAGGTCCTTGCCGAGCACCGGCAGGGCCACGTTCAGCACGGAGAAGTCGAGGGCCACCATGAACTGGGCGGCGCAGAGCACGAAGAGGACCAGCTTGGCCCGGCCGGTGAGCCGCTCGCTCCCGGGGGTCCCGGGCCGAAGGCCGTCGGCGGGTCCGGTGGTTGTGGGTGTGGGTGTCGTCGCTGTCTGGGAATCGATCGCCATGGACACACCCTCGCGGCACGGGAATGCCCGTGGAGAGTGGGAACTTATCCTGTTGGTGGCACCACCAGGCAGCCGACAGGGGGAGTGAGTGGCTACACCGATCGACAAGCACCGCCGTTCCGAGCTGCGCGAGTTCCTGATGAGCAGACGGGCGCGGGTCACCCCCGTCGAGGCGGGCCTGCCCGACGGCGGGGCCCGCCGCCGCACCCCGGGGCTGCGCCGGGAGGAGGTCGCCGTGCTCGCCGGGGTCGGGGTGTCCTGGTACCAGTGGCTGGAACAGGGCCGCGACATCACGGTGTCCCCCCAGGTCCTCGACTCGGTGGGGCGGGTCCTCAAGATGTCCAGCGCCGAGCGCCGGCACCTGTACGTACTGGCGGGGCTCAACCCGCCCGCGCTCGAAGTGGCCCCCGCCGACCGGGACATGTGCCAGGGGCTGAAGCGGCTGATCGACGCGTGGATGCCGTTCCCCGCGCACATCATGGACGTGTACTGGAACACCGTGCTCTACAACGACGCGGCCGCGCTCGTGCTCGGCATGCGCCCGGAGATCGTGCAGAACTGCCTCATCGCGTTCTTCACCGACCCGATCTACAAGGCCCGTTCGCCGCACTGGGCGGAGATCGCCTGCAACGTGGTCGCCCAGTACCGGGCCGCGAGCTCGGAATGGCCCGAGGACGAGGGGTTCCGCGCGGTCATCGAGGAGGCGCGCGCGCTCAGCCCCGAGTTCGCCGCGCTGTGGGACCAGCGGGACGTCCGGCCCGGCGGTCAGCTCCGCAAGGAGATCGAGCACCCGGTCGTGGGGACGCTGTTCGTCGAGTCGACGCAGCTGCGCGTACCGGCCCGGCCCGACCTCTCGATCGTGCTGCACACCCCGCTGCCGGCCACCGACACGGCGCAGAAGCTGGAGTGGCTGACCTCGGCGGAGGGGCGCCGGGGAAGCATGTACCCGATCGCCGGCTGACGCCGCACGCGCGTGCCCGGCCGGCCGGCCGGGCACGCGGCGGCCGGCCGGGCACGCGGCGGCCGGCTACCGCTCGCCGGACGCCACGCGCGCGAGCTCTTCCTCCACCGCGCACAGCTCTTCCCGCCGGTCCATGAGGATCAGCAGTTCCCGGTGGTTGGTCAGTGCGGTGACGAGGAGATCGCTCCAGCCGGGTTCCAGCTCGCACATGCGCCGCGCGGCGGCGACGGACTCGGCGCGCAGGGCCAGCGCGATCTCCGGCTGGTGGGCGAACTCGTAGCGGCTGTACTTCCACAGTGCGGCGGACAGCAGGGGCAGGTAGGCCAGGGGGCTGACCTGGACCAGGACGCGGTAGGCCGCGACCCGCTCGCGGACGGACGGCTTCCCCGATCCGAGGAGGGCGACCCGGGCTCGGAGGACTGCGTCGTGATTGATGTTCGCCGAGTGATTCATGACGCTGATTCTCAAAGCCGCACAGGGGCCCGAACAAGGGCAAACGACTGTGCCCTCGGTCCTACGAAAACCGCCTCTGACCTGTCATGATTGGTACGTCTTCACCCCTGCGCCCCCCGGACGGCCCGCCCGCCTCCGCGACGGGATGCCGCCCTCCCGCTCCTCCCCCGCCCTCCCCTTCCGCCCTCGTGCGCGCGCACCCGGGGCACTCGGAGGATCACCCAAGCGCAAATCAGACAGATCGCCGCGAAAGGGTGCTCCGGCGGTACCCCTTGAGTGCCCAAAGTGGCGTGGGGTTAGCATGTGAGCGCCGCCTAGCTCGAAAGATAAACCTGTGACTGTCAATGACGACTCGTTCACCAACTGGAAAAACCGCGAGGAGATCGCGGAGTCGATGATCCCGATCATCGGGAAGCTGCACCGCGAGCAGGACGTGACGATCCTGCTGCACAGCCGCTCCTTGGTGAACAAGTCGGTGGTCAGCATCCTGAAGACCCACCGATTCGCCCGTCAGATAGCCGGTGAGGAGCTCTCCGTCACGGAGACCCTGCCGTTCCTGCAGGCGCTCACCACGCTGGACCTGGGCCCCTCCCAGATCGACATCGGCATGCTCGCCGCCACCTACAAGGCCGACGACCGCGGCCTGTCCGTGGAGCGCTTCACCGCCGAGGCCGTCGCCGGTGCCACCGGCGCCAACAAGATCGAGCGCGGCGAGGGCCGCGACGTCGTCCTGTACGGCTTCGGCCGCATCGGCCGCCTCGTCGCCCGCCTGCTGATCGAGAAGGCCGGCTCCGGCAACGGGCTGCGCCTGCGCGCCGTCGTCGTCCGCGGGGGCGGCGAGGCCGACCTGGTCAAGCGTGCCTCGCTGCTGCGCCGGGACTCCATCCACGGCCAGTTCCAGGGCACGATCACGGTCGACGAGGCGAGCAGCACGATCATCGCCAACGGCAACGCGATCAAGGTGATCTACGCCAACGACCCGAGCGAGGTCGACTACACGGCGTACGGCATCAAGGACGCCATCCTCATCGACAACACCGGCAAGTGGCGCGACCGCGAGGGTCTCTCCAAGCACCTGCGCCCCGGTATCGACAAGGTCGTCCTGACCGCTCCGGGCAAGGGCGACGTCCCGAACATCGTCCACGGCGTCAACCACGACACGATCAAGCCGGACGAGCAGATCCTGTCCTGCGCCTCCTGCACCACCAACGCGATCGTCCCGCCGCTGAAGGCCATGGACGACGAGTACGGCGTGCTGCGCGGCCACGTGGAGACCGTCCACTCGTTCACCAACGACCAGAACCTGCTGGACAACTACCACAAGGCCGACCGCCGCGGCCGCTCCGCGCCGCTGAACATGGTCATCACCGAGACCGGTGCCGCCTCGGCCGTCGCCAAGGCGCTGCCGGACCTCAAGGCGCCGATCACCGGCAGCTCGATCCGCGTCCCCGTCCCGGACGTCTCGATCGCGATCCTGAGCCTGCGCCTCGGCCGTGAGACGACCCGCGAGGAAGTCCTCGACTACCTGCGCGACGTCTCGCTGAACTCCCCGCTGAAGCGCCAGATCGACTTCACCACGGCGCCCGACGCCGTGTCGATGGACTTCGTGGGCTCGCGCCACTCCTCGATCGTCGACGCCGGCGCCACCAAGGTCGACGGCGACAACGCGATCCTCTACCTCTGGTACGACAACGAGTTCGGCTACTCGTGCCAGGTCATCCGGGTCGTCCAGCACGTCTCCGGCGTCGAGTACCCGACGTACCCGTCCCCGGCGGTCTGACCTCCTCGCACCGCGCGGCACCCACGGCCCGTCCCACCGCCCGCTCCCGGGCGGCGGGGCGGGCCGCATGCGTTGCCGGGGCGGACGCGCGGCCCCGAAACCCAGGTGTGCGGTGGACTGTTGTGCTGTTACGTTCCTCGTGTGCCGAAGTTGAATCAGATCATCGCAGTGGAGAAGGGCGTCAAGTCCAAGTCTCTCCAGGAACTCACCCAAGCCCATCAGGACGTCCAGAAGCCCGCGTTGCTCGCCGGCATCTCCCGGACGTACCAGCCCAAGGACGAGGAGGGCGAGCAGCTGCCGCCCGAGTCCACGCGGGTGCAGATCAAGGCGGAGGACGTGCTGCGCGCGACGGCGGGGACGCTGACGCGACTGTTCGACGTGACGGCGACGAAGGACTGGGCGAACCGCACGGCGGCCGCGGACGTCGTCGTCGACGGCACGGTCCTGCTGCCCCAAGTGCCGGTCCCGTACCTGCTGTTCCTCGAGAAGCAGCTCACCGACCTGCACACGTTCGTACGCAAGCTCCCGGTGCTGGACGCGTCGGAGGCCTGGAACCTCGACCCGTCCACGGACGCGTGGAAGACCGACCCGGTCCGCACGATCCGCACCAGGAAGGTGCCCCGCAACCACGTCAAGGCCGAGGCCACGGAGAAGCACCCGGCCCAGGTCGAGGTGTACTACGAGGACGTCCCGGTCGGTTACTGGACGACGGTGAAGTTCTCCGGAGCACTGCCGGCCCGCCGGGTCAACGAGCTCCTCGACCGCGTCGAAAGGCTCCAGCAGGCGGTCAAGTTCGCCCGCGAGGAGGCCAACGGCACCGAGGTCACCGACCAGCGGGTCGGGGACGCGGTGTTCGGCTACCTGTTCCGGTAGCCTCAAGATCGCCCCTTGTGCGAGCGAGGGGGTGCGCGCACAGCGCGCAAAGCTGAAACTGATGTTGAAGCTGACCAAGGGGTGTCAGTTGGGGGTTCGAATCCCTCCCCCGGCACACGTGCCGGGGTGGCCCAAGCCGGAAGAGGCGGCCCCGTGAAACTCAGATTCTCGCTCCAGTCTCAGCATTCGCCGCCGAACGCCGGATCGACCGAGCGCGGACGATCATCGACGGATGGGGGTTCAAGTCCCCTCTGCGCCTCTCTCGTGGCGCGGTAGTTCAAAGGCAGAACACGTCGATCTCAGAATGATCCGCGACTCTTAAACGCCGCCGGTGTGCGCAAATGGGTGGCAAGCTGGAGCCCGGGAGCTGGATATGCTCCCGGGCTCCGTCACGTTCCGTCACGCGTAGGGGTTGAAGGGGATCGAGGCTTCGAGGCGTTCAGGGCGTCGTCGAAGCGGCCGTCGGAGATCTTGATCGTGGCCGAGCCGAATTCGGCGTTCATGAGCTTGTCGCGCAGGCCCGCCGGATAGCCGGCGTGCTCAGCCGCCGATGCGGTCCAGCATCGCGCGGCGCCAGCGCTCCGTCTCGGCGATCTGGTTGAACGTGAACAGGTGCAGGCCGGCCACCGCGGACCCGGGCGCATCGAAGGCGGGGGCGCCCCGCCGCAGCAGCCGCTCCGGGGAGTAGCCGCCGGGCGCCGCGAAGCGCAGGAACCACGAGGGGTGCCGGGTCAGGAACTTGGCCGACTCCCCCACGCCGATCTTCGTCGCCATCGACAGCAGCTTCGCGCGCTCGACGGGACCGGCGACACCGACGTGCACGGGCAGCACGATCTGCCGACTCCGTACCCGTACGAGCCACTGCCGCAGGGTCGCCGGGTCGAAGCACAGGTTGCTGACGATGTACGTCGCGTGCGGCTGCTTGTCGGCCATCGCCCGCACGGTGACCTCGTCGGGGATGAGCGGATGGCTCTCCGGGTACCCGGTGATGCCGACGTGCGCGAACGGGCTGCCCAGCTCGCCGAGGCGGCGCAGTACGGGCAGGGCCGCGTCGTACGCACCGGCCGGCGGGTCGGCGTCGCCGGCCGGTACGAAGACGTCCTCGATGCCGGCGGCGACCAGCCGGTCCACCACGTCCGCGAGGTGACCGGCGTCGGTGATCTGCCGGGCCGGGAGGTGCGGGACGACCCGGTAGCCGTGCCCGGCCAGGCGGGTGGCGAGGTCCAGGGTCGGGCCGATGCCCTTGGCCGGGGATGCGGTGACGGTGACCGGCACGTCGGCCGGGACGTGCGCCAGGACCTTGTCCTCGGTGGCCTTCGCCGGCAGGACCTCGTAGCGGACCCTGCGCAGGAGCTCCGCGAGGCCGCCCCCGGTGACCGGGGCCTGGGCGGGGCGTTCGGGATACGGCGTGGGCCGGGCGGACATGCCGCTCCTCCTGGGGTGGCGGGTGGCGCCGCATCGGCGGCTTCTCGGCCACCATCATGCCGGGTGCCCGAACGCCTCCGTCCGCCGCGTCCGAAGGGCGCAGGCTTGGACCGTGGAACACATCACCGCGCTGACCGCGCAGCTCCTCGAGACGGACCGTACGGCGGGGGCCCGCCGGGCCGCACCGGCGGCCCTGCGGGCCGTCAGATCCGTCACATCCGTCACATCCGTCGAAGCCGCCGGGCACGGCGCGGCCGGGCGGTCCGCGCTGATGGAGCTCTTACAGGTCGCCGCCTGGATCCTCTTCGACGCCGAACGGCACGGGATCTCGCGGCGGCTCAGCCTCCGCGCACTGGCCCTGGCCCCCGGCCTGCCCGAGGGGGCCGCCTCCGTCGAGCTGCTCGTCCTGTCCGTGCTGTGCCTTCAGGAGGAGCACCTCGGGCGCCCCGCCGAGTCGCTGCGCATCTCGTCGTCCGTGCTGGCCGGCCGGGACCTCCCGGCGCGGGTGGCCGCCGTCTTCCACGTACGGGAGGCACGCGCCCGCGCCCGGCTCCGGCAGGGCCGGCGCGCGCTGCGCTCCCTCGCCGCGGCCCGGGAGCTCCTCGCGGACGGGCCCGGCGAGCGCGATCCGTCCTGGACCTGGTGGTTCGACCGGTCGGAACTCGACGGCCACCACGGGCTCGCCCTCGCCGACCTGGGGGACGCGGACGGGGCCGCGGAGCTGCTCCACGCGGCGACGGCGGCGGGTGACGCGCCCGCCTACCGGTCGTTGTTCTCCACCGAGCTCGCCTGCGTTCTGGCCCGGGCCGGCGCCTGGCGCGAGACGGACGCCCGGCTGTCCGGCCTGGTCGACTCCGTCCCGGACATCGGCTCCGTCCGCGCCCTGAACGCCCTGGCGCGCACCGTCCGCACCATCGGGCGCGGCCCCCGCGTCCCCCGCGCCCTGCGCGACACGAGCGGGCACCTCGCGTCGGCCCTGCGGAAGGAGACCGGCCGGCCCCACCCCCCGCACCCCGCCTTCCGGGCGGTCCGGCGGCCGTGAGATGGTCGCCCCGGCCTCCGCGACGGGGCCGTGCGCAAGGAGGGCATCGTGACCGGCATCGGCAGTGCGTCCGGCAGTACGTCAGGCGTGACGTCCGGCAGTCCGCCCACCGGGCGGGTACTGGTGGCGGACGACGACGCCGCCATCCGCCGCTCCCTGGAGCGCGGGCTGCGGCTGAGCGGCTTCACCGTGCTGCTCGCCGAGGACGGGCCCGCCGCACTCGCGCTGCTCGCCGACCGGACCCCGGACGTCCTCGTACTGGACGTCTCCATGCCCGGCCTGACCGGCACCGAGGTCTGCCGCGGCCTGCGCGCCCGCGGCGACGAGACCCCCGTCCTGATGCTGTCGGCCCTGGACGAGGTCACGGACCGGATCGCCGGACTGCAGGCCGGCGCCGACGACTACCTGGTCAAGCCCTTCGCCCTGGAGGAGCTGGTCCTGCGCCTGCACGCCCTCCTGCGGCGCCGCCCGGTCCCCGAACCCGCCTCGGATGTCCTGCGCGCCGGCCCGCTCGTGATCGACGAGGCCCGCCGCCAGGTGCGTCACGGGGAGAGCGAACTCCACCTCACGCGGCGTGAGTTCGAGCTGCTCCTCCAGCTGGTGCGCAACGCCGGGATCGTCCTCACCCGGGACCAGCTGCTGGACCGGGTGTGGGGCTACGACTTCGAGGTCCGCAGCGACGCCGTCGACACCTTCGTCAGCTATCTGCGCCGCAAGCTGGAGGAGGGCGGCCGCCCGCGCCTGATCCACACCGTGCGCGGCGTCGGCTTCGTACTGCGCGTCCCCGGGGCCCGGGAGGACGGGTCGTGAAACTCGCCACCCGCATCGCCCTCTCGGTGACGGTGGTGGTGCCCCTGCTGGTGCTCTCCGCGGGGCTGCTGGTGCTGGGGCTGGTCAGCCGCGATCTGCACCAGCAGCAGGACACCCGGCTCCAGGACCGGGCCTCCGCCGTCCTCCCGGACGTCAAGACCCTGCTCACGGCGGACCGCAACGGGAAGCCGAAGGTGGAGCAGAACCAGCACCGCAAGGTGCTCGGCGACGTGCTCGACGCCGGCATCCGCGTCCGTACGGCGGACGGTTCCGTCGTCCTGGAGGGCGGTCCGCAGCCCGCCGACCCGGTGCGGCTGCCCGATCGGACCCCGGAGGGGCCGGTCACCGTCCGGGCCAAGGGCCGCGCCTGGCGGGTGCTGACCGTCCCGGTGGCAGGCCCCGCCCCGGGCACGCTCTGGCTGTTCACCCCGGCCTCGGCCGCCGACCCGCAGGTCGTCGCCGTACGCCGCCGGGTCCTGCTGGTGGCCCTGCTGGCCGCGCCGGTCTCCGGGCTGCTCGCGTACGGCCTGGCCGGCCGTGCCACCGCCTCCGTGCGGAGGCTGAGCCGCCGGGCCGCCGCACTCGACCCGGGCGCGGGCGCGGCCGCCTTCGCCAGTGCGCCCGTGAACATCGCCGAGGTGGATGAACTGTCCTGCGCCATCGGCCAGTTGCTGGACCGGTACGAGGAGCAGGCGGCCCGCACGGCGCAGGCGCTGGACACCGCGCGCTCGTTCTCCTCCGCCGCCTCGCACGAGCTGCGCACCCCGCTGATGAGCATGCGGACCGACCTGGACGTACTGGCCGCCCATCCCGACCTCTCCCCCGCCGAACGGGCCGAGATCGTACGGGACTTGCAGCGCGATCACGCCCGGCTGCTGGACCTGCTCACGGCCTTGCGGATGCTCGCCCGGGGCGATCTGGTGGAGGTCTCCGCCTTCTCCCCGCTCGACCTGTCCGAGCTGGTGGACACCGTGGCCGCAGAGACCGCCCGCCGCCACCCCGAGGCGCGGGTGGAGGTGGAGACCCCGTCGGAACTGGTGGTGTTCGGCTGGGATGCGGGGCTGACCATCCTGCTCGCCAACCTGCTGGGCAACGCGGTGGTGCACGGGCGGGCGCCCGACGGTCCGCCCAGGATCGCGGTGCGGCTGCACGCGGAGGGCGGGTACGCGGTGCTCAGGGTGGACGACGCGGGGCCGGGCATCCCGCCCGGCGACCGGGAGGCCGTCTTCCGGCGCTTCCACCACCGTCCGGGCAGCCCCGGCTCCGGGCTCGGGCTGACGCTGGTCGCCCAGCAGGCCGCGCTGCACCGGGGTTCCGTCGTGATCGGGACACCGCCCGGCGGCGCGGGCACCCGCTTCGAGGTACGCCTGCCCCTGTCGGCGGCGGACGCCCCGACCCTGCGGCTGCCCAAGCGGCGCGACTGGATCTCCCGGGGCGACTGAGGGCTCCGGCCGACGGCCCGCGCGGACTCACAAAGATTCCACAAAGACGATCCCTATCGTCCTGACGCGTCGGCCGCCTGTGAGCCGGCCCGTTCACACCGAAGGGGATACAGCCATGCTCCCGATCCGTAGGACCGCCGCCGCCGCGATCGGCGCCCTCGCGCTGGCCGGCGCCCTGATCTCCGCCGCTCCCGCCCAGGCCGAGTCGGCCAGTCCCGCCCCCGCCGCGCCGAAGACCGCCAAGTCCGCGCCGAAGGGCGACGGCGCCAAGGCGATCTGCAAGCGCCTGCCCAAGACGCAGAGCCGTGTCGGCACCGCCATCGACAGGCTCAAGGGCGACGCCACCGTCCTCGGCTCCGTCGCACGGCTGGAGCAGCGCGTCGCGAACGCCCAGACCGCCGGCCACACCGAGGTGCACACCTACCTCAACGACCGCCTGACCTTCCGCAAGAGCCTGCTGCCCACTCTCCAGAAGCGGCAGGACGACCTGAAGGCCGTCAGCACCTGGTGCTCCGCGCAGGAGTCCAAGTGACCCCGGTGACCGTGCCCCGCCGCGCCGCCGCGGCTCTGGCCGCGCTGGCCGCGGCGACGGCGCTGCTGCTCACCGGCTGCACGCCGGGCGCGAGCGCCAAACCGACCGGCACGGCCGACGACGCCACGGTCAAGGACATGCAGCAGAAGCTGGACGACGCCGAGAGCGCGGCAGCCCAGGCGGACACGGACGCCACGCAGAACAACTGACCCGACCCGACCCGCGCCGGCCCGCCCGCGCACGCCCGGCCCGCCCCGATCCACGGGGCGGGCCGGATCCGTTTTCAGGCGGCGGGTCCGGACCCGGCCCGGTGCAGGGCGCGCAGCCCCTGCACCAGCAGCCCCAGGCCGAACTCGAACTGGGCCGTGAAATCGGCGCCGGTCAGCACCGGCAGGGCCGCGGTCAGGTGCGGGAGGCCCGCCGCCGTCACCGCCTCCCGGAGCTGCTCGGGGTCCGCGGGTCCCCGGTCTCCGGGCTGGAGGGCGGCCTGCTCCTCCAGGGTGTGGCCGACGGTGTAGTGGACGACGGTCAGCGCGGTGCGCGCCGCCTCCCGGGGGCCGAAGCCCGCCTCGCCCAGGACCCCGATGAGGGTCTCGGCGAAGCCGAGGGTGTTCGCGCCGGTCGAGTGGGTTCCGGCGTAGACCCGCGCCCCGTCGCGATGGGCGAGGAGCGCCCTGCGCATGCGACGGGCCAGGACGGTCAGGCGTCCGCTCCAGTCGGGATCCGCGGGCGGGGCGGAGCAGCCCGCCAGCATCCGTTCGGCCATGGCGGTGAGCAGGTCCTGCTTGGTGGCGAAGTGCCGGTAGAGCGCCCCGGCCTGGACTCCCACCGCGTCGGCCAGCCGCCGCATGGTGAGCGCGTCCAGTCCGGATGCGTCCAGCAGCACCAGGGCGGCGTCGACGGTACGGGTCTGGTCCAGCCGAGGCGGCCTGCCCCGGGCCGGCGGGCGGGCGGCGTCGGCGGAGGGCGGGGTTGACGGTGAGCTCATGGGCCCCACTATAGTGAACAGCGTTCACGTGAACGCTGTTCACTAAATAGGGGACATCCCGGAAAGAGGCAGCCGATGGAGACCGATGTGATCGTCGTGGGCGCCGGGCCGACCGGCCTGATGCTCGCCTGCGAGCTCGCGCTGGCCGGCGTACGGACCCGGATCGTGGAGCGGCGGGACGCTCCGCAGCCCGATTCGCGGGCGCTGACCCTGCACCCGCGCAGCGTCGAGCTCATGGACCAGCGCGGGCTGGCCGACCGCTTCCTCGCCCTCGGCCGGACCGTTCCCGGCTGGCACTTCGCCGGCCTCGACACCCGGCTGGACTTCGGCGCCCTGGACAGCCGCCACGGGTACACCCTGTTCCTGGCCCAGGCCCGTACGGAGGCCCTGCTGGAGGAACGGGCGCGCGAGCTCGGCGTGGAGATCCACCGGGGGCGCGAGGTCACCGGGCTGCGCCAGGACCCGGACGGCGTGGAGCTCGGGGTACGCGGCCCCGACGGGCCCGAAACCGTACGCGCCTCGTACGCGGTCGGCTGCGATGGCGGCCGCAGCATCGTGCGGCAGGAGGCGGGCATCGGCTTCCCCGGCACGGACGGGACGCTGACCGGCGTCCTCGGCGACTTCGCGGTGGCCGACCCCGAGGGCCTCGGGCGGATCCGGGCCGAGGGCGCGCTGGCCGTTCCGCTGGAGGACGGCCTGACCCGGTTCGTCCTCATCGACCCGGAGCGGATGCGGACGCCGGCCGACGAGCCCGTCACCATCGAGGAGTTCCGCGAGTCCCTGATCCGGATCTGCGGGAGCGACTGCGGGGTGGACCGGCCCCGCTGGCTGTCGAGGTTCGGCAACGCCACCCGGCTCGCCGAGCGCTACCGGTCCGGCCGCGTGCTGCTGGCCGGGGACGCGGCGCACATCCACTTCCCCGCGGCCGGCCAGGGGCTCAACACCGGGCTCCAGGACGCGATGAACCTGGGCTGGAAGCTGGCCGCCGAGATCCGCGGGTGGGCGCCGCCCGGGCTCCTCGACACCTACCACGGGGAACGGCACCCGGTGGGCGCGGCGGTCACCGAGAACACCGAGGTGCAGACCCTGCTGGCGGAGCTGGCGCTCGTCCCCTCCTACCGCCGGCCCGCCACCGCCCTGCGCAGACTGTTCGACGAGCTGCTCGGCATCGAGGAGGTCAACCGCCGGCTCGCCGGACGGGTTTCCGCGCTCGCCGTCGGTTACCCGGCCGCCGATGCCGACGCCGATCCGCTGGTGGGCACGCGCATGCCGGACGTCCCGCTGAGCATCGCCGGCTCCGCCGCTTCGCGGGTGTACGAGCTGCTCCACGAGGGCCGATTCGTCCTGCTGAACCTCGCCGAGGAGCAGGGCTTCGACGTCGGGGAGGCATGGGCCGGCCGGGTCACGGCGGTCACCTCGTCCCCCACCGGCCACGCCGGCCTCGACGAAGTGGCCGAGGTCCTCGTCCGTCCCGACGGGCACGTCGCCTGGGCCACCCGTACCACCGCCGCCGCGGCCCGCCGCACCGAGCGGTACGGGGCGCTCGCCGCCTGGGCCGGCACGCCCCGAAGGGGGTCGGAGGGGGTCGAAGGGGTCAGCCCCGCTTGTCCTTCAGGAACCGCTGCAGGCGGGTCCACGGCCAGGTGTTGACGACGTCGTCCTTCGTCAGCCAGCCGCGCTGGGCCGTGCCCACCCCGTAGCGCAGGTACGGCAGGTGCGTGGTGGCGTGCGCGTCCGAGTTCACGGCGAACTTCACCCCGTGGCGCCTGGCGCGCAGGATGTCCTCGTCGCCCAGGTCGAGCCGCTCCGGATGCGCGTTGATCTCCAGGGCGGTGCCCGTCCGCGCGCAGGCCTCGAAGACGGCCTCGAAATCGGCGTCCACGCCCGGACGCCGGCCGATCCGCCGGGTGGTGGGGTGGCCGATGACCGAGACGTACGGGTTCTCACAGGCCCGGATGAAGCGCCGGGTCATGGCCGCCCGGCTCTGGCCGAAGTGGGAGTGCACGGAGGCCACGCACAGGTCGAACCCGGCGAGGAACTCGTCGGGCCAGTCCAGGCCGCCGTCCGGGCCGATGTTGAGTTCGGTGCCGTGCAGCAGCCGCATCCCGCGCACCGTGCGGTCGAGCGCACGCACCTGCCCGCGCTGGGCCAGGATCTTCTCCTCGGTCATGCGCTGCATGGCGAGGTCCGGCGCGTGGTCGGTGACCGCGTAGTACGCGTAGCCGCGTGCCGCGGCGGCGGCCACCATGTCCTCCAGCGAGGCGAGTCCGTCGGTGAGGTCGGTGTGGGTGTGCAGGTCGCCCCGGATGTCGCCCTCCTCGACGAGGGCGGGCAGTTCGCCCCGCAGCCCGGCCGCGACCTCTCCGCGGTCCTCGCGCAGCGTCGGCGGGATCCAGGGCAGGCCGAGCCGGGCGTACACCTCCTCCTCCGTCTCCGAGGCGAGGCTCTTGCCGCTCTCCGCGTCGAAGAGCCCGTACTCCGAGAGCTTGAGACCCCGGCGCACCGCGAGGGCGCGGGTGCGGATGTTGTGCGCCTTGGACCCGGTGAAGTACTGAAGTCCGGCCCCCCATGAGGCGGGCGGCAGGACGCGCAGGTCGACCTGGAGGCCGGCCGCGGTGCGGACGGAGGTCTTCTTCGCGCCCTGCGCGATGACGTCGGCCACCGGCGGGAGCCCGGTGAGGGCCGCCATGAAGGGTGCGGAGGTGCCGGCCGCGACCAGGATGTCGACGTCGCCGATGGTCTCGCGCATGCGGCGCAGCGAGCCCGCGTACGTACAGCGCACGCAGCCCGGGATCCGCTCCATCTCGGCGACGATCTGCTCGGCGATCTCCGTCGCGGCGCCGAGCAGGATCCGGCCGTCGGCGTTGCGGAGCACGGAGATGCCGTGGAGGATGTTCCGCTCGCTCTGCTCGCCGAAGCCCTTCAGGTCGCGCAGCCGCTCCTCGCGGATGGCCTCCTCCAGCTGTTCGACGGAGGAGACGCCCAGCTCCTCGTACAAGGCGTGGGCCTTGCGGGGGCCGAGCCCGGGGATCGCGGTCAGGGCCCGCACCCCCGCCGGGACGGCGGCCCGGCGCGCCTCGATGTCCGGAACGTGCCCGGTGCTCAGGTAGGCGACGACTTTCTCGGCGATCGACCTGCCCACGTTCGGGATCTCCCGCAGGCCCTTCGCGTCCAGCCCGGCCACATCGGCCGGATGGCCGCCGATGGCGCGGGCGGCCTTCTCGTACGCGCGCGCCTTGAAGGCGTCGCCGCCGCTGATCGAGATCAGGTCGGCGTACTCCCGCAGCAGTGCCTCGACCCTCTCGTTGGCCCTGGCCATGCCTCCAGGGTGCCTCGTGCGCCGGGGCCCGGCGCGGTGCACCGGGCGGGGCGCGGGCGCTGCCGGCGAAACAGAAGTTGAGGATTGTTCACTTTCCATTGACAGGGCGGGCGCCGCGGGCCAACAGTGTGCCGTCAGCGCCCTCGCACGCCTCGACCGAAGTGAGCCCGTATGACTGCGTCCGTACCCGCGTTCCCCGCCGATTTCCTCTGGGGCGTATCCGCCTCGGCGTTCCAGATCGAGGGCTCGCCCACCGCCGACGGCCGGGGTCCCTCCTCATGGGACGCGTTCACCAAGGAGCCCGGGCGCATCAAGGACGGCTCGCACGCGGACGTGGCCACCGACCACTACCGCCGCTACCGCGAGGACGTGGCCCTGATGGCCGGACTCGGCGTGGGCGCCTACCGGTTCTCGGTGTCCTGGTCCCGGGTCCTGCCGGACGGCCACGGGCAGGTCAACCGCAAGGGCCTGGACTTCTACGACCGGCTGGTCGACGCGCTGTGCACGGCCGGCATCGCCCCGGCGCCGACCCTGTTCCACTGGGACACCCCGCTCGCCCTGGAGGAGAAGGGCGGCTGGCTGAACCGCGACACCGCCGAGCGGTTCGCGCAGTACGCGTCGGTGGTCGCGGAGCGGCTCGCGGACCGCGTCCCGATGTGGATCACCATCAACGAGCCCGCCGAGGTCACCCTCCTGGGCTACGGCATCGGGGAGCACGCCCCCGGCAAGGGCCTCGTCTTCGACGCCCTGCCGGCCGCGCACCACCAGCTCCTGGCCCACGGCCTGGGCGTACAGGCCCTGCGGGCCGCGGGCGCCCGGCAGATCGGCATCGCCGCCTCGCACAGCCCCGTGTGGCCGGCGAGCGACAGCGCGGAGGACCGCGGCGCGGCCGAGCTGTACGACCTGCTCACGAACCGGCTCTTCGCCGACCCGATCCTGACCGGCGCGTACCCGGACGAGGGCCTGGCCTCCCTGCTGCCCGGCCCCGTGGACGAGGACCTCAAGACGATCTCGGCCCCGCTGGACTGGTACGGGATCAACTACTACAACCCGATGCTCGTCGGAGCCCCTCAACCGGCCGCCGCCGCAAGCGGGTTCGGCGGCATCGAGATACCCGCCGACCTCCCCTTCACGTTCCGTCCGATCGAGGGGTGCGAACACACCGACTTCGGCTGGCCGGTGGTCCCGGAGGGCTTGCGCGAACTGCTCGTCTCCCTGCGCGAGCGCCACGGCGACCGGCTGCCGCCGCTGTACATCACCGAGAACGGGTGTTCGTACACGGACGCGCCCGACCCCGTGACGGGGCGCATCGCCGACACCCGCCGGATCGACTACCACGCGGGCCATCTGGCCGCCCTGCACGCGGCGATGGCGCAGGGGGTCGACGTCCGCGGCTACTTCATCTGGTCGATCCTCGACAACTTCGAGTGGGCGGAGGGGTACCGGCAGCGGTTCGGGCTGGTCCACGTGGACTACGAGACCCTGGAGCGGACCCCCAAGGAGTCGTACGCCTGGTACCGCGACGTGATCAAGGGCGGCAGATGACCGTCGGGGGGACGGCCGCGAAGGCCGTCGGCCCCGCCGACCCCGCGGGCCCGGTCGGCGGCCGGTTCGTGGGCGCCCTGTCCCTCGCCAACCTCGGGGTCTGGGTCGGCTGGTTCGGCCCGCTCCAACTGCTCCTGGCCCGCCAGGCGGAGCAGCTCGCCCCGGACCACAAGGCGGCGACGCTCGCGCTGGTGACGGGGGTGGGGGCGGCCGTCTCGATGGTCGCGAACCCGGTCTTCGGGGCCCTGTCGGACCGCACGACGGCCTCGGTGGGCCGGCGGATCCCCTGGGTGGTGGCGGGGTCCCTGGGCGGGGCGGCCGGGCTGCTCGTCCTCGCGCGGGCTTCGAGCGTCGCCGTGGTCGTCGCGGGCTGGTGCCTGGTCCAACTGGCCCTCAACGCGGCCTTCGCCGCGCTCACCGCCGCCGTGCCCGACCAGGTCCCGCCGCGCCGGCGCGGGCTGGTCGGCGGCTGGCTCGGGGTCTCGCAGGTCGGCGGCATCCTGGTCGGCACGGCGCTGGCCACGCTCGCGGGCGGCGTCACCGCCGGATACCTCGCGTGCGCGGCCTTCTCGGTGCTCGCGGCCGTCCCGTACGTGGTGATGCGGCGCGACACCCGGCTGCGGCCCGAAGCCAGGCCCGTCTTCCGGTGGCGGACCTTCCTCACCGGCTTCTGGATCGACCCGCGCCGTCATCCCGACTTCGGCTGGGCCTGGTTGACGCGGTTCCTGATGAACCTGTCGTACTCCGTCAGCACGATGTACCTGCTGTACTACCTGACCGACGCGGTGCACTACGGGGGCGACGCCGACACCGGCGTCCTGATCCTGACGGCGCTCAACGCGCTCACCCTGCTGGCCACGGTGGTGGTCGGCGGTGTCCGGTCGGACCGCACGGGCCGCCGGAAGGTCTACGTCATCGGGTCGGGGCTGGTCATCACGGTGGCCACGCTGCTGCTCGCCGTCTGGCAGACCTGGACCGGGGCGGTCGTCGCCTCGCTGGTCCTCGGGGTCGGCTTCGGCGTCTACACGTCGGTGGACTTCGCCCTGCTGACGGACGTGCTGCCGACGGCGCAGGACCGGGGCCGGGACCTCGGCGTCATCAACATCGCCAACGCTCTGCCCCAGGTGCTGGCTCCGGTGATCGCCGCGCCGGTGGTCACGCACTTCGGCGGGTACACCGCGCTGTACGCGCTGGCGGGCGCTCTGGCGCTGGCGGGATCGGTGCTGGTCCGCCGCATCCGCGGGGTCCCGTAAGCGCCGGGGGGAACGGCGGGTCGCGCCGTGGGACCGAGCGTGCCCGCGGCGGCGCCGGACGGACCGGTGGCACCGCGGGCACGGTGGATCAGGAGTTGACGCAGACGTTGCCGGCGGTCGGGTTCAGCAGGCCGATGAGGTTGATGCTGTTGCCACAGGCGTTGAGCTGGAGGTGGATCGGGATCTGGACCACGTTGCCCGAGAGGATGCCCGGCGAGCCGATGGCGTAGCCCTCGGCCCCGGCGTCGGCGGAGGCGCTGCCGATGCCGCCCAGCGTCGCACCGACGACCAGAGCGGCTCCGGCGACCAGGGTACGGATCTTCATGTGGGTCTCCCATCGCAATGAGTGATGTGCGTGGGCCATCCCATACCAGTCCGGCCCGAACCTGTCCGATTCACCCGGTCGTGGGCCCCGTCCGCGGGGCGCCGCCGCCGTCCGCACGACGCTCCCGCGGGCGTCCGGCACCGCGTGGAAGGTGAATTTTTCCGGAAAGGGCAATCTCCCGGGCCCTCTGGAGCGTATGTGCCTGTGGAAGCCTCTTCAGTGAGACAGCTCATGGAGGAAAACTCATGGCCATCTTCACTCACCTGATTCCCGCAAAGCACCGGCGTCGCGGCAAGAGGGACATGACCTCGGGACGTGACGACACCACCGGGAGGCGCCGTCACCGTCGCCGTCACTGCACCAACGACAACGGCCACAACGGCCACCATGGGAACAACTGGTAAGCACCATGGGACGGGTCGCGCGGCATGCCCTGCGACGACTGCTGTCGGTGGCGGAAGACCCCGACGCGGTCGTCGCGGCCGCGCCGCCCGTCACACCGCGCGAGGCGTTCCGCCGGTTCTGGCCCTACACCCGGGGCGGCCGGCGCTGGCTGGTCCCGATCCTGATCTTCAGCATGATCGGCCCGCTGCTCGACGCGGCCGAAATCTGGCTCTTCAAGGTCGTGGTGGACGAGGTCCTCGTTCCGCGCGATCTGAGCCCCTTCCTCTGGATCGCCCTGGCCTACCTGGGGCTGGTCCTCGCCTCGGGGGTTCTCTCGTTCGCCGACGACGTGCTGTCCACGTGGGTCGGCGAGCGCTTTCTGCTGGCCCTGCGGTCGGATGTCTACCGGCACGTCCAGGGGCTCTCCCTCGGGTTCTTCGAGCGACGACGGCTGGGTGACGTACTGTCACGCATCACCGGCGACGTGGACGCGATCGAGACCTTCCTCCTCTCCGGCGTTGCCAACGCCCTCTACTACGTCATCCAGTTGGGCGTCTTCCTCGGGCTGCTGTTCTACCTGAGCTGGGACCTGACCCTCCTCGCGCTCGTCATCGTGCCGCTCTTCTGGGGCGCGGCGCTGCGCTTCTCCCGGCTGATCAAGTCCGCCTCGCGCGAACGCAGGCGGCGCAGCGGCTCGATCAGCGCGATAGCCGAGGAGTCCCTCGGCAACATCGCGCTGGTACAGGCCTACAACCGGCAGGGGACGGAGGAGGGCCGGTTCGAGCGCGAGAGCGTGGGCCGCTTCCGCGCGGCGATGGTCTCGGCCCGCATCCGCTCCGTGTACGGCCCGATCGTGGAGGTCATCGAACTGACCGGAGCGCTGGCCGTGATGGGCCTGGGTACGTGGAAGCTGGCACAGGGCCAGCTCACCCTGGGCGGGCTGCTCGTCTTCGTCGCCCTCCTGGGCCGCCTCTACAGCCCGATCCGCGACCTGTCGCAGCTCACCAACACCTTCTACGCGGCGTCCGCGTCGGCCGAGCGGATCATCGAACTGCTCGACCAGCACCCGCAGGTCGCCGAGGTCGAAGCCGCCCGTGCCCGGAGGATCGGACGCGCCCGGGGCGATGTCGAGTTCCGCGGCGTCTCGTTCCGGTATCCGGGCACGGCGCGATGGGCCCTGCACGACGTGTCGTTCAACGTGCGGCCCGGTACGACGGTGGCGCTGGTCGGGGCGAGCGGCGCCGGCAAGTCCACGGTGGGGAAGCTGCAGTTGCGCTTCTACGACCCCGACGAGGGGGCGGTCCTCCTCGACGGCACCGACCTGCGGGAGCTGCGGCTTTCCGAACTGCGCGAGAACGTGGCGGTGGTGCTGCAGGAGACGCTCGTCTTCCACGGCACGGTACGGGAGAACATCGCGTACGGGCGGCCCGGCGCGACGGAGGCGGACATCGTCGCGGCGGCCCGCGCGGCCGACGCCGACGGGTTCATCCGGCTCCTGCCCGAGGGCTACGACACCGTCGTCGGCCAGCGGGGCCGGACCCTGTCCGGCGGGCAGGCCCAGCGCCTGGCGATCGCCCGCGCCATGGTCAGGGACGCACCCGTACTGCTCCTGGACGAACCGACCACCGGCCTGGACGCCGAGTCGGCCCGCCGGATCATGGAGCCGCTGCGCCGGCTGATGGCCGGGCGGACCACGGTCGTGATCTCCCACAACCTGCTGACCGTCCGCGACGCCACCTGCACGGTGGTGCTGGACCGGGGCCGGGTCGCCGAGCGCGGTACGCACGAGGAACTGCTCGTCCGGGGCGGGGTCTACGCCCGTCTGCACCGGATGAACGGCGACGCGCCCGGCTCCGGCCCCCTCTCCCCGCTGAAGGTCCTGTCATGAGTCTCGCGACCACCGCCCGGCCCACCGGCCCGCCCCCCGCGCCCGGCCCGCCGCTGGCGCCCGGGACGAGACCCGCGCCCGGGTACGAGGTGCTGGCCCACCTGGACCGCACCGGCTGGCTCGATCTGTACGACGCCTGGAGCGAGGAGCGGGAGTGCCGGTGCGTCGTGAAGCTGCTGCGCCCCGACCGCCGCGGTGAGGCGCGGCTGACCGAACGGCTGGTCCGCGAGGGCCGCTGGCTCCGGCACTTCACCCATCCGCACCTGGTCCGCGCGTACGAGACCTTCGAGTCCCCCGAGCCGCTCGTCGTCCTCGAGACGCTGACCGGCGAGACGCTGTCGCACCTCATCGACCGGCTGCCGCGGCGGGCGGCCGCCGAGGACGTGGCCGTCCTGGGCGTTCAGCTGTGCTCCGCGCTGCACTACCTGCACGGCCAGGGGCTGCTGCACCTGGACCTGAAGCCGGCGAACGTCGTGGTGGAGTGCGGCCACGCGAAGGTGCTCGACCTCAGCACCGCCCGTGCTCCCGGCACCGCCCCGCCGGGTGTGGGCACGTTCGGCTACATGTCCCCCGAACAGGCCCGCGGCGGCGCCCTGTCGGCGGCGGCCGACGTCTGGGGCATCGGCATCACCCTGTACGAACTCGCCACCGGACAGCTCGCCTTCGACATCGGCGACACCGTGGACGGCACCCTCGGCGCCGCCGCGGACGGCGGGGACGCGGACTGGTACCCCCAGCTCGAGGAGCCGGCCCCGCCGGTCTGCGCGCACCGGCGCCTGCCCGCGGCGCTGGCGGCGGCCGTCGACGGCTGCCTCCGGCCCGATCCGGCGGACAGGCCGACGCTCCCCGAGCTGTCCGCCGCCCTGGACGCGACGCTGCGCCGTCGGCGCCGCGACACCGCCGGGCCGGGGTGACGGGAACCGGCCAGACCGGTGAAAGAGCCTGGTGAGGCGCGGGACCAGCTATGTAATGTCACATTGCATGATGCTCTTACGGCGTACCGCCGCGCTCGCTGTCCTCCTTGCCACCGTCCTCCCCGCGGCCGTCTCCGCGCCGGCCCACGCGGACGACGCCTCCTCCTGCCGGACGGCGCCCTCCGCGCCCCTCGACACCGAACAGGCGCGGCTCGCGGACCCGCGGACCGCCGCGCTCGCCGAACGCGCCGGGTTCGGCGACTTCGTACGGCGCTTCCCCGCCGCCCTGTGCTCGGTCCGCGGCCCCGCCGAGGCGGGGCGGCTGCTCGACGGCTGGGGCGAGGCGCTCTGGCAGTCCGCCGTACGCCGCGCCCAGGGGCAGCGGCCCGGCGGCGACCTCCCGGCCGGGGACGACCGCCCGCTGTACTGGACCCGGCTGGCCATGACCACCGCGCTCGCCCGCTGGGAGCCGGGATTCGCCGTGGACCGCGCCGCGCTGCGCACCCGCTTCGAGGACGCCTCCCGCGGCCTCTCCGACAACGCCTTCCAGACGCCGGCGGGCGTCCGGCACGTCTTCATCAGCGGCTTCGACCCCTTCGGGCTCGACACCGAGCTGCGCCGCGCCAACCCCTCCGGTTCCGCGGCCCTCCAGCTCAACGGGCGCCGCATCACCCTCGCCGACGGAAGCCGCGCCGAGATACGGGCCGTCGTCCTGCCCGTGCGGTACGCCGACTTCGACGCCGGCATCGTCGAGCGGGCCTTCGCCCCGCGCCTGACGGGCGGTTCCGGCGCGGCGGACGTCATCACCACGATCAGCCAGGGCTACCCGGGCATCTTCACCCTGGAGGCCTGGGCGGGCCGGTCCCGGTCGGCAGATCCGTACCCCGACAACACCGGCTCCCTCTCCGGCGGCACCCGCGAGCACCCCGTGACCGCCCCCGGTCTCGGCCCGGGCGCGGAGTTCATCCGGACCACGCTCCCGACCGAGGGGGCGACCGGCTCCGTGCGGAGCCCCTATCCGGTGCTGCTCAACACGGCCGTCACCGAGATCCCCGCGGGCGCCACCGGGCCGGTGGACCGCGAGGACGGCCCGACACCGGGCTCGCGGGCCGTGGAGGGCGGCGGGGGCGGCTACCTCTCCAACGAGGTGGCCTACCGCTCCAACCGCCTGCGCGGCGAACTCGCCCCCGGCCTGCCCGGCGGCCACCTGCACACCCCGGTCCTCACCGGCCTCCCGGCGGACCCGGGCCTGCTGACGGGCCCCGAGTTCGAGCGCAACGAGACCGCCATCACCGCGGAGGTCCGCGCCGTACTGGAACACACCGCAACCCGCCCCTGAACGCCGCCTACAGGGAGCCGAGCTCGTCGCTCAGATCCGTCAGACCGAGCGAGCCGAGCGAGAGGGCGGCCATGTGCCAGCGCTTGAGGTCGAAGTCCGGGCCCTGCTTGGCACGGGCCCGCTCCCGGCCCTCCAGCCAGGCCCGTTCACCGAGCTTGTACGAGATCGCCTGGGCCGGCCGGAGTAGCGGCCGAGGAACTCCCGCGCCAGCGCGGGAGTCCACCGCTCCCCCGGCCGGAACGGCGAGTGCGCGGGGATGGGCAGCCGCAGGTGCATGCCGATGTCGATCACCACGCGGACGGCCCGCATCATCCGGGCGTCGAGGTGGCCCAGCCGGTCCGCGGGGTCGGCGAGGAATCCCAGCTCGTCCATGAGGCGTTCGGCGTACAGGGCCCAACCCTCCGTGGTGGCACTGACCTTGCCCACGTGCGTCTGGTAGCGGGAGAGGCGGGAGGCGAGGAACGTCCAGTGGCCCAGCTGGAGATGGTGCCCGGGGAATCCCTCGTGGTACAGGCCAGCACGACCCAGGGGTCCTGCCCGCCGGGCAGGATGCGCCGCGCCTCGGCCCGCATCTCGGGCAGGAGCCGGTGGAACTCCTCCCAGCCGTACGCGTACGCCTCGTCGAGATCGGGATCCGCGCCGGTGTGGTGGCGGGCGAAGCGGCCGTATCGCTCGCGCCCGACGGCGTCCCCGGCTCCGGCGCCGGTGGCCTGGGCCTCGTACTCGCGGCGGAACCACTCCCCCAGCTCCGCGAAGGCGCCGGTCGCCACGCGCGCCGCGGCATCGACCTCGGCACGCTGGTGCGGCGGTGCAGCGGCGGCCAGCGGGCCGAAGCCACCGGCTCCGGAGCCGGTGGAACCCCCGGAGCCCAGCCACTCCTCCAGCTGCGCCACGTTGGCCCGTACCTGGCGCGGCGCCGCCGCCAGTCCGCGCCCCACGCCCTCGGCCAGCGAGGCCCGGTAGCCGCCCAGACAGTCGGGAACGGCCCGCAGCCGCTGCGCGATCGCCGCCCAGTCCTGCGGCGTACGGGTCGGCATCACCGCGAAGACCTTGCGGACCCGGTGCAGCGGCGAGGAGGTGTCGTTCACCGCGCGCAGGTGCTCGCCCGCCTCGTACTGGGCCAGTTCCGCGTCGAGCCGCTCCCGCAACAGCCGCGCGCACCGCCGCTCGACGTCGGCGTCCGCATGCCCCCCGGCGAGCCGTACGAGGGTCTCGCGCGCGAGCTCGGCCCCGGCGGCGGCCCCGTCGGGCGAGAAGTCCGGCAGTCTGCCGGCGCCGACGGAGGTGCCGAGGTACGTGCCGGTGATCGGGTCGAGCCCGACGAGCGCGTCGACATGCGCGTCGGAGATCTGACGGGGCAGCTCACGCCGGGGCCTCAACATGCCCGGACCTCTGCCCAGCCCCGCCCCCGGACAAGCCCCGTGCCCGCGCCTTTGGCCGGTATCCCGCGCCCGGCCGCCCGCCCCGCTCACGCCCCGACGTGCGGGGTGCGGCAGTGGTGCGCACGATGGGGACGGGACCGATGTGGCATTCGGAACGGGGTCCCGCATCCGAGAGAGAGGCGGCGCGATGAGCAGCACGCCGAGTACCACGCCGAGCAGTACCAGCAGCGGCTGGGCCGCGGGCGGCACGATGTTCGCCGGCGTCGTGATGGTCGTCACCGGCGTCTTCGGCATCATCGAAGGCATCGTCGCGATCGCCAACGACGAGGTGTACCAGCGCATCGGCGCCTACACCTTCAAGTTCGACCTCACGGCCTGGGGCTGGATCCATCTCGTCGTCGGCATCCTCGTCGTCGCCGCCGGTGCGGCGATCCTCAAGGGCTGGGAGGCCGGCCGGTATGCCGGTATCGCTCTGACCAGCCTGTACGTGATCCTGCACTTCATGTGGCTGCCGTACCAGCCACTCTGGTCGATCATCGCCATCGGCCTCGGCGTGTTCGTCATCTGGGCCCTGTGCACCGACGTCTCCCGGACGGCGAAGCACTGACGGCGCGACGGCGGCGGCCGGACTGCGGCCGATACCCTCGTGCCGGTACGCGTACGCCACCGGCACGAGGAGCAGGAACAGCATGACGATTCACCGGCCGGGCCGGCCCGGAGACCTTCCCGCGGCGGAACTGCTCTGGGCCCGGTGGGCGTTGGTCGCCGTACTGGAAGCGACGACCGGGGCGGAGAGCCGCGGCGTCCACCGCACCGGCCACTGGATCGACGGCTCCGCTCTCCGTCTCGACGACTGCGGCAGCACGTGGTGGGCCCTGCGCCGGATGGGCGGGGGCCGCTTCGTGCTCTACGGCGAGGACGAGTCGAGCGGCGTCAAGTGGCACCGGCCCACCATCGACATGCTGGCGCAGGGCCCGGACTGGCTCCCGTACGAGAGGCTGCGCGACCTGCTCGAGGGCTGGGAGCTGGGCTGCGTCTACTGGTACGAGAACGGCGTCTGGGCCCGCGCCCCCTACCCGGACGACCTCCGGGACGACGGTCTGGACTGCGGTCTGAGCCGCTTCGCGGACCGGCGGGAGGTACTCGGCCTGCTGGCCGGGCACAGCCCGGCCGCGAAGGATCTCCTGGAGGCCGCCGAGGAGTACCGGCTGGCGCCCCGGGCGCTGGATTCCCTGGTCGCGGTCGCCGGCAACGACGGCCGGGACGAGGACTGGGACCTGCCCGCCATGCACCGCGCGCTCGAGCTGGCCGGTCTCGCCGGGGAGCCCGTCACCACGTAGTGCACGCGATCCCGAAGTGTTCTAGCGTCGTATGAGTGCCCGCACCGAGGTGAGGACGTGGAGGTGAGCAAGGTGGCGACTCCGACTCCGGCCCAGTTCCGGGCCGTCCACGGCGACATGGGGCGGTGGCAGTCCGTCGACTTCGAGGTGTACGAGCACCTCGTGGAGAACCAGTACGTCGTCCGCCCGCTCCCCCGGCCGGGACCCGGCGACCGCCTGCCCCGCCGTGCTCCGGACCCGGCGACCCGACCCGCATCGCCGGACCAGGGCGGCTAGGGCGGCCAGGGCGGACACGCCCTACCCGCCCTGGACCGGGGTCCGCCCCCGACGCGGGGCGGCGAGCCGCCGGGCTCCGCGGACCAGGCCGTACGCGCACAGCGCCGCCACCGGGACGGCCGTGAGGGCGACGGCGGCCCACTCCTGCGCGTAGTGCACGGCCTGGGTGGGCGTCCGCTCGAAGGTGATCATCGGGCCGTAGCTGTAGTAGCCCCAGATCATGAGCAGCTGGGAGAGCACGGCGCGCAGGACGGCGTGCACCGCCGTCGGCGCCGTGGCCGAGACCAGCAGCACGACGGCGGCGTACGGCACGTAGCCGGAGGCGAAGCGGCTCGCCGCGGTCACGTTCAGCCCGTCGCCGTCGCCCGCGACGGCGATCCACGCGGACAGGGCCCCGGCGGCCAGCGCCACCGCCACGGTGACGGCCGCTCGCTGCGCGCCCCTGTTCATCTCGTTCTCCTCACCTGCCGCGTACGTTCCCGGTCTCCTCCACCCTCCGTCGCCGGTTTGCGCGGACAATGACAGGAATATGACCGTTTCGTCACGAGGAGGGCGTGGGGAACGGCTCCGCCTCCTTCTCGGCGCGGTCCTTCTCGGCTCGGCGCCGCAGCGCGTCCTCGTCCGTGTCCGCGTCGTACGTCACCAGCTTGGGCAGCGCCACGGTGAGGGCCGCGACCGCCGCCACGCACATCAGACCGCCGCTCCAGAACGCCGGACGCGTACCCGTCCAGCCCGCGACCGTGCCCGCACGGACCTGGCCCAGCTGCGGACCCACGCTGTACGAGAGCACCTCGATGCCCGCCAGCCGTCCCCGCAGCTCCTCGGGGATGGTCTGGTTCCAGATCGTCGCCCGGCCCAGGCCGCTCAGCATGTCCCCGGCTCCCGCGACCGCCAGGCACAGCAGCACCACCCGGATGTCGGTGAACCAGCCCGTCGCCGCGATCGCCGCGCCCCAGACCGCGGCCCCGCACACCACGAACAGGCCGTGCCGCCGCACGCGTGAGGTCCAGCCGCTGGTCATCCCGAGGACCAGGGAGCCCACGGCGCCCGCCGAGTACATGAGGCCCAGCGCCCACACCGCGTCGAGCTCGTCCGCGAGGAAGGGGAAGATCGTGTTCGGGAAGGCGAAGAACATGGCCGCCAGGTCCACCGCGTAGGTGCCCAGCAGCACCGGCCGGCTCCACGCGTAGCGCGCGCCCTCGGCGATCCCGCGCAGCGAAGGCCGTTCCGCGTCGGGCGAGGGCGGTGCCGGGGCCAGCCGCGCGCACAGGATCACGGACAGGACGAAGCCGGCGAGGGTGATGCCGTAGGCGGCCGGGTAGCCGGCGTAGGCGACGACCAGGCCGGCGAGCGCCGGTCCGGCGATCGCGCCGATCTGGTAGCGCAGCGCGTTCAGGGCGGCGGCCGCGGTCATCTGCTCGTGGGGCACGATCCGCGCCATCATCGAGTCCAGGGCCGGACGCTGCAGCCCGGCCAGTGCCGAGACGCCGGCCGCGACCACGTACAGGGGCCACAGCAGCGGGTTCGGCAGCAGGGAGTTGACGAGCAGGACCAGGGCCAGCACCCCGAGCCCGGCCTCGCTCAACATGATCATCCGCCGCCGGTCGATCGCGTCGGCCAGGGCCCCGCCGTACAGGCCGAAGACGACGAGCGGGACGAGTTCCACCGCGCCCATCGCACCGACCGCGAGCGGCGAGTCCGTCAGGTGCTTGATCTGGAGCGGGAGCGCGATCATCGCCATGAAGGACGTGAAGAACGTGACGGCGCCCTGGAAGAAGAGCAGTCGGAAGTCGCGGCTGGACCGCCACGGCGACAGGTCGGGAAGCAAACTGGACAAACGGGTGGTACTCACAACGGATCATCGTGAGGGAACCGTCCGCGCCCGGGCAACGCATTTTCGGTCCCCGGGCGCGGCCGGGCCGGTCAGGCCCCCTCGACGCCCAGGTGCTGCCACAGGAAGGTGTACGCGAGCGCCTGGTTGACGGCCGCCTGTTCGTTGTCGCTGGCTCCGCCGTGGCCGCCGCCGGTGTTCTCGTGGAAGAGCACCCGGTGCCCCAGTTCCCGCAGCCGGGCGGCCGTCTTGCGGGCGTGGCCGGGGTGGACGCGGTCGTCGCGGGTGGAGGTCATCAGCAGCATCGGCGGGTACGGCCGGTCCGCGGCGAGGTTCCGGTACGGGGAGAGGGCCTCGAGGTGGGGCCGGTCCGCCTCGCTGTCGGGATCCCCGTACTCGGCGATCCAGGAGGCCCCGGCGAGCAGGCGGTGGTAGCGGAGCATGTCCAGGAGCGGCACCTTCGCGACGACCGCGCCGAACAGCTCCGGATGGCGCACCAGCATGGCGCCCATGAGCAGTCCGCCGTTGCTGGCTCCGGTGATGCCGAGCCGCTCGGGGGTGGTGATGCCGCGGGCGGTGAGGTCGGCGGCGACGGCCGCGAAGTCCTCGAAGGCCCGGACCCGGTTGGCGCCGAGGGCGGCCTGGTGCCAGGCGGGGCCGTACTCGGAGCCGCCGCGGATGTTGGCGACCGCGTAGGTGCCGCCGCGGGCGAGCCAGGCCCGGCCGGTGAGCGGGCTGTAGCCGGGGGTCTGCTGGTCCCGGAAGCCTCCGTAGCCGTAGAGGAGCGCGGGGCCGGGGGCGTCCTGGCCGGCGGGGCCGACGACGAAGTACGGGACGCTCGTGCCGTCCGCGGAGGTCGCGAAGAACTGCCGGACCGACAGCCCGCGGGCGTCGAAGCGGGCGGGAGCCTGCTTGAGCGGCTCGGAGCCGGCGCCGATGTGCCCGTAGGCGAGCGTGGAGGGCTGCAGGAAGCCGTCGATGTTGAGGAAGTACTCGTCGCTGACGTCCGCGTCGGTGTCGGTGACGGTCGCCGACGACAGCGCCGGCACCTGCGCGAGCGGCCGGCGGCTCCAGCCGTCCGGGCCCGGGGTGAGGACCTCGATGCGGGTGGCGACGTCGGCGAGGGTCTCCAGGATCAGGTGGTGGCGGGTCCAGCTGTGCCCGGCCAGCGCGGTGCGCTCGTCGGGCGCGAACAGCACGTGCGCCGTGCGGTCACCGGCGAGGAAGGCGTCGAAGTCGAAGGCGAGGAGCGAGCCGGCCGGGTGGCCGAGCCAGGAGGTCTTCGGGGTGACGATCAGCCACTGCCGGTGCGCGTACTTCCCGGCGTCGTCCGGGACCTCGATCTTCACGAGCCGGTCGCCGTCGGCGAGCAGGTACAGCTCGTCGTGGAAGAAGTCGGTGTGGCGCGAGACGAAGTCGCGCTCGTGGCCGGGGGTCGGGTCGTGCCAGCCGGCGGCGGACACGTCCCCGGGCTCGGCCTCGAAGACGACCGCGGCGTCCGTCACGGGGGTGCCCCGGCGCCAGCGCCGCACCGTACGGGGGTAGCCGGAGGCGGTCAGCGAGCCCGGTCCGAGGTCGGTGCCGAGGAAGACGGTGTCCTCGTCGATCCAGCCGATCCGGGTCTTCGCCTCGTCGACCCGGAAGCCGCCCTCCTCGTCCCGGACGAAGGCGCGCTCGCCGAGGTCGAACTCGCGGACCACGACGGCGTCGGAGCCGTCCCGGGAGAGCTGGACCAAGGCGCGGCGGTGATCCGGGTACCGCACGCGGGCGCCGGCCCACACCCACTCCTCGCCCTCCCGCGCGGCGAGGGCGTCGACGTCGAGGAGCACCTCCCAGTCGGGGTCGTCCTTGCGGTACTGCTCCAGCGTCGTACGCCGCCACACGCCCTTCGGGCGGTCCGCGTCCCGCCAGAAGTTGTAGAGGTGCGCACCGCGGCGGGCGGTGTACGGGATGCGGTCGGCGTCGTCGAGGACCTCGCGCAGTTCGTCGCGCAACGCCTCGAACCGCGGGTCGGCGGTGAGCGCGGCGGCGGTCTCCGCGTTCCGCTCCGCCACCCAGGCCAGGGCGCGCTCGCCCTCGACGTCTTCCAGCCACAGGAAAGGATCTTCAGCAGTCACCCCCCGATTGTGCAGCCCCGCCGGGCGGCCCGGAGCCGCATCGCCCGGAGCGGGGGCTCCGGGTCGTCCGGGTTCCGGCGGGGGCCGGTCAGGCCGACAGCGGCCGGTCGTGGGCGCCGACGGGGGCGGGCAGGGCCGTGGAACCGGTGAGGTAGCGGTCGACCGCGGCGGCCGTCGCCCGGCCCTCCGCGATGGCCCACACCACCAGGGACTGGCCGCGCCCGGCGTCGCCCGCGACGAAGACCCCGTCGGGGCGGCGGCGGGCGGGCCGCTGCTCCCTGGGCCGGCCCCAGGCCGGAGGCGCACCCGGCGTCGGGGCCTGGGCCCAGGGCGGCGCCTCGGCCCTCGCGGGACGGCCCGCGGGGGGCGCGGACGCGGCGGGCGGGCCGGACGCGCCGAGGGCCGCGTAGTCCGCGTCCCGGGCGAAGTTGCCCCGGTCGTCCCGGGTGAGCCCGAGCTGTTCGCCGAGCCGGCAGGCCCGCTCGGGGCCGGAGAAGCCGAGCGCCAGCAGGACCAGCCCGGCCTCGATGACGCGCTCGGTGCCCGGCATGGGCCTGCGCCCCACGGCCTCCACCGCCGTCAGGTGCAGGGCCCGCACCCGGCCGTCCGCATCGCCCTCGAAGTGCACGGTCGCGCTGGAGAACAGGCGCGGATCGCTGCCCTGCCGCCCGCGTGCCTCCTCGTGGGCGTGCGAGATCCGGTACACCTGCGGGTGCACCAGCGGCCACGGCTCTCCCTCGGGCCGGTCGGGGCCGGGCTCCGGCCGGATGTCGAGCTGGACCACGGAGAGCGCGCCCTGCCGCAGGGCGGTGCCCAGGCAGTCCGAGCCCGTGTCCCCACCGCCGACGATCACCACGTGCCGGCCCTCGGCGGTGAGCGCGGGCTCCGCGCAGTCGCCTTCGCCGACCCGGTTGGCGCAGGTCAGGTACTCCATGGCCTGGTGGATGCCGTGCAGTTCACGGCCCGGCGCGGCCAGTTCCCGGCGCTCCTCGGCCCCGACCGCGACGACGACCGCGTCGTGGCGGCGGCGCAGTTCGGCCGCGTCCACGCGGCCGCCGATGTCGGCGTCCGTGCGGAAGACCGTGCCTTCGGCCCGCATCTGGGCGATCCGCCGCTCCAGGTGGGTCTTCTCCATCTTGAAGGCGGGGATGCCGTAGCGCAGCAGGCCGCCGATGCGGTCGGCCCGCTCGTAGACGACGACGGTGTGCCCGGCCCGGGTCAGCTGCTGGGCCGTGGCGAGGCCGGCCGGTCCGGAGCCGATGACGGCGACGGTCTGGCCGCTGAGCCGGCCGGGCGGCGCCGGCGGGGCGTACCCGAGCGCCCAGGCCTGGTCGGCGATGGTCTGCTCGACGTTCTTGATGGTCACCGGATCGGCGTTGATCGCCAGTACGCAGGAGTCCTCGCAGGGGGCCGGGCAGAGCCGGCCGGTGAACTCGGGGAAGTTGTTGGTGGCGTGCAGCCGCTCGGACGCGGCCCGCCAGTCGCCGTGCGCGGCGTAGGCGTTCCACTCGGGGATGAGGTTTCCGAGCGGACAGCCGCCGTGGCAGAAGGGGACTCCGCAGTCCATGCAGCGGTTCGCCTGCTCGGACACCAGGGGCAGCAGCGTCTGCCCGGCGTGCACCTCGCGCCAGTCGCCGAGCCGCTGGTCCGCGGGGCGCGACGGCACGGGGTTCCGGGGGGTCCGGAGGAACCCGTACGGGTCGGTCATACGCCGCCTCCCTGGTCACGGGCGGACACGACGGTCAGACCAGGCTACGCCGGGTTCCCGGCCTGCGCGGCGGTGAGGAATTGCGTGGTCGCCGCGATGAACCGCCCGGGGTCGTCGAGCCACGGGGCGTGGCCGGCTCCGGGCTGGGCGAGCAGCCGGGCGTGCGGGAACAGGGCGGCGTACTCGGCTGCGGCGCACTGGGGCAGTGACACGTCGAGCCCGCCCGTGAGGAGGAGCACGGGGGCGCCGAGCCCCGCGAGTGCCTCGCGGGTGGTTCCGGGGTCGAAGGCCCCTTCGCCGGCGTAGGCGGCCGTGGCCTCGGCGTTCTTCTGTGCCTCGTCGGCGGCGTCGTGGGCGCGGGCCGCGTCGTCCCAGCGGCCGTGGAGGAACGGGGCGATCGCCTGCCGGCTGTCGGCGGTGCCCCGGCCGGCGGTGAGGGCCTCCAGGGCGGCGTACGCCTCCGGGTACCAGGGCTCGCCCCGGCGCAGGCGGGCCGTCTCGAGCCGGGCCTCGCCGGTGATCGTGATGCCGACGGCCATGACGCTCGGGGTGAGCAGGACGAGCTTGCCGACGCGCTCCGGGTGGCGGGCGGCGTACAGGACGGCCAGGTTGGCGCCGGCCGAGTGCCCGAGCAGGTCGATCCGGTCGAGGCCGAGGTGCGCGCGCAGTGCCTCGACGTCCTCGACCTGCCGGTCGCAGCGGTAGGAGCCGGTGTCGGCGGGCAGCTGTGAGCGGCCCGTGCCCCGCAGGTCGAGCATGACCAGCTGTCGGTGCGCGGAGAGCCCGCCGAGCTCGCCGAGGTAGGCGGAGTCCCGCATCGGTCCGCCGGGCAGGCAGACGAGCGGCGGCCCGTCCGCGCCGGAGACGCGATAGGCGAGCGTGGTCCCGTCGGGAGCGGCGAAGGTAGGCATGCCGCAGACCCTGTCAGCCGCTCCGGCCCCGGGCAAACGGGTTTCCCGGTGGGGTCGTGCCGCGCCGGGGGCGGCGGCCGCGCCGCGCGCGCGGCACAACACGAGGAGCGGGCCGCGAGCCGCCCCGTGCCGCCTCGGCCCCCGCCTCGGCCCCCGCCTCGGTCCGCCTCGGCCCGCCTGCCGAGAGGCGGTCAGAGGCCTTCGCGGGTTAGCGCGATCAGGGTGCGCGCCTGCGCGACGGTGGCCGTCAGCTCCTCGGCGGTGGTGCCGGGCGCGCCCAGCAGGCCGCGGACGCGGCGCCCGAAGTCGGCGGGTGCGCCGGGCAGCGTCTCGGCGACGGCCAGCGCGCCCTTCTCGTTGAGGCACCAGCGGCGGTCCGCGGCGAACAGCGCCTGCACCAGCACGCCCACGGCGCGGGACAGGCACAGCGCCACGTACAGGGCGTCCCCCCGGGCCGCGCCCTTCGCCGCGCCCTCGGCCAGGAACTCGGCCTCCCAGGCCGCCGCCGTCAGCGCCTCCCGCAGCGGTTCGGGGTAGTCGGCGGTCCGCCGCCGAAGCTCCGCCAGCTCGCCCGTCGGGTCGGCGAGCACCTGCCCGAGCGCCACCTCGCCCGCGTAGCACGGAGACCAGAACCCGAGCGGATGCCCGGCCTGCACGCCCGTCTCGTACCGGCCCTCGCGGCACTGCTCCCACACCTGCCCGACCCGGTCGAGATCCCGCAGGATCCAGTCCACTGCGGCGCCCTCGACCCGCAGCCACGCGCCGCCGTTGACCCAGGGGCCCCAGCCGCCGGGCGCGGCCACGTCCACTCCGGGCCCGGCGAGTGCGCGCAGTGCGTCGAGGTCGAGGGCGCCGCGGTAGTAGACGCCGAGGTCCCAGTCCGATCCGGGCCGGTGTTCCCCGCGCGCCCGGCTGCCGCCGAGCATCACGCCCACCACACCGGGCACCCGGGCCAGGCGCTCCGCCATGTCTTGGATGATCGTTTCCACGCCATGAGTCTCGCACCGCGGGTCCGCGCCGGGCCAGCGGATTCGCGCTGCCCCCTAAAGGCTGTTGCAGAAGGTCCGTCTCGGGCAGGTCGGAGTGGTGTTTGACCTGCTGGTTCACCGTGTCAGGGTGAGGTTGTGCATGGTGGCGACGGCCTGGACGGCGTGGTGGAGGCCGTCGCCCCTCTGGCGGCAGTCGCGGAGGATCTTCCAGTTCTTCAT